>NZ_JAMDGY010000026.1 GCF_028656955.1 Pseudomonas fontis
AGGCTGCGCTGGAGCCCGCAGGGCTCCCAAAGGCGGCGCCTGCGTTGCAGACCGGCGCAGCCTAGCGGCAGCGGCCACCAACCCCTGACACAGCTTTCATCTCTGCCATGTTTCAAACCCTTACAAGCCATGCCATGCTGGCGCCTCGGCCTTTGGCCAACTACAGCTTAAGTGAGCACTGGGAAAAACCGCCTGATTTCAGGCCAGGCTCACGGTTTCATCCATTTGGCCCCTGCTGGGGCACTCGCAACAGGGGGCTTGTTCATGCTGACCCTGCTCAATCTGCTTTCCGCGGTCGCCCTGCTGATCTGGGGCACGCATATCGTCCGAACCGGGATCCTGCGGGTCTACGGCTCCCACCTGCGCCGCGTGCTCAGCCAGAACATGTCGAAACGCCCGCTGGCGTTCGTCGCCGGGATCCTCGTCACGGCCATGGTGCAGAGCAGCAACGCCACCGCCATGCTGGTGACCTCGTTCGTCGGCCAGGGCCTGATGGCGCTGACCCCGGCCCTGGCGATCATGCTCGGCGCCGACGTCGGTACCGCGCTGATGGCGCGGGTGCTGACCTTCGACCTGTCCTGGCTGTCGCCGCTGCTGATCTTCCTCGGGGTGATCTTCTTCCTCTCGCGCAAACAAACCCGCGCCGGCCAACTGGGCCGCGTCGGGATTGGCCTGGGGCTGATCATCCTGGCCCTGCAACTGATCGTCGAAGCGGCAGCGCCAATCACCCAGGCCCAGGGCGTGAAAGTGCTGTTCGCCTCGCTGACCGGCGACATCCTGCTCGATGCCCTGGTCGGTGCGCTGTTCGCCATGGTGTCCTATTCCAGCCTGGCCGCCGTGCTGCTGACCGCGACATTGGCCGGCTCGGCGGTGATCAGCCTGCCGGTGGCCATCGGCCTGGTGATCGGCGCCAACATCGGCAGCGGCGTGCTGGCGTTCCTCAGCACCAGCATGCAGAACGCCGCCGGGCGCCAGGTGGCGCTGGGCAGCCTGCTGTACAAGCTGATCGGCCTGATCCTGATCATCCCGGTGCTCGACCCGCTGGTGCACTGGATGGACAGCCTGACGTTCAGCCCCCAGGAGCTGGTGATCGGCTTCCACCTGCTCTACAACACCGTGCGCTGCCTGTTGCTGCTGACCACGGTCAAGCCCATGTCGCGCCTGTGTGCCTGGCTGCTGCCTGAACGCGAGGAGCAGAACGGTCATGCCGCAGCGCGCCACCTCGACCCGACCGCGCTGGCCACGCCCAGCCTGGCACTGGCCAACGCCGTGCGCGAAACCCTGCGCCTGGGTGACCTGGTCGACAGCATGCTGGAGCCCATGCTCAACGTGCTGCGCGGCTCGCAAACCGCCGTAACCCAGCAAGTGCGCTACCTCAGCGAAGACATCGATGCCCTGTACAACGCCATCAAGCTGTACCTGGCGCAAATGCCCCGCGAAGACCTCAGCGAACAGGACAGCCGGCGCTGGGCGGAAATCATCGAGCTGTCGATCAACCTCAAGCTGGCCAGCGACCTGATCGAACGCATGTTGCGCAAGGTCCAGCAGCAGAAGACCGCGCAGCGCCGCGAGTTCTCCGACGTGGGCCTGCAGGAGCTGACCGGGTTGCAGACGCAACTGCTGGCCAACCTGCGCCTGGGCCTCTCGGTGTTCCTCAGCGCCGACCCGGAAAGCGCCCGCCAGCTGCTGCGCGAGAAGCGCCGCTTCCGCGCGCAGGAGCGTCGCCTGGCCCACGCGCATGTCAGCCGTTTGCAACGTCAGGTGGTGCAAAGTATCGAAACCAGTTCACTGCACCTGGAACTGATCGCCGATATGAAACGTCTGAATTCACTGTTTTGCAGCAGTGCCTATGTGGTATTGGGTGGCAACGAGACCGGTGCCCTGATGATCGATGGTGTACCGGACGATGCTCATTCGCCTTGACGCCCCTTCATCCGAACCCTGCGCAAGGAAGCTGACCATGCGTTGCCTGCTTTTCGTTTGCCTGTTGCTGGGCTGTAGCTCCAGCTTTGCCCTGGACCGTAGCCGCGTCGAGGGTTACCTGCTGCCCAATGGTTTGCAGGTGCTGCTCAAGCCCGGCTATGAGCGCGACCATGTGTCGATCCGCCTGGTGGTCGGCATCGGCTTCGATGACTTCCCCTGCCACCAGCAAGAACTGCCGCACCTGCTCGAACACCTGCTGTTCAGCGGCATCGACGACAGCGGCGAAGGCGGCCTGGAAGAACGCATGCAGGCCCTGGGCGGGGAGTGGAACGCCTACACCAGCAGCGCCGACACCACCTTCGTGATCGAGGCCCCGGCGCGCAACCAGCGCAAGGTGCTGGACCTGCTGCTGGCGGTGATCAACGACACCCAGCTGGATGAGGATGACCTCGCCAACGCGAAGCAGATCGTCACCCGTGAAGACGGCGGCCACTACACCCACCTGCAACGTTGGCTCGACCGCCAGGACCTCGGCCACGGCGCCAGCGATCAACTGGCCGTGGAGCTGGGCCTGAAGTGCGCCGAGCGCTCGGCGGTGGACGACATGACCCTCAAGCAGGTCGAGGACGTGCGCCAGCACTGGTATGCAGCCAACAACATGACCCTGATCGTCGTCGGCGGCCTCGACAAGCTGCTGCCGGCCTATCTGGAACGCGCCTATGGCGAGCTGCAGCCGGTAGAGCCTGAAGAACGTCGCGGGCTCGATGGCGTCAGCCACAAGGCCGAGGCCCGGCGTGAGCTGAACCGTGGCTGGCTGGGCGATGGCGCGCGGCTGCACTGGCTGTTCGTCGAGCCGGTGCTGGATGACAAGCACGACCAGACCTATGACCTGCTGCAACGCTATCTGGACTGGGCGCTGTACAGCGAGCTGCGGCTCAAGCATGGCCTGTCGTACGGGCCGTGGAGTGATCGCGAGAGCTTTGGCGACAGCGGTCTGCTGAGCCTGAATGCCGATGTGGACCGCGACCAGGTGGAGGAGGCCGAGCAGATTCTTGCCGGGCTGATCCAGCAATTGCGCAAGGACGGCCTGGACCCGGCGACCTTCGAGCGCATCCGCCAGGCGGCCATCGACCGCGAGGCGTGGACCAGCCAGGGTAACAGCGCGTTGGCGGATTATTACTGGGGGGCGCTGAATGCCTATGCCGAGGGCCGTTTTGATGACCCGGCACGCCGGCTGCGCCAGGTCAGCCTGGAGGAAGCGAACGCGGCGCTGCGCCAGCTGTTTGCCGAGCCTGGGTATGTGCGGGTGGAGAAGCCGGTGTTCGGCTATGACGGGGTGATCGGCCTCGGGGTGCTGGGGGCAGGGCTGCTGTTGGCCTTGGGGTTGATCTGGCGGCGGCGTCATCATTGACACCATCGCCGGCAAGGCCGGCTCCCACAGGAGTCACTGCTGCCCCAAGATCCCTGTGGGAGCCGGCCTTGCCGGCGATGAGGCCCTACCTGCCAGCCCAAACCAGCGTATCCTGTATCGGTTTATTTCAAGACTAGCGAACACCCCCTCATGCCACTTTTAGTCCAGCGCCTTATCGACCTGATCAAGCGCTACCCAGGGGTCATCGCCCTCGGCGGCTTCATCTCCGGTATCGGCAGCTTCATCCTCGTCGATCGCCAGGAAAGCCTGGCCAGCTGGGTGGCCATCCTGATGCTGGTCAGCTGGCTGTGGCTGATGCTGGAGAACACCTTCACCCAGCTGTTCGCCAGGGTCTTCAAGCGCGAGATCCCGCAGCCGCTGCTGCGCTACGCCACGCAGATGATCCACCAGGAAAGCCTGTTCTTCGTCCTGCCGTTCTTCTTTGTCACCACCACCTGGAACAGCGGCCAACTGGTGTTCACCGGCCTGCTGGCCTGCGCCGGCCTGATCTCGATCATCGACCCGCTCTACTACAAGTGGCTGGCCCCACGACGCTGGCTGTTCCTCGCGCTGCACACCCTGACACTGTTCGCCGCCCTGCTCACCGCACTGCCGGTAATCCTGCACCTGACCACCGCGCAAAGCTTCAAGCTCGCGCTGATCACCGCCATGCTGCTGTCGTTCCCGAGCCTGGCCAGCAGCTTCCCGATCCGCACCTGGCGCCGCGGCGCGATGCTCGTGCTGGTCACCCTGGCCGTTGGCGGGGCCGGCTGGATGCTGCGCTCCTGGGTACCGCCAGCGACCCTGTGGATGACCGAAGTCGCGGTGACCAACCAGCTGCAAGACCGCACCCCGGGCGCCAGCCTCAAGCAGGTCAGCGCCAGCCAGATCCGCAGCACCGGACTGTATGCCTACACCGCGATCAAGGCCCCGCGCGGGCTCAACGAGCGCATCTACCATGTGTGGCAGCTCAACGGCAAAGAGGTCGACCGCATCGCCCTGGATATCCACGGCGGGCGCAAGGAAGGCTACCGCGCCTGGACCCACAAGCAGGTCTTCCCAGGCAACCCGGTAGGGCGCTGGCAAGTGCGCGTGCTGACCGAAGACGGCCAGGTGATCGGGGTGCTGCGCTTTCGCGTAGTTGACGACGCGCAAGCATCTGTCACGCAGTAACGTCTATGCTCTGATCCGGCGCATTGGAGCGCTGCCGGACCGCCTGGAGCTTATGAGCACGCCTGCCACCCTCGCCAGCGCCACCCTGGATACCCGCAGCAGCCCGGCCTGCCTGCACATCGTCGGCGACTGGACGCTGGTCAACTACGCCGCCCTGAAGCAACGCACCGCCGTGCTGCAAGGACAGTACGACGACAGCACCGTGGTCGACCTCGACCAGCTCGGCAAACTCGACACCGCAGGCGCTGCGCTGCTGGTCGAGCTGCTGGGCGCCCAGCGCCTGGCCCAGCTGGCCGAAAGCGCACACAACCTGTCAGCCGCCGACCGCGCCCTGTTGCAGACGGTGTACTGCTCGCTGCAGGACTATTGCATCCCGGTGCGCCAGCCGGACGTTCCGGTGATGACCTTGCTGCTCAGCCGCATCGGCCGCGCGGTCGACACGCTATGGCAAGACACCCTGCAAGTGCTGGGCTTTGTCGGCTTGATCATCGCCACCCTGGTCCAGCGCCTGTTCCAGCCCAAGCGCTGGCGCGTCACCTCGGTGGTGGCGCATATCGAACAAACCGGCCTGGACGCTGCGCCCATCGTCGCGCTGCTGACCTTCCTGGTCGGGGCGGTGGTGGCCTTCCTCGGCGCCACGGTGCTGAAAAGCTTCGGTGCGAGCATCTTCACCGTCGACCTGGTGGCGTTCTCCTTCCTGCGTGAGTTCGGTGTGCTGCTCACCGCGATCCTCATGGCCGGGCGCACCGCCAGTGCCTTCACCGCACAGATCGGCTCGATGAAAGCCAACGAAGAGATCGACGCCATCCGCACCCTGGGCCTGAGCCCGGTGGAGCTGCTGGTGATCCCACGGGTCCTGGCGATGCTGATTGCCCTGCCGTTGCTGACCTTCCTGGCCATGCTCTGCGGCATCATCGGCGGCGGGGTGGTGTGCGCGCTGTCGCTGGATATCTCGCCGGCGATGTTCCTCTCGCTGCTGGAAAGCGACATTGGCGTGCAGCACTTTCTGGTCGGCATGGTGAAAGCGCCGTTCTTCGCCTTCCTGATCGCCGCCATCGGTTGCCTGGAAGGCCTCAAGGTCAGCGGCAGCGCCGAATCGGTCGGCGCCCACACTACCTCGGCGGTGGTCCAGTCGATCTTCGTGGTGATCGTGCTGGACGCCGTGGCGGCGCTGTTCTTCATGGAGATGGGCTGGTGAGTACAACGACTTCCCGCGAAGCGGTGATTGAAGTACGCGGGCTGTGTAATCGTTTCGGCCCGCAGGTGGTCCACGAGAACCTCGACCTGGACCTGTACCGTGGCGAGATCCTCTCGGTGGTGGGCGGTTCGGGCAGTGGCAAGTCGGTGCTGCTGCGCAGCATCGTCGGCCTGCGCCGGCCCAGTGAGGGCCTGGTCAAGGTGTTCGGGCAGAACCTCGGCGAACTCGACGAAAACCAGCGTTCGCTGGTCGAGCGGCGCTTCGGCGTGCTGTTCCAGAAGGGCGCGCTGTTCTCGTCGCTGACCATTACCGAAAACGTCGCCTTGCCACTGATCGAGCACGCCGGGCTCAGCCGCGACGACGCCGAGCACCTGGCCGGGGTCAAGCTGGCCCTGGCCGGGTTGCCGCTGTCGGCGGCCGACAAATACCCGGCCTCGCTGTCCGGCGGCATGATCAAGCGCGCAGCGCTGGCCCGTGCCCTGGCGCTGGACCCGGACATCCTGTTCCTCGACGAGCCCACCGCCGGGCTCGACCCGATTGGCGCCGCCGCCTTCGACCAGTTGATCCTGACCCTGCGCGATGCCCTGGGCCTGAGCGTGTTCCTGATCACCCACGACCTGGACACGCTCTACACCATCAGCGACCGGGTCGCGGTACTGGCACAGAAAAAGGTGCTGGTGGCAGCCCCCATCGAGGTGGTCTCGGAAACCGACGACCCGTGGATTCACGAATACTTTCATGGTCCGCGTGGCCGGGCGGCGTATACCGCGGCCAAAGCGCTCAAGGAGAACTGAGATGGAAACCCGCGCGCACCATGTGCTCATCGGCCTGGTCACCGTGATTGTGGTGGCCGGCGCCATGCTCTTTGGCCTGTGGCTGGCCAAGTCGAGTGTCGACAGCACCTTCAAGGACTACGAAGTAGTCTTCAACGAGGCCGTGACCGGGCTGTCCAAGGGCAGCGCCGTGCAGTACAGCGGGATCAAGGTCGGCGACGTGATGAGCCTGCGCCTGGACCCCAAAGACCCGCGCCGCGTGCTGGCGCGTATCCGCCTGAGCGCCGAAACCCCGGTCAAGCAGGATACCCAGGCCAAGCTGACCCTGACCGGGGTGACCGGCACCTCGATCATCCAGCTCAGCGGCGGCACGCCGGAAAGCCCGACGCTGGAAGGCAAGAACGGCAAGCTGCCGATCATCGTCGCCGAGCCGTCGCCGATCGCCAAACTGCTGGCCAACAGCAGCGACGTGGTCACCAGCATCAACCAGTTGCTGAACAACGCCAACCAGCTGCTCTCAAGCGAGAACGTCGCGCGCCTGAGCAACACCCTGGCCAACCTTGAGCAAACCACCGGGGTGATTGCCGCCCAGCGCGACGATATCCGCGTGGCGATCCAGCAACTGGCCAAGGTCGGTCAGCAGGCGGGCACCACCCTGGAGCAGACCGGCACGCTGATGCGCAATGCCAACGCGCTGCTGGGCAGCGGCGGCAAGCAGGTCATGGCCAACGCCGAGCAGGCCATGCAGTCGTTAGCAAACAGCACCGCGACCATCAACAGCATCCTCGAACACAACCGCGAAGCCATCGACGGCGGCGCCCAGGGCCTGAACGAACTGGCCCCGGCGATCCGCGAGCTGCGCGACACCCTGACTTCGCTCAAGGCGATCTCCCGACGCCTGGAAGCCAACCCCGGCGGCTATCTGCTGGGCCGTGACCAAAACAAGGAGTTCCAGCCATGAGCCGTACCTGCCGCCTGACCGCCATGGCCTTGCTGCTGGGCCTGAGCAGCGCCTGCTCGATCCTGCCGCAGGCTGACCCGGCGGATGTCTATCGCCTGCCGACGGCTGCCGTGGCGCGTCAGGCCGGGCAGCCGGTGAGCTGGTCGTTGCGCCTGAACAAACCCATCGCCAGCGAAGTGCTGAACAGCCCGCGCATTGCCGTGGTGCCCCAGGGCAACCTGATCAGTACCTACAAAGGCGCGCGCTGGAGCGACCCGGCGCCTGCGCTGCTGCGCAATCGCCTGCTGGACGCCTTCCAGGCTGATGGCCGGGTGCAACGCCTGAGCGCCGACGATGCCAACCTGCAGGCCGACTACGAGCTGGCCGGCGAGCTACAGGCGTTCCAGAGCGAATACAGCGCCAGCGGCCTGGCCGTGGTGCTGCGCTATGACGCCCGGCTGGTGCAGGGGCGCACCCAGCGCATCCTCGCCAGCCGACGCTTCGAGGTGCGCCAGCCGGTCGCCGACAAGCAGGTGCCAGCGGTGGTCGACGGCTTCGGCCAGGCCACTGACAAGCTGGCCGCGCAACTGGTGGACTGGGCCGTGGCCCAGGGCAATCAGTATCAGGCGAAGAACCAGTAGCACACCGCAATGGCCGCCAGCACCCCGGCCAGCTCGGCCAATAGCGCGCAGCCCACGGCATGGCGCGCGCGCTGGATGCCGACGGCGCCGAAGTACACCGCCAGCACGTAGAAGGTGGTTTCAGTGCTGCCCTGCACGGTCGCGGCCACCAGGGCCGGGAAGCTGTCGACGCCATGGGTCTGCATGGTTTCAATCAGCATGGCCCGCGCAGCACTGCCAGAGAACGGCTTGACCAGTGCAGTCGGCAGCGCATCGACGAAGCGGGTGTCCCAGCCCAGCCATTCGATCACATGGCGAATACCGTCCAGGCCAAACTCCAGCGCCCCCGAGGCGCGCAACACGCCAACGGCGCAAAGCATCGCCACCAGGTACGGCAGCAGGCTCTTGGCGACGTCGAAGCCTTCCTTGGCGCCTTCCACGAAGGTTTCATAGACCGGCACGCGCTTTAGCGCGCCGATGACCAGGAACAGCATGATCAGGCCGAACAGCGTGAGGTTGCCGAGGATCGACGACAGGTGCGCCAGCGCGGTGGCCGAGAGCCCCGCCAGCAGGGCCATGAAGCCGCCCAGCAGCAGGGCGCCGGGCACGAGGTAGGCGAGCACCACCGGGTCCCACAGGCGCAGGCGCTGCATGACGGCCACCGAGAGCAGGCCGACCAGGGTCGAGGCGCTGGTGGCGAGCAGGATCGGCAGGAACACCAGGGTCGGGTCCATGGCGCCTTGCTGGGCGCGGTACATGAAGATGGTGACCGGCAGCAGGGTCAGCGACGAAGCGTTGAGCACCAGGAAGAGGATCTGCGCATTGCTGGCGGTGGTCGAGCTGGGGTTGAGCTCTTGCAGCGCACGCATGGCTTTCAGGCCAATCGGGGTGGCGGCGTTGTCCAGGCCCAGGCCGTTGGCGGCAAAGTTCAGGGTGATCAGGCCCAGGGCCGGGTGGCCGGGCGGCACTTCCGGCATCAGGCGGCGGAACAGCGGGCCGAGGACCTTGGCCAGCCATTCGACGATGCCGGCTTTCTCGGCGATCTTGAGAAAGCCCAGCCAGAGGGTGAGGGTGCCGAACAGCAACACCATGACCTCGACTGACAGCTTGGCCATGCTGAAGATGCTTTCGACCATGGCGGCGAAAACCCCGGCGTTGCCGGCCACCAGCCATTGCGCCAGCGCAGAGATGGCTGCGACCACGAAAAAACCAAGCCAAAGGCCGTTGAGCATCCGTTGTTCCCCCTGAAGATGCAGCGAATGATAGCGGGCCATGGCGGCCACTGTCTTGTCGGCACGCGGTCTGCTTGGCAAGGACAGCTCCCTGTCGCCGCTGCCTTTGGGAGCCCTTACGGGCTCCAGCGCAGCCTGTCGGCAGCGGCTACAAAACTGTGCAAGACAGCTACCTCCCAAACCCCAGGCAACAAAAAGCCCCGACAGGTCGGGGCTTCTTGTTCAGTTCAAGCGAAGCTTACGGCTTGGCAATGTCGCCAGCCGGCAGGGCTTCCTTGCTGCGCCAGTGCGGCAGGGAGTTCCAGTAGCGCTGGCCCTTGGCATCGTCGTACATGCCTTCCCAACGTGCGATTACCAGTACCGCCAGGGCGTTGCCGATCACGTTCAGGGCAGTACGCGCCATGTCCATGACACGGTCGACACCGGCGATGAAGGCCAGGCCTTCCAGCGGGATACCCACACTGCCCAAGGTCGCCAGCAGTACCACGAAGGACACGCCCGGCACGCCGGCGATACCTTTGGAGGTGACCATCAGGGTCAGTACCAGCAACAGCTGCTGGCTGATCGACAGGTCGATGCCGTACAGCTGGGCAATGAAGATCGCCGCGATGCTCTGGTACAGGGTCGAACCGTCAAGGTTGAACGAGTAGCCGGTCGGTACCACGAAGCTGCAGATAGCCTTCGGCGCACCGTAGTTTTCCATCTTCTCGATCACCCGCGGCAGCACGGTCTCGGAGCTGGCGGTGGAGTAGGCCAGGACCAGCTCGTCCTTGAAGATGCGGATCAACTTGAGGATCGAGAAGCCGAACAGGCGGGCGATCAGGCCCAGCACCGCGAAGCAGAAGAAGGCGATGGCGAAGTACACCAGCAACACCAGCTTGGCCAGCGGCAGCAGCGAGGCGAAGCCGAAGTTGGCAACGGTCACCGCGATCAGCGCGAACACACCGATCGGGGCGTAGTTCATGATCATGTGGGTGACCTTGAACATGGCTTCCGAGACGCCCTGGAAGGTTTTCACCAACGGGTCGCGGATGTCCGCCTGCAGGCTCGACAAGCCCAGGCCGAACAGCACCGAGAAGAAGATGATCGGCAGCATCTCGCCACGCATCAGCGCTGCAAAGATGTTCGACGGGATCAGGTTGAGGATGGTCTCGATGAACGCGTGTTCATGCTGCACCTCGGCCGCCGTGGCCTGGTACTTGGAGATATCCACGGTACCCAGGGTGCTCATGTCGATGCCGGCACCCGGGTGGAACAGGTTGGCCAACACCAGGCCGACCACGATCGCGATGGTGGTCACCACCTCGAAGTAGATGATGGTCTTGAGGCCAATACTGCCAAGTTTTTTCGCATCGCCGACCCCGGCAATACCCACGATCAGCGACGAAATCACGATCGGGATAACGATCATCTTGATCAGGCGAATGAAGATGTCACCGGCAGGTTGGAGGACGTTACTGATCCACCATGCCTTTTCTGCACTGAAATGGTTCAGTAGAGCCCCGATTGCAATCCCCAGTACCAGACCGATGAGGATCTGCCAGGCGAGGCTTAGCTTTGCCTTCTTCATGTCATTAACCTTTCTTCAAGTGGGAACGGGCACCACCTCGAAACCAGCACGCCAGAGCGGTTTGTTGCCGCTCTATAGTTATTCTGGTTCGCAGGCAATGACGCCGTAGAAGGTCACCGCAAGCGAGCGTGGTTACGCTCAGGCCAGCGAAAAAAGGCGCAACTATTCCCACGTGGAGGGGCCCCGTCTAATGCCGTAAATGACTACCCCATGCCGAATCGGCATGGGGTTTTTGTGCCAAAACGGACGTCGCAAACGCTTTCCTACGTGCTGTTCGGAATTCCGACGATGGCCAAAGCGCCATATTTAGGCAGATTCAGAGGTATCCGGCTGAGTAGCGGACACGCTTGTTCGACAATCCGAATGCGTGAAATGAAGGGAAAACAGGCGGCAGGAGGGGGTGAAAAATAATGATGTACGGTCGTGCCGAATGACCGATTTGTCGTGTCGGCTTGTTTCAGATGGCTGGCAGCCTGGTATCAAAGCGTTCTGGAAGCCCGCGTCATGCAATGGGCACGCTGTGCACCCGCTTCGCGGACCTCCAGTATCGCTTCGCCTGACCCGGCCCTCAGCGGAGGCACTCCCTGTACCCCTAGGCCCCTGCGATCCTGTAGCAATCAGAGCGGCCCGGCCCCTTGGTCATGCGCCAACCCTCCTCGGGTGGGCGCAACATAGAAGCCTGAGCCGGCAAAAGGTTCAGTCTTCCGTTGCGTACTGCTGTGCCCGGCGGCACTCAGTACCAGTTTGGATCTCGCTTGAGCTGTTCCCTGAGCAGGGCCTGCATGCCTTGGTCAGGTTTGCCCAACCAGCGGGTATCGGCGTGGCGGGTGGGCGACTTGTCGCTCGGCAGGCCTTCGGGCACTTCCACCAGCATCCCGTAGGCTTTGTCCTTGTCCCAGCTGAACGCCACGATCAAGCGCTTGTTCAGGCAGCCCTGCGCGGTTTCGCAGAGCGGGCCGACCAGGTACTGGTCGCCATCTTCCTCGGTGGCGGACATTTGCAGCGGCGACTCACCGCTCAAGTTGAGCACCCATTCGGGCAGGCGCTCTTCCTGTTTGACCATGTCTTGCCAGGTTTCCGGTACTCGGGGTCCGAAGCCAACAGTTGGTTGGCCCGGACCTGGCCGTCATTGGCCGCCATTGCCGCTGAACTGCCGGCCAGTAACAGGCTGGCAGCCAGGGCTCTGTATAGCGTCCCTTTCATAATCAACCTCTACCGCGACGACCGAAGAAGAAGGAAGCCACGAACAGCACCAGGAAGATGATGAAGAGGATCTTCGCGATACCGGTAGCGGCGCCGGCGATACCACCGAAGCCCAGGACGGCAGCGACAATGGCGATAATCAGGAAGGTGATGGCCCAACTCAACATGGTAATTCTCCTTACCGTTTTTGGAATCTGCCCAGGTGTCGGCTAGAACACCCAGCGTTGTTGTGCTTGCGGTGCAGCGAATTCGGCGGTCGACACCGTGGCCGGTTGCGAGCGCTGCACGGTGTGGGCGGGCAGCAGTTGCGCGGCGGCGTGGTGCGCCTGCAGCCTGGCCAGTTGCGCGGCATATACCTGACGCTCGATCTGCGCGCTCTGCCAGGCGTGATAGAGCTGCCCGGCAGCCAGCGTCAGCAGCAACGCCAGGCTGAGGAACAGCGCCTGACGCAGGTAAAGCGGCGATATCTGCACTCTGGCGGCTGGACGGTTCATTGCCGGGCTCTCCTGCTGCATGTTGTTATTGACCTGTAAGGTTCATTGCAGCCTGCATGCCAGTTTTCTTTAAGCCATAAAATCGTTATAAATCAGGTAGTTAACCACGAACGACCAACATGACCAGAGCGCATCCTGCACGATGCACGGTGTGCGCTCGTGCGTTTTGCATGATCAGTCCTGCTCCCTGGCTGCGACCTTCAGCTTGTCCGCGTCTACCCCGCGTACGCCACGGATCTGCTGGGCCACCTGTACGGCCAGGGTTTTCTGCTCGGCACTGGCGACTTCGCCCGACAAGCGCACCACACCTTCCTCGGCGTTCACCTCGATGTTCTGCGTGTCGAGGTTGCGGCTATATATAAGGCTGCTGTGGACCTTCTCTTCGATCCAGGCGTCGTTCTGCATCTGTGCATTGGCCTCGACGACCTGCTCGCGCTCCTGCGCGGGGTCGCTCACCCCCAGGCTGATCAGGTTGTTGACCAGATGGACGCCTGCGGTGGCCTCGGCCAGCTCGCCGGCCATCTGCTTGGCATCGGCGCTGGTGACCCGGCCACGCAGGGTGACGACGCCGTCGCGGCTGTCGACTTCGATTGGCAGGCGGTAGGTCTGGCTGCTCCATTGCAGGCGCGAGGTGATGATCGAGCGCAACGCCGCGTCGCCCTGTTGCGCCTCACGTGGGGCAGGTTCGGCCGCGTGGGCCACGGAAACGGCCAGCGGGCCGAGGAGTAATGCGGCAGCCAACACTGCCACCGGGCTGAATACAGGCATGAGAATGCCTCCGGTTGCTCAGGAGGCTTGAACTTCGCAAGCGCCGTGCCAGTCGACTGAGTGCTTACAAAAGCAATATTTTCAGAGGGTTAGCCAGGTGACTGGCGAGGAGCTAGCATGCAGGGAACGGAATCAATCAGTATTGACCATGCAACTTGCCCGATTTTTCCGACACTAACCAAGATCATTCTTAAAGGAGCGTAGGAAATGGAATCAGCCCCGGACCACCAAGGCCGCATTCTGTTGGTGGACGACGAGTCGGCCATCCTGCGTACCTTCCGCTATTGCCTGGAAGACGAAGGCTACAGCGTGGCTACGGCCAACAGCGCGGCGCAGGCCGAAGCGTTGTTGCAGCGCCAGGTCTTCGACCTGTGCTTCCTGGACCTGCGCCTGGGCGAGGACAACGGCCTCGACGTGCTGGCCCAGATGCGTATCCAGGCGCCGTGGATGCGCGTGGTGATCGTCACCGCGCACTCGGCCGTGGACACCGCCGTGGACGCGATCCAGGCCGGCGCCGCCGACTACCTGGTCAAGCCGTGCAGCCCCGACCAGCTGCGCCTGGCCACCGCCAAGCAACTGGAAGTACGCCAGCTGTCGGCACGCCTGGAAGCGCTGGAAGGTGAAATGCGCAAACCCAAGGACGGCCTGGACTCCCACAGCCCGGCCATGATGGTGGTGCTGGAGACCGCCCGGCAGGTCGCCACCACGGATGCCAATATCCTCATCCTCGGCGAGTCCGGCACCGGTAAAGGTGAGCTGGCCCGCGCCATTCACGGCTGGAGCAAGCGTGCGCGCAAGGCCTGCGTGACCATCAACTGCCCGTCGCTGACCGCCGAGCTGATGGAAAGCGAGCTGTTCGGCCACAGCCGGGGGGCCTTTACCGGGGCCAGCGAAAGTACCCTGGGGCGGGTCAACCAGGCGGATGGCGGCACGCTGTTCCTCGACGAGATCGGCGACTTCCCGCTGACCCTGCAACCCAAGCTGCTGCGTTTCATCCAGGACAAGGAATACGAGCGGGTCGGCGACCCGGTGACCCGCCGCGCCGACGTGCGCATCCTCGCCGCCACCAACCTCAACCTCGAGGACATGGTGCGTGACGGGCGCTTCCGTGAAGACCTGCTGTACCGCCTGAACGTCATCACCCTGCACCTGCCACCGCTGCGCGAGCGCAGCGAAGACATCCTGACCCTCGCCGACCGCTTCCTCGCACGCTTCGTCAAAGAGTATTCGCGCCCGGCGCGGGCCTTCAGCGATGAAGCACGCGCCGCGCTGCTCAACTACCGCTGGCCGGGCAATATCCGCGAGCTGCGCAACGTGATCGAGCGGGCAAGCATCATCTGCCCGCAGGAGCGCGTCGAAATCAGCCACCTGGGCATGGCCGAGCAACCCACCAGCAATGCCCCGCGAGTTGGCGCCGCACTGAGCCTGGATGAACTGGAGCGCGCGCATATCGGCGCAGTCCTGGCCACCAGCGACACCCTCGACCAGGCCGCCAAGACCCTCGGCATCGACGCCTCCACGCTGTACCGCAAACGCAAGCAGTACAACCTGTGAAATGGGCGATGAAGCTGCGCACACGGCTGTTTCTCAGCATCTCGGCGCTGATGACCGTGGCGTTGCTGGGGTTGGCCCTGGGCCTGATCAGCGTCCAGCAGATGGCCAGCTCGCAGCAGGCGCTGATCCACGACAACGCCTTCGTCCTCGACCAGGGCCTGAAGTTGCGGCAGAACCTGGGGGAACAACTGACCCAGATTCTCGATGAAGGCAGCGACCCAAAAGCCCTGGCCGACTTGCAGAACCAGTTCCAGATGCTGCTCGACGAAGGCATGCAACATGAAAGCAAGACCCAAGCCCTGGCCGGCTTCAGCAAGGCCAGCCAGGATTACCAGGCCTTTTTGCAGGTCATGCGCGAGACCCCGGTCTCGGGCCGCAGCCTGAGCCCGGACATGCCGCTGGGCGCTGCCTTCAACGTATTGCGCGGCGACCTGATCGACGCGCACAAGCAGGCCCTTGAGCACATCACCCACAGCGAGCGCCTGGCCCGCGAGCGTGCCGTGTTGATTTCCGGCCTGCTGGGCGTGGTTGGCCTGGCCGTGCTGGTGCTCGGCTTCATCACCGCGCACGGTATCGCCAAGCGTTTCGGCCAGCCCATCGAGGCCCTGGCCAAAGCCGCCGACCAGATCGGCCAGGGCGACTTCGATGTCACCCTGCCGGTGACCCCGGCGCTGGAAATCAACCAGCTGACCCGGCGCTTCGGCCTGATGGCCGAGGCCCTGCGCAAGCACCAGGCGACCAACGTCGACGAGTTGCTGGCCGGCCAACAGCGCCTGCAGGCGGTGCTCGACAGCATCGATGACGGCTTGCTGATCATCGACCGCCAGGGCCTGCTGGAACACCTCAACCCGGTCGCGCAGCGCCAATTGGGCTGGGATGACCCGCACCTGGGCATCGGCCTGGGCGAGGCGCTCAAGCGTGCCGAGCTGGACGACCAACTGCGCCTGATCCTGCGCGGCGGCAGCCTCGACCGCCCGCCGGAAGACCTGTGCCTGGAGATAGAAGAAGAAACCCGCCTGCTCAGCTACAGCCTGACGCCGGTCTGCCACCCGCAAGGGCCGATCCTCGGTGCGGTGATGGTGCTGCATGACGTGACCGAGCAGCGCGCCTTCGAGCGGGTGCGCAGCGAGTTCGTGCTGCGCGCCTCGCATGAGCTGCGCACGCCGATCACCGGCATGCAGATGGCCTTCGGGTTGTTGCGCGAGCGCGTGAAGTTCCCCGCCGAAGCCCGCGAGAACGACCTGCTGGAGACCATCGGCGAGGAAATGCAGCGCCTGACTCAGTTGATCAACGACCTGCTGAACTTCTCCCGCTACCAGAGCGGCCTGCAAAAACTGGAACTCGCACCCTGCGCCGTGGATGACCTGCTGGAACGCGCTTGCAGCCGTTTTGCGCCATTGATCGAGCTCAAGCAGATCGAGCTGCAGGTCGAGCTCACCGCGCCACTGCCGCGCATCCAGGCCGACCCGGCGCAGCTGGACCGGGTGCTGGACAACCTGCTCGACAATGCCATCCGCCATACCGCCAGCGCAGGGCGCATCCGCTTGCAGGCGCGGCGCCATGCCGAGCGGGTGATCATCAGCGTCGAGGACAACGGCGAGGGCATTGCCTACGGCCAGCAGGGGCGGATCTTCGAACCCTTCGTCCAGGTCGGCCGCAAGAAGGGCGGGGCCGGGCTTGGCCTGGCCTTGTGCAAGGAGATTGTCCAGCTGCATGGCGGGCGCATGGGCGTTTATTCACGCCCTGGCCAGGGCACCCAGTTCTACATGGCCTTGCCGGTCTGAATCGGCTCAGGCCTCGTCGTCGATGCGCCGAGGCCCCATGCGCCGCCCACGGGTGAACATCTCGATGAACTGGCGCGCGTTGAGCGGGTGGGCAAACAACCAGCCCTGGCCGTAGTTGACCCCTTCGCTATTGAGCAGCAGGGCCTGGTCCTCGTATTCGATGCCCTCGGCAATCACCCGCAACTGCAAGGCATGCGCCATGCGGATGATGTGCGGGGCCACGCCGCTGCTGGCGGCGTCATGGCCGAGGGCGTCGATGAACGCCTTGTCGATCTTCAGGCAATCCACCGGCAGGGTTTGCAGGTAGGCCAGGCTGCAATAGCCGGTGCCGAAGTCATCGATCAACACCTGATGGCCCACCGCGCGCAACGCCTGCAAGTTGTCCCGCGCGACCACCACATCGATCAGCCCGCGCTCGGTCACCTCAAAGGCGATCTGGCTGGCTGCGACATGGTGCAGGGCCAGCAGGCGCGCCGCGACCAGGCCGATGCGCGGCACCATCACATCGCACGCCGCAAGGTTCACCGAGATATACAGCTGCGGGTTGGCCCGCAGTACCTGGCCCAATTGCTCCAGCACCCGTTGCAGGACGAAGTCGGTGATCTGGCGGATCTGCCCGGTGTTCTCGGCCAGGGGAATGAACAGGTCCGGCGCGGTCAGCGTGCCGTCCGGCCGCCGCCAGCGCACCAGCGCCTCGGCACCGACACAACGACGGCTGTTCAGCTCGAAGATCGGCTGGTACAGCACCTGCAACTCGCCCCGGCGTATCGCCCCCTGCAACTCCGAACTCATCGAACGGCTCTGGCGAACCAGTTGCAGCACCAGCCAGCCAATGCACCAGGCCAGCAGCAGGCTGCCGGGGAACAGCAGCCAGAGCATGCCGTTCATCTTCAGCGGCAGGCTGGCACGCGGGGTGATCAGCACCAACTGGTAGTCCGGGGACTTGGTCGGCATGCGGTAGATCAGCCGGCTGGGAAACACCTGCAAGGCATCATCGTTGTCCGGCGGCCAGCCACTGGCGGGCGGCCACTCCTGCACCGGACCGAGTACCGGGACGGCGCGGGTGCCCTTGTCGAGAATCACCAGCAGGCTGCCTTCGGGGGGCAGGTCGACCACGTCGGTCAGGTGCCCGCGTGAGGTCGACACGCGAAAATTGCCGCGCCCCAGCACCAGCGCCGCGCGGTTGTCATCGGGTTCGGTGGTGGTGTTGAGCCAGTAGCTGTAGGTCGGGCCCTGGATGTCCGGCGGCGGCAGCTGGTTCAGCGCCTGCTCGCCACCGCGGTTGGAGCACGACTGGCTGCTGTCGACATAGGCCGCCTCGAACAGGAAGCGGTTGTTGTAGGTCACCTGTTGCAGGGTGCTGACCATTTCCGCGTCGCAGCCGCGCAAGGGCTGCGCCTGGAGCAGGTCGACGCCTTGGCGCAGTTGGCCGAAGATCTGCTCCAGGCGCTCGAGAAAGCGCTCGCCCTTGGCGTTCATCTGCGCGCTTTCGCTTTCCTGCAACTGGTGCATGGCCACGCCCAGGCTCGCCAGCAAAAGCAAGGTCGCACTCGCCGTGGCCGCAAGCGTGGCCAGTAGCCAGGGTCGATAAAGCAGGCTGCGCAGCGAGGCAAGGGCAGATGACATCAAGAATTATCCCGTCGAATACCATGAGGTATAGCAACAGCCGGACAATTCGGCCTGCCCGTTGGGCGGCGCGCTAGCGGGCGCTGTTGAGCACCTGCAGGATGGCGGCGGTCTGTGCGTCCGGCTGGCCGTCGAAGCGTTGCGGGCGAAAACGCATCTGGAACGCCGCGAGCACATGACGGGTAGCCACATCGAACTCGCCGGTCTGCTGGATCGAGTAACCAAAGCGCGCCAACTGCTGCTGGTACCAGGTGATGCTCGGCGGGTTCACGTCGAACCGCGCACGCTGCTGGGCCACGGCGCGAGCGTCTGGCCAGATGCCGATGCCGGCGTCGGCCAGGCGCTTCCAGGGGAACAGCGGGCCCGGGTCGAGCTTGCGCAGCGGGGCGATGTCGCTGTGGCCGATGATGTGGCGCGGCTGGATGTTGTTGCGCTTGGCGATGTCCTTGAGCAGCACGATCAGCGATTCGATCTGCGCCTCGGAATACGGGTGCCATACACGCCCTGTAGGGGTGTCGGTGTAGCCGGGGTTGACGATCTCGATGCCGATGGAGCTGGAGTTGAGCCAGGTACGGCCTTCCCACTGGCTGTCCCCGGCATGCCAGGCGCGACGGTTCTCGTCGACCAGTTGGTAGATGGTGCCGTTGTCGTCACCGATCAGGTAGTGGCTGCTGACCTCGCCATGGGTCAGCAAGGCCAGCGAACGCTCCAGCGATGCATTGGTGTAATGCAGGACGACGAACTGGATGCGGCTGTCCTGGTTGGCTGACGGGTGGCTGCGGTCGATCTTCGGACCGCTGGCACAACCGGCCAGTGCCAACAGCAGGAGCGCGGAAAAAAACGCTTTCATGGGAAAAGGGCAACGCCTGGGGAAGTGTGTAATGCAACAGTGTAACGTATCCCCGGCGTTCCGACTTATCCCTCTTCGACGCGATCTTATCCCTGTTCGACGCGATTGCGGCCCTGGTGCTTGGCGCGGTACAGCGCCTCGTCCGCGCGCTTGAGCACGACTTCGCTGCGCTCACCGGAGCGGAAGGCGGTAATGCCGATGGACAGGGTGATGGTGACCCGCTCGCCCTTGAAGTGGAACGGGCAGGCTTCAATGGCAGCGCGCAGGGTCTCGGCCAGCTGGAAACCGTTGACGATGGCGGTCTGCGGGATCAACAGGACAAATTCCTCGCCTCCGAAACGGGCGATGAAGTCGCGGCTGCGCAGGCGTTTGCGCAGCACGTTGGCGACAATCTTCAGGACCTTGTCGCCGGCCTGGTGGCCATAGTTGTCGTTGATGCGCTTGAAGTGGTCGAGGTCGAGCATGGCCATCAGCAGGTGCCCGCCGTTTTCCTGCCAGTCGGCCATCTCCTCGTCCAGGCGCTCGGACCAGGCCGCACGGTTGGGCAGGCCGGTAAGCGGGTCGATCAGGGCCTTCTGGCGCTGCTCTTCGAGGTGCTCGCGGTAGCCGAGGGCTTCCTGCTCCATATTGGCGACACGTTCGGCCAGCCCGTGCAGGCGCGTGGCCATTTCCTGCTCGCGCAGGTCGCGTTGGTGCTGGTGCTCGTCCATGGTCCCGAGCAGCCCTTCAAGGCGGTTCTCAAGGATGTGCTTGAGGCTGTCCAGGTCGGCAGCGCCCTGCACGCTGCTTTGCAGCACATCGACCTGCTCACGCAGTTGGGTGTCCAGGTCGCGCGCCGCCGAGCTGTTGTCGGCGTGCCCTTCGCTGGCTTCCTGCAAGTGGCTCTGGAAGTTCTCCAGGCGCTCGTTCAACTGCTGCAAATACACTTCGAACTCATGCTGACCACTGTCGGTGATCGCCAGCATCAGCACCGCCAGGTCGTCCAGCACCGGCAGCAGTTCATACCAGTTCAGACCATGCTCCAGGCGTTGGCGCACGGCCTGGGCCTGGGGTTTGTGGCGTTCGGGCAGGGTCAGGTCGTTCAACAGGCCGAGCAGGGTGTCCTCGATGTGCCCGGCCACCGAGCTGTAGGACGGTTCGGTACCGCAATCGGGGATGGCGTAGTGTTCTTCTTCCGACTCGCTTGCCGGCTCATCGGCTGTTTCAACCGGAGTGGGCGACTCCTCAAGCACCGGGCTGTCGTGCGGCGGCGCCTCGGCGGATTCGAGGGTCTCGACAGCCGCCGCTGGCTCGCTAGCCTCGACTGGCGCCGTGTCCAGCGCCTCGACCACTTCGGTTTCGACGACTGGCTGCGGTTGCGCTTCGACCTTTTCAGGCGCCGGCGCAGCTACGATGGCCTCAGGCTCGGCAACCGGCTGCGGCTCGACAACCTCCGGCACCGCAACCTTGGCCAGGGGCTGCAGCTCGTCCATATCGGCAAGGTGCAGGCGCTCTGCCGGCGGCCCATCCGGAATGACCGCCGGGCCCATCGGCAGCGGGGGCTCAACGGCAACCGGCAGCAACGCCGGCTCAAACGCATGCGCCGGGCCAGCCGCCTGCGGCTCGTCGTCGCGATGGCCAAACAGACGCTGCAGCAGGCCTGGGCGGGGGGCCTCTTCCGGGCGCTCAAGGTGGGTCAGGGCCTGGCCTTGCAGCGTGCTCAGCTCGCTGAGCAACAGCGGCATTTCCCGCGACTGGCTGGCACGCGCTTCAAGCTGCTTGGAGAATTTCTTCAGCTGGCGGCTGACTTCCGGCGGCAATGGCAGCGTCTGCAATTGCGCGACCAGCGAGTTCAACGCGGTGCCCACCTGGCCGATACGGGTTTCGCGACGTTGCTCGGAATCCAGCACGGCCTTTTCCAGGCGCGGGATCAAGCCGGCCAGGGCAGCGTCCATATTGTCGGTGCGGATAACCTCGCGCATTTCCTTCATGCACTGGTCCACGGCGCGGTCGCTGCCTTCCGCGGCCAGGGTGCTGCGCACCAGGCCCCGACGCAACAAGTCGAGACGGGCGTCCCAGCGGCGCTCGAGCTTTTCCTGCCGCTCGATATTCTTGAGGTATTTTTCTTTCCAGCGCTGGGCTTCGTCGGTCATGCCAGGGTCCGCAGAGGGGAGGACTAACGCAAGACCGGAAATGTATCGACAGTCAGGGCATCAGGCAAACGAATCTCAACCGCGACCGGTAGATGATCGGAGATCGGCTGGGCCAGCACTTGCACGCGTTCCAGGGTCAGGCTCGGGCTGAGCAGGATGTGATCCAGGCAGCGCTGTGGTCTCCAGCTGGGGAACGTGGCCTCCACTTGCGGGGCAATCAGCCCCAGATCACGCAAGGGCGAGTGTTGCAGCAGGTCGCTGGCGTGGGTGTTCATGTCGCCCATCAGCACCTGATGGCGGTAGCCGCCAATCAACTCGCGGATGTAGGCAAGCTGGCGCGCGCGGGTGCGTGCACCCAAGGCCAAGTGCATCATTACCACCACCAGGGCGTCTTCGCCTTCGCCAAAGCGCACCAGGATCGCTCCGCGACCGGCAGGGCCGGGCAGGGGGTGATCTTCGAGCAGTTGCGGTTTGAGGCGGCTGAGCACGCCATTGCTGTGCTGGGCCAGGCGGCCAAGGTTGCGATTGAGCTGCTGGTACCAGTAAGGAAAAGCACCCAACTGGGCCAGGTGCTCGACCTGGTTGACGTAGCCCGAGCGCAGGCTGCCACCGTCGGCCTCCTGCAGGGCCACCAGGTCGAAGTCGCCGAGCAGGTCACCGATCTTCTGCAGGTTGCCGGCACGCCCGGTGTTGGGCAGCAGGTGCTGCCAACTACGGGTCAGGTAGTGCCGGTAACGCTCGGTGCTGATACCCACCTGGATATTGAAACTGAGCAGGCGCAGACGACCATCTGCCGGCAGGCCGTTGGCCTGCACGTGATGTTCATTGACCTGCGGTTCATGCAGGCCAATGCCACGCTCTGTTCGCCAGCGGCGCATGGGGTTCGCCGCTTACTTCGCGGCGCGTTCCTTGGCGATCAGCTGGTCAGCGACGTTCAGTACGCCTTCAGGACCGCCAGCGGTGCCCAGGTCGAAGCGGTACTTGCCGTTGACGACCATGGCTGGCACGCCGGTGATTTCATACTTCTTGGCGAGTTCCTTGGCCTGCTGCACCTGGCCCTTGATGGCGAAGGAGTTGAAGGTGGCGAGGAACTTGTCCTTGTCCACGCCCTGGGTGGCGAGGAAGTCGGCCATGTCACCAGGCTTGGTCAATTGCTTGCGCTGGTTCTGGATGGCGTCGAAGACGGCAGCGTGAACGCTGTGCTCGACGCCCATGGCTTCGAGGGTCAGGAACATCTGGCCGTGAGCGTCCCACGGGCCGCCGAACATGGCCGGAACGCGCTTGAAGTTGACGTCCTTGGGCAGTTTTTCGGCCCATGGGTTGATGGTCGGTTCGAAGTGGTAGCAATGCGGGCAGCCGTACCAGAACAGCTCCACGACTTCGATCTTGCCAGGCACCGAGACCGGCACCGGGTTGCTCAGCTCGATATATTCCTTGCCAGATGCAATTGGCTCTGCAGCCTGGGCGGTCATACCGAAGGCACTGGCAGCCACCAGCGCAGCGCTGAGAATCAGATTACGCATGCTTTACTCCTGAGCAGTCATTGGTCACCTCGTCGCAACCTGCACTGTGACAGGCCGAGGGGGTCCGAGTTCGTTAGTGTAACGGCAGCGGGCAGAAAAAGGGGCGGCCATGGCCGCCCTTTTCATGTTTGCGTTGCAACGATTAACGCAGCGTTAACAGCGGCATCAATGCAGGCCCTGGATGTAGCTGGCCAGCGCTTCGATGTCTTTGTTGGAGAGCTTGGCAGAGATGGAACGCATGGTCATCGCGTCGCCATCGTTGGTGCGGTTGCCTTCACGGAAGTCGGTCAACTGCTTGGTCACGTACGTCGAGTGCTGGCCGCCCAGGTGCGGGAAGCCCGCGACCGCAAGACCCGCGCCGTTGGGCGAATGGCAACCGGTACAGGCCGGCAGGCCCTTGGCCAGGTCGCCGCCATTGAACAGAGCCTTGCCACGCTCGACCAGTTTCGGGTCAGCTGCCCCCACGCTGCCTTTCTGGCTAGCGAAGTAGGCCGCGATATCGGCCAGGTCCTGCTCGTTGAAGGCAGTCAGCATGCCGGTCATTTCCAGCACGGTGCGCTTGCCCGACTTGATATCGTGCAATTGTTTACCCAGGTACCTTTCACCCTGGCCTGCAAGTTTAGGGAAGTTCGGTGCCAGGCTATTGCCGTCCGGATTGTGACAAGCGCCACAAACGGCGGTTTTGGCCTGACCGGCAGCAGCATCGCCGACGATATTACCGGCAGCGTGGGCAACACCTGTGACGCCCAAGGTCAACAGCAGACTCACGAGTAGTTTGTTCATCAGCTAATCCAACTACGGCTAAGGGTGAAAGAGTTATGTATCGGGACTGCCCGTTCATCCTCTGGATGATTGACGGCTGGTCCTCGGCACTGCAGTCCATGCACAATCCACGCTGTGGCATAGCCTTGAAACCCTGAGTGACCTGGCGCTGGTCATCGATCCTGCGCTACCCGGCATGGCAAGCGGCATAGGCTCGCTTGTACACTGCCTGGGGATCCTCTGTTGCCTGAGCGCTGAAACGCTACCAAGTCACCGTAAACAAGCAGCCATTCAGACGGCGAATGACGCTTTCAGGGTTGGGGGATGCACTGCGTTCTACTGCGCAAGCTTGGTTCGACAGCCCCCGTGCACATGCTCCTACGCTGGGATAATGCGCACACAAAATTTAAGGCATTATATACTCCCGTTGCTGAAACGGAAACGACACCCCTTGCCGAGACCTTCTCGCGCAACGCCCAACCGGAAATCCAATGCAAGTCAAAAACCCCATCCTCGGTCTTTGCCAACAGGCCAAGTTCGCCATCAGCGCCGCCAAAGTCGACCAGTGCCCGGAAGACCAGGGTTATGAAGTCGCCTTCGCGGGCCGGTCCAATGCCGGCAAGTCCAGCGCCCTCAACACCCTGACCCATGCGAGCCTCGCGCGCACCTCGAAAACCCCGGGGCGCACTCAGCTGTTGAACTTCTTCAGTCTGGACGATGAACGGCGTCTGGTCGACCTGCCGGGCTACGGATATGCAAAGGTGCCGATTCCGCTCAAGCAGCACTGGCAGCGTCACCTGGAAGCCTACCTGGGCAGCCGTGAAGCGCTCAAAGGCCTGATCCTGATGATGGACGTGCGCCACCCGATGACCGATTTCGACATGATGATGCTCGATTGGTCCCGGGCCAGCGGCATGCCGATGCACATCCTGCTGACCAAAGCCGACAAGCTGACCTACGGCGCAGCGAAGAACACCCTGCTCAAAGTGCAGGCGGAAATTCGCAAAGGCTGGGGCGACAGCGTGACCATCCAGCTGTTCTCGGCGCCAAAACGCCAAGGCCTGGAAGAGGCCTACACAGTGCTCGCGCGCTGGATGGAACTGGCTGACAAGCCCGCAGAATAAGGGCTGCCCGCCAAATCGCGGGCAAAAAAAACCCCGGACTTCGTATGGGGAGGGGGAAGTTCGGGGTCCAAGTCCGGACCGCTAGGGCGGGGTCCAGATATCTGCCAACACTTAACACAACATAGGAGCATCGAAGGGCTTCACCAGCCATTCAGTTACTCTGAGTCGTGGTTCACCGGTTTAGTTCCAAAGCATTAGCAACTATTTGCGATAAAGCTGAAAACTTTCGGCACTAGTGGCCTCCTGCCAGAGGTTTTGCCGCGACGATATGCCGCGGCGCATGCCCTCTATTTAGTGCGCCTCATCCCAGTTCGCGCCCACGCCCACATCCACCACCAGCGGCACGTCGAGTTGCGCGGCACCGCTCATGTGCGGGCGGATCGCTTCGCGCACCTGGTCGATCAGGTCCTCGCGTACTTCCAGGACCAATTCATCGTGTACCTGGAGAATGACCCGGGCATCGAGCCCGGATTCGGTCAGCCAATTATCCACTGCCACCATTGCACGCTTGATGATGTCCGCCGCCGTGCCCTGCATCGGCGCGTTGATCGCCGTGCGCTCGGCGCCAGCGCGCTCCTGCGGCTTGTTGGAGTTGATCGCCGGCAGGTACAGGCGACGCCCGAACAGGGTTTCCACATAGCCCTGGTCCGCCGCCTGCTTGCGGGTGCGCTCCATGTACTCGCGCACCCCTGGGTAGCGGGCAAAGTATTCGTCGATGTAGGCCTTGGCGACCTTGGTGTCGACGCCGATGTCCTTGCCGAGTTTTTTCGCGCCCATGCCATAGATCAGGCCGAAGTTGATCGCCTTGGCGCTGCGGCGCATGTCCGAGGTCACCTCGCCCAGTTCGACCTTGAACACCTCGGCCGCCGTGGCCGTGTGCACGTCCAGGCCTTCGCGGAAGGCCGAGAGCAGGCCTTCGTCACGGGACAGGTGGGCCATGATGCGCAGCTCGATCTGCGAATAGTCCGCCGCCAGCAGCTTGTAGCCCTGGGGGGCGACGAACGCCTGGCGAATGCGCCGCCCTTCAGCGGTACGCGCCGGGATGTTCTGCAGGTTCGGGTCGCTGGAAGACAGCCGGCCAGTGGCCGCGACAGCCTGGTGATAAGAGGTGTGGATACGCCCGGTGCGCGGGTTGATCTGCTCTGGCAGACGGTCGGTGTAGGTGCTTTTCAGCTTGCTCATGGAGCGGTACTGCATCAGTACCTTGGGCAGCGGATAGCCTTCTTCGGCCAAGGCCTCAAGCACGTCTTCAGCGGTGGACGGCTGGCCTTTGGCAGTCTTCTTCAGTACTGGCAGGCCGAACTTGTCATAGAGGATGGCGCCCAGTTGCTTGGGCGAGCCCAGGTTGAACGGCTCACCGGCAATCTCCAGCGCTTCGGCTTCCAGCGCCGCCATCTTGTCGCCCAGCTCACCGCTCTGCACCTTGAGCAGGTCGGCATCGACCAGCGCACCCTGGCGCTCGATCTTCGCCAGCACCGGCACCAAGGGCATCTCGATATCGGTCAACACGCTGGCCAGGCTCGGGATCTCAGCCAGCTTCGCGTTCAGGGTCTGGTGCAGGCGCAGGGTGATGTCGGCGTCTTCAGCAGCGTAGGGGCCGGCCTGTTCCAGCGGGATCTGGTCAAAGGTCAGCTGCTTGGCGCCCTTGCCGGCGATGTCCTGGAAGCTGGTGGTGGTGTAGTCGAGGTACTTGAGCGCCAGGCTGTCCATGTCATGACGGATCGCCGTGGAGTTCAACACGTAGGATTCGAGCATGGTGTCGAAGGCGATACCGCGCACGGTGATGCCATCGTCCGGGTTACCGCCCAGCGCGCAGTTGGCCAGGATGTTCATGTCGAACTTGGCGTGCTGGCCGACCTTGAGCTTGTTCGGGTCTTCCAGCAGCGGCTTCAGCGCCCGCAGGACGCTGTCGCGGTCCAGTTGCTGCGGTGCACCGAGGTAGTTGTGGGCCAACGGGATATAGGCCGCTTCATGGGACTGCACGGCGAACGACACACCGACCAGCTGCGCCTGCTGGGCGTCGATGCCAGTGGTTTCGGTGTCGAAGGCAAACAGCTCGGCGGCTTGCAGCTTGGCCAGCCACGCGTCGAAACGGGCCTGATCGAGGATGGTTTCGTAGCGGGTTTCGGTAGGCTGCGGGGCGCTGGCAACCGCCACTTCGACAGCAGCGGCCGGCGCGTCGACCTTCACTGCGGGCGCCGCCAGTTCAGCGCGCTTGTTGTCGCGCTGGATCTCGTCGACCCAGCTCTTGAATTCCATCTCGGTGTACAGCGCCAGCAGCGCATCGCGGTCAGGCTCGGCGCAGACCAGCGCATCGACTTCGACGTCCAGGGCCACATCCAGCTTGATGGTGGCCAGCTCGTAGGACAGGAACGCCGCGTCACGGTGTTCTTCGAGCTTGGCGGGCAGGGTCTTGGCACCACGAATCGGCAGGGCGGGCACCTTGTCGAGGTTCTCGTACAGCTCGCGCAGGCCGCCACCAATGCCGGTCAGCAGGCCGACGGCGGTTTTCTCGCCCACCCCTGGCACGCCGGGAATGTTGTCGACCTTGTCGCCCATCAGGGCGAGGAAGTCGATGATGTGCTCGGGACCAACGCCGAATTTCTCTTTCACGCCCTCGATGTCCATCACGCTGCCGGTCATGGTGTTGACCAGGGTGACGTGGCCATCGACCAGCTGGGCCATGTCCTTGTCACCGGTGGAGATGATCACCGGGCGCCCGGCCGCCGCGCTGCTGCGCGCCAGGGTACCGATCACGTCGTCGGCCTCGACGCCTTCTACACACAGCAGCGGGTAGCCCAGGGCACGCACGCTGGCATGCAGCGGCTCGACCTGCACGCGCAGGTCGTCGGGCATGCTTGGGCGGTTGGCTTTGTATTCGGCGTACATTTCATCGCGGAACGTGCCGCCTTTGGCGTCGAAAACCACGGCAAACAGGCTCTCCGGGTACTGCCGGCGCAGGCTCTTGAGCATGTTCAACACGCCTTTCACCGCACCGGTCGGCAACCCTTTGGACGTGGTCAGCGGCGGCAGCGCGTGAAAGGCGCGGTAGAGGTAGGAAGAACCGTCCACCAGGACGAGGGGAGCTTGGCTCATGAGCAGAATCAACCTTTTCGGCGGGCCCGGCGCTAGAATGTCCGGAACATTGACGACAAAGGGACAAGGTTATCATGCGTACAGTAAATCGCCTGTTGCTGCTCGGCCTCCTGGCTACCGCACCGCTTGCAGCGTTTGCCGCGGATGAAGCGCCTTCGGCCGATCCGGATGTCACCATTCGCCAGGAAGGCGACAAAACTATCCAGGAATACCGCCAGAACGGTTTCCTGTATGCAATCAAGGTCACCCCCAAAGGCGGC
The DNA here is from genome assembly GCF_028656955.1 of Pseudomonas fontis. Lineage (GTDB taxonomy): Bacteria > Pseudomonadota > Gammaproteobacteria > Pseudomonadales > Pseudomonadaceae > Aquipseudomonas > Aquipseudomonas fontis. The sequence goes on from NZ_JAMDGY010000026.1 coordinate 28,017, forward strand.
AAGCCGTACTTCCTGGTACGCGCCGATGGGACGGACGCCAACTTCATTCGTTCCGACCAACCGGATATGCTGATCCCGTCCTGGAAGATCTTCGAGTGGTAGAAAGGACCTTTTCCATCAACCCGGCGCAGCTGCATGGCTGCGCCCGAATGAGCAGTTTTTGACCATGTCTGTCTTCACCCCACTGACCCGGCCTGAGCTGGAAACCTTTCTGGCGCCCTATGGACTGGGTCGCCTGCGGGACTTCCAAGGCATTGCCGCCGGTACCGAGAACAGCAACTTCTTCGTCAGCCTCGAACAGGGTGAGTTCGTTCTGACACTGGTCGAACGCGGGCCGATCCAGGACCTGCCGTTCTTCATCGAACTGCTCGATGTGCTGCACGAGGACGACCTGCCGGTGCCTTACGCGCTGCGCACCACCGACGGTGTGGCCCTGCGTGAGCTGGCCGGCAAGCCGGCGCTGTTGCAGCCGCGCCTGTCGGGCAAGCACATCAAGGTGCCCAATACCCAGCATTGCGCACAGGTCGGCGACTTGCTCGGGCACCTGCATGTGGCGACCCGCAACAAGGTCCTGGAGCGCAAGACTGACCGTGGCCTGGACTGGATGCTGGAGACCGGCGCCGAGCTGATGCCGCGCCTGACGGCCGAGCAGCAAGGCCTGCTGCAGGGTTGCCTGGGCGAGATTGCCGAGCACAAGGCGCAGATCCTCGGGTTGCCACGGGCCAACCTGCACGGCGACCTGTTCCGCGACAACGTGATGTTCGAAGGCACTCACCTGACCGGGCTGATCGACTTCTACAATGCTTGTTCCGGGCCGATGCTGTACGACGTGGCGATCACCTTGAATGACTGGTGCTGCGACGAGGCCGGGAAGATCGATGGTGCGCTGGCTCGCGCCTTGCTGGGCGCCTATGCGGCACGCCGGGCGTTCACCGCGACAGAGGCCGAGTTGTGGCCGCTGATGCTGCGGGTGGCCTGTGTGCGCTTCTGGCTGTCACGCTTGATTGCCGCCGAATCGTTCGCCGGGATGGACGTGATGATTCACGACCCGGCGGAGTTCGAGGTGAAGCTGGCGGCACGTCAGCAGGTGGCGATTGTCCTGCCGTTTGCCTTGTAGGCCCTAAAAGCATCGCGGGACCAGCCCGCTCCCACAGGGTGCCTCAAAACACCTGTGGAAGCGGGCTGGTCCCGCGATGAGGCCTTCAGAGTTTTTCGAGGCAGCCGGCCAGGCCATTCCCCAGGTTTTCCAGCAACTGCTCATAGCCTTGGGCGTTCACCGGCAGTGTCCCGCCCAATGCATCCAGCTCCGCCAGCGTCACCGGCAAACCGGCGGTCAAGGTGTCTGCCAGGCGCGGGCGCAGCGGCGGCTCACTGAACACGCAGGTCTTGCCGACTTCCTGCAAGCGCTTGCGCATCGCCGCCACATGTTGGGCGCCGGGCTGTACTTCGGCCGCCACACTGAACACACCGGTGTGCTTGAGCCCATAGGTCGACTCGAAATAGTCGAACGCCTCATGGAAGACAAAGAACGGCTTGTCGGACACACCCGCCATGCGCGCCTTCAAACGCTGGTCCAGCGCATCCAGACGGGCGTCGAAGGCCTGCAGGTTGCTCTGGTAACGCGCGGCATTGGCCGGGTCGGCGGCGCTCAGGTCGCTGGCCATTTTCGCGGCAATCACCCGGGCGTTGACCGACGACAACCACAAATGCGCATCCAGGCTGCCCGGGCGGTGATCATGATCGTGGTCATCCCCGTCATCTTCATCATGGGAATGGCTGTCCTCGCCAAAATGGCGCAGTTGCAAGCCGGGAATACCCTGCAACGCCACGCTCGGCTTGCTGCGGGTGCTCAGTACCCGTGGCAGGAAGCCTTCCATGTCCGGGCCGATCCAGTACAGCAGGTCGACTTCAGCCACACGCCGTACGTCGGAAGGGCGCAAAGCGTAGTGATGCGGCGATGCACCGGGCGGCAGCAAGACCTCAGGTTTACCCACACCGTCCTGCACGGCAGCGGCAATCAGCTGCAGCGGCTGGATGCTGGTGAGTACGCGAACCTCAGCCTGCGCAGGTGGCAGAACAGCCAGCGCAGCGGCAAAAGCGACAAAAAGGGCAAAAAATCGGGACACGACAATCACTCGATGGGCCAGGAACAGGTAACATAATAACGTCTCTCCACAGAACCGTCGCTGCCCATGCCCATTACACCGCTGGCCAACCGCCCTCACGATCACTCCCATTGCGTGCATAGCGCCTTGTCCGAGGCCGATGCCTTGTGCGCGCAGAAAGGCCTGCGCCTGACCGCCCTGCGCCGCCGCGTGCTGGAACTGGTGTGGCAGAGCCACAAGCCGCTGGGCGCCTACGACATCCTCGGTGTGCTGAGCGAGCAGGACGGCCGCCGCGCCGCGCCCCCTACCGTTTATCGGGCGCTGGATTTCCTCCTCGAGAACGGCCTGGTCCACCGCATCGCTTCGCTCAACGCCTTCATGGGCTGCAGCCACCCGGAGCACGCCCACCAGGGCCAGTTCCTGATCTGCCGCAATTGCCATGTCGCCATCGAGCTGGAACAGCTGAGCATCAGCGATGCCATCGTCGCCAGTGCCAGCGAAGTGGGGTTCAGCGTCGAAACCCAGACCGTGGAAGTCGTCGGTCTGTGCGGCACTTGCCGGAGCGCATGATGAACAACCCGTTGATTCGCCTGGAGCGGGTCGGCGTGGCCTTCGCCGGCCAGGCCATCCTCGACAGTATCGACCTGAGTGTGGAGCCGGGGCAGATCGTCACCCTGATCGGCCCCAACGGCGCCGGCAAGACCACCCTGGTGCGCGCCGTGCTCGGCCTGTTGAAGCCCGACAGCGGCAGCGTCTGGCGCAAACCCAAGCTGCGCATCGGCTACATGCCGCAAAAACTTCAGGTCGACCCGACGTTGCCCCTGTCAGTGCTGCGCTTCTTGCGCCTGGTGCCGGGTGTCGACCGCGCCATGGCACTGTCTGCGCTGAATGAAGTGGGCGCCGAGCAGGTCATCGACAGCCCGATCCAGAACATTTCCGGCGGCGAGATGCAGCGAGTGCTGCTGGCCCGTGCGCTGCTGCGCGAACCTGAACTACTGGTACTCGACGAGCCCGTGCAGGGCGTCGACGTCGCCGGCCAGGCCGAGCTCTACAGCCTGATTACCCGCCTGCGCGACCGCCATGGCTGCGGTGTATTGATGGTCTCCCACGACCTGCACCTGGTGATGAGCACCACCGACCAGGTGGTCTGCCTCAACCGTCACGTGTGCTGTTCCGGCCACCCGGAGCAGGTCAGCGGCGACCCGGCGTTCGTCGAGCTGTTCGGCAATCACGCGCCAAGCCTGGCGATCTACCACCATCATCACGACCACGCCCACGACCTGCACGGCTCGGTGGTCACCCCGGCCCAAGACGGCCACGTCCACGGAGACCACTGCAAGCATGGCTGATTTCCTGCTCTACGCCCTGCTCGCAGGTTTGTCCCTGGCCGTGGTGGCCGGCCCGCTGGGGTCGTTCGTGGTCTGGCGGCGCATGGCCTATTTCGGCGACACCCTGTCGCATGCCGCGCTGCTGGGCGTGGCCCTGGGCTTCGCCCTGGACGTCAGCCCGGCGCTGGCGGTAACCGTCGGCTGCCTGTTGCTGGCCATCCTCCTGGTGACCTTGCAGCAGCGCCAGCCGCTGGCCTCGGACACCCTGCTGGGGATCCTCGCGCCGAGCACGCTGTCGCTGGGCCTGGTGGCCCTGAGCTTCATGCACGATGTGCGCATCGACCTGATGGCCTACCTGTTCGGCGACCTGCTGGCGATCAGCCCCGGCGACCTTGCGTGGATCCTCGGTGGCAGCGCCGTCGTGCTGCTGCTGGTGGTCGCCCTGTGGCGCCCGCTGCTGGCGGTCACCGTGCACGAGGAACTGGCCCGGGTCGAAGGGCTGCCGGTGGCCGGGCTGCGCCTGGCACTGATGCTGCTGATCGCCGTGGTGATCGCCGTGGCGATGAAGATCGTCGGCGTGCTGTTGATCACCTCGCTGCTGATCATCCCCGCTGCTGCCGCCCAACGCCACGCCCGCTCGCCGGAGCAGATGGCCCTGGGCGCCAGCCTGATCGGCGTGGTGGCGGTGTGCAGCGGCCTGGCCCTGTCGTGGTTCAAGGACACCCCGGCCGGCCCGTCAATCGTGGTCTGTGCAGCGGTGCTATTCTTGGTGAGCCTGGCACTGCCGCGACGTTGATCCGCCCCGATCTCGCGCAGGGTGCCACCGACGGTGGTCGCGCCCTGCGACATTTTTATCGTGTCCGTAGCGGGAAGAATGTTTTTCGAGCCAGCGGACTGGGTGTAGACTTGCTCGCTTTTTGCGCAAATAGAGAGTCGCAGGAATGAAGCCGTTTACCTCCCGTTATCTGCTCCTTGCCGCGTTTTCGCTGGTGCTGGCCGCTTGCTCAAGCAAGCCGGCAGATACCGCCACACCTGTTACGCCAGACGCCTGGCAGCAGCTTGACCAAAGCATCGCCAGCAGCGAGCTGGCCACCGCCGAAGACCAACTGGCCGACTTGCAGGCCAAGTCGCCCAATGATGCGCGTGTCGAGCAATTCCAGCGCCAGCTGGCCGAAGCCTACCTGCAACGCAGCCAGATCGTCCTGCAGAAGGGCGATGTGAATGCCGCCGCCACCGCGCTGAGCCGCGCCCGTGCCCTGATGCCCAAGGCACCGGCGCTGACCGGTGGGGTCAATGGCGCCATCGCCCAGGCCCGCAAGGATGAGCTGGACAAGGCCGAAGCCGCGCTGAAGGCTGCCGAAGCCCGGCCGCAAGCCAAGGTCATCGACCCGACGGCGCCGAGCACTGTCATTGCCCTGAAGATCAACAAGATCGCTGATCTGCGCCGCCAGCTGGACGACATTGCCACCGATGTCGTGAACTACCAGTGCGACGTGGTCTTCCAGGTGCCACGCACCCAGGACTACCCGTGGCTGTCGACCTTGCTGAGCAAGCGCGTGCACAAGCGCGACGCCAACTTCGACCTGAAGCAACTGCACGAGATCCATCGCAACCAACCGGCCCAGGTGGTCCTGACGCCACGCCGCAGCGAGTGACACCCTCGGGTGCCCGGCCACGGGCACCCGACACGTCCGTCACGCCGGCACTGCCTTGGCTGCCGCCTCTCGCTTCCACACCCGATGCTTGCCGATGGCGCTGACAAAGGCCTTGTAGGCCTTCTTGTCGCTGCCGCTGAGCAGGCCGCTGTCAGCCTTCAGGTGCAGGCTGTCGAACCAGCCCTGTGCATCGCTATCGCCGCCAATGGGCTTGAGGTGCTTGTAGGCCTCCAACACGAAGTGCACCGCAGTGCCATCGCCGCTCAAGGCCTTGAGGGCAGCCTTGCCGCCCGCCACCCAGACCGCATCGAAGGCCACCGACGGCAGGCCCTCCATCGAAGCATCCACCGCCAGCGGCTGACCGGAGCTAGTCGTCACCGGCGCCGAACTTGGGCCCAGCAGCTTGATGGCGGCACTCTCGGCCTGCAATGCCTTGACCAGGCTGTCGAGCAGGTCCGCCTCCACCCCGTCGGCAACCAGCACCGCCACCTTGCGGCCCTTGATGCCCGAGCCCAGCAGGTTCATCTGGCTCAGGGCCGGCGAAGCCTTGAGCGTCAGCGCCTGCTCCTTGACCGTCGCGGCCTTGGGCGCGGGCAGGCCGAGGTTGGCGGCCACACGCCTGGCCAGCTTCAGGTCGATATTGGCCAACACCTCATTCACCTCACGCGCGCGGATGTGCTCGCGCTCGACCTTGCCCAGCTCGAAGCTGTAGGCAGCAATGATGTGCTCCTGCTCGGTCGGGCTCATGCTCTGAAAGAACAAGCGCGCCTGGGAGAAGTGGTCGGCAAAGGACGGGCTGCGTTGACGAACCTTGTGCGCCTCGATGCGCTCCGGGTACGACTCGAATCCGCCGTCCTCAGCGGCTGCCGGGGTTTCCTTGGGCCAACCGGCATCGATGGAGTTGGGTTCGTAGGCGGCGCGCCCCTTGTCCAGGGTCACCCGATGCTGGGCGTCGCGCTGGCCATTGTGGTTCGCGGCCAAGGGGCGGTTGATCGGGATCTCATGGAAGTTCGGCCCGCCCAGCCGGCTGATCTGCGTATCGGTGTAGGAGAACAAGCGCCCTTGCAGCAGCGGGTCGTTGGAAAAGTCGATGCCAGGCACGATATGCCCAGGGCAGAAGGCAACCTGCTCGGTCTCGGCGAAGAAGTTGTCCGGGTTGCGGTTGAGCACCATGCGCCCGAGCGGGGTTACTGGCACCAGCTCCTCGGGAATGAGCTTGGTCGGATCAAGCAGGTCGAAGTCGAATTTATGCTCATCGGCTTGCGGGACGATCTGCACACCGAATTCCCACTCGGGGTAATTGCCGGTTTCAATGGCCTCCCACAAGTCGCGGCGATGGAAGTCCGCATCCTTGCCGGCCAGCTTCTGCGCCTCGTCCCACAGCAGCGACAGCACGCCCTGCTTGGGTTTCCAGTGGAACTTGACGAAGTTGGCCTCGCCCTTGGCGTTGATCAGGCGGAAGGTGTGCACACCAAAGCCTTCCATGGTCCGCAGGCTTTTCGGAATCGCCCGGTCGGACATCGCCCACATCACCATGTGGGCCGACTCCGGCACCAGCGAGACGAAGTCCCAGAAGGTGTCGTGAGCCGAGCCGCCCGTCGGCATCTCGTTGTGCGGCTCAGGCTTCACCGCGTGCACGAAGTCGGGAAACTTGATCGCATCCTGGATAAAGAACACCGGCATGTTGTTGCCGACCAGGTCGAAATTGCCTTCGTCAGTGAAGAACTTCACCGCAAAGCCGCGCACATCCCGCACCGTGTCCCCTGAGCCGCGCGGCCCCTGCACGGTGGAGAACCGCACGAATACTGGCGTGATCTTCTCCGGGTCCTGCAGAAAGCCCGCCTTGGTCAACGCCGCATGCGCGGCGTAGGGCTGGAAAAAGCCGTGGGCGCCGGTACCCCGGGCATGAACAATCCGTTCCGGGATGCGCTCATGGTCGAAATGCGTGATCTTCTCGCGCATGATGAAATCTTCAAGCAGCGAAGGGCCGCGGTCCCCCGCCTTCAGCGAGTTCTGGTTGTCGGCTACCTTCACCCCCTGGTTGGTTCGCAAGGCCTGGCCGGTGGCGTCACTGCGAAAGGCTTCGAGGCTTTGCAGCTTGGCGTTGGTGTTGGCCCGGTCGGGTGTCTGGGTGCCGGCGAGTTGGCTTTCCTTGGGCGCATTCTTCTTGCTGGGCATGGGTCTGCTCTCCTCATCAGTCGTCGCGGTGCCCGTCCAGGGCTTGTTCTGCTAGTGACTGAAGGGCCGTACGGAGCGCTCCATTGAATGTGACCACTGATCGCGTTATTCCAGCAGCATTGGTCAAAGGCGAAATAAATGCTAAGAACCTCTATACGAACAGGCTAAAATGCGCGGCCCGGCTAACCGCTGACCCAATTTCCATGCGCCCCACAAGGTTCGCTACGTGATCGAGTTTCAACAAGTCCATAAAACCTACCGCGTCGCCGGTAAGGATATCCCCGCGCTGCACCCGACCAGCCTGCGCGTCGAAGACGGCCAGGTGTTCGGCCTGATCGGCCATTCGGGTGCCGGGAAAAGTACCCTGCTGCGCCTGATCAACCGTCTGGAAGCCCCAAGCGGCGGCAAGATCATCGTCGACGGTGAAGACGTCACCGCGTTCGACGCCAACCACCTGCGGCGCTTCCGCCAGCAGGTCGGGATGATCTTCCAGCACTTCAACCTGCTGGCCTCCAAGACCGTCGCCGACAACGTCGCGCTGCCATTGATCCTGGCCGGCGAGCTGTCGCGCAAAGCCATCGACCAGCGCGTCAACGAGCTGCTGGCCCGCGTCGGCCTGTCCGAGCACGCGAAGAAGTACCCGGCGCAGCTGTCCGGTGGCCAGAAGCAGCGCGTCGGCATTGCCCGCGCACTCTCCACCCAGCCGAAAATTTTGCTGTGTGACGAGGCCACCAGTGCCCTCGACCCGCAAACCACGGCCTCGGTCCTGCAACTGCTGGCCGAGATCAACCGCGAGCTGAAGCTGACCATCGTGCTGATCACCCACGAGATGGACGTGATCCGCCGTGTCTGCGACCAGGTGGCCGTGATGGACGCCGGGCACATCGTCGAGCAAGGCACGGTGGCCGAGGTGTTCCTGCACCCCAAGCACCCGACCACCAAGCGCTTCGTCCAAGAGGACGAGCAGGTCGATGAAAACGAACAGCGCGACGACTTCGCCCACGTTCCCGGGCGCATCGTGCGCCTGACCTTCCAGGGCGATGCCACCTACGCACCGCTGCTGGGCACTGTGGCCCGTGAGACCGGGGTGGATTACAGCATCCTGGCCGGGCGTATCGACCGCATCAAGGACACCCCGTATGGGCAGCTGACCCTCGCCATCACTGGCGGCGACATGGAAGCGGCGTTTACCTGCTTCAAGGCGGCTGATGTTCATATGGAGGTATTGCGTTAATGGACCTGAGTTACTTCGCCAACGTCGACTGGGCCGAAATCTGGCTGGCCACCGTCGACACCATGATCATGCTCGGTGGCTCGCTGTTCTTCACCGTGCTGCTCGGCCTGCCGTTGGGTGTGCTGCTGTTCCTCTGCGGCCCGCGCCAGCTGTTCGAACAGAAGGGCGTGTATGCGCTGCTGTCGCTGGTGGTCAACATCCTGCGCTCGCTGCCGTTCATCATCCTGCTGATCGTGATGATCCCGATCACTGTGCTGATCACCGGCACCTCGCTGGGCGTGGCCGGTGCGATTCCGCCCCTGGTGGTCGGTGCCACACCGTTCTTCGCGCGCCTGGTGGAAACCGCGCTGCGGGAAGTGGACCGCGGCATCATCGAAGCCACCCAGTCGATGGGCGCGACCACCCGGCAGATCATCACCAACGCCTTGCTGCCGGAAGCGCGGCCGGGCATTTTCGCGGCCATTACCGTGACCGCCATCACCCTGGTGTCGTACACCGCGATGGCCGGTGTGGTGGGCGCGGGCGGCCTGGGCGACCTGGCGATCCGCTTCGGCTACCAGCGTTTCCAGACCGACGTGATGATCGTCACCGTGGTGCTGCTGCTGATCCTGGTTCAGGTACTGCAGAGCGTCGGCGACAAACTGGTTGTGCATTTTTCCCGTAAGTAACCCCAGCGTCGGCCAGGCCGACGCCTCGAGGGCCAGAACGGCCCTCTCAAGGAGCGATCGATGAAAAAACTGCTTGCTGCTGTCGCCGCTGTCGCGGCCTTCTCTGCCCAGGCGGCCGAGACCCTGACCGTTGCCGCTACCCCGGTGCCGCACGCCGAGATCCTCGAGTTCGTAAAACCGGCGCTGGCCAAACAAGGTGTGGATCTGAAGGTGAAGGTCTTCACCGACTACATCCAGCCAAACGTGCAAGTGGCCGAAAAGCGCCTGGACGCCAACTTCTTCCAGCACCAGCCATACCTGGATGAGTTCAACAAGGCCAAGGGCACCCACCTGGTCAGCGTTGCCGGTGTGCACCTGGAGCCGCTGGGCGCCTACTCGAGCAAGTACAAGACGCTCGAAGAATTGCCGGCCACCGCGACCGTGGTGATCCCCAACGACGCCACCAACGGCGGCCGTGCCCTGCTGCTGCTGGACAAGGCCGGCGTGATCACCCTCAAGGATGACAAGAACATCCTGTCCACCGTCAAGGACATCACCGGGAACACCAAGAACCTGAAGTTCCGTGAGCTGGAAGCGGCGACCATCCCGCGCGTGCTGACCCAGGTCGACCTGGCGCTGATCAACACCAACTACGCGCTGGAAGCCAAGCTGGACCCGGCCAAGGATGCGCTGGTCATTGAAGGCAGCGACTCGCCGTACGTGAACATTCTGGTGGCCCGTGAGGACAACAAGGATGCCGAGGCGATGAAGAAGCTGATTGCGGCGCTGCACACGCCTGAAGTGAAAGCCTTCATCCTCGAGAAGTACAAAGGCGCGGTCGTGCCGGCGTTCTGATGGTTGTTGTCGGGCCGCTTTGCGGCCCTGTCGCCGGCAACGCCGGCTCCCACAAGGTCAGCATCATGCCGGCCACTGTGGGAGCCGGCCTTGCCGGCGATGCTTTTAGCTAGTCCCGCTCAACCAGGCCAGGCAACTGCGCCACCAGCTTCTGGTTATTGAACGGCGCCCGGATGAACCCGCGCTGTTTGCCGTCCGGCCCCAGCAACGCCAGGTTGCCACTGTGGTCCACGGTATAGCCCGGCTTGCTGGTATCGGCTGGAATAAACGGAATACTCACCGCATTCGCCAGCTTCTGGGTGTTCTCCAGCGAGCCGGTCAGGCCGCGGAAGTCCTTGTCGAAATACCCCAGGTACTGCTTGAGCTGAGCCGGCGTGTCGCGGTTCGGGTCGACACTCACCAACACCACCTGCAGCTTGTCCGCCGCCGCCTTGGGCAACTCGCTCTTCACCTGACGCAACTGCGCCAAGGTAGTCGGGCAGATGTCCGGGCAGTAGGTGTAGCCAAAGAACAGCAGCGACCATTTCCCCGTCAGTTGATCCAGGTTCAGCGGCTGGCCGTTCTCGTCGGTCATCTCCAGCGCCGGCACCGTGCGGCTTTGCGGCAGCAGGATGATCCCGGCATCGATCAGCGCGGTCGGGTTGCCCTGGTTGCGGCCACTGAGCACCTTGTTGATGGTAAGGCCAAGGATCAGTGCAACCACGGCCACGAGGATGAAGACGGTTTTCTGGGTTCGAGTCATAGATTCAACAGTAAGTAGTGGTCTACAAGCAGCGCGATGAACAGCAGGAACAAGTAGTAGATAGAGTACTTGAAGGTCCTGATCGCCGCGTGCGGCCGAGTGCCACGGTACAACACCCAGGCCCATTGCAGGAAGCGCGCCCCCAGCAGCACGGCGCACGCCAGGTACAGCAGCCCGCTCATGTGAATGACGAAGGGTAGCAGGCTGACCGCCAACAGCACGCAGGTGTACAGCAGGATGTGCACCTTGGTGTAGTGCTCGCCATGGGTCACCGGCAACATCGGGATGTCCGCCTTGGCGTATTCCTCCTTGCGGTGGATCGCCAGCGCCCAGAAGTGCGGTGGCGTCCAGGCGAAGATGATCAGCACCAGCAACAGCGGCTCGGCACTCACATGGCCGCTGATTGCCACCCAGCCCAGCAACGGCGGCGCCGCGCCGGCCAAGCCGCCGATCACGATGTTCTGCGGCGTCGCCCGTTTGAGGAAGCCGGTGTAGATCACCGCGTAGCCCAGCAGCGAAGCCAGGGTCAGCCATGCGGTCAGCGCATTGGTGAATGCCAGCAGCAGCGCCATGCCCAGCAACGCCAGCAGCAACGCGAAGGTCAACGCCGCCACAGGCGCCACGCGGCCCTGCGCCAGCGGTCGATTATGGGTACGCGCCATCAGCGCATCGATACGCCGGTCGACCACATGGTTGACCGCCGCCGCCGCGCCCGCGCAGCAACCGATGCCCAGGTTGCCGAACACCAATATGGTCCACGGCACCCCGGCGCGGGTGGCCAGGAACATTCCCACCAACGAGGTGATCAGCATCAGCACCACGACTTTGGGCTTGGTCAGTTCAAGGTAATCGCGCCATCCGGCCTGGCTCTGGCGTGCGCTCAGAAGCGTTGCCATGGGTTCTCTCCTAGGTAATGAACGACGCCACCACTGCTGACCAGCGGCGTAAGGCGCCAGCCCTGGCTGACGCGCCGTGCCTTGGGCACGGTAGCCAGGCGTGTACGGTAATTGACCAGCACCAGGGTCAGCAGCAGGCAGGCACCGCCAGCGTTGTGCGCCACGGCCACCAGCAGCGGCAGGCCGAACATCACGTTGCTGATGCCCAGCCCGACCTGCACGGCCAGCGCCAGCAGCACCAGCCGCGCCAGGCGGCGCAGGCCGATATGGTGCAGCTGCCAGGCCAGGGTCAGCAGCACGCCGGTCACCACCAGCGCGCCGAGGCGGTGGGTCAGGTGGATGGCCGTGCGCGCTTCGCTGTCCAGTTGCCCGCCCAGGTAGTTCGGGCCGATGTGCTGGGTGAGGTGGAAGCCATTGGCAAAATCGGCCTGCGGCCACCACTCGCCATGACAGGTCGGCAGGTCCACGCAGGCCACCGCCGCATAGTTGGCACTGACCCAGCCACCCAGGGCGATCTGCCCGATCACCAGCAGCAACGCCAGCGCCGCCAGCTTGCGCAGGCGCAATGGCAGACCCGGCAGCGGCATGAACGCCCGCGACAGCCGCAGGCTGAGCAGGAACAGCAAACTCAAGGTGGCAAAGCCGCCGAGCAAATGCGCCGTGACCACTTGTGGCCACAGCTTGAGCGTCACCGTCCACATGCCGAAGGCCGCCTGGGCGAACACCACGCCCAGCAAAAGCAGCGGCAGGCGATACGGCTGGCCTTCACGCCCATGCCGACGCAGCGCCTGTACCGCCAGCATGGCGATCACCAGCGCCAGCGTGCCGGCAAAGTAGCGGTGGAGCATTTCGTTGCGGCCCTTGTGCGCCTCCACCGGCGTGTCCGGGTAATGCCGTTCAGCATGGGCCAGCTGGGCTTCGGTCTTGGGCACGCTGATAAAGCCGTAGCAGCCCGGCCAGTCCGGGCAGCCAAGGCCGGCGTGGGTCAGGCGGGTATAGGCACCGAGCAGCACGACGACCAATGCCAGCAAGGTGGCGAACACGGCGAGGCGGTATCCAGGTCTGGCCATGGTGCGCTCCTACCCGATGTTGGACAGCTTGAGCAGGTGGCGCAGGTCGTTGAGCACGTCCTTGCCTTTGACCCGGGCGTCGTAGCGCAGCACCAGGTTGCCGTGCGGATCGACGATCCACAGTTGGGCATCCTGCTTGTTGCCGGTGAAGGCCTCATAGCGCGGCACGTCGACCGTGTAACGCTGCAACTGCGGGTATTCGCGTTCAAGCTTGCCCTGGTACTCGGCGCTCAGCGGCTGCGCCACGGCCAGTGCGTGGCTGGCCCGGCTGGCATCGCGGGCCAGGCCGATATGGATCTGCCGCGCCAGGTACACCAGCTGCTGGCAGTCCACGCCGCAGCCCTTGGGCGAGCTGACCAGCAGCTGCCAGCCGTCCTGCTCGGCCGGTATGCCGAGGTCGGCGCGGGTCTGGCCGTTGCCGATCATCTCGCCGTGGTAGTTGCGCCCGTCCGGCACCCAGAACTGCAGCTTGTACATGGCCGTGGCGAGGATCATCGGCCCCAGCGTCACCAGCAGGATCAACAGCAGGTGCAGGCGCCCCCGCGCCCGTCCCGGTGGCGCAACGTTAGTGGTGCGGGATGGATTCATGACGGCTCCCATGGGGTTTCTCCTTGTTCTTATGCCAGCCGAAATAGAGGTAAAGCGCGAACAGGGCTAACGCCAGGGCAAACCACTGCACGGCGTAACCCAGGTGTTTTTCCGGGCCCAGGGCCACAATCGGCCACTCCAGCCGATAGCTCGCCGGGCCTGCTTCAATGCGCAGCTCATGGGCGAAGCCTTCGCGGCCCAGTTGCGGCCACAGCTGCGCCGCATCGACCGCGGTCAGCAGGCGTGGCCACTGACCGCCTTGCGGGTCGGCGTGCAACTGGAAGGCCGTGCCCGGCGAGACATACACCCAGGCATCCAGGCTCAAGGCACTGTCTGGGGTGCTGAACTGCACGGGCGTGCGTCGGTCCGGCCAGGGCAGCCAGCCGCGATTGACCAGCAGCCACTGGCCACTGGGTTGGTCGAGGAAGGGTTGCAGCAGTTCGACGCCGACCTGGCCGTCGCGCTGGCGGTTGTCCAGCAGCAGGCTGTGCGCGGCATCGAAACGCCCGTAGAGGTGCACGCGACGGTAGGCCGGGTCGGTTGCGCTGAGCAGTTGCACGCTGCCCAGCGGCTCGGCGGCCTGACGCTCAGCGTAGGTATCGAGCAGGGTGCGCTTCTGATCGGCGCGACCCAGCTGCCAGCAGCCCAGCGCAACCAACCCCGGCAGCAGCAAGGCCACCACCAGGGTTGGTATCACGCCTGGGCGAAACGGCTTCATCCAGCCGCCCCAAGGTCAGTCGCTATACTGATGGTCATTGCATCCCCCCGGAGTAACCCCATGCTCAAAGCCGCGATTGTCGTGTTGTTGCTGGCCACCATCGCCAGCCTGTTCAGCGGCCTGTTCTTTCTGGTCAAGGACGAAGGCGACTCGACCCGCCTGCTCAAGGCCCTCACCGTCCGGGTGAGCCTTGCCGCGGCCACCCTGGCATTGATCACCTGGGGGTTCTGCAGCGGCCAGCTGGTGTCCCAGGCCCCCTGGTGACGTCCGCTAGATCACGTACACGAAGATAAACAGCCCGACCCACACCACATCCACGAAGTGCCAATACCAGCTGGCCGCCTCGAAGCCGAAGTGTTTGTCGGCGGTGAAGTGCCCCTTGAAGATGCGCATCAACATCACGAACAGGATCACCGTGCCGATGGTCACGTGCGCGCCGTGAAAACCGGTGAGCATGAAGAACGTCGCGCCGTAGATCCCCGAATGCAGGGTCAGCCCCAACTGGGTGTAGGCCTCGTGGTACTCGTAGGCCTGCAATAGGATGAACGCCACGCCAAGCAGCACGGTCAGCGCCAGCCAGAACTTCAGCGGGCCGCGATGGTTCTTGCGCAGCGCGTGGTGGGCAATGGTGATGGTCACGCTGGAGCTGACCAGCAGGATGGTGTTGATCAGCGGCAGGTGCCAGGGGTCGATGACCTCCTTGGGCGGCGGGAACAGTTTCGGGTCTGGTGTGTGCAGCAGCGGCCAGGTGAACTGGAAGTTCGGCCAGAGCATGTTCGTCACGCCCTTGGCCCCTTCACCGCCCAGCCAGGGCCCGGCCAGGTGGCGGACATAGAACAGCGCGCCGAAGAAGGCGACGAAGAACATCACCTCGGAAAAGATGAACCACGACATGCCCCAGCGGAACGAGCGGTCCAGCTGCGGGCTGTAGAGCCCGGCGCGGCTTTCCTTGATCACCGCGCCGAACCAGCCGAACAGCATGTAGGCGAGGAACAGCGCACCAACGAAGAAGATCAGCGGGCCGTGGGAATCACGGCCGGCCTTCATGTCGTTGAACCAGGTGGCCAGGCCGAATACCGTGATGAACATGCCGATGGTGGCGATGATCGGCCACTTGCTTTGCGCCGGTACGTAGTAATGCTCATGAGGGGCCATTGATTGTTCTCCTTATCTGGCGCTCTGGGCGGGCGGGGTGGCCACATGGGCGACCGGTGGCTGGCGAGCGGTGATATCGAACAGCGTGTAGGCAAGCGTCAGGTGTTTCACATCCTTGGGCAGGTCGCGGTCGACGATGAAACGCACCGGCATTTCGATGCGCTCCCCCGGTTGCAGCACCTGCTGGCTGAAGCAGAAGCACTCGGTCTTGTGGAAATACGCCGCCGCCTCGGACGGGGTAATGCTCGGGATCGCCTGGGCGGTCATCGGCTTGTCGGTCGGGTTGCGGGCCACGAAGATCATCTGGTTGACCGCCCCCGGGTTGACGTCGATCTGGTCGGCAGTGGAGTAGAAGTCCCAGACCATGTCGCTGGCATTGGTCGACATGAACTGCACCCGCACCGAACGCGTCGGGTCGCTGACCTGGGTGCCTTCATACTGCCCACCGGTCTTGCCGTTGATGCCGAAGGCCCGGCACATCACGTCGTAGATCGGCACCAGGGCAAAGCCGAAGGCGAACATCACCACGGTCAGCACCAGCAGGCGCAAGACCAGACGTTTGATCGAGATCCCTTCGTTCATGGCAGCGGCCTCCTGGCTACGGCGTTCATTTCACTTCCGGTGGGGTCTGGAAGGTGTGATAGGGCGCAGGCGACGGCACCGACCATTCCAGCCCTTCGGCGCCATCCCAGGGCTTGGCCGGGGCCGGCTTGCCGCCACGGATGCACTTGATGACGATGAACAGGAAGAAGATCTGCGTGGCGCCGAAGGTGAACGCGCCGATCGAGGAGACCATGTTGAAGTCGGCAAACTGCAGGTTGTAGTCCGGCACCCGGCGCGGCATGCCGGCCAGGCCAACGAAGTGCATCGGGAAGAACGCCAGGTTCATGCCGATGAACGACAGCCAGAAGTGCAGCTTGCCGAGGGTTTCGTCGTACATGTGCCCGGTCCACTTCGGCAGCCAGTAATACGCCGAGGCGAAGATCCCGAAGATCGCCCCCGGCACCAGCACGTAGTGGAAGTGCGCGACCACGAAATAGGTGTCGTGGTACTGGAAGTCCGCCGGGGCGATGGCCAGCATCAAGCCGGAGAACCCGCCAATGGTGAACAGGATGACGAAGGCAATGGCGAACAGCATCGGCGTCTCGAAGGTCAGCGAGCCTTCCCACATGGTGCTGACCCAGTTGAACACCTTCACCCCGGTGGGCACCGCGATGAGCATGGTCGCGTACATGAAGAACAGCTCGCCGACCACCGGGATACCGACCACGAACATGTGGTGGGCCCAGACGATGAACGAGAGGAAGGCAATCGCGCCGGTGGCGTAGACCATCGAGGTGTAGCCGAACAGCGGCTTGCGCGAGAACGCCGGGATGATCGAGCTGACCGCGCCGAATGCCGGCAGGATCATGATGTACACCTCGGGGTGGCCGAAGAACCAGAACACGTGCTGGAACAACACCGGGTCGCCGCCGCCGGCCGCGCTGAAGAAGCTGGTACCGAAGTGGATGTCCATCAGCATCATGGTCACCACACCGGCCAGCACCGGCATCACCGCGATCAGCAGGAACGCGGTGATCAGCCAGGTCCAGACGAACAGCGGCATCTTCATCAGGGTCATGCCGGGGGCGCGCAGGTTGAGGATGGTGGCGATCACGTTGATCGCGCCCATGATCGAGCTGATGCCCATCAGGTGGATGGCGAAGATGAAGAACGTCACGCTTTCCGGCGCGTAGGTGGTGGACAGCGGGGCGTAGAAGGTCCAGCCGAAGTTCGGCCCGCCACCGGGCATGAACAGGGTCGAGACCAGCAGCAGGAATGCCGCCGGCAACAGCCAGAAGCTGAAGTTGTTCATCCGTGGCAAGGCCATGTCCGGCGCGCCGATCATCAGCGGGATCATCCAGTTGGCCAGGCCGACGAAGGCCGGCATCACCGCGCCGAAGACCATTACCAGGCCGTGCATGGTGGTCATCTGGTTGAAGAACGCCGGCTCGACGATCTGCAGGCCGGGCTGGAACAGCTCGGCGCGGATCACCATGGCGAACGAGCCGCCGAGCAGGAAGGCGCAGAAGCTGAACCACAGGTACATCGTGCCGATGTCCTTGTGGTTGGTGGTCAGCACCCAGCGCATCAGCCCCTTGGCCGGGCCGTGGGCGTGGTCATGGTCGGCATGACCGTGGTCGTCGATCACTGCACTCATGTCCTGTCTCCTGCAATCGGCTGTACTGCGCGAGAACCTTCGTTGAACCGGCTCATTTGCTTTCCGCCTGCTTGATCGCCAGCACGTCTTTCGGCGTGACCATGTCGCCCTTGTTGTTGCCCCAGGCGTTGCGTTCGTAGGTGACCACGGCCGCCAGGTCGACTTCCGAGAGCTGTTTGCCGAAGGCCGCCATGGCGGTGCCGGCCTTGCCGTGGAACACCAGGTTGAGGTGATCTTCCTTGGGCCCGAGGGCGATTTTCGAGCCCTTTAGCGCCGGGAACATCGGCGGCAGGCCCTGGCCTTCGGCTTGGTGACAGGCCACGCAGGTGGTGTGGTAGACCTTGTCGCCACGCTCGACCAGTTCCTGCAGGGTCCATTCCTTGCTGGTCAGCTCCTTGAGCTTGGCCGCTTCGGCCTTGCGCTCGCCGAGCCAGGTGGCGTAGTCGGCCTGGGATTTGACCTCGACCACGATGGGCATGAAGCCGTGGTCCTTGCCGCACAGTTCGGTGCACTGGCCGCGGTAGATGCCGGGTTTTTCGACCCGCGCCCAGGCCTCGTTGACGAACCCGGGGATGGCATCGCGCTTGACCGCGAAGGCTGGCACCCACCAGGAGTGGATCACGTCGGCGGCGGTCACCAGGAAGCGCACTTTCGCCCCCACCGGGATCACCAGCGGCTGATCGACTTCAAGCAGGTAGTGCTCGTCCTTGGGCGCCTTGTTGTGGATCTGGTCGGCGGGCGTGGCCAGGTTGCTGAAGAACTCGACGTCCTGGCCCAGGTATTTGTAGTGCCACTTCCACTGGTAGCCGGTGACCTGGATATCGACGTCCGATTCGCTGGCATCGTAGATGTCGATCAGGGTCTTGGTCGCCGGGATCGCCATGGCCACCAGGATCAGGAACGGCACCACGGTCCAGAGGATCTCCACCCAGGTGTGCTCATGGAAATGCGCGGGTTGCTGGCCGGTGGAACGACGGTGGACGATCATCGACCAGAACATCGCCCCGAATACCACGACGCCAATGACTACGCAGATCCAGAAGATGGTCATGTGCAGGTCGAACACGGCGTTGCTGACTTCAGTCGCCCCTGGTGCCATGTTCACGGTCCAGGCGGCGTGCGCCGGCGTGAATAATGACCACAGCAGGAGGCCCATCCAGACATGTGGATGTCGCATCATTGCGGGTTCCCCTTATCGTTCTTGTTATCCCGGAGGCGTGGACCTACGGCTAAGGGTACGGCGTCAAGACGGCGGACTTTGACGACGAGCCCCTGCTGGACAGCAGTCGGGCCTCATCAGCAAATCACTTTCAAAGCGGAGTATAGACAGGGGTCCGGACCGCGCAACGCAGTACCGAAAATCGCCCGTTCAGGTATGAGCCTTAGGCTTGAGCCCTTGTAAGACAATGGCTGGACAGCAATGATGGCATTTCGATATAACCGCTGTGCGATATCCGAGCATAAGGGTTATGACAAATGCGTCTTAGGCTTTTTCAGAAGCGAGCTACCTTATGTCTTCCGTTTGTCATCCGTCTTCCTTGGAGTTGTCATGAATATCGCTGCAGTGCGCGATCAAATCACCAAAGCCCATCACCACGAAGCCACTACTGGCCAGCTGCAACAACACCTCGCCCACCATGTGCCGCATCTGCATCCGTCCATTCAACTGCCGGAAAAAGATCCCCAGGGTGCGTTGGTGCGTTTTGTCACCGCCTACATCGACCAGGTGCCCGAGTTGCTCGAGGCCGCCCACGCCGTAGCGCTCGAAGCCGGTATCGAATCGCAGATAAAACCGGTTTTGAAAATCGCCGAAACATATTTTCTGCAACCGCCGGACATCATGAATGGTCATGTCGGCCTGGATTGCCTGCTGGACGAAGCCTACCTGGCGCATCGCCTGGTGGAGGAAGTGAACGACCTGTACATCAAGCATTTCCAGCAGCCGTTGATCCCGCTGGACACCACGGTGGCGAACCTGATTGCCCATCAGCTGATCGGTGAGGCGTTTGCCAACCAGCTGGATGAAGTGGTGCACCATTCGCTGGACAACTTGCTGGATGAAGAGAGCTTTGCCCTGGAGTCGGTGGAAGCCTACCGCGCAACCCTGACCAGCCCGGACACCGGTGCGGCGTGGAAGCGCTGGCCGTGCCTGTCGCGCCAGTTGGGTGTGGAGCTGGAGCTGGATCAATCGGCGTGAAGCTGCGCACATCTCTGTGGGAGCCGGCCTTGCCGGCGAATGAGCGCGTAGCGCTCACACATACAGGTTGGCCGTATAGGCCCCATCGCCGGCAAGGCCGGCTCCCACAGAGTCATCGTCAAGCCCAGTCCTATCACAGGCTCTGTACTGAATACCGGCGCCTCAGCTACCCACCCCCACAGCCGTGCGCGCCCGCCCTTCGGTGCGGCGCTTCAACCCGCGCGGCTCGATCACCAGCTGTGAACCACTGGCCGCATTCGCCCGCTCCCAATCCTCCAGCAACTCCAGACAGGCATGGTCGATGTAGCTGAGGTTGGTCAATGGCACATGCAAAGTGGTCCCGGCTGGAATCCCGTCCAGCACCTGGGTCAGCGCCGGCACCTTGAGAAAGGTCGCCGCGCCGCTCAGGCGCAGTTCCAGATGCCCCGCCTGCTCCAGGCTGCTGACACTGATCTTCAACCGCGCCGCCTTCAGCGCCAACTTCAGCAGGGTCAAGGCAAAGCCCAACAACACACCGGTCAGCAGGTCGGTGAAGACAATCGTCAACGCCGTCGCCGCATAGGTGAACATCGGCATCCGCCCGTAACGCCCCAGGCCGCGAAACGCCTTGAAATCGACCAGCTTGATCCCGGTGAACACCAGCACACCGGCCAGGCTCGCCACCGGAATCTGCTGCAACACGCGGCTCATGGCCACCACGAAAGCCAACAACCACAGCCCATGTAATATCGCCGAAGCCCGGGTCTGCGCTCCCGCCTGCACGTTGGCCGAGCTGCGCACGATCACCCCGGTCATCGGCAACGCACCGAGCACGCCACAGAGCATGTTGCCGACACCTTGCGCCGACAATTCCCGGTCGAAATCGGAACGCTGGCCGTTGTGCATGCGGTCTACCGCTGCGGCCGACAATAGGGTTTCGGCGCTGGCGATGAAGGCCAGGGCAAGGGCGGCGACCAGCAGGCTCGGGTCGGCCAGGTTCATCAGATCGGCAGGGCGCAGCCAATCGATGGCTTCACTGAGGTCCGCCGGCACCTGCACGCGGTTCACCGGCAACGCCAGCCATATGCTGATCGCCGTCATGGCCGCCACACCCAGCAGCGCACCCGGTACGAAGCGCAAACGCTGCGGCTTGCAGCGCTCCCAGCCCCACATGATGGCGATGGTGCCCAGGCCCAGTGCACCGGCCTGCCAGCCCGTGCCGGGGGCCTCAAGCGGCAGCGCCTTGCCCAGGGTTTGCGGGAAGCCCAGCAGGTTGGCCAGCCCGGAAGGCTGCGGCGCACTGTCGAACATCACATGCACCCGCGACAGCACGATCAGCACACCAATACCGGCGAGCATGCCGTACACCACCGCCGGCGCCGTCACCCGGAACCAGCAGCCGAGCCTGAAGCGCCCGGCCAGCAGCTGCAGCAGCCCGGCCAACAGCAGAATCGGCCCGAGCATTGCCATGCCATGTTGGCGCACCAGCTCGAACACCAGCACCGCCAAACCCGCGGCAGGCCCACTGACCTGCAACGGCGAGCCCGCCAGAAAACCCACCACCAGACCGCCGATGATCCCGGTAATCAGGCCTTTGGCCGGCGGCATGCCGGACGCAATGGCAATGCCCATGCACAAGGGCAGGGCGACCAGGAACACCACCACCGAAGCCAGCAACTCACGCGGCAATGCCGCTTTCATTTGTGTCTTGTTCACCCTGTCGCTCCTTTTCATTCATAGAAGCCAATCCCATGGCCGATTGCGCCGAGCGCTCTACCTGGCAGGCAGCCGGAAGCCGCCAGCGGCCCGGCAGAGCGTTCTTGGTTTATTCAGGACAGCCGACTGCCAGGCTGCACGCGAGGTGCAGCCGTCAGTCACTCAAACGGGGGAGTCGAGCCTAGTAGCGGCCCTTGGGCGTAGCGCTCGGAATCGGCTGGCCGGCCGTCAGCGGCAGGAAGCTGTCGCTCGCCGCGTCGTACGCGGTGATTTCGGCGCTTTCGATGTCGTAGATCCAGCCGTGGATATACAACTGGCCCGCCGCCAGGCGCGAGGCCACCGAGGGGTGGGTGCGCAGGTGATGCAGCTGGGCGATGACGTTTTCCTTGGTCAGCACCTGCATGCTGGCGTGCTCGTCGCTGCAATGACAGTTGTCTTCAACTACCGTGCGGGCCACTTCAGCATGGCGCAGCCAGGCCTTGACCGTCGGCATCTTCTCCAGGCTCTGCGGGTTGAGTACCGCGCGCATGGCGCCGCAATCAGAGTGGCCACAGATGATGATGTGCTGCACGCCAAGCGCCAGTACGGCGTATTCGATGGCCGTCGAAACACCGCCGTTCATCTGCCCATAAGGCGGCACCACGTTGCCCACGTTACGGGTCACGAACAGGTCGCCAGGCGAGCTGTGGGTGATCAGTTCGGGCACGATGCGCGAGTCGGCACAGGTAATGAACATCGCCCGGGGCTTCTGGGCGGTGGCGAGCTTCTTGAACAGCTCTTCCTGCTGCGGAAAGACTTCGTGGTGGAAGTGCAGAAAGCCGTCGACGATATGTTTCAGGGCGGCATCGGCACTCTCGGCTTCAACAGCCGGGCCGGTCGGAGAGGGTTCCTTTTTTTGCATGATTCATCCTCTTGACGGTTCGAAGGTAAATCCATTTTACCGGTTAAAGATTCTGGCGACGCAATGTCATTTGGATGACAGATGCCGGCCATTCATCACAGTCACGGCGGACTGAAACCTTACGCTAGCCGGCGAAACTTAACTGAAACTGAATTTGAAGGCTCTAGAACGGGCGTTCTGGCTTCAAGAGGAGGGATCTGGATAGTAGCAAAAAAACATTAGTGGCCACTACCCAGTAGTGCTGTCAGAGCAACGAAAGTTGCCCGCCCGGCGGGCAGAACGCGGTGCAATCCAGTGCATAGCCTTCGCGACGATTGAGGCCCAGGCGGCGGATGGCCTTGTTGAAACGCTGGGCCAGCAGATCGGCGAATACACCCTCACCGCGCATGCGGGCGCCGAAGCGGCTGTCGTACAGCTCACCGCCACGGCTTTGTCGAACCAGGCTCAACACGTGATTGGCCCGTTGCGGGTAATGGTCGTGCAGCCACTGCTCGAACAGCGGCGCCACCTCCAACGGCAGGCGCAGCAGCATGTAGGCGGCGGTCAACGCTCCCGCCTGCTTGGCGGCCTCAAGCAGATGCTCCAGCTCGCTGTCGTTGATCATCGGGATCATCGGCGAACACAGCACGCCAACCGGAATGCCGGCATCGCGCATCACCCGGATCGTCCGCAAACGCGCCTTGGGCGCGGCAGCCCGGGGTTCCAGGGTGCGCTTGAGTTCGTCGTCCAGGGTGGTCAGGCTGATCATCACCGACACCAGGCGCTGCTCGGCCAGCTCGCTCAGCAGGTCGAGGTCACGCAGGATCAGCGAACCCTTGGTCACGATGGTGACCGGGTGCCGGTAGCGCAGCAGCACTTCGAGCAGGCGTCGGGTGATTTTGTGCTCTCGCTCGATGGGCTGGTAAGGGTCGGTGTTCGACCCCAGGTTGATCGGCGCACACACATAACCAGGCTTGGACAATTGCTGCTCCAGCACCGCCGCCGCGTTGGTCTTGGCGATCAGCTTGGTCTCGAAATCGAGGCCCGGCGAAAGGTCCCAATAGGCGTGGCTGGGCCGCGCATAGCAGTAAATACAGCCATGCTCGCAGCCGCGATAGGGGTTGATCGAACGGTCGAAGGGCAGGTCGGGCGAGCTGTTGCGGGTGATGATGGTCTTGGCCGTCTCGATGCGTACCTCGGTGCCCTGGGTCAGCGGCACTTCCTGGTACCAGCCGTCATCCTCGGCCACGCTGCGGCTCGCGGCGAAGCGGTTGTGCGGATTGTGCGCAGTACCACGACCGCGCACGGGGGTTGGGCCGATCATGACGAGCACCTTTATACTGGCTTTATATACAGTACAAAATTATCCCGCTCGCCGCCAGCACCGCTCGGCGCTCAGGTCGCTGCCAGGCCCGACCAGGTGAGGAACGGCTGCGTGCTCATCGGGCGACCACGGAAGGCGTTGAAGTGATCGTGCAGGTTGCCCAGGCGCCCCGGGGCCAGCATCGTCGCGCAAAAATCCTCGCCGGTCTGGGCATTCAACACGCCTTCGGCTTCAAAGCGGCCAAACGCATCCACCGCGTAGATCCTCGACCAGAGGTAGCAATAGAAGCCCGCCGCGTAGCCGTTGACCAGGTGATCGAATGCACTGGCAGGTCGCTCGAAATCCGCCAGCGCATACGGCAGCACCGCATTGAATGTCTTCTCCACCAAGGGCTGGACATCGTGCTCGGCGTCGTGGGTCAGGTGCAGTTGCAGGTCGAAATGTGCCTGCGCCAGCTGCCAGGCCAACAGGTTCGATTGCTGATGACGCTTCTTGTCCAGGTAGGCCGCCAGCGCCTCCCTGGGCAATGGCGCAGCGGTCTCGACGTGCCGCGCAATGCCCATGAGGTAATCCACTGACCAGGTCCAGCGCTCGACGAACTCGCCGTCGAACTCGGTCCGGTCGATGCCCAGTGCTTCTAGATTGGCAAGGCGATAGTCGCCATGCTCGACCAGAAAATGGTGCAGGCAATGGCCAAACTCGTGGTAGAGCACGGCCAGGTCCTGACGGCAGAGCAGCACCGGCGCACCGTCCACCGCCACCAGGGCAAAGTACATCCACGCCGCCGCGCACTGGAACACGCCGTCGGCGCTGACATGCCGGGCGTGGCCGTTGCTCCAGCCGAAGTCCGGCTTGCCTTCGCGGGCGAGTAGGTCCATGTAGAAATGGCCGAGCAGGGCATGGTCCTTCCACACCTCAAAAGCCTGCACCTGCGGGTGCCAGACCGGCTGCTGACTGGGCAGGATCTGCACGCCGAACACGTTGAGCGCCAACTCGCGCATCGCGTCCAGTACCGCTGGCAAGGCAAAGTGCGCCTTGAACTGGTCCTCCGAGAGGCCAGTGTCCTGGGCCTGGCCGTGGTGGGTATAGAACTCGATGTCCCAGGGCTGCAGCGCCTCGATGCCCGCATTGCGCGCCGAGGCCTGCACCGGTAGATGCTCCTCCAGAAAATGCCCACGCCCCTGATCGATCAGCCCCTGAAGGAAGGCGCTGACCTGCTCGGGCGATTCAAACGCCTTGCTCTGCAAGCTCAGCTCGGCGAACCGGGCAAAGCCCAGCAGGCGCGCCTTTTCATTGCGCAGCAGCGTCAGCTCACCCAGCACCGCCGTGTTTTCCGGGGCGGCGCCGTGGAACGCGCGGTACACCGCCTCGCGCAGCTCACGGTTGCTGGCATGGCGCAGAATCGGCAGGCACGACAAAGGCTCCAGCGTCACCCGCCAGCCTTGCTGGGCATGGGCCTCGGCCCGGCTGGCCATCAACGCCAGGTCAGGCCCGGGCACCCCGGCCAACAGGCTGGCATCTTCGATCAGCATGGCCTCTTCGCGGGCTTTTCTGAGGGTGCTGCTGTAGGTGTGCTCAAGGGTCTTGATCTGGTGTTCCAGGTCCAGCAAGTGTGCGCGCTCAGCGCTATTCAGATGGCAGCCAGCGAGGCGGAACGCCTTGCGCGCGGCGGTGAGCGAAGCCTTCTGCAAACGTGACAGGTTCTGCCCCTGCGGGCCGTTCGCCAAGTCTTCGTACAAGGCCAGCAGCGTGGCGTTCTGGCGGGTTTCCAGGCGGTAGTCGCGGACCAGGTCGTCGCATTGGTCGACCGCCGCGATCCACGCTTCGCCCAGGGTCTGCAACGCGACCATGACGGCGAACGCCTTGTCCAGGCGGGCATCCAGCGCATCGATCGCCATCACCAGGTCATCCCAGGTCGGCCGCCCGGCCTGGCTGGCGATAATCCGCTGCACCGCCTGGCGGTTGTCGTCGATGATCTGCTCGATGGCCGGGATCAGGTGTTGCAGGCCAAGCTGGTGATAAGGCGCAACCGCGAAGGGTTGCAGGAGGGGATTGTCAGTCATGACGAGGTCCGAAAGTGCCGGTAGGGGGCGACACTTTCGGACCTTGGGCAACACCCGATGCACTAGTTATCTAGCACCGGCGAAACTCACGCTGGCGCCACCTCCCCGGGCAAGCTCAGCATCACGCATTTGAGCAGCTCGGCCAATTGCGCGCGTTGTTCAGGCTGCAATGCCCCTAGCGCCATGTCCTGGATCTGGGTGTGCACGGCCACGGCTGCCTCTATCTGGGCCAGGCCCTGCGGTGTCAGGCCAACCTGCTGACTGCGCCCATCCTGCGGATCCGGAATACGCGCAACCAGGCCGGCGCTCTCCAGACGCATCAGGCGATTGGTCATGGCCCCGGAGGTGACCAGCAGTGAGCGGTACAACTGCGTCGGTGACAATCGATAGGGTTTCCCGGAACGGCGCAGCGTCGCCAGCACATCGAACTCTCCCTCCTTGAAGCCGAAGGTCATCAGCGCGTCGGCGCGCATCTTCTCCAAGTGTTTCATCAACCGCGACATGCGCCCAAATACCAGCATGGTCGAAGCGTCCAGATCAGGCATCGCTGCCTGCCACTGCGCCACGACGAAATCCACATGATCTTCCACTACCAGTCCCTTCCATTGTGCTGCCGCCAAGCCTATGCGCCAGGCCCTGCGCCGTCCATGCGGTTTATCGCACTTTTTTGTGACGGCAAACTATCTTAACGTTAAGCTATTACCGTGAATCTCC
Source organism: Pseudomonas fontis (assembly GCF_028656955.1). Classification (GTDB taxonomy): domain Bacteria; phylum Pseudomonadota; class Gammaproteobacteria; order Pseudomonadales; family Pseudomonadaceae; genus Aquipseudomonas; species Aquipseudomonas fontis. The sequence goes on from NZ_JAMDGY010000026.1 coordinate 54,261, forward strand.
TTCAACGTGTAAAGGACTGCCATGAAGAATTCCTCTTGCGACTCCCGCGCGTATCGCGTCGGGGTCATTCTGGTCATTTTGCTGGTTGGCCTGAACCTGCGGCCGATCCTCGCCGCCATCGGCCCGTTGCTGGCTGAAATCCAGCAGGCCACGGGCCTGAGCAGCGGCGGTACCGGGCTGTTGACCACCTTGCCGGTGGTGGCTATGGGCATCTGCGCGCTGAGCGGCGCCTGGCTGCAACGCACCCTCGGCGAAACCCGCGGCATTGGCCTGGGCGTGCTGATCATCGCGCTGGCCTGCGGCTTGCGCTGGGTGTTCCATGACACCTGGGGGCTGATCCTTACCGCCGGCATCGGTGGCGCCGGGATCGCCCTGGTCCAGGCATTGATGCCGGCCTACATCAAGGGTCATTACCCGCAACGCGCCGGGCAACTGATGGGCATGTTCACCACCGGGATCATGGGCGGCGCAGCCATTGCCGCCGCCTCGGCTTACCCGCTGGCGCAGGGCAGCGGCTGGTCGGCAACGCTGGCGCTGGCAGCGCTGCCAGCCCTGCTGGGTGTGCTGGTATGGACGTTCTGCGCGACTCGCGCCGCGACTTCCTCGGGCAAGGCCAGAGCATCCCTGCCGTTGCGCTCCGGCCGAGCCTGGCTGCTGCTGATCTTCTTCGGCATCGGCACCGGCGCCTACACCCTGGTGTTGGCCTGGCTGCCGCCGTTCTACGTGCAATTGGGCTGGAGCGCCGCAGACAGCGGCTACCTGCTCGGCGCACTGACGCTGACCGAGGTGGTGGCCGGGTTGATGGTGTCGTATTACATAGGCGAGTTCCCCGACCGTCGGGTACCGCTGGTGATCGCACTGTTGTTGCTCCTGGCAGGGCTGGCTTGCCTGATCTTCGTACCGTTGCAACTGGCATTGTGGGCGGCACTGCTGCTGGGCCTGGGGATTGGCGCACTGTTCCCGCTGTCGCTGATCGTGACCATCGACCACGCTGTGGATGCCCCCAGTGCCGGGGCCTTGCTGGGCTTTGTGCAGGGCGGTGGTTACCTGATCGCCAGTACCATGCCGTACATCGCCGGGGTGATTCGCGATCACTCCTCGAGCCTGGCGCAAGCCTGGGTCTGCATGGGGGCAGGGGTGCTGGTGTTGCTGGTGTTGGCGCTGTACCTGCGCCCGGGCTTGAAGATCCGGGAAGCGCAGCAGGTCGCGGGGGAAGGGGTGGCCTGAGCGGCATCGCAGGGCGCCTGGGGGCGCCCTGCGATGACTGGCCCGAGATTACTCGGCAGGCTTTTTCAGCTTCGGATTGGGGAAGAACTGCACGGTCTGCACACTCGGCTTGGCCACTTTCGGCTGCTCGTGATTGACCCGCGTCCCCAGCTCCTTGGGCACCGACAGGCCCTGTTCATTCAGGGTGTCGGAAAAGCCGCAGGCAACACACTCACGGTGTGGCACGCTGTCTTCGCTCCACATCATCAGTTTGTCCGGCTCGCTGCACGCCGGGCACACCGCCCCGGCGATAAAGCGCTTCTTGGTCTTGCTCATGCCGCTGCTTCCTCGCTCAAGCCACAATGGCGCAAGAGTGCATCGATCGATGGCTCACGGCCACGGAAGTCGACGAACAGCACCATCGGCTCCTGCGAACCGCCGCGGGCAAGGATCGCCTCGCGGAAGGCCCGGCCGGTCTCGGCGTTGAGCACGCCTTCTTCCTCGAACTTGGAGAACGCATCGGCCGACAGCACTTCAGCCCACTTGTAGCTGTAGTAGCCCGCCGCATAACCGCCGGCAAAAATGTGCGCAAAGCTGTTCGGGAAGCGGTTGTACGCCGGTGGGCGCATGACCGAAACCTCGTCACGCACGCCTTCAAGCACTTGCAGCACGCTGCGGCTGTCGCCATGGGTGGCGTGCAGTTCGAAGTCGAACAGCGAGAACTCCAGCTGGCGCACCATCATCAGCCCGGACTGGAAGTTCTTCGCCGCCAGCATCTTCTCCAGCAGGTCCTGTGGCAGGGCCTGGCCCGTCTCGTAATGGCCGGAAATCAGCGCCAGGCCTTCCGGCTCCCAGCACCAGTTTTCCATGAATTGGCTCGGCAGCTCGACCGCGTCCCAGGCCACGCCGTTGATGCCGGACACGCCGGCATGCTCGATCCGGGTCAGCAAGTGATGCAGGCCATGGCCGAACTCGTGGAACAGGGTGGTGACTTCGTCGTGGGTCAGCAGTGCCGGCTTGCCCAGCGACGCCGGGGTGAAGTTGCACACCAGGTTCGCCACCGGGCTTTGCAGGATGCCGGCCTCAGTGCGGCGGCGATCACGCGCACCGTCCATCCAGGCACCGCCACGCTTGTTGGCGCGGGCGTACAGGTCGAAGAAGAAGCGCCCGACATGCTGGCCATGCTCCTTGATTTCGAACAGGCGTACATCCGGGTGCCAGGTGTCGAAGCCCTTCTGTTCGGCGATCTCGATGCCGTACAGGCGCTGGACGATGGCGAACAGGCCGGACAACACCTTGTCGATCGGGAAGTAGGCGCGCAGGGTTTCCTGGGACACGCTGTAACGCTGTTCACGCAATTTCTCGCCAAAAAACCCGCTGTCCCAGCTTTGCAGGTCAGCGCAGCCTTGTTCGGCGGCGTAGGCCTTGAGCTGAGTCAGGTCCTGGGCGGCAAACGGCTTGCTGCGCTTGGCCAGGTCACGCAGGAAGCTCAGCACCTGGTCGCTGGACTCGGCCATCTTGGTCGCCAGGCTCAGCTCGGCGAAGTTGGCGTAGCCGAGCAACTGGGCCAGCTCCTGGCGCAGGTCGAGCAGTTCTTCCATTACCGGGCCGTTGTCGAACTGGCCGGCATTCGGGCCCTGGTCCGAGGCGCGGGTGCAGTAGGCGGCATACAGCTCTTCGCGCAGCGCACGGTCAGTGGCGTAGGTCATCACGGCGTAGTAGCTGGGGAACTCCAGGCTCACCAGCCAGCCTTCAAGGCCCTTGGCCTGGGCTGCGGCAGCCATTTGCGCCTTGGCCGAATCGGTCAGGCCGGCCAGCGCCGCTTCGTCGGTAACGTGCTTGGTCCAGGCCTGGGTGGCGTCGAGCAACTGGTTGGAGAAGCGGCTGCCCAGCTCCGACAGCTTGCTTTGCACTTCGGCATAACGCTTCTGCTGGTCGGCCGGCAGGTCGATACCCGACAGACGGAAGTCGCGCAGGGCGTGTTCGAGAATAGTCTTTTGCGCCACGTCGAAGCCGGCGGCTTGCGGGCTGTTGGCCAGGGCTTCATAAGCCTGGAACAGTTCACGGTTCTGCCCCAGCTCAGTGGAGTAGGCACTCAGCGCTGGCAGGCAGGACTCGTAGGCTTCGCGCAGTTCGGCGCTGTTGCACACGGCATTGAGGTGGCTGACCGGGCTCCAGGCCGCGCCGAGGCGGTCGTTGAGCTCGTCCATCGCCAGCACCAGGCCGGCCCAGGTCGGCGTTTTGCCCTGGGTTTTGAGAATATCGGCAATGGCTTTACGGTTGTCGGCCAGGATCTGTTCAATCGCCGGCAGCACGTGCTCGGCGCGGATTGCCGAGAAGGGCGGCAGGTCATACGGCTGCAGTAGCGGGTTGTTCGCACTCACGGTTGGACACCTTGGCAGAAGAAACACGCCACCATCTTAATTACAATCGACGCCGACCGCAGCTATCAGCCTTAGAGAGAGATGCTATTCATGGCCATTCGGACCTTCCAGAACCACACGCCAAAGCTTGGCGCACGGGCTTTTATCGACCGCAGCGCGGTGGTGCTGGGCGATGTCGAACTCGGTGAAGACAGCTCGGTATGGCCGCTCACGGTGATCCGTGGCGACATGCACCGCATCCGCATCGGCGCGCGCACCAGCGTGCAGGACGCCAGCGTGCTGCACATCACCCATGCCGGGCCGTTCAACCCGGACGGTTTCCCGCTGCTGATCGGCGATGACGTGACCATCGGCCACAAGGTCATGCTGCACGGCTGCACCCTGGGCAGCCGGATCCTGGTGGGCATGGGCAGCACGATCATGGACGGCGCCATCGTCGAGGATGAAGTGATCATCGGCGCCGGCAGCCTGGTGCCGCCGGGCAAGCGTCTGGAAAGCGGTTTTCTGTATGTCGGCAGCCCGGTGAAGCAGGCGCGGGCGCTGACCGACAAGGAGCGCGCGTTCTTCCCGTACAGCGCCAGCAACTACGTCAAACTCAAGGACCAGCACCTGGCCGAAGGCTTTGATCAGCCCGAGTGAGTTATCCACAGCCTTTTTTCGAGACCGCCATGCACCAGCAGACCATCCTTTTCGACCTCGACGGCACCCTCACCGACCCGCGTGAAGGCATCACCCGCTCGATCCAGTACGCCCTGGCCAAGCTCGGCATCGACGAGCCGGACCTGACCCGCCTGGAACACTTCATCGGCCCGCCGCTGTTGCAGGCGTTCATGCAGTTTTATGACTTCGATGAGGCCAAGGCGTGGGAGGCGGTGAATTTCTACCGTGAGCGTTTCAAGATCACCGGGCTCTATGAAAACCGGGTGTTCGACGGCGTTGGCGAGCTGCTGACGACGCTCGAAGGGCAGGGCCGTACGCTGTACATCGCCACGTCCAAGCCGTGGGTGTTTGCTCGCGAGATTGCCCGGCATTTCGATTTTGCCCGGCACTTCAAGGTGATCTACGGCAGCGAGCTGGATGGCACGCGCACCAACAAGGTCGAGCTGATTCGCCATTTGCTCGACAGCGAAGGGCTCGACCCGGCGCAGACGCTGATGATCGGCGACCGCAAGCATGACCTGATCGGTGCACACAGCAATGGCCTGCAAGCGGTGGCGGTGGGCTACGGATTTGGCAGCCATGAAGAGCTGACGGCTGAGGCGCCGGCGTATCATTTTGCTTCGGTGGGTGAGTTGCATCAGGCCTTCACCCGCACCTGAGACCAACACCTGACCTGTGGGAGCCGGCCTTGCCGGCGATGCAAGGCACAGCCTTGCCAGTGGGGCTGCGCTGGAGCCCATCGCCGGCAAGGCCGGCTCCCACAGGGTTATGGGTGCACACTGGATTTTCGCAGGGCCTCACGCCGCTGCTCATAAGGCAACGCGCCCAGCACCTCCACCCGCTCATAAAACGCCTGCCAATCCCCGCCCACCTCAGCAAACAACCCGGCAAACCCCGGCACCCACTGGTCATACAGCCCAAACGGCAACAGCTTGGCGTTGTTCATCGGCGCATTGATCCAGGCATCGAAACGCTTGTCCCCCGCCCACTGCGTATCACGCAGCTGCCAGTAGTCGCGGCGCAGCCGCTCGAACTCAGCCTGCTTGCCGGCACGCATGGCCGCATTGCTCAACGGCTGCGCATACAGCGCCTGCAAGCGTGCCCGGCACGCCAGCACCAGCCCGACAAACTGCTCACGCTGGCGCTCGGCCCCCACCGGCAACGGCGCAAGGCCCCGCGCCGCGCGCCACTGGCGGGTCCCTTCCTGCTCGACAAAGGTGGCGAAAGATTCGTTGAATTCGGTGTCGTCCTGCACATACACACGCTGATGCGCCAACTCATGGAAGATCAACGTCGCCAGGCGCTCATCGCCCCAACCCAGCATGGTGTTGAGGATCGGGTCATCGAACCAGCCCAGGGTCGAATAGGCCTCGACCCCGCCCACGTACACATCCATGCCCTGCTGCTTTTGCAGCGCCGCCGCACCCCGGGCCGCTCCCTGCTGGTAATAGCCGCGATAGGCCACGCAGCCGGCAATCGGGAAGCAATGGGTTTGTGGCTCAAGGGAAAATTCCGGGGTGGCAAACACGTTCCACAACACGAACGGCCGGCCGATATCGGCGTACACGCGATAGCTGCGGTTGTCCGGCAGCTTCAACTGCTGGCTGGCGAACGCCCGGGCCTTCTGCGCTTGCGCCAGGTGCTGGCGCAGCGTTGCGTTGCGCGTTGGGTCGGCCACCACCTCGACCACCGGCTGGCGCGCGCGCAGCAGCTGCCATTGCCCGCTGGCCAGTTGGCTGTAATAGCTGACGCTGCTGCAACCACTCAGCAGCCCGAGCAGCAACAGGGGAACAAAAGCCCGCAAATGACGGTCGAGTGCCCCAGGACATGAGCGCAGCAAAAGAAAAAATCGAATCATTGCGTCGGTGGTCTCGTCTGGCCGCAGTGCTCATCGGCCACAAGACTATCCTGCCCACGGAGTTTTGCCATGCGAACGATGCTCGTTGCCAGCGCAGTACTGGCCCTGACCGGCTGCGCCAGCCTGCCCGCACCCGACCCGAACCAGGCCTGGATCGACCTGGCCCCCGGTAACGAAGACGCGCTGCATGCCCTGCAAGTGGACGAACGCGCCTGGGCCGACACGCGCTATTTCGAGGTTCAGCCGGGTAGCCATGAGCTGACCGTGCGCTACCAGTTCCCGGTGGCGCCGAGCAATATCGGCCCGGTCAGCGAACCGCTATGGCGCGATTGCCAGCTCAATGTGAAGTACAAGGCGTTCAATGCCGGCCAGCGTTATCAGCTGGAAGCCGGCAGCATTGGTTTCCGGCCCTGGGCCAAGCTCTATGACGAACAGCGCAATGTGGTCGGCAAAGGCCTACCGGCGGGCTGTCAGCGTACCTGAGCGTGGTAATGGCGCTATGCTTGTACCTTGTAGCCCGCCAGCGGAGATTGCCATGCGCCAGCCCGTGATGTTGCTTGCCGTGAGTACCCTGGGTGCCTGTGTCAGCCCCCTGCCACCGGTTGATAGCAAACAGGCCTGGGTCGACCTCTACACGGTCACCCCTGGCAAGGTGCTGATGGCTGACCGCCTGGATGGACAGCGCCTGAATGACGGACGTTACTTCCAGGTCACCCCAGGCCCGCACGAGCTGACGGTGCGCTTCGACTACGAAGTGCATTCCGGCGGTTTCTCGATCGATCCCGTCGAACGCTCCTGCTACCTGAAGATCCGTTACGACGGGTTCCAGGCCGGCCAGCGCTATCGCATCGAAGCCCGCGCCCCGGCCATGCAGCCCAGCGCCTACCTGTATGACGCCCAGCGCACTGTGCTGGCCGAAGAGTCCAATGACATCTTCTGCATCCCGTGACGCCTAGCGATCATTCTTCTGGTAAATGATCTTGCGGGTGCCACCGTCACAGCTGCCGACCACCATGTTCTGGTCGTGCACTTCGCTGTTCGCGACGATTTCCAGGGTATAGGACGCCACACCGCGCGCCTGGATCTTCGCTTCGATCTCGGCCTTTAGTTCTTCACAGGGTTTTGGTGCGGCCAGGGCGTTGGCGGCCAGCAGCGACGCCAGCAGGGCGATTGCAATGCGGATCATGGGGGCTGCTCCTTGTGGCGGCAGAGGCTCTGCCGACAACCATTGGACCACAAGAAGCAGGCCGCAGTTCTGACCGCGCGCAGCGTCACCCCACCAGGGTGGCGTCCAGGCTGATCTTGGCGTTGAGCACCTTGGACACCGGGCAGCCGGTCTTGGCCTTGTTGGCCAGTTCGAGGAACTGCGCCTGGCTGGCGCCGGGCACCTTGGCCTTGAGGATCAGGTGCACCGCGGTGATCGCAAAGCCGTCGGGCTGCTTGTCGAGGGTCACTTCGGCGATGGTGTCGATGCGATCGGCAGTCAGGCCGGCTTCGCCGAGGATCATCGAAAGGGCCATCGAGAAGCAGCCAGCATGGGCTGCGCCAAGCAACTCTTCAGGGTTGGTGCCGGGTTGGCCTTCGAAACGGGTGTTGAAGCCGTAGGGGTTTTCCTTCAGTGCGCCACTTTCAGTGGAGAGCCGTCCCTTGCCGTCCTTCAAGCCGCCTTGCCAAATAGCCGATGCTGTCTTTTTCATGGTGCCTCCTTAAGCGCCAGGAGGCGCGGGGTACCGCGCCTTGCCTAATTTTCAGAGGCCCTCGGGTTCGGCAAGTTCAGCCCAATTGCGCCACCCGGCATTGAATCGCGCTGATCTGCCCATACTGAGAAGGAAGGGCCGCCTCAGGTGGCCAGCCGATTGCTCAGGAGATGTACCCCCCCATGAAGCGACTTGCGGACCTCAAGATTTCCACCCTCGACCTGGTGCCGGTGCGCGAAGACAGCGGCCCGGCGCAGTCTTTGCGCAACTCCCTGGACCTTGCCCAGCACGCCGAAAAGTTCGGCTACAACCGCTTCTGGGTGGCTGAACACCACAACATGGATGGCATCGCCAGCTCGGCCACCTCGGTGTTGCTGGGTTACCTGGCAGGTGGCACCTCGACCATTCGCGTCGGTGCCGGCGGGGTGATGCTGCCCAACCATGCGCCGCTGGTGATTGCCGAGCAGTTCGGCACGCTGGCGAGCCTGTATCCGGGGCGCATCGACCTCGGCCTGGGCCGTGCGCCCGGCTCCGACCAGATGACCGCCCGCGCCCTGCGCCGTGAACGCTCGGGCAACGCCGATGACTTCCCGGATGATGTCGAGGAGCTGGTGCGCTACCTGGGCCCGCGCACACCTGATCAAAAAGTGATCGCCGTGCCGGGGCATGGTACCGAGGTGCCGATCTGGCTGCTTGGTTCCAGCCTGTTCAGCGCACAATTGGCGGGGATGCGCGGTTTGCCCTATGCGTTCGCCTCACATTTCGCGCCGCGCTACATGCATGAGGCGATCCGCATCTACCGCGATCACTTCCAGCCTTCGGCGGTGCTCGACAAGCCGTACGTGATGCTCGGGGTGCCGATGGTGGTGGCCGATACCGACGAGCAGGCCAACTACCTGGCGACCTCGGTGTACCAGCGGATCCTGGCGTTGATGCGCGGGGAGAGCCTGATGCAGCGTCCGCCGGTGCAGAGCATGGACGGGCTGTGGTTGCCCCATGAGCGGGAGGCGGTGAGCAGCTTCCTGGGCCTGGCGATGATCGGCAGCCCGCAGAAGGTCAAGGCGAAGGTCGAGGTGCTGCTGGAACAGACCCAGGCGGATGAGCTGATCTTTACCTGTGATCTGTATGAGCATGCTGATCGGGTGCGCTCGTATGAGCTGCTGGCTCAGGCAGTGCTGGGGGGCTGAGGGCCTCATCGCCGGCAAGGCCGGCTCCCACAGAGTCCGGCTACACCGAAAAATTCCTGTGGGAGCCGGCCTTGCCGGCGATGCATTCAACCCGGATCAAACGCCTGGCACATCACCCACGCTTGTAGACGATTTCCTTGGTGCCACCTTCACAGGTACCCACCACCTTGCCGCCCGTGGCCGCGCCTTTATCAACAACCTCCAGCGAATAGCCGGTGGCGCCCTTGGCGTCGATTTTCGCTGCAATCTCGCTCTTCAACTCCTCACACGGCTTGCCAGCCGCCAATGCGGTCCCGGCCAGCATCATCAAGCCCATTGCGACTACCAGCTTCTTCATCGATCGCTTTCCTTGTTCAGATCAAAAAGAGTTCAGAGCAAAAAGACCAGGGCGCAGGCGCAGGCGCAAACCCGCGCCAGCACTGTATAACTCAGCTATTGGCGATGCGGAACCCCACTTTCAGCGTGACCTGAAAATGCGCCGCCTTGTTGTCCTTGATATGGCCCCGGGTGTCGACTACCTCGAACCATTCCAGATGCTTGATGCTCTTGCCCGCTTCGGCCAGGGCACTGTTGATCGCGTCTTCGATGCTGGTTGGCGAGGAGCCGACCAACTCGATTTTCTTGTAGGTGTGGTGATCGGACATGACTGCTCTCCTTGAAGGTGTGCATAGAGCCTAGCAGCGCTCGCCTGTTTTACCTGAGTGGGGGCAATGCCTGGAAAAGTTCGATGGCGTCGCACTTTCTCCACCCCGCGCAGTCGGAACCTACACACCTACTCACCCGCAAGGAGAGTCACCATGGCAACTAGCTCGCTACGCAAAGCCTCGCTGCAAAGCATGGAAGCGGAAATCGAAAGCCTGCTCAAATCCCTGGAAAGCCTGAAGGACGACGCCTCGGACGAATCGCGCAAAACCCTGAAGACGCTCAAGGGCAATGCCGAGAACGCCCTGCGCCACTCGCGCCACCTGCTCAGCGACGCCTACGAGGAAGTGAAAACCAAGACCCGCCAGACCGGCGTGGCCACCCGCGACTACGCCCAGGAACACCCCTGGACCACCGCAGGCGTAGCCGTCGGCGCATTGGGGCTGCTGGCGGCGTACCTGCTGTGCAAACGCGGCGACTAATCCGCCTGGCGGCCGAGCTCTGCGCGCAGCCACTGTGCCAGTTGTTCGGCACGGCCATCCGCAGCGCGGCGCGGCACCCATAGCGCCAGCGCGGCCTGGGTCTGGCAGAAGCCCCACGGCGCTGCCAGGCGCCCGGCACGCAAGTCATCAGCCACCAGCGGTTGCGGCGCAATCGCTACGCCCAGGCCGGCGACCGCCGCTTCCAGCAAATAATACAAATGCTCGAAACCCTGCCCGTAGTGCAGCGATTGCGCGGCGATGCCTTGTTGGCGCGCCCAATCGGGCCAGGCTTGTGGGCGCGAAGTGGTCTGCAACAGCGCCTCGCCGGCCAGGGCACTGGCCGGCGCGTTGCGCAACCGCTCGAACCCGGCGAAATGCGGACTGAGCACCGGGCCGATGCACTCCTGCGCCAGCACATGCACCTGCATGTCTGCCGGCCACGGTGGCTCGGCGAATACCAGCAAGGCATCCAGGCCCGGTCGACGCGGGTCCAGATCGCCTTCACCCGCCGACAGGTGCAGGCGCAACGCCGGCAGTTCCGCATTCAAGCGCCCCAGTCGCGGGATGAACCAGCGTGCCAGCAAACTCCCGGAACAGCCGAGCACGAACGGCGCGTCGGCGCTGTCCTGGCTCAACTCGGCGCACACCGTGCGCAGACGCTCGAACGCCTCGCTGCTGACATCACGTAGGCGGGTGCCGGCATCTGTGAGTTTAAGGCCACGCCCGTCCTTGACGAACAAGGCCAGCCCCAGGTGCTCCTCAAGCACCTTCAACTGCCGGCTCACCGCACCGTGGGTCACGTGCAGCTGTTCGGCAGCCTGACTGACGCTGTTCAGCCGGGCGGTGGCTTCAAAAGCCCGCAGGGCATTGAGGGGTGGCAGTTCCCTGGACATATGACGTGTGAGTTTTCCTGACAGGTTGTGGCGATCTTATCGGTTTTCACCGAGGCGTGTCGTGGTTAGAGTAGAACCATTGTCAGCCCATACCACGCCCTGGAGCGACCCATGACCCAGACCAACCTTCGCAGCGGCCCCGACGCCAACGGCCTGTTTGGCGCATTTGGCGGCCGTTACGTGGCAGAAACCCTGATGCCGCTGGTACTCGACCTGGCCCGCGAATACGAAGCGGCCAAGGCCGACCCGGAATTTCTCGAGCAGCTGGCCTACTTCCAGCGCGATTACATTGGCCGGCCAAACCCGCTGTACTTCGCCGAGCGCCTGACCGAGCACTGCGGTGGCGCGAAGATCTTCTTCAAGCGTGAAGAGCTCAACCACACTGGCGCGCACAAGGTGAACAACTGCATCGGCCAGGTGCTGCTGGCCAAGCGCATGGGCAAGAAACGCCTGATCGCCGAAACCGGCGCCGGCATGCACGGCGTGGCCACCGCCACCGTGGCCGCACGTTTCGGCCTGCCTTGCGTGATCTACATGGGCGCCACCGACATCGAGCGCCAGCAGGCCAACGTGTTCCGCATGAAGTTGCTGGGCGCTGAAATCGTCCCGGTCACTGCCGGCACCGGCACCCTCAAGGACGCCATGAACGAAGCGTTGCGCGACTGGGTAACCAACGTCGACGACACCTTCTACCTGATCGGCACCGTGGCCGGCCCGCACCCTTACCCGGCGATGGTGCGCGACTTCCAGTCGATCATCGGCAAGGAAACCCGCGAGCAGCTGTTCGCCAAGGAAGGGCGCCTGCCCGACAGCCTGGTCGCCTGCGTCGGCGGCGGCTCCAACGCCATGGGCCTGTTTCATGATTTCCTCGATGACCAGAGCGTACAGATCATCGGCGTCGAAGCCGGTGGCCATGGCGTCGACACCGACAAGCACGCGGCCAGCCTGAACGGCGGCGTACCAGGTGTGTTGCACGGCAACCGCACCTACCTGCTGCAGGACGAGGACGGCCAGATCACCGACGCCCACTCGATTTCCGCCGGCCTGGACTATCCCGGCATCGGCCCGGAACACGCCTGGTTGCACGAGATCAAGCGCGTCGACTACGTCAGCATCACCGACGACGAAGCGTTGGCGGCGTTCCATACCACCTGCCGCCTGGAAGGCATCATCCCGGCGCTGGAAACCTCCCACGCCCTGGCCGAAGCCATCAAGCGCGCACCGACCCTGCCCAAGGATCACCTGATGGTGGTGTGCCTGTCCGGGCGTGGCGACAAAGACATGCAAACCGTAATGAGCCATATGGCCGCGCAGGAGAAGCAGGCATGAGCCGTCTTGAACACCGTTTCGCCGAGCTGAAGGCCGAAGGCCGCGCGGCGCTGGTTACCTTCGTCACTGCTGGCGACCCGGGCTACGACGCCTCGCTGGCGATCCTCAAGGGCTTGCCGGCGGCTGGCGCCGACGTGATCGAGCTGGGCATGCCGTTCACCGACCCGATGGCCGATGGCGTGGCCATCCAGCTGGCGACCCTGCGGGCGCTGGAAGCCGGGCAGACCCTGGCGAAAACCCTGCAGATGGTGCGCGAGTTCCGGGTCGGCAACCAGACCACGCCAATCGTGTTGATGGGCTACTACAACCCGATCCATCGCTTTGGCGTCGAGGCGTTCGTGGCCCAGGCCAAGGACGCCGGGGTGGACGGCCTGATCATCGTCGACCTGCCGCCGGAGCACGACGCCGAGCTGGCGGCGCCAGCGCAGGCGGCGGGCATCGACTTCATTCGCCTGACCACGCCGACCACCGATGATGTGCGTCTGCCACGGGTGCTGGAGCGCAGTTCAGGCTTTGTGTACTACGTCTCGGTAGCGGGTGTGACCGGTGCCGGTTCGGCGACCACCGAGCATGTCAGCGAAGCGATTGCGCGGCTGCGTCGGCATACCGATCTGCCGGTGAGTGTCGGTTTCGGCATTCGCACCCCTGAGCAGGCGGCGGCGATTGCGCGGCTGGCTGAGGGCGTGGTGGTCGGCTCGGCGCTGGTCGACAAGATCGCCCAAGCGAAGAGTGAAGAGCAAGCCGTGGGCGATGTGCTCGCGCTGTGCTCGGCACTCGCCGAGGGTGTTCGCGGGGCGCGCAAGGCCTAACCCCTGCATATGTGTATTCCTGTGGGAGCCGGCCTTGCCGGCGATGAGGCCGTCACAACGTCTCTAGGGTCCATGCTGGCCCCATCGCCGGCAAGGCCGGCTCCCACAGGTCAGGTTTGACAGTAATCGAATGGGTCTACTCGAACATCGACAGCTTCAACGGCCGCACCGCCCCCATCCAGATCGCGAAATCCCGGTGGTCCGCCAGTTCATCCCCGGTCAGCGGGTGCAGGAACACCACCAGGCCGCGCCGGAACAGCGCCAGCCACGGCAACACCACCCCGATGACCTCCGGCCCGAACGCCAACTGGCAGCTCCAGTCCGGGTGCGGCCCCACCGGTTTCTGGTGCATGCGCCCCATGGTCACCGGAAACAGCTGCGCCGCCTCCTCACACAATTGCCGCGCCTGCTCCATGGTCGACGCATCGTAATAGACGTGGGCGTGGTAGCCCTTGATCCTCTGCACACTCACTCCTGAATTCAACGCTGTTCACCCGCACGACTATAACGCCGCTTGCGGCTTGCCGCTCGCTCCCGCACCCTGACCAGGCAACCTCCAACCCAGAGAGCGCCCATGGCCTGGCCTGATCGCCACCGACTGCTGCCTTTCCTTGCCTGGCTGCCCCGGCAGACGCCGGCCAGCGTGCGCCGCGACCTGCTGGTCGGGCTGAGCGGGGCCATCCTCGCCCTGCCGCAATCCATCGCCTACGCATTGATCGCCGGGCTGCCCGCCGAATACGGGCTGTACGCGGCCATCGTGCCGGTGCTGATCGCTTGCCTGTGGGGCTCGTCGTGGCACCTGATCTGTGGGCCGACGGCAGCCATCTCCATTGTGCTGTATGCCAGCGTCAGCCCGATGGCGGTTACCGGCAGCGACGACTACATCACCCTGATCCTGCTGCTGACCTTCATCGCCGGGGTCTTCCAGTGGCTGCTGGGCATGCTGCGCTTTGGCGCGCTGGTAAACTTCGTTTCGCACTCGGTGGTGCTCGGCTTCACCCTCGGCGCCGCCGTGGTGATTGCCCTGGGGCAGTTGCCGAACCTGATGGGGCTGGACCTGGACAGCCAGGCCACGGCACTGAAAACCCTGCAAAGCCTGCTCGAACACGCCGGTGAAGTGGACCTGCCGTCGTTGCTGCTGGGGCTGGGCACCTTACTGGTGGGCTTGGCGATCAAGCTGCTGTTGCCGCGCTGGCCAGCCCTGTTGATAAGTCTGGCAGTGGCCAGCGCGTTGGCGTGGCTGCTGCCATCGGTGTTTGGTCACGTAGCGCGGGTACCGGCATTTGTCGGCCAGTTGCCGCCACTGAGCCCGCTGCCGCTGCTGGACCTGGAACTGATCCTCAAGCTGCTGCCCAGTGCGGTGGCGGTGGGCATGCTGGGGCTGGTCACCAGCCTGTCGATTGCCCGCTCGCTGTCGATCCGTTCGGAACAGTTGATCGACGCCAACCAGGAAATCCGCGCCCAGGGCCTGTCGAACATCGCCGGGGCGTTCTGCTCGGGGTACCTGTCTTCAGGGTCGTTCACCCGCTCGGGGCTGAGTTATGACGCGGGTGCGCGCTCGCCCTTGGCCGGGGTGTTCTCGGCGCTGTGGGTGACCTTGTTTGCGCTGGCCGGGGCCCGCCTGATTGCGCATATCCCGATTGCGGCGATGGCCGGGAGCATTCTGTTGATTTGCTGGGGGCTGGTGGACCATCGGGCGATACGGGCGCTGCTGCGGGTCAGTCGGCCGGAGTTCCTGGTGATGAGCCTGACCTTTGTCGCCACTTTGCTGCTGGAGTTGCAGACGGCGATCTATGCCGGGGTGCTGGCGTCGCTGTTCTTCTACCTCAAGCGCACGTCGCAGCCGCGCGTGCAGCAATCGCGGGAGGGCGAGGCGGATGTGCTGCGGGTGTATGGCTCGATCTTCTTTGGCGCCAGCCACTATTTGCAGGTGCGCCTGCAACGCTGCCAGGCGCAGGAAGTGGTGATCGATGCGCGGCAGATCAACTTCATCGACTATTCAGGGGTGGAGATGCTGCACCAGGAAGCGCGTCGCTTGCGCCGCCAGGACCGCAGCCTGACCTTGCGCCGGGCGCGGCCGCAGGTGGTGGAGGAGTTGTACAAGCTGGAAGGGCCGGGGGAGTGTCCGATCCGGTTTGAGGAATGAGTTGTCTGTACCGGCCCCGCGATGGGGCCCCGAGGCTTAGCCCCGCGCCAACTGCCGACGAAGTTCATCCAGCACCGGCCGCGTATCCGGCCGCACCCCGCGCCAGACAAAGAAGGCTTCCGCCGCCTGCTCCGCCAACATGCCCAAGCCATCCAGCACCTGCGCCGCACCGTGCTCGGTGGCCCAACGGCAAAACGGCGTCGGCTCCTTGCCATACATCATGTCGTAGCAGACCGTGACACCCGGCTGGATCAGGCTCGCCGAAATCGGCGGCAACTCACCGGCCAGGCTCGCCGACGTCGCATTGATGATCAAGTCCACCGGCTCCTCGAGCCAGCTGAACCCGCTGGCCGCCACCGGCCCCAGGTCGGCGAACTCGCGCGCCAGTTGCTCGGCCTTCTCCACGGTACGGTTGGCGATCACCAGGGATGCCGGCCGATGCGCCAGAATCGGCTCCAGCACCCCACGCACCGCACCACCGGCACCCAGCAGCAAAATGCGCTTGCCGGCCAGTTCGACCCCGGCATTCACCGTCAGGTCGCGCACCAGCCCGGCACCGTCGGTGTTGTCGCCTTGCAGGCCACCATCCGCCAGTTTGCTCAGGGTATTCACCGCCCCGGCACGCTTTGCGCGCGGGGTAAGGCTGTCGACCAGGCGATAGGCCTCTTCCTTGAACGGTACCGTGACGTTGGCGCCCAGGCCCTGCTTGAAGAAGCCCAGGGCACACGGAGTGAAATCGTCCAGCGGCGCCAGCAGGGTGTCGTATTCCAGCTGCTGGCCGGTCTGCGCGGCGAACAGGCGATGGATCAACGGCGACTTGCTGTGGCCGATCGGGTTGCCGAATACAACGTACTGGTCCATTCACGCACTTCCTGAAGTCGAGTTATCCACAAGGGATCAGTTGCCAGCCTGTTCCAGGCCCAGCCAGTCACGGTCTTGCAGGAAGTAATCGGTCAGGCGCGCTTCTTCACTGCCAGGCTCGGCCTTCCAATCGTACCCCCAACGCACCTGTGGTGGCAGCGACATGAGGATCGACTCGGTGCGCCCGCCCGATTGCAGGCCGAACAGCGTGCCACGGTCGTACACCAGGTTGAATTCAACATAGCGGCCACGGCGGAACTCCTGGAATTCACGCTGCTTGGCGCTGTAGGCCTCGGCCTTGCGGCGTTGCACAATCGGCAGGTAGGCCTCGATATAGGCATCGCCGATAGCGCGCATGAAAGCGAAGCAGGTGTCGAAGTCCCATTCGTTCAGGTCGTCGAAGAACAGGCCGCCGATGCCACGCGGCTCGCCACGGTGCTTGAGGTGGAAGTAGCGGTCGCACCAGGCCTTGTAGCGCGGGTACACGTCGGCACCGAACGGTGCACAGGCGCGCTCGGCCACGCGGTGCCAGTGGATGCAGTCTTCTTCGTTGGCGTAGTACGGGGTCAGGTCGAAGCCGCCGCCGAACCACCAGACCGCCTCTTCACCTTCCTTCTCGGCGATGAAGAAACGCACGTTGGCGTGGGAGGTCGGCACATGCGGGTTGTGCGGGTGGATCACCAGCGACACGCCCAGGGCTTCGAAACCACGCCCGGCCAGCTCTGGCCGGTGGGCGCTGGCCGACGGCGGCAGGCCGGTGCCGAAGACGTGGGAGAAATTCACCCCGCCTTTCTCGATGACCTGGCCATCGCCAATCACCCGCGTGCGCCCCCCACCACCGGCTTCGCGCGTCCAGGCGTCCTCGACGAAACGGGCGGCGCCGTCTTCGCGTTCCAGGGCGGCGCAAATGCGGTCTTGCAGGTCGAGCAGGTAGGCTTTAACGGCTTCGGTGCGGCTAGTCATCAGTTCACCTTGAAACGGGCTAAGGCCGGGCCAGGCGGGGGCCGGCTACAAATTCGGCGCGTAGCATACCACCGGGGGCGGGGGCCCCGCAGTTGACGGCGATCAAGCAAAGGCGTCCGATAGGGCTTTTCCACCGAACGTGACAGGAGTGTGCAGATGGCCAAGCGTATCCAGTTCAGCCAGCCAGGCGGCCCCGAGGTGCTTCAACTGGTCGACTTCGAACCCGCCGCACCGGGCCCGCAGCAAGTGCGCGTGCGCAACCGGGCGATTGGTCTGAATTTCATCGACACCTATTTTCGCAGCGGGCTGTACCCGGCACCGTCACTGCCGTCAGGCCTGGGCACCGAAGGGGCCGGGGATGTCGAAGCGCTGGGCGAGGGCGTCACGCACCTGAAAGTCGGCGATCGCGTGGCCTATGGCGGCGGCCCGCTGGGGGCGTACAGCGAGGTGCATGTGCTGCCGGCGGCCAACCTGGTGAAGCTGCCCGACAGCATCAGCTACCAACAGGCCGCGGCGGTGATGCTCAAGGGTTTGACCGTGCAATACCTGCTGCGCCAGACGTATGCAGTGAAGGCCGGGGATATCATTTTGTTCCATGCGGCGGCCGGGGGTGTCGGCTCGCTGGCCTGCCAATGGGCCAAGGCGCTCGGGGCGAAGTTGATCGGCACCGTCAGCTCGCCGGAAAAGGCCGAGCGGGCCAAAAAGCTGGGCGCCTGGGCGACCATCGACTACAGCCATGAAGACGTGGCCCAGCGGGTGCTGGAACTGACCGACGGCAAGAAATGCCCGGTGGTGTACGACGGCGTGGGGCAGGACACCTGGCTCACCTCGCTCGATTGCCTGGCGCCGCGTGGCCTGATGGTCAGCTTCGGCAATGCTTCGGGGGCGGTGACCGGGGTGAACCTGGGGATTCTTGCGCAGAAGGGTTCGCTGTATGTCACCCGACCGACCTTGGCGAGTTATGCGAACAACGCGCAGAACACCCAGGCGATGGCCGATGAACTGTTTGCGATGATCGCCAGCGGCAAGCTGACTGTGGATATCCAGCAAACTTATCCACTGGGTGAAGCGGCCAAGGCGCAGATCGAGCTGTCGGCACGGCGGACAGTGGGGTCTACGGTGCTGATACCTTGAAATAGAGGGCAATACCCCTGTGGGAGCCGGCCTTGCCGGCGATGCTTTGCGGGTGCTTTGCACCCGATCGCTGGCAAGCCCAGCTCCCACAGAGTTTTGTGCAAGGCCGTTGGCTTGCACAAAAGCCAGCAAGATATCGCTGTTTTTACCCCGCCCGCACCACCTCACCCGTGGCCAGGTTGCGAATCACGCTCGGATGCTTCCTGCCACCCAGCGCGCCACCCAGCACCACATCCAGCTGCCCGCGGAAATACTGCTCCACGCGCAGACGGGTCTTGGCCGCCGGCCGGCCCTGGGGGTTGGCCGAGGTCGAAATCAACGGCCCCACCAACGCACACAAGTCGCGCACCACCGGGTGATCACTGACCCGCAGCGCCACCGTGTCATGCACCCCGGTCACCCATTCCGGCAACAGGTTCTGGTGCGGCACCAACCAGGTGTTGGGCCCAGGCCAGGTGCTGGCCATGCGGTCCATCCAGGTTTGCGGAAAGTCTTCGAACAAAAAGTCGAACTGGCGGATATTGTCGGCAATCAGGATCAGCCCCTTATCCACAGAGCGTGACTTGATTGCCAGCAAGCGGTCGACCGCCTCTTCGTTCCACGGGTCACAGCCCAGGCCCCAGACCGCCTCGGTCGGATAGGCAATCACCGCACCTGCCCGAATCTCGCGTGCGGCTTGTTGCACACGCCAACTGCTCACCATTGCTGTCACTCCGCGTATTAAGGCTGCTGGTGAGCAGTGTACTTAGCCCGGCCGGGCAAACCAACGCCCAGCTTCATTGCACACGCGCCCGTCGAGCTCCAGCTCGGTCAGGCTTGCCAGCACCTGGGACAACGGCTGCCCGCTGGAGCGTGCCAAGCCCTCGCTGGTCTGCGGCGCCGCCAGCAACAGCGCCAGCAGGGGGTGCGCCGGTGCACAGGCGGTGGCAGGCGCCAGATTCTGCCAGCCACGCAGGCTTTCGAGGATCTGTTCGATGTTCTCCACCAGCAGCGCACCATCGCGAATCAGCTGATGACAGCCCTTGGCCCCCGGATGATGAATGGACCCGGGGATCGCATACACCTCGCGCCCTTGCTCGGCCGCCAGCCGCGCGGTAATCAGCGAACCACTGGCCAGGCTCGCCTCAACCACCAGTACGCCCAGCGACAAGCCACTGATGATGCGGTTGCGCCGGGGAAAGTTGGCGGCCACCGGCCCGGCATCCAATGGAAACTCCGAGATCACCGCGCTGCCTTGCGCCGCCATGGCACTCGCGAGGGCGCGATGGCGCTGTGGATAAAGTTTTTCCAAGCCCGTGCCGAGCACGCCAATCGTCTGCCCACCCGCCGCCAATGCCGCCTGGTGCGCCGCCCCATCCACCCCCAGCGCCAGGCCACTGGTGATGACGAATCCGGCCTGGGCGAGGGTGCGGGCAAACGCTGCGGCGGTGTCCAGGGCCGGACGTGAAGCACGACGGCTACCTACGATCGCCAACTGTGGTTTTTCCAAAAGCGCCGGATTTCCGGCGATGAAAAGCAGCGGTGGGGCATCATTCAATTCAGCCAACAATGCTGGGTAGGCGGGCTCGTCCCACATCAGCAAATGCTGGTCGGGGCGCTCTAGCCAGGCCATTGCAGCGGCTGCGCCATCGCGCACCAGCGGGCTTCGGCGCGCCTCGGCGCTGCTCGCCGACAGGCCCAGCGCGCGCCACGCCGAGGCCGGCGCGCTAAGCGCCGCCGAGGCACTGCCGAAGGCCTGGAGCAGTGTAAGAAATCGTCGTGGGCCGATGTCGGGCAAACGATGCAGGCGCAAACGCGCTTCGAGCTCGGCCGGTGAACAGGCCGAAGAGAGCTGGGCTGACATAGGATCATCCTTGATCGCAAAACCGTTACCCCAGCGCAACAACCTGTGGATAACTCTGTTGATAATACTTTGACAACCTGTCCATGAAATGCGGCCGTCAACTACCCTTGAAACCCTAGCCAACCTTTTGGCAGGTGCCGAATGCGCCGAATCCCTTTATTATGTGCATTCATGTTTGTTACTCATCGCACAGTGCAGCTCATACGCTTATGGCCATTTTGAACATCCTCGAATTCCCCGACGCGCGCCTGCGCACCCTCGCCAAACCGGTGACGGACGTGGACGACTCGATTCGTCAGTTGATCGACGACATGTTTGAAACCATGTACGAGGCCCCTGGCATTGGCCTCGCGGCCACGCAGGTCAACGTGCACCAGCGTGTCGTGGTCATGGACCTGAGCGAAGACCGCAGTGAACCGCGGGTCTTCATCAACCCGGAACTGGAGCCCCTCACCGAGGACATGGACCAGTACCAGGAAGGCTGCCTGTCGGTGCCCGGCTTCTACGAGAACGTCGACCGCCCGGTACGGGTCAAGGTCAAGGCACTGGACCGCGACGGCAAGCCCTACGAGCTGATCGCCGAAGGCCTGCTGGCGGTGTGCATCCAGCACGAGTGCGACCACCTCAACGGCAAGCTGTTCGTCGATTACCTGTCCACGCTCAAACGCGACCGGATCAAGAAGAAGCTGGAAAAGCAGCACCGCCAGCAAGCGTGATCCCCTCATCCAGAAAGGCTTGCCCCGGCAAGCCTTTTTCTTTTTAAGCGAGAACTCCATGCGCATCGTCTTCGCGGGCACCCCCGAGTTTGCCGCCGAACACCTCAAGGCCCTGCTGGCCAGCCCTTATGAAATCGTCGCGGTGTACACCCAACCGGACCGTCCGGCCGGACGTGGCCAGAAGCTGATGCCCAGCCCGGTCAAGCAACTGGCGCTGGAACACGCCATCCCGGTGCTGCAACCGCCGACGCTGCGCAATGCCGACGCACAAGCCGAACTGGCCGCGCTCAAGCCGGACCTGATGGTGGTAGTCGCCTACGGGCTGATCCTGCCACAGGCGGTGCTGGATATCCCGCGCCTGGGCTGCATCAACAGCCACGCCTCGCTGCTGCCACGCTGGCGTGGTGCCGCGCCGATCCAGCGCGCAGTGCAAGCGGGCGACGCCGAGAGCGGCGTGACCGTGATGCGCATGGAAGCCGGCCTGGATACCGGGCCGATGCTGCTCAAGGTCTGCACCCCGATCAGCGCCAGCGACACCGGTGGCAGCCTGCATGATCGTTTGGCCGAAATGGGCCCGCCTGCGGTGCTCGAAGCCATCGCCGGCCTGGCCGCCGGCACCCTGCACGGGGAGGTGCAGGACGACGCCCTGGCCACCTACGCGCACAAGCTGAACAAGGACGAAGCACGCATCGACTGGGCACGCCCGGCGGTCGAGCTGGAGCGCCTGGTGCGCGCCTTCAACCCGTGGCCGATCTGCCACAGCACGCTCAATGGCGAAGCCCTGAAAGTGCTGGCCGCGACCTTGGCCGACGGCCAGGGTGCGCCGGGCGAAATTCTTTCTGCCAGCAAGGACGGCCTGATCGTCGCCTGCGGT
Source organism: Pseudomonas fontis (assembly GCF_028656955.1). GTDB lineage: Bacteria > Pseudomonadota > Gammaproteobacteria > Pseudomonadales > Pseudomonadaceae > Aquipseudomonas > Aquipseudomonas fontis. Next base: position 75,945 of record NZ_JAMDGY010000026.1, read on the forward strand.
GAACAGGCCCTGTGCCTGACCCGCCTGCAACTGCCGGGTGGCAAGGCGCTGAACTTCAGCGACCTGTTCAACAGCCGTCGCGAGAAATTCGCCACCGGCACGGTGCTTGGCCAATGAACCCGCGTCTGGCCGCTGCCCGTGCCCTTGCCGCTGTGCTCAGCGGCAAGGCTTCGCTGAACAGTTCACTGCCGACCCAGCTGGACAAGGTCGAGGCCCGCGACCGTGGCCTCACCCAGGACCTGGCATTCGGCACCGCGCGCTGGCAGCCTCGGCTGTCGGCGCTGGCCGAACGCCTGCTGCAAAAGCCGTTCAAGGCCGCCGATGCCGATGTCCAGGCGCTGATGCTGGTCGGCCTGTATCAGCTGCTGTACACGCGCATCCCGGCCCACGCCGCCATCGGCGAAACGGTTGGCTGCGCCGACAAGCTGAAAAAGCCCTGGGCCAAGGCCCTGCTCAACGCCGTGCTGCGTCGGGCCCAGCGCGAGAGCGAGGAGATCTTTGCCGAGCTGGAACGCGACCCGGTGGTGCGCACCGCGCACCCGCGCTGGCTGCAAAAATCGCTGAAGGCGTTCTGGCCTGAGCAGTGGGAAGCCATCTGCGCCGCCAACAACGCCCACCCGCCGATGATCCTGCGGGTCAACCGCCGCCATCACAGCCGTGATGCCTATCTCGGCCTGCTGGCCGAGGCGGGTATCCAGGCCCAGCCGTGCACCTTCAGTCGCGACGGCATCGTCCTTGCCGAACCTTGCGACGTACGCGGCCTGCCCGGTTTCGAGCAGGGCTGGATCAGCGTGCAGGACGAAGCCGCGCAACTGGCTGCCGACCTGCTCGAACTGGCCCCCGGCCAACGCGTGCTGGACGCCTGCTGCGCGCCAGGCGGCAAGACCTGCCACCTGCTGGAAGCCGAAGCCGGCCTGGGCAGCGTGGTGGCCATCGACCTGGAAGCCAAGCGCCTGACCCGTGTGCGCGAGAACCTCGACCGCCTGGGCCTGGACGCCGAACTGATCGCCTGCGATGCCCGCGACACCGCCACCTGGTGGAACGGCAAAGGTTTCCAGCGCATCCTGCTCGACGCGCCGTGTTCGGCCACCGGGGTGATCCGCCGGCACCCGGACATCAAGCTGACTCGCCAACCCGACGACATCGCCGCACTCGCCAGCCTGCAAGGCGAGCTGCTCGACGCCCTGTGGCCGACCCTGGAAGTGGGCGGCATGCTGCTCTACGCCACCTGTTCGACGCTGCCGACCGAGAACACCGAAGTGATCGAAGCCTTCCTCGCCCGCACCCCTGGCGCGCGCGAACTGGACCTCGCGACCCAGGCCGGCATCCGCCAGCCACATGGCCGCCAGCTGCTGGCCCAGGAAGGCGGGCACGACGGTTTCTACTACGCCAAGCTGATCAAGATTGCCGCCGCGCGCGGCCAACAATAACAACGGAAGGAACAGCGGATGAAAATCATCATCCTCGGCGCAGGGCAGGTCGGCGGCACACTGGCCGAGCACCTGGCCAGTGAAGCCAACGACATCACCGTGGTCGACACCGATGGCGACCGCCTGCGCGACCTCGGCGACCGCCTGGACATCCGCACCGTCCAGGGCCGCGCCTCGTTCCCGACCGTGTTGCGCCAGGCCGGTGCCGACGACGCCGACATGCTGGTGGCGGTGACCAACAGTGACGAGACCAACATGGTCGCCTGCCAGGTCGCCTACACCCTGTTCCACACCCCGACCAAAATCGCCCGCGTGCGCGAAGCGGCCTACCTGACCCGCGCCGGGCTGTTCGACAACGATGCCATCCCGGTCGACGTGCTGATCAGCCCCGAGCAGGTGGTGACCAACTACATCAAGCGCCTGATCGAGCATCCGGGCGCCTTGCAGGTAATCGACTTCGCCGAGGGCAAGGCCCAGCTGGTGGCGGTGAAGGCCTATTACGGCGGCCCGCTGGTTGGCCAGCAGTTGCGCCAGATCCGCGAGCACATGCCCAACGTCGATACCCGCGTGGCCGCGATCTTCCGCCGCGACCGGCCGATCCTGCCCCAGGGCGACACGGTGATCGAAGCTGACGACGAAGTGTTCTTCATTGCCGCCAAGGCCAACATCCGCGCGGTGATGGGCGAGATGCGCCGGTTGGATGAAACCAACAAGCGCATCGTCATCGCCGGTGGCGGGCAGATCGGCGAGCGCCTGGCCGAGGCCATTGAAAGCCGCTACCAGGTGAAGATCATCGAGATGAACCCGGCACGCTGTCGCTACCTCTCCGACACCCTGGACAGCACCGTGGTGCTGCAGGGCAGTGCTTCGGACCGTGACCTGATGCTCGAAGAGAACATCGCCGAGGCGGACATCTTCCTGGCCCTGACCAACGATGACGAAGCCAACATCATGTCCTCGCTGCTGGCCAAGCGCCTGGGCGCGCGCAAGGTGATGACCATCATCAACAACCCGGCCTATGTCGACCTGGTGCAGGGCGGCGAGATCGACATCGCCATCAGCCCGCAGCTGGCGACCATTGGCACCTTGCTGGCGCACGTACGCCGTGGCGATATCGTCAGCGTGCACTCGCTGCGCCGTGGCGCGGCGGAGGCCATCGAGGCAGTGGCCCATGGTGACTCGAAGTCGAGCAAGGTGATTGGCCGGGCCATCGAAGACATCGCCCTGCCGCCGGGCACGACCATCGGTGCGATCATCCGCGCCGAGGAAGTGTTGATTGCCCACGACGACACGGTGATCGAGGCAGGCGACCATGTGATTCTCTTCGTTGTGGATAAAAAGCAGATCCGTGACGTCGAGAAGCTGTTCCATGTAGGGTTGAGCTTCTTCTAAGAGGACGAGTCATGCGCGAATCGCTGGAGAGGATGCTGGCCAAGGGTGTGGATAACTCGCTGTTGCGCTTCGGCCTGGGCAAGGCCTGGCTGGATGAGGGCAACGGTGGCGAGGCGGCGGTGCATTTGCGCCGTTGTGTCGAGTTCGACCCGAAGTATTCGGCGGCGTGGAAACTGCTGGGCAAGGCGCATCAGTTGCAGGGCGACAAGGCGGCGGCGCGGCTGGCCTGGGAGCAGGGGCTGGAAGCGGCCAGGGCGCATGGCGACAAGCAGGCCGAGAAAGAGATGACGGTGTTTCTGAAGAAGTTGGATAAAGCCGTGCAGTGAAGCCATCGCCGGCAAGGCCGGCTCCCACAGTGGCCAGGGTGGATGCTCTACCCTGTGGGAGCCGGCCTTGCCGGCGATGAGGCCCTCAGTACCAGCGCTCTTCGCCCGCCGGACGCTTCTTGAAGCGCTTCATGCTCCACATGTACTGGCTCGGGTACTCGCGCACATAACGCTCGACCACCTGGCTCATGGCCGCCGCCGAGGTCTCGGTATCTTCGCTGTACATCGCCTCAGGCGCTGCCTCCAGGATCACCTTGAAACCGGAACCATCCGGCAGCCGCAGCGCATGCAGGAACACCCCCACCGCTTTACCGCCCGACAGCATGTTCGGCACGAACTTGCTGGTCAGTGCCTTGGTGGCAAAGAACGGCACGAAGATCCCCGCCGACTCCGCAGGCTCCGGGTCGGCCGGAATTCCCACCTGGCCACCCCGGCGCACTTCCTTGATGATGCTCAGGATGCCTTCCTTGGTCGACGCCGCCACGCGGTTGCCCAGTTGCACCCGCTGCTCGCGGAGCAAATCATCCACCGCCTTCAACTTGGGCGGACGGTAGAAAATGATCGGTTTGCACTGGCTGCAATAGAAGTGGTTGAGCACTTCCCAGTTGCCCAGGTGGCTGGTGATCCCGACCACGCCCTTGCCAGAGGCCAGCGCCTCCTTGAGCACGTCCAGGCCTTCGACCTCGCGCACCAGGTCGAGCGAGCGCTGCGCCGGCCAGATCCAGGCGCAGGCGCTTTCGGTGAACGACTTGCCGATGTCCATCAGCGTGCGCCCCACCAACTGCTCGCGCGCCGCCGGGTCCATCTCGGGGAAACACTTGGCCAGGTTGATCCGTACCACCTCGCGGGAGCTGTTCGGCAGCTTCCACATCAGCCAGCCAATCGCCGCGCCAACACGCTGGACTGCGCCCCACGGCAGCTTGGCAAACAATCGCAACGCCCCGACCATCAAGGCGCCCTTGAACTTATCCACAGGCTGATTCCTCTTTCTGCAAGCCGGCTATTGTAACCATCAGCGCAGCAATGCGGCGTACCGATCACAATCGGTGGTGTGGTCCATGACCATGCCGGTGGCCTGCATGAAGGCGTAGCAGATGGTCGGCCCGACAAACGTGAAGCCGGTTTTGCGCAGGGCCTTGCTCATGGCTTCGGCTTCAGCCGTCACCGCCGGCACCTCGCTGCGCCCGATAAAATGATTGATCTTCGGCTGCCCGCCAACGAACGACCACAGCCATTGCCCCGGCTGCTCCAGCGCCAGCCAGGCCCGCGCATTGCGCCGCGCGGCGTTGAGCTTGAGACGGTTGCGAATGATGCCGGGGTCGAGCATGCGCTCCTCGATCTCCTCGTCAGTCATCTCGGCCAGGCGCTGCGGGTCGAAGCCGAACAGCACTTCACGGTAACGCTCACGCTTTTTCAGCACGGTGATCCACGACAGCCCGGCCTGGAAGCCTTCGAGCAGCAGCATTTCGAACAGCTGCTGCGGGTCGCGCTGCGGCGTGCCCCATTCCTGGTCGTGGTAAGCCTGGTACAACGGATCGTCGGTACACCAAAAGCAACGTGGCATAAGGCTCCAAGGGTAGAGGCTCAGGCGAATCGGGTTATACTCCCGCTCTTTATATTCGCAGCCCTAGAAACAGGTGAATTTCGTGAGCCAGCCTACGCCAGCCGTGCGTACCTTCCAAGACTTGATCCTCGCCCTGCAGAACTACTGGGCCGAGCAAGGTTGCGTGGTACTTCAGCCCTACGATATGGAAGTAGGCGCCGGCACTTTCCATACCGCCACGTTCCTGCGCGCCATCGGCCCGGAAAACTGGAACGCCGCCTACGTGCAACCGAGCCGTCGCCCGGCTGACGGTCGCTATGGCGAAAACCCGAACCGCCTGCAGCACTACTACCAGTTCCAGGTGGTGCTCAAGCCGAACCCGGCGAACTTCCAGGAACTGTACCTGGGCTCGCTGAAGGCCATCGGCCTCGATCCGCTGGTGCACGACGTGCGCTTCGTCGAAGACAACTGGGAATCGCCGACCCTCGGCGCCTGGGGCCTGGGCTGGGAAATCTGGCTCAATGGCATGGAAGTCACCCAGTTCACCTACTTCCAGCAAGTAGGCGGCATCGAATGCATGCCGGTTACCGGTGAAATCACCTACGGCCTCGAGCGCCTGGCCATGTACCTGCAAGGCGTGGACTCGGTCTACGACCTGGTCTGGACCGATGGCCCGTTCGGCGTGGTGACCTACGGCGACGTGTTCCACCAGAACGAAGTGGAGCAGTCGACCTACAACTTCGAACACGCCAACGTCGAGAAGCTGTTCGAACTGTTCGACTTCTACGAAAGCGAAGCGAACCGCCTGATCGAGCTGGAACTGCCGCTGCCGACCTATGAAATGGTCCTGAAGGCCTCGCACACCTTCAACCTGCTCGACGCCCGTCGCGCCATCTCGGTAACCGCGCGCCAGCAATACATCCTGCGTGTACGGACCCTGGCCCGGGCCGTTGCGCAAAGCTACCTGATGGCCCGCGCCAAGCTGGGCTTCCCGATGGCGACCCCTGAACTGCGTGATGAAGTATTGGCCAAGCTGGAGGCTGCACAATGAGTGCTCAAGATTTCCTGGTTGAACTGGGCACCGAAGAACTGCCGCCAAAAGCCCTGGGCGCCCTGGGCGATGCCTTCCTCGCCGGTATCGAGAAAGGCCTGCAGGCCGCTGGCCTGAACTACACCGCCAAGCAGGTCTATGCCGCGCCGCGTCGCCTGGCCGTGCTGATCAGCCAGCTCGACACCCAGCAGCCAGACCGCAGCATCAACGTTGACGGCCCACCCCGCCAGGCGGCATTCGACGCCGAAGGCAATCCGACCCAAGCGGCCCTTGGCTTCGCCAAGAAGTGCGGCGTAGAGCTGTCGGAAATCGACCAGAGCGGCCCGAAGCTGCGTTTCTCCCAGCACATCCCGGGCAAGGCCACCGCCAGCCTGCTGCCGACCATCGTCGAAGACTCGCTGAACGACCTGCCGATCCCCAAACGCATGCGTTGGGGTGCACGCAAGGAAGAGTTCGTACGGCCAACCCAGTGGCTGGTCATGCTGCTCGGTGACACCGTCGTCGACTGCACCATCCTTGCCCAGAAAGCCGGTCGCGACTCGCGTGGCCACCGCTTCCACCACCCAGAAGACGTGCGCATCAGCGCCCCGGCGAACTACCTCGAAGACCTGCGCAAAGCCTACGTGCTGGCCGATTTCGCCGAGCGTCGCGAGATCATCAGCAAGCGTACCGCCGAGCTGGCCATGCAGCAGGAAGGCACTGCCATCGTGCCGCCGGCGCTGCTCGATGAAGTGACCGCGCTGGTCGAGTGGCCAGTGCCGCTGGTGTGCTCGTTCGAGGAGCGTTTCCTTGAAGTGCCGCAGGAAGCCCTGATCACCACCATGCAGGACAACCAGAAGTACTTCTGCCTGCTGGACGTCGACGGCAAGCTACTGCCGCGCTTCATCACCGTGGCCAACATCGAGAGCCGCGACCCGAAACAGATCGTCGAAGGCAACGAGAAGGTCGTGCGCCCGCGCCTGACCGACGCCGAGTTCTTCTTCAAGCAAGACAAGAAGCAGCCGCTGGAAAGCTTCAACGAACGCCTCAAGAACGTGGTGTTCCAGGCCCAGCTGGGCAGCGTCTACGACAAGGCCGAGCGCGTGGCCAAGCTGGCCGCGTTCATCGCCCAGCGCATTGGCGGCGACGCCCCGCGCGCAGCCCGCGCCGGCCTGCTGTCCAAGTGCGACCTGGCCACCGAGATGGTCGGCGAGTTCCCTGAAATGCAGGGTGTTGCCGGTTACTACTACGCGCTCAACGATGGCGAGCCGCAAGACGTCGCCCTGGCCCTGAACGAGCAGTACATGCCGCGCGGTGCTGGCGCCGAGCTGCCGTCGACCCTGACCGGTGCGGCCGTGGCCATTGCCGACAAGCTCGACACCCTGGTCGGCATCTTCGGTATCGGCATGCTGCCAACCGGCAGCAAAGACCCCTACGCCCTGCGTCGCGCGGCCCTGGGCGTGCTGCGTATCCTGATCGAGAAGCAGCTGGACCTGAACCTGAATGACGCCGTGGAATTTGCCGTGGCCCAGTTCGGTTCCCAGGTCAAAGCCGCAGGCCTGGCCGACCAGGTGCAGGAATTCGTCTTTGACCGCCTGCGTGCGCGTTATGAAGACGAAGGTATCGACGTTGCCACCTACCTGTCGGTGCGTGCACTGAAGCCGGGCTCTGCCCTGGACTTCGACCAGCGCGTACAGGCCGTTCAGGCCTTCCGCCAACTGCCGGAAGCGGCGGCCCTGGCCGCAGTGAACAAGCGCGTGTCGAACCTGCTGAGCAAAGCTGAAGGCGCCATCGCTGCCAACGTCGAGCCGAAGTACTTCGACAATGCCAACGAGTTCTCGCTGTACTCGGCCATCCAGCAAGCCGACCAGGCCGTGCAGCCAATGGCTGCCGCGCGTCAGTACAGCGAAACGCTGGCACGCCTGGCGGCCCTGCGCGAACCGGTCGACGCGTTCTTCGAGGCGGTGATGGTCAACGCCGAAGACGCCAACGTGCGAGCCAACCGCTATGCCTTGCTCAGCCGCCTGCGCGGTCTGTTCCTGGGCGTTGCCGACATCTCGCTGCTGGGGTAAGCCTTGAAACTGCTGATTCTCGATCGTGACGGAGTGATCAACCAGGACTCCGACGCCTACATCAAGTCGCTGGAGGAGTGGATCCCCATTCCGGGCTCGATCGAGGCGATCGCGCAGTTGAGCAAAGCCGGCTGGACGGTGGCCATCGCCACCAACCAGTCCGGCATCGCGCGCGGCTATTACAGCCTGGCCACCCTCGACGCCATGCACGCGCGCTTGCGCGAGCTGGTCGCCGAGCAGGGCGGTGAGGTGGGCCTGGTGGTGTATTGCCCGCATGGCCCGGATGAAGGCTGCGCTTGCCGCAAGCCGAAACCGGGCATGTTGCGCAGCATTGGCGAACATTATGCGGCCGATCTGGTCGGTATATGGTTCGTCGGTGACAGCAAGGGTGACCTGGAAGCCGCCAAAGCCGTCGATGCACAACCCGTTCTGGTAAAAACCGGCAAGGGGCAAACGACCCTGAGCAAGGGGCTGCCGGAAGGTACCCTGGTGTTCGAGGACCTGGCTGCTGTCGCCAGGGCACTTATCCACAATCATCAGGACGCCTGAAGACTCTCCAGGTGCCCTGTATATAGGCGGGCGAGCCCGCAACGGTACATGCCGCTATGTCGATCCTGCAGGCGATCAGAATCTTTCTTTTTTACCTGCTGCTGGGTACCAGCGCGTTGCTCTGGTGCACCCTGAGCTTTTTCATTGCGCCGTTTTTGTCGTTCCGCGCCCGTTATCGCTTCATCAACGTCTACTGGTGCCGTTTCGCACTGGTGCTGGTGCGCGTGTTCCTGAATATCAAGGTCAAGGTCAGCGGGGCGGAGAATATCCCCAAGCAACCCTGCGTGATCCTGTCCAACCACCAAAGCACCTGGGAAACCTTCTTCCTGTCTGCCTATTTCCAGCCCTTGAGCCAGGTGCTCAAGCGCGAACTGCTGTACGTGCCGTTCTTCGGCTGGGCGATGGCCATGCTGCGGCCTATCGGTATTGACCGTGACAACCCGAAAGCCGCGCTCAAGCAAGTCGCCAGCAAGGGCGATCGCCTGCTCAAGGACGGTGTCTGGGTACTGATTTTCCCGGAAGGCACCCGTGTGCCGTTCGGGCAGATCGGCAAGTTCTCGCGCAGTGGCGCAGCCTTGGCGGTCAACGCCGAGCTGCCGCTGCTGCCGATTGCGCACAACGCCGGCAAGTACTGGCCGAAAGAAGGCTGGGCCAAGCGTGCGGGCACCATCGAGGTGGTCATCGGTGCGCCGATGTACGCAGAAGGCACTGGCCCACGCGCCATCGCCGAGCTGAACGAGCGCGCCGCTGCCTGGAACGAGCAGACCCAGCGCGACCTCGGTTCGCTGCCGGCGCCAGCCCCGAATGCCTCGCAACCGGTCACCTGACCGATCTGTGGATAACGTGTGTACAGTATTTGGATTTTTCACAGAAAAACTCGCTAAGTTATTAATTTAGCTACTTATTTCTCTGTATGGCTGTTTTCGAAAAATCGTGCATAAGTTTTTTGCGCAATAAAAAAACCGGCTTTTACGCCGGTTTTTTTGTGCCCGTTGCTCAGACCTTGTCGATGTCCACATCGCGGGTCTCTTTCAGGCAGAACAGCCCGACGATCAAGCTGCCCCCGGTGATCAGTACCGGGTACCAGAGGCCGTAGAAGATATCCCCGGTGTAGACCACCAGGGCGAACGACACGGTGGGCAGGAAGCCGCCGAACCAGCCGTTGCCGATGTGATACGGCAGCGACATCGAGGTGTAGCGGATGCGCGTCGGGAACAGCTCGACCATCACTGCGGCCAGCGGGCCGTAGGTCATGGTCGCGATCAGGATCATCGCCACGATCAACAGCACCACCATCGGCTGGTTGACGCTGCTCGGGTCGGCCTTGGACGGGTAGCCGGCCTTTTCGATGGCGGCGCGCATGGCAGCTTCGTCGAACCCGTTGATGCGGGTTTCGCCAATGCTCACCACCACGTCGCTGGAGCCTGTGGTCGATGCCGAGCTGTACGGCAGGCCCTGCTTGACCAGGAAGGTCTTGATCTTGTCGCACGGGCTGTCGAAACGCGCCTTGCCTACCGGGTCGAACTGGAAGGTGCAGCCTTTGGGGTCTGCCATCACCACAATGGGCGCCTGGCGGCTGGCGGCGTCGATTTGCGGGTTGGCGTAATGGCTCAGCGCCTTGAACAGCGGGAAGTACAGTACGGTGGCCAGCAGCAGGCCGAGCATGAGGATCGGCTTGCGCCCGATGCGGTCCGACAACCAGCCGAAGAACACGAAGAACGGCGCGCCGATCACCACGCTGATGATCAGCAGGGTATTGGCCTGGGCCGGGTCCACCTTGAGCATCTGGGTCATGAAGAACAACACGTAGAACTGCGCGGTGTAGAAGGTCACCGCCTGGCCGGCGTTGATGCTGAACAGGGCCGTCAGCACCACTTTGAGGTTCGGCCAGGAGCCAAACGACTCGCGGATCGGCGACTTGCTCGCCTTGCCCTGGGCCTTCATTTTCACGAAGGCCGGGGACTCGTGCATGCTCATGCGGATCCAGGTGGAGATGGCCAGCAGCACGATCGACAGCAGGAACGGCAGGCGCCAGCCCCAGACTTCGAATTGATCACCACTGATGTAGCGGCTGCCCAGCACCACCAATAGCGACAGCAGCAGGCCGAGGGTCGCGGTGGACTGGATGAAGCCGGTGTGGAAGCCGCGCTTGCCGTGCGGCGCATGCTCGGCCACATAGGTGGCCGCACCGCCGTATTCACCGCCCAGCGCCAGCCCTTGCAGCATGCGCAGCACCACCAGGATGATCGGCGCAGCAATGCCGATACTGGCGTAGGTCGGTAGCAAGCCGACGGCAAAGGTGGAAATGCCCATCAGCACGATGGTCACCAGGAAGGTGTACTTGCGCCCGATCATGTCGCCCAGGCGACCGAACACCAAGGCCCCGAAAGGCCGCACGAGGAACCCGGCAGCAAATGCCATCAGCGCAAAGATGAACGCCGTGGTGTCGTTGACCCCGGCGAAGAACTGCTTGCTGATGACGGCGGCCAATGCCCCGTAGAGAAAAAAGTCATACCACTCGAAAACCGTCCCGAGGGATGACGCGAAAATGATCTTGCGTTCTTCCCGACGACTGTTGACCGCCGGCGCAGCGCCCTGCTCTTGAAGGGTCTCTGACATCGTTGCTGTCCTCTCGGCCCCCGCGGGGCACAGTGATTATTGTTGTTGTTCCACTGTCGACACCGGCCGACCGCTGCCGGTGCCACTGTTGCCACGCCGCCCGCGCCAGGCTCAGGGCGTCGCTATCGCTGCTTTACCGTTGTGGTTGGTAGGTTCGGCCGATGACTGTCGGATCAATTGCGCGGCCTTCTCGGCGATCATCACCGTAGGCGAGCAGGTATTGCCGGAAACGATGAACGGCATGATCGAGGCGTCGGCAATGCGCAGCCCCGGCACGCCATGCACCCGCAGTTGTGCATCGACCACGTCCATTGGCCCGTTGCCCATGCGGCAGGTGCCGACCGGGTGGAAGATCGTCGTGCCGATCTGCCCGGCAGCCTGTTGCAGCTCCTCTTCAGTGTGCAAGGCAGCGCCCGGCAGGTACTCGCGCGGGGCGAACGGCGCCAGGGCAGGAGACTGGACGATCTGCCGGGTCAGGCGGATGGCTGCGGCTGCCACTTGCAGATCTTGCGGCTCGCTCAGGTAGTTGGGGTCGATCAACGGCGCATCGGCCGGGTTCGCCGAACGAATATCCACACGCCCACGGCTGACCGGGCGCAGGTTGCACACCGAGGCGGTGAACGCCGGGAAGCGGTGCAGCGGCTCGCCAAAGCGCTCCAGCGACAGCGGTTGCACGTGGTATTCGAGGTTGGGCGTGGCCTGCTCCGGGCCGGAGCGGACAAATGCGCCCAGTTGGCTTGGGGCCATGGCCAGCGGGCCGCTGCGGTCATACAGATAACGCAGGCCCATGCCCAGCTTGCCCCACAGGCTGTTGGCCACCTGGTTGAGCGTACGCACGTTGCTGACCTGATAGATCAGGCGCAGTTGCAGGTGGTCCTGCAGGTTGCCGCCAACACCGGGCAGCTCGTGTTTGACGGCAATCCCCAGGCGCTCGAGCAGCGGCCGTGGGCCGATGCCGGAACGCTGGAGAATGTTCGGTGAGCCGATGGCGCCTGCGCAGAGAATGATCTCGCGGCGCGCAGCAAACTGATGTTCGGCACCTTGCCAGCGTGCCAACACGGCGCTCGCCCGGCCTTGCTCGAGCAGCACCTTGTCGACTTCGACGCCGGTCAGCAGGGTCAGGTTCGGGCGTTTCAGGGCCGGTCGCAGAAAGGCTTTGGAGGCATTCCAGCGCACGCCGGAACGCTGGTTGACCTGAAAGTATCCACAGCCTTCATTGCTGCCACCGTTGAAGTCGCTGACCGTATCGATGCCGCTTTGTGCCGCAGCCTCGCGGAAGGCGTCGAGGATGTCCCAGGAATAACGTTGCTGCTCAACCCGCCATCCGCGCCATGCACGTCGCTGTTGCCGGCATAGTGCCGCTCGCTGGCTTTGAACAGTGGCAGCACATCCTCCCAGGCCCAGCCGGGGTTGCCTTGCTCAGCCCAGCGGTCGTAGTCGCTGGCCTGGCCACGCATGTAGATCATGCCGTTGATCGATGAACAGCCACCAAGCACCTTGCCCCGTGGATAGCCCAGGCTGCGCCCGTTGAGGCCCGGTTGCGCTTCGGTCTTGAAGCACCAGTCGGTGCGAGGGTTGCCAATGCAATAGAGGTAGCCCACCGGAATGTGAATCCAGGGGTAGTTGTCGCGACCGCCGGCTTCGAGCAGCAGCACACGGCAGGCAGGGTCGGCGCAAAGCCGGTTGGCGAGCAGACAGCCAGCAGGGCCGGCACCGACTACCACGTAGTCGTACACATGATCGGCTGATGCCATACGGACCTCGCGCCTGATTATTGTTCTTGTCCCAGCCAGTGTTATTGATTATTTTCGGGTTGAAAACGTTAGATTTCACGCAACTGCTGTGCGTTTTAACACAACGCAGGTGAACCTCTGATTCACAAGGAAAAGCATGTTCGACTGGAACGATCTGCGGTTTTTTCTCGAGTTGCAGCGCAGTGGCCGGCTCCTCACGGCGGCCAAGCGGCTCAACACCACCCATAGCACCGTGGCCCGGCATATCGAGAGCATCGAGCAGAGCCTGGGCACTGCGCTATTCGTCCAGCATGCCCAGGGCTACGCGCTGACGCCGTCTGGCCAGGCCCTGCTCAAGCATGCCGAGGCGATGGAAAACGTCGCCTTGCTGGCCCAGGAAGAGATCACCCAGGCCATCACCCCGCTGGGCAAAATTCGCCTTGGCGTGACCGAAGGCATCGGCATCATGTTCTTCACCCCGCGCATGGGCGGCCTGTTTGATCGCTACCCAGGGCTGGAGGTGGAGTTGGTGGCGGTACCGCGCTTTGTCAGCATAATCAACCGCGAGGCCGAGATCAGCATTCACCTGGACCGGCCCAACGCCGACCTGTTGATAACCCGCAAGCTCACTGACTATCGGCTGGCGCTCTACGCCAGCCCGGCGTACCTGTTGCAGGCGCCAGCGCTGAACAGCCGTGATGACCTGGCCCGGCACAGTTGGATCGGCTACGTCGATGACCTGCTGTTCAGCCAGGAACTGTTGTTCCTCAACAGCTTCTGCCGCTCGCCGAACGTGGCGTTTCGCAGCACCAGCGTGATCGCCCAGCAGCATGCCGCCCGCGCCGGGCTGGGGATTGCCGTGCTGCCCAACTACATGGCCCGGCACGACCCGGGGCTGGTGCGCATCCTGCCCAGCGAAACCATCCAGCGCAGCTACTGGATCAGTACCCGCCGCGAACTGCACAAGTCAGTGCGCCTGCGGGTGGTGTGGGACTATCTGCTGGGGCTGTGCGCAGACGAGCAGGATGAACTGCTCGGCGAATAGCCGTCAGTGCGTCAGGGTGTTGAAGGCCAGCAGCAACGCGGCGCCCACCCCGACGATGGCAAACACCTGCTGCAGGCGTGGCCCGGCCAGGTGCTGGGCAAACTGCCGGGCGACCACCAGGCCGATCACCGCTCCCAGCGCAAACGGCACGCCGACTGCCCAGTGCATCACGCCACTGAGGCTGGCCGTCACCACGCTACCGGTGGAGACCAGGGCGATCACCGCCAGCGAAGTCGCGACGATGCTCTTCATCTCCAGGTTGGTATAGCGGCTCAGGGCGGGAATGATCACGAAGCCGCCGCCGACACCGAGCAGGCCGGACAACAATCCACTCAGCAGGCCGGTGAAGGCCAAGGCCCGCGCACACGGCAAGGTCCAGCGCAGGCGGCCTTGCAGCGGGTTGAGCACGCAGGGCTGTATCGCCCGCTCGGCGCACGGCGCAATGCCTTTGAGTTCACGGCTCGCCTTGCGCCACATGCGCGCGCAGGCATACACCAGCACACAGGCGAAGCCGAGCGCCAATGGCGCATTGGGCAGTTGATGAGCAAGGAACAGCCCGAACGGCGCCGCGACGATCCCGATCGCGGCCACGAACAACGCGGCGCGATATCGCACCAACCCCTGGCGCAAGCCCAGTACCGCGCCCACACCGGCCGCCAGGCCAACCGCGAGCAAGCCGACCGGGCCGGCTTCAACCATCGACAAACCCAGGCCGAACACCAACAACGGCACCGCCAGGATGCCGCCCCCGGCACCGGTCAGGGCGAGGATCGCGCCAATGAGTGCGCCGAGGCCGGCGCCCAGCAGTTCATGCTCGCTCACGGGCGGGCCTCACGCGGCGTAGCCACGGGCTTGGCCAGCCACTCGCGGCCCTTGAGCATGCAGCGCCAATACAGCGGCGGCAACACCCGCGCTTTCAGCCACCAGGCCAGGCGCGTAGGGCGCCGGCCATCGAGCAGCCAGCGCGGGAAACTCGGGGCCAGCTTGCCGCCATAGGTGAACTCGGCGAGGACGATCTTGCCCCGCGCCACAGTCAACGGGCAGGAGCCATAGCCGTCGTACTCGACCGTCTGCGCCAGGCGACCAAGCGCGACCAGCACGTTGTTGGCCACCACCGGGGCCTGCTTGCGCGCGGCCGCTGCGGTCTTGGCATTACTGGTGCTGGCCACGTCACCCAGGCTGTGGATGTTGTCGAACCGGCGGTGGCGCAAGCTGGCCGGATCGACATCAACCCAGCCCGCCGCGTCGGCCAGCGGGCTATTGCGGATAAAGTCCGGGGCGACCTGCGGCGGCACCACATGCAGCATGTCGAATGGCTGGACAAGGGTTTCGCTGCTGCCATCGGGCAGTGTGTGCAGGAATGTCGCGCGCTTGCCCGGCCCATCCACGGCCACCAAGCGGTGGGTGTATTTCAGCTCGACGCCATAGCGATCGATGTACTGCATCAGTGCCGGCACATAGTCGGCGACACCGAACAGCACCGCACCGGCATTGAAGAACTGCGCCTGGATCGATCCCAGTCGGCCAGTGCGCAGCCAGTGATCGCACGACAGGTACAGGGCCTTCTGCGGGGCCCCGGCACATTTGATCGGCATCGGCGGCTGGCTGAACACGGCACGCCCCTGCTTGAGGTTCTGCACCAGCTCCCAGGTGTAGGGCGCCAGGTCATAGCGATAGTTCGAGGTGACGCCGTTGCGGCCCAGGGTTTGGCGCAAACCATCGATGGCATCCCAGTCGAGCTTCAAGCCGGGGCACACCACCAGTTGTTCATAGCTGACGATGCGACCATCGGCGAGGGTGACGGTGCATGCCTCGGGTTCGAAGGTCGCCACGCCCGCCTTGATCCAGCGCACCCCGGCAGGAATGCTTGAGGCCATGGTGCGCGCGGTGCTTTCAGGCTTGAACACGCCGGCACCGACCATGGTCCAGCCGGGCTGGTAGTAATGCACATCCGCCGGGTCGATGATCGCGATATCCAGCGACCGGTCGCGGGCGCGCAAACTGGAGGCAGTGGCGATACCCGCAGCTCCGGCGCCGACGATCAGCACCTGGTGATGGTCAGCCGCAAGCAAGCGGGCAGGGGAGGGAGCAGCAGGCATGGGCAGGTGTTCCTTTACTAATAGTTATGGTGTCGCAGGTTCAAAGCGCGTTGATCGGGATCTTCAGGTAGCGGATGCCGTTGGCTTCCGGCTCGGGCAATTGGCCGCTGCGCATGTTCACCTGCACTGACGGCAGGATCAGCACCGGCATGTCGAGGGTGGCATCGCGCGCTTCGCGCATGGCCACGAAGCATTCTTCGCTGGTGCCCTCACGTACGTGGATATTGCTGCTGCGCTGCTCGGCGACCGTGGTCATGTAGCGCAACTCACGGCCCCCGGGCAGGTAGTCGTGGCACATGAACAGGCGCGTGTCGTCGGGCAGGGCGAGGATGCGGTGGATGGAGCGGAACAAGGTGCGCGCATCGGCCCCGGGGAAATCGCAGCGCGCGGTGCCGTAGTCGGGCATGAACAGCGTGTCGCCAACGAACGCCGCACTCTCTGCGTCAGACGCCACCAGGTAGGTCATGCACGCCGGGGTATGGCCGGGTGTGTGCAAGGCGCGTGCGGTCAGGTTGCCGATGTGGAACACCTGCTCATCCTCAAACAGCACATCGAACTGGCTGCCATCGCGGGCGAAGCCGGGCTCGGCATTGAACAGGGCGCCGAAGACCTTCTGCACCTGGGTGATCCGGCTGCCAATGGCCAACTGGCCGCCCAGTTCGTGCTTGAGGTAATCGGCGGCGGACAGGTGATCAGCGTGGACGTGGGTTTCCAGAATCCACTGCACCGAGGCATCCAGCTCGCGGATGCGCGCGATCAGGGTATCGGCCGAGCGGGTGTCGGTGCGACCGGACTTGGGGTCGTAGTCGAGCACGCTGTCGATGATCGCGCAGCAGCGGGTAGCCGGGTCCATCACCAGGTAACTGATGGTCGAGGTGGCGCTGTCGAAGAGCGCTTCTACGTATAGGTTGCCGCCAATGATCATTGGGTTCTCCAGACAAATCCGTTGATGCCGGGTCACAAGCCTGACCGGCAGTCGGCATGCAGTCATCAAGATATGTGCCAGTGATGACGTGGGAGATTTCTCCCGATTTCATTGAGTCTGGCTCAAGTTTGGCAGGACGACTGCCGCGCCGACTGGCAGTGGGGTGGCAGTGCCTGGCAGTTTTTGGCAGTCGCCAGTGCCATCGGTTAAGCTGGCTGCCTGCTTTCCAGGTGTCGCCATGTCCACGTTCCCTGCTGCAACTGTCAGCCCTGCCGTGCAGGCGCTGGTGTCCTACCTTGAACACGATCCTCAGCCGACCATCGTGCTGGACACCGACTACAACATCCTTGCCGCCAACAGTGCCTACCTGCGCCAGTTCGGGGTTGAGGGGCAGCCGCCAATCGGTGCCAAGTGCCATCGCGTCTCCCATCACTATGCCGTGCCCTGCGATCAGGCCGGTGAGCATTGCCCGATGCGCAAGGCCTGGGACAGTCGCAGCCCGGAGCGGGTGCTGCATATTCACCACACCCCACGCGGCCCGGAGCATGTCGACGTCGAGCTGCGGCCAATCCTCGACGAGCAGGGCGAGGTGGTGGCCTTTGTCGAGCGGCTGACCAGCATTACCGTGGCATCGGCCCAGCCGCAGCAGCATGGCCTGGTCGGGCGCTCGCCGGCATTCAAGGAGGCGCTGTCGAGTTTGCAACGCTCGGCGCCTGCGCAGATTCCGGTCTTGCTGCAGGGTGAGTCGGGCACCGGCAAGGAGCTGTTCGCCCGCGCCCTTCACCTGAACAGCCCGCGTGCCAATGGGCCGCTGGTGGTAGTTGATTGCACCGGCTTGACCGAGTCGTTGTTTGAGAGCGAACTGTTCGGCTATGAGAAGGGCGCGTTTACCGGTGCCTTGCAGCGCAAGATCGGCCTGGCTGAAGCCGCCCATGGCGGGACCCTGTTCCTCGACGAGATTGGCGAGGTGCCGCTGGCCATGCAGGTGAAGCTGCTGCGCCTGATCGAATCGGGCAGCTTCCGGCCGGTGGGCAGCCTGCGCACGGTGCATGCGGACTTTCGCCTGGTCTCGGCCACGCACAAGCCGTTGAAGGAAATGGCTGCAGCGGGGACCTTCCGGGAAGATCTGTACTACCGCATCAGTGCCTTCCCGATCCGCCTGCCCGCACTGCGCGAACGCGTAGACGACCTGCCGTTGCTGGTCGAGAGCCTGCTGCAACGCATGGCTGGCAAGGCAGCACCGAAGGTTGATAACGAGGCAATGAGTTTGCTCAGCCTGTACGCCTACCCCGGCAATATCCGCGAGCTGCGCAATGTGCTGGAACGGGCGAGACTGTTTACCGACGACGGGGTGATCCGGCCTGAGCATTTGCCGGAAGAATTGCGCGGGGAGGGGGCCGGTTATCCACAGCAGCGCAGCCCGACAAAACACCTGGGGCAGCTGGCGCAAGCGCTGGAGGCGTTCAATGGGTCACGCAGTGAGTTGGCCAAGCACTTGGGGATAAGTGAGCGAACGCTTTATCGGCGCTTGCAAAATCTGGGGAGGTAAACAATCACTTCAGTCGATCAGAGGCCTTGCTGTAAACCTGTTCGCGTTCACGTTGATCAACCGCTACGACGAATACCAGCACCTCTTGGTCAATGACCTGATACACCAACCGGTAACCGCTGCTACGCAGCTTTATCTTGTAGCAGTCGGGCAAGCTGTGTAAACGGTGCGCTTCTACCCGAGGGTTTTCTAGAATTTCGAGCAGCTTCTTCTTGAACTGTTGTCGGACCGTGTCACCCAACTTGCGCCATTCCTTTAGCGCACGCGCATCGAACTCCAGTTTATAGGTCATCCAGCTCCACCTTCACACGCTGAGGGGACACTAGACGCTCGCGAACGGTTGCGATCAGTTCCTCATCCTCCTCCGTGAGTAACACAGGACGAAACGGCAACTGGCCTCGCTCTGCCACATACTGCAGGGCTTGGCGCATGAGTTCGGATGGGGTTACACCCAAGCGCTCCAGCTCTCGATAGGCCCGCGCTTTCAACTCGTCGTCGACGCGAATATTGATGGATGCCATGAAGTGGCACTCCCTGTAATGACAGTTGTCATCACAGTGACAGCGCACTGCGACTTTAGCAAGCGCCTGGGGACAGGAGCACGAACGCTTTATCGGCGCTTGCAGACGCTAGGTAAATAACCCCACCCAGCGTCCACAGGCAGGCTGCTAGATAATGCTCACACCCGATTCCGGCACGAACATGAAGCAGTAGAACTCATAAGCCACCACCAGCTCACTGGTGTTGGTGGTGGACACCGGGCCCTGGTTCACGGTCCAGTTGGCGGTGGCCGGGTTGCTGATCGGGTTGCCGGCAAAGTCGAAGTTGGTCACCTGGTCAGAGCCATCTTTCTGCGACCATGAATTGCAGGAACCTGACGAGTTGTCGCAACGTGCCCAGTGGTAGTCGCCCGGCCAGTTTGCATCACTGCCGGCAGGAGACACCATCAATGCCACAAAGTGGCCGCCCAGATAGCCGGCCCCGGAACCAATACCTGGGTGCGGATTGGTCCCTTGTTTCGATGACTTGAACACCAGCAGCTCCGCCATAGTTTTGCCGGCAAGTTGTAGACCGTCTTTTACCGCATAGCCCGAAACGAGCGCCCCGAGGGCTGCAACCGATTGCTGGAAGTCACTGGCCGTCAGCAGGTAACCGCTTTGCCGACCCGGCTGCGGGAAGGTGTTGGGGGTGATGTTGCAGCCATAGGCGTAGCAGTTGTTGTTGGGCTGGAACTTGTAGGACATGAAGTTGCCCTGGCAGTTGCCCGCCGGGTTGTAGCTGCCCGCAGCTTCCCCGTAGACCGTCGGCGAGTACTGCGGAACACCGATGGTTTCAACGCTGGGGACGGTGATATTGACCTGGACAATGGTCGGCGCAATGTACTGCTCGGTGGTCAAGGTGGCCAACGCAGGCCCCATGATCAACTGATGGAACTGATCTTGCGGCGCAACCACACCACTCAATTTGAACTGACGTTTGAACACTGGCATCGCTTGATCCTCGGTAGGGTAGAAGGTGCATCAGTTGAGTTGCCGTTCACTTGCATCGCGACCCGCTGTCAGCCAGCGGGGTACAGCGTGGCCGCAACGACCATCGCCGAATAGTTGAATACCTGGACTTTGAGGGTGCTGCTGGCGCCCGAGCCGGCGTAATGCCCGCTCACTACAAGTCGTGAAGAAGCGCCGTTTGCATTGCCGGTGTTGGTTGCCCACAAGGCCTGGTTGTTGCGGCTGTAGAACACCAGGTTGCCGTCGTTCTGCATCACCAGCCGGCCGGGAAGATCGCTGCTGCTCGGCGCCGTGGGTAATTGCCAAAGTGCAGTGGTGTTGCCGGCGCCTGTCAGCACCGGCCCCAGCAGTGGGTCGTTGCTCAACGTTGCACTGCCATCCAGCGCGCTGATCGACTCGCCCGGCAGCAAGGTGCTGTTGCTGCGGCTGTCGAGGGTATTGATGCTTTGCATCTCACCGGCGAGGTTGGTCTGGAACAGCGTCTGCACCTGGTCTCGGGTCCAGCTCTTGCTGCTGGCCGAGGCCATGAGGATCATCAACTTTGCCAGGGCGGCCATGGGCGTCATGTCGGCTGGCGCCAGCGCGCCCACTTGCGGCAACCAGGCGCCAGCTGCATAGGCGCTGTTGTTGACCGTACCGGCGATGACCTGGGTGCAGTCGACCAGGTTCACACCTTGCTCGTTGGCCATGTTCAGTGCCTGGTAGATCGCACCGCTGGCCGGCGTGTCGGGATTGCCGGAAGGGAAATTACCTTCGCCATACGACTCGAGGATGATGCCCTTGGCCCCGGCGCTAACCACTGCATTGATCAGGTTGGCCATGAAGCCACTGGCCGGCGACATGCTGTACCAGGCTGGGAAGGCATTGAGCTGCATCACCGGAACGTTGTTGATCGCTGCCGAAATGGCCGTCACTGCGGATACCTGGCCGGCCAGCACCTCGCTATTGTCCAGGCTGACACTGGCATGCACCGGCCCTGGTAACCAGTTGTCCGCATACAGCGAAAACTCCACGCCGTACTCGGCCAGGGCCGGGTAGTTGGGCGAGGAGAAAGCGTTGAACTCACTGGCATTGGTTTTGACCGCCCGGTTGCCGCGGTACAGCTGGTTCTGGAAATACACGCAGACTTCAGCGACACCCGTACGTGCTGCAGCCACCGAGCCGCAGACGTTCTGGAAGGCATCGGTGTTGAAGTTCAGCGTCAGTGCCGCTGAGCTGCTGGCCTGGTAGTACAGGGGGACCTGCGAGCCAGTGATGATCACCGGCTTGCTCAACACTGCTGTGCCGTTGCCGCTGGCATCGAAACCATTGAGCAGGAACGACAGGGCCGTGCCACTGAAGTCCATGCTGTCGGTGCCATGCAGCACCACGAAACCATCGTAGGCGGCATAGTTGCTCAGGATGCCCTGAGCCATGATGCACCAGTCCGTCGGTTGAAGATTGGTGCTGTCCAGGGTCTGGGTGGCCGACTCGGGGAAGGTGACCGAGGTGAGGTAGGTGATCTGCAGGTCGGGAAACTGTTGTAGCAGGATGGGGTTGAGTAGCTGTTCGCTGGCGCTGGCAAACGCGGCTGCCGACATTGGCGCCAGTGGATTGCCGACACAGCTGATGGTACCGCCAGTATTGATGACTGCGATCTTCATACGCGTGCTTCCTTGGCGTAGTGAGGCCTGTTGAGTCAGTTTGGGGAGTGGAGTGCACAGACGCAGGGCAGGGTTTCGGCTGGCGCCGAATGCCGGGCAGGGAAGGGGGTGATCGAGCGCGCTGCCTTGCGCATGGGTGTGCATTCCTTGTCAGTGCTCGAACAGCGTAGTTGGCTTTTTGGGGGCTGGAGGCCCGTCACACAGCAGCAAGACAGACGGTAGCATCGGGCCACACACTGCACATTGTGGGAGCCAACCTTGCCCGCGATGAGGCCCGAGAAAGCACCAAAAACCCATACGTTTCACGTGGAACATAACGAAAAAACCCCGGCACGATGGCCGGGGTTTTCTTTTACAGGCAGTGATTACACGTAATCAGAAGTCCAGGTTGGACACTGCCAGGGCGTTGTTTTCGATGAACTCACGACGTGGTTCAACCGCATCGCCCATCAGGGTGTTGAAGATCTGATCGGCAGCGATCGCGTCTTCGATGGTCACCTTGAGCATGCGACGTACGGTTGGGTCCATGGTGGTTTCCCACAGCTGGTCCGGGTTCATCTCACCCAGCCCTTTATAGCGCTGAATGGTGTGACGCTTGGTGCTTTCAGTCATCAGCCACTCAAGGGCTTCCTTGAACTCGGTGATGGCCTTCTTGCGCTCGCCACGTTGCACGTAGGCACCTTCGCCCAACAGGGAGCTCAGCTGTGCACCCAAGGTAGTGACCGTACGGTAGTCGTTGCTGCCGAAGAAGTCGCGGTTGAAGGTCACGTAGCTGGCCAGGCCGTGGGAGGTGATTTCCACTTCCGGCAACCAGACATTGCGTTCGCGGTCTTCACGCAGGCTGGCTTTGTAGACCAGGCCGGACTTCTCGCTGGTGCGCAGACGCTCGTCAAACTTGGCCAGCCAGGACTGCATTCCCGCGTGGTCCGACAGTTGCTCCAGCGATACCGCAGGCAGGTAGATGAAGTGCTCGGTCAGCTCCTGTGGGTACAGGCGCGACAGACGCTTGAGGGTCTTCATCACAGTGCGGAATTCGTTCACCAGGCGCTCCAGCTCAACGCCGGAAACCGGTGGTGCGGACTCGTCCAGGTGCAGGCTGGCATCTTCGAGAGCCGATTGGGTCATGTATTCTTCCATGGCCTCGTCGTCCTTGATGTACTGCTCCTGCTTGCCCTTCTTGACCTTGTACAGTGGTGGCTGGGCGATATAGATGTAGCCACGCTCGACCAGCTCCGGCAACTGACGGAAGAAGAACGTCAGCAGCAGGGTACGGATGTGCGAACCGTCGACGTCAGCATCGGTCATGATGATGATGTTGTGGTAACGCAGTTTTTCGATGTTGTACTCGTCGCGACCGATACCACAGCCCAACGCGGTGATCAGCGTGCCAACTTCCTGGGACGAGATCATCTTGTCGAAGCGTGCTTTCTCGACGTTGAGGATCTTACCCTTCAGCGGCAGGATCGCCTGGGTACGACGGTTACGACCTTGCTTGGCCGAGCCACCTGCGGAGTCACCCTCCACCAGGTACAGTTCGGAAAGGGCAGGGTCTTTCTCTTGGCAGTCTGCCAGTTTGCCCGGCAGGCCGGCGATATCCAGCGCACCTTTGCGGCGGGTCATTTCACGGGCTTTACGTGCCGCTTCACGGGCACGCGCAGCGTCGATCATCTTGCCGACAACGGCCTTGGCTTCGTTCGGGTTTTCCAGCAGGAAGTCGGAGAAGTACTTGCCCATCTCCTGTTCTACTGCGGTCTTCACCTCGGAAGAAACCAGCTTGTCTTTGGTTTGCGAACTGAACTTAGGATCCGGCACTTTCACCGAGATGATCGCGGTCAGACCTTCACGGGCGTCATCGCCGGTGGTCGAAACCTTGTTCTTCTTGGCCAGGCCTTCCTGCTCGATGTAGTTGTTCAGGTTACGCGTCAGCGCCGAACGGAAGCCCACCAGGTGAGTACCGCCATCGCGCTGAGGAATGTTGTTGGTGAAGCACAACAGGTTCTCGTTGAAGCTGTCGTTCCACTGCAGGGCGATTTCCACACCCACGCCATCTTCACGCTGGACGTTGAAGTGGAAGACCTGGTTCACCGGGGTCTTGTTGGTGTTCAGGTATTCCACGAAGGCACGCAGGCCACCTTCGTAGCGGAACTCTTCTTCCTTGCCGCTGCGCTCATCCTTCAGCAGGATGCCGACACCGGAGTTGAGGAAGGACAGTTCACGAATCCGCTTGGCCAGGATGTCCCAGCTGAAGTGGATGTTCTTGAAGGTTTCAGCCGAAGGCTTGAAGTGAATCTGGGTACCGGTGGTTTCACTTTCGCCAACGATTTTCATCGGGGCTTGGGGAACGCCATGAATGTATAGCTGTTCCCAGATCTTGCCGCTGCGGCGAACGGTCAGCAGGAGCTCTTCGGACAGAGCGTTCACCACCGACACACCCACGCCGTGCAGGCCGCCGGAAACCTTATAGGAGTTATCGTCGAACTTACCGCCGGCGTGCAGTACGGTCATGATGACCTCGGCTGCCGAGACGCCTTCTTCCTTGTGCACATCAACCGGAATGCCGCGACCGTTGTCGCGTACGGTGATGGATTCATCCGGGTGGATGATTACGGTAATGTCGTCACAGTGGCCAGCGAGCGCTTCGTCGATCGAGTTATCGACCACCTCGAACACCATGTGGTGCAGGCCGCTGCCATCGTCGGTGTCGCCAATGTACATACCGGGACGCTTGCGCACGGCATCTAGCCCTTTCAGCACTTTAATGCTGGAGGAGTCGTACGTTTGATTTTCGCTCATGCCTTCACTCCCGATGGTCGTGGGTCTGGGTGATACGGCCCTGTTCCACGTGAAACAGGGCGACTGGCGTATCCGTCTGCCAGCCTTCCCTCAATAATTCGTGATCTACACAGGTGATAAACACCTGGCAGCGTAAGTCTTCCAACAAGCGACAAAGTGCACGACGGTGCTGCTCGTCCAGTTCTGACGGCAGGTCATCCACCAGGTAAATACATTGGCCGCGGCGTGCCTGGCTTACCAGGTGGCCCTGTGCAATACGCAGGGCACACACCACAAGCTTCTGCTGACCGCGAGACAGAATATCGGCAGCGTTGTTGGCACCGAGCCTCAGACGCAAATCTGCACGCTGTGGGCCAGCCTGGGTATGACCCATCTGCTGGTCCCGCTGAAGAGAGGCGGCGAGAACGTCGTTCAGCTCTCGATCCTTGTCCCACCCTCGGTAGTAACTCAGGGTCAGCCCTTCAAGCTGCAACAAGTCGCTCAACGTCTGTTCAAAGACTGGCTTCAACGCTTTGATGTAATTACGGCGGTACTCGTCGATTTCCGCACTGGCCAGGCACAATTCCCGGTCCCAGGCCGCTTGAGAAACGGCGTCAAGTGTACCATGCCGCAGCCACGAGTTCCGCTGGCGCAGGGCTTTCTGCAGGCGCAGCCAGGTGCCCATGAAGCGGGGTTCCACGTGGAACACGCCCCAATCGAGGAACTGCCGGCGAATTTTCGGCGCACCTTCGAGCAAGCGGAAGCTGTCCGGGTTGATCAATTGCAGCGGCAGAATCTCTGCCAACTGCGCCGCACTGCGCGCATTTTGCCCGTCAATGCGGATGGTGAAATCGCCTTGCCGCTCCCGCGAGACCCCCAGGTTGCTGGTACCGCCATCGCTCAGTTCCACCTGGCCAAACACCGTGCACGCCACTTGCTCGTACTGGATAACCGGGGTCAGACGGGTGCTGCGAAAGGATCGGGCAAGCCCGAGCAAATGAATGGCTTCCAGCACGCTGGTCTTACCGCTGCCGTTGGCGCCGTGCAGGATATTGATGCGGGGGGAAGGAGAGAAGGTCACCGGGTGCAGGTTACGCACCGCGGTGACAGAAACGCGACTGAGGGACATCTAGAATCTGCTGGGCAAATTACAGACGCATCGGCATGACAACGTAAGCGGAATCGTCGTTGTCTGCCTCTTGCAGCAGCGCACTGCTGTTGGAGTCGGACAAGATCAGGCGAACCTGCTCGGTGGTCATGACGCCCAACACATCCAGCAGGTAGCTGACGTTGAAACCGATTTCCAGCGCGCTACCGTTGTAGTCGACGCTGACTTCTTCTTCGGCTTCTTCCTGCTCTGGGTTGTTGGCCTGGATCTTCAACTGACCGCTGGCCAGTTGCAGACGGATGCCGCGGTACTTCTCGTTCGACAGAATTGCAGTACGGCTGAACGCTTCACGCAGGGCCTGACGATCACCCAACACCAGCTTGTCACCGCCTTTAGGCAGTACACGCTCGTAGTCTGGGAACTTGCCGTCGACCAGCTTGGAGGTGAAGGTGAACTCACCGGTGGTCGCACGAATGTGGTGCTGGCCCAGGACGATGCTCACCTGGCCATCCGGCTCGGTCAGCAGACGCGCCAGCTCGAGGATACCCTTGCGTGGCACGATGACCTGGTGACGATCGGCCTGGCCGATGTCTGCGCTCATCGAGCACATGGCCAGACGGTGACCGTCGGTCGCCACGGCGCGCAGGACGCCTGTGGATACTTCCAACAGCATGCCGTTGAGGTAGTAACGCACGTCCTGCTGGGCCATGGCGAAGCTGGTGCGTTCGATCAAACGACGCAGGCGGCTTTGCTCAAGGTTGCAGGTCAGCGAACCCGGGCCTTCTTCCACCGTCGGGAAATCGTTGGCCGGCAGGGTCGACAGGGTGAAACGGCTACGGCCGGCTTTAACCACCAGCTTCTGCTCGTCGACCTTGATGTCGATCAGCGCGTCATTGGGCAAGCTTTTGCAGATATCCATCAGCTTGCGCGCAGGTACGGTGATTTCGCCCGGCTCAGCCGGTTCTTCCAGTTGGACGCGGCCAACCAGTTCCACTTCCAGGTCAGTACCGGTCAGCGAGAGCTGCTGGCCTTGCACGACCAACAGCACGTTGGACAGTACTGGCAAGGTCTGGCGGCGCTCGACGACACCTGCGACCAGTTGCAGGGGTTTCAACAGGGCTTCGCGTTGAATGGTGAAATGCATGGTCTAGTCCCTTGCCTTAAAAAGCTGCGCTGACGTTCATCAAGTCGTCAGGGTCCGCAGCAGGTTCTTGTAGTCCTCGCGAATATCCGCGTCGGATTCCTTGAGTTCGTTGATCTTGCGGCACGCATGCAACACGGTGGTGTGGTCGCGGCCGCCGAAGACGTCGCCGATTTCGGGCAGGCTGTGGTTGGTCAGTTCCTTGGACAAGGCCATGGCAACCTGACGCGGCCGTGCAACCGAGCGCGAACGACGCTTGGACAGCAGATCGGAGATCTTGATCTTGTAGTACTCGGCAACGGTCCGCTGGATGTTATCCACACTGACCAGCTTGTCCTGCAGTGCCAGAAGATCCTTGAGCGATTCGCGAATCAGCTCGATGGTGATGTCACGGCCCATGAAGTGCGAGTGGGCGATTACCCGCTTCAATGCACCTTCAAGTTCACGCACGTTGGAGCGAATGCGCTGGGCGATGAAGAATGCGGCGTCATGCGGCAAATCGACTTTGGCCTGGTCGGCCTTCTTCATCAGGATCGCGACGCGGGTTTCCAGTTCCGGTGGCTCGACGGCGACCGTCAGGCCCCAGCCGAAGCGCGACTTCAGGCGCTCTTCCAGGCCTTCGATTTCCTTCGGGTAGCGGTCACTGGTCAGGATGACCTGCTGGCCGCCTTCAAGAAGGGCGTTGAAGGTGTGGAAAAACTCTTCCTGCGAACGCTCTTTACGGGCAAAGAACTGGATATCGTCGATCAGCAATGCATCGACCGAACGGTAGAAACGCTTGAATTCGTTGATGGCGTTGAGTTGCAGCGCCTTGACCATGTCCGCGACGAAACGCTCGGAATGCAGGTAGACCACCTTGGCATTCGGGTTCTTCTTGAGCAGGTGGTTACCCACAGCATGCATCAAGTGCGTTTTACCCAAGCCGACGCCGCCATACAGGAACAGCGGGTTGTAGCCGTGCTTCGGGTTGTCGGCCACCTGCCAGGCCGCAGCGCGGGCCAGCTGGTTGGACTTGCCTTCGACGAAGTTCTCGAAGGTAAAGGTACGGTTCAGGTAACTGGTGTGCTTGAGCGCACCTTCTACCTGCACGGTGCGCTGTTCGGTGCGGTTATTCACAGGCACGGCATTACCCGATTCGCCCATGGAGTCGAAGCTGTCACGCGAAGGTGCATTTTCGACTTCAGCCACAGCAGCAACGGGAGCAGCCACAGGCGCCTTGGCAACCGGCTGGTTGACCACGGCCGCTTGCACGGCTTGGGCCTGGGAGGCAGCCGCCGCCGCAGCCAGTGGCGCGTTAGGGGCGGCACGTGGGGCTGAACTGCGACGGCTTCCTATTAATAAGGAAAGCGCAGGCGCCATACCGCTGCCGTGTTCGCCGAGCAACTCGAGCAAACGGCCCAGGTACTTCTCATTGACCCAATCGAGAACAAAACGGTTAGGCGCATACACGCGCAACTCGTCGCCTTCGGCTTCGACCTGTAGCGGACGGATCCAGGTGTTGAATTGCTGGGCAGGCAGTTCATCGCGCAGAAGCTCCACGCACTGCTGCCAAAGTTCCACTGACACGGATATCCCCTGAGTTGAAAGCCGGTGAGGCAAAAACAAGCAGCCATTGTACCCACCGACCGCGTACTTATCCACACGCAGGTGCGTCGAGGATGGCGATAAATCAGCAGGTTAGTGACCCAAATGCCCTTCCAAGGCTGTGAATAAGCTCTGTGGATAACCGTACCTGAGCCCTTTGCACAACCCGGGGCTGAAACCAGTGGATAACTCGCCTGTTGATAAGTAGCCTTTTTATCCACCGCTTATCCGCGTGCACAGCACAGCCAGAGCACCGCTTTCCGACAGTGTTTCAGATCTCTGTACAGTACGTAATTAAAGGGCTGTAGAATTCTATCCACAGAAATCGGCTACATAAGATCTATAAGATTTACAGAAAAGCTTTAAATACCTTTCCTTTCTTTTTTCTATGTTTAAGCCTTCGTTGACCTTTCCGACCCCCCTTCACCAACCTCAAGCAGACGAAAGGTAGGGGATGGGTGAAAGGGAAGGAATTCGCCGTTACAAGGAAAAGCTGGTTGGAAATTGACCTACGGCCTTGCTTTCTCTAGAATCGCCGGTCTCTTAAAACGGGGGCCATTCCGGCCCGTTGTGGACGAACCAGGTAACACGCCATGAAACGTACTTTCCAACCAAGCACCATCAAGCGCGCCCGCACTCACGGTTTCCGTGCACGTATGGCCACCAAAAACGGCCGTGCAGTTCTGTCGCGTCGTCGCGCCAAAGGCCGTAAGCGTCTGGCAGTTTGATTTTTCGGCACAGGTGGTGAGTCAGGACTTCAGTCGGGAAAAGCGTCTGCTGACCCCCCGACATTTCAAAGCGGTCTTCGACTCGCCATCCGGCAAGGTACCCGGCAAGAATCTTTTGCTCCTTGCTCGCGAGAACGGTCTGGATCATCCCCGCCTGGGGCTTGTGATCGGGAAAAAGAGCGTAAAGCTCTCCGTTCAGCGAAACCGCCTGAAACGTTTGATGCGCGATTCGTTTCGCCTGCACCAGCAATTGCTTGTGGGCTGGGACATCGTAATCGTCGCGCGCAAAGGGTTAGGTGAGATAGAAAACCCAGAATTGCACCAACACTTTGGCAAACTCTGGAAGCGCCTTGCACGCAGTCGGCCCGCTCCAGTGGTTAACAGCGAATCTGTAGGGGTAGACCATCCAGATGCGTAAACTGGCACTCGTTCCGATCCAGTTTTACCGTTATGCCATTAGTCCTCTGATGGCCAGCCACTGTCGTTTCTACCCGAGTTGCTCCTGCTATGCGTATGAAGCCATCGAGTCTCATGGCCTTTTACGCGGCGGGTGGCTGACCGTTCGTCGGCTTGGGCGTTGTCATCCGTGGAATGCCGGCGGTTATGACCCGGTTCCGCCTGCTTCTTCTTCCCGTACTTCTTCGATAGCCGAGTAATCATGGATATTAAACGCACGATCCTGATCGCCGCCCTGGCAATCGTGTCCTATGTCATGGTCCTCAAGTGGAACCAGGACTACGGCCAGGCTGCCTTGCCGACTCAGAATGTTGCTGCCAGCAATGTCGCACCGTCCGTTCCGGGCACCGTGACCGCCGGTAACACTGGCGCCAGCGCCGATGTGCCGAGTGCCAACAGCGAATCCAGCCCCGCTGAACTCGCGCCAGTTGTGGTCAGCAAAGACCTGATTCGGGTCAAGACCGATGTACTCGATGTGGCTATCGATCCAAACGGCGGTGACATCGCGCAACTGACCTTGCCGAAATACCCGCGTCGCCAGGACCATCCGGATATTCCGTTCCAGCTGTTCGATAACGGCGGCGAGCGTACCTACCTGGCACAAAGTGGCCTGACCGGCGTCAATGGCCCGGATGCACGCGCTTCCGGTCGTCCGCTGTATGCCGCCGAGCAAAAAAGCTTCCAGATGGCCGATGGTCAGGACCAACTGGTCGTCGACCTGAAGTTCAGCGACAACGGT
Source organism: Pseudomonas fontis (assembly GCF_028656955.1). Taxonomy (GTDB): domain Bacteria; phylum Pseudomonadota; class Gammaproteobacteria; order Pseudomonadales; family Pseudomonadaceae; genus Aquipseudomonas; species Aquipseudomonas fontis. The sequence continues at coordinate 105,936 of NZ_JAMDGY010000026.1, forward strand.
GTCAACTACATCAAGCGCTTCAGCTTCAAGCGCGGTGAGTACGACCTGAAGGTCAGCTACCTGATCGACAACCAGAGCGCTCAGCCCTGGACCGGCAACCTGTTCGCGCAACTGAAGCGTGACGCCAGCTCCGATCCTTCGTCGAGCACCGCCACCGGCACCGCGACCTACCTGGGTGCGGCCCTGTGGACAAGTGCCGAGCCGTACAAGAAAGTGTCGATGAAAGATATCGACAAGGGCAGCCTGAAAGAAAACGTTACCGGTGGTTGGGTAGCGTGGCTGCAGCACTACTTCGTGACCGCCTGGATTCCAAGCTCGGCTGACAACAACATTGTCCAGACCCGCAAAGACAGCCAGGGCAACTACATCATTGGCTTCACCGGCCCTGCGCTGAACGTTGCGCCAGGTGCCCAGGCTGAAACCAGCGCCATGCTGTATGCCGGTCCGAAGATCCAGTCCAAGCTCAAAGAGTTGTCCCCGGGCCTGGAACTGACCGTCGACTACGGCATCCTGTGGTTCATTGCCCAGCCGATCTTCTGGTTGCTGCAACATATCCACAGCCTGCTCGGCAACTGGGGCTGGTCGATCATCGCCCTGACCATGCTGATCAAGCTGCTGTTCTTCCCGCTGTCCGCTGCCAGCTACAAGTCGATGGCGCGCATGCGTGCCGTGGCACCGAAACTGGCTGCACTGAAAGAACAACATGGCGACGACCGGCAGAAAATGTCGCAGGCCATGATGGAGCTGTACAAGAAAGAGAAGATCAACCCGCTGGGCGGCTGCTTGCCGATCCTGGTGCAGATGCCGGTCTTCCTTTCGCTGTACTGGGTACTCCTGGAAAGCGTTGAAATGCGCCAGGCCCCTTGGATGTTCTGGATTACCGACCTGTCGATCAAGGATCCGTTCTTCATCCTGCCGATCATCATGGGCGCCACCATGTTCATCCAGCAGCGCCTGAACCCGACACCGCCGGATCCGATGCAGGCCAAGGTGATGAAGCTGATGCCGATCATCTTCACCTTCTTCTTCCTGTGGTTCCCGGCTGGTCTGGTCCTGTACTGGGTTGTGAACAACTGCTTGTCGATCGCACAGCAGTGGTACATTACCCGCAAGGTCGAGGCAGCTACCAAAGCCGCTGCTTAACGGGTTAGCCAGCTAACCTGTGGATAAACGCCCCCTCGTGGGGCGTTTTGCTATCTGTCGTTTTTGTCCTGAGGCCTACGACCATGAATGTTCGTCGTGAAACCATCGTCGCCATTGCTACTGCCCAAGGCCGTGGCGGGGTGGGAATTGTGCGTATTTCCGGGCCGCTGGCGAGCCAGGCCGGGTTGGCCATCACCGGCCGCACGCTGACCCCGCGGCATGCCCACTATGGTGCGTTTCGCAGTGATGACGAGTTGGTGCTCGATGAAGGCATCGCCTTGTACTTCCCCGGGCCGAACTCGTTCACCGGCGAAGATGTCCTCGAATTGCAGGGGCATGGCGGGCCGGTGGTGCTCGATATGTTGCTGCAACGCTGTGTACAACTTGGCTGCCGCCTGGCTCGGCCGGGTGAATTCAGCGAGCGCGCATTCCTCAACGACAAGCTCGACCTGGCGCAAGCCGAGGCCATCGCCGACCTGATCGAGGCCAGTTCGACCCAGGCGGCACGCAATGCCTTGCGTTCGTTGCAGGGTGAATTCTCCCGTCGTGTGGATAACCTCACCGAGAAATTGATCAGCCTGCGGATCTATGTGGAAGCGGCCATCGACTTTCCCGAGGAAGAAATCGACTTTCTCGCCGATGGCCACGTGCTCAGCATGCTCGATGATGTTCGCGCCAACTTGTCCACAGTGCAGCGTGAGGCCGGGCAGGGTGCCTTGTTGCGCGACGGCATGACCGTGGTGATTGCCGGTCGTCCGAATGCCGGCAAGTCGAGCCTGCTCAACGTCCTCGCCGGTCGCGAAGCGGCAATCGTCACGGACATCGCCGGCACCACGCGGGATATTCTGCGCGAACATATCCACATCGATGGCATGCCCCTGCACGTGGTGGACACCGCCGGCCTGCGCGATACCGATGACCATGTGGAAAAAATCGGCGTGGAACGTGCGCTGAAGGCGATCAATGAAGCGGACCGTGTGCTGCTGGTGGTTGACTCAACCGCCCCTGAAGCCAGCGATCCTTTCGCCCTGTGGCCGGAATTTCTCGACCAACGGCCAGATCCGGCCAAGGTCACGCTGATCCGCAACAAGGCGGACCTCAGTGGTGAAGCCGTGGCGGTGGAGCAATGTGAGGATGGCCACGTCACCATCACCCTGAGTGCCAAGGACAGCGATACCGGGCTCGAGCTGCTGCGCGAACACCTCAAGGCCTGCATGGGTTATGAACAGACCTCTGAAAGCAGCTTCAGCGCGCGCAGGCGCCACCTGGATGCCCTGCGCCAGGCCAGTGAACATCTTGAGCACGGTCGCGCCCAGTTGACCCTGGCAGGCGCTGGCGAGCTGTTGGCGGAAGATCTGCGTCAGGCACAGCAAGCATTGGGTGAAATTACCGGTGCGTTCAGCTCGGACGACCTGTTGGGCCGCATCTTCTCCAGTTTCTGCATCGGCAAGTAGCCTGCGTTATCCACAGTCAGGCCTGTTCAAGGCCTGGCTGACCCTCCTGATTTATCCCTCTCCCTGACTTCTGCAGCAACACCCGGCTCGTTCCCGGTGTATTCGGCTGCCTGTTTTTCCTCTAATTAGCCAAATAAGCCCTGTGGAAAACCCCACCTTAGCTCAGTTGATAAGTAGGCCTGAAAACTGAAGATAAACCCGCCTGTTGATAAGTAGCCATTTAATCCACAGGCTTAAGCCGCTTATCCAGACCCCTCAGACCCACTAGACCACAGACTTTAGGATCTCTGTACAGTACGTGTAATAAGGGCTGTAGAACCTTATCCACAGAAAGGTGCCTCAGTAAGAATAAACATAAAAACAAAGCTTTAATAAATTTCTCTCTCTTTATTTCTATTACCGCCACTCATCCACAGGCTGGTTAAATTTTGTGCAAAAGGTTCCTTTAGAGGGGGGTAAGTCCCTATACTTGTCCGCTATCCCTTTTTTTATTCCCGAAACAGGCACGAGGTGCGTGGTGGATTTCCCTTCCCGTTTTGAAGTGATCGTCATCGGCGGCGGCCATGCCGGAACCGAGGCTGCGCTTGCGTCTGCACGCATGGGTGTAAAAACCCTGTTGCTGACCCACAACGTGGAAACCCTCGGGCACATGAGCTGCAACCCGGCTATCGGTGGCATTGGCAAAAGCCACCTGGTCAAGGAAATCGATGCGCTCGGTGGTGCCATGGCATTGGCTACCGACAAGAGCGGCATCCAGTTCCGCGTTCTGAACAACCGCAAAGGCCCGGCAGTGCGCGCAACCCGTGCACAGGCAGACCGCGCCATCTACAAGGCGGTTGTCCGCGAGATCCTGGAAAACCAGCCGAACCTGTGGATATTCCAGCAGTCTTGCGACGACCTGATCGTCGAGCAGGACCAGGTACGCGGCGTCGTGACCCAAATGGGCCTGCGCTTCATGGCCGACTCCGTGGTACTGACCACCGGGACCTTCCTCAGCGGACTTATCCACATTGGTCTGCAGAACTATTCCGGTGGCCGTGCCGGCGATCCGCCGGCGATTGCCCTGGCGCACCGCCTGCGTGAACTGCCGCTGCGCGTGGGTCGCCTGAAAACCGGTACGCCGCCGCGTATCGATGGCCGCTCGGTGGATTTCTCGGTGATGTCCGAGCAACCCGGTGATACGCCGATCCCGGTGATGTCGTTCATGGGCGACAAGGCCATGCACCCACGCCAGGTCAGTTGCTGGATCACCCATACCAACGCCCGTACCCACGAGATCATCGCCTCGAACCTCGACCGTTCGCCGATGTACTCCGGGGTGATCGAAGGCATCGGCCCGCGCTACTGCCCATCGATCGAAGACAAGATCCATCGCTTTGCCGACAAGGAAAGCCATCAGGTCTTCATCGAGCCCGAAGGCCTGAACACGCACGAGATCTATCCGAACGGGATCTCCACCTCGCTGCCGTTCGACGTGCAGTTGCAGTTGGTGCGGTCGATTCGCGGCATGGAAAACGCCCACATCGTGCGGCCGGGCTACGCCATCGAGTACGACTACTTCGATCCACGTGACCTGAAGTACAGCCTGGAAACCAAAGTCATCGGCGGCCTGTTCTTCGCCGGGCAGATCAACGGCACCACCGGCTACGAAGAAGCCGGCGCCCAGGGCCTGCTCGCCGGGACCAACGCCGCACTGCGTGCGCAGGGCCGCGAAAGCTGGTGCCCGCGTCGCGACGAGGCGTACATCGGGGTGTTGGTCGACGACCTGATCACCCTCGGTACCCAGGAGCCGTACCGCATGTTCACGTCGCGCGCCGAGTACCGGCTGATCCTGCGCGAAGACAACGCCGACCTGCGCCTGACCGAAAAAGGCCGCGAGTTGGGCTTGGTCGACGACGCCCGCTGGGCGGCGTTCAGCGCCAAGCGTGAAGGCATCGAGCGTGAAGAGCAGCGCCTGAAATCGACCTGGGTACGCCCGGGCACCGAGCAGGGCGATGCCATCGCTGAAAAATTCGGCACCCCGCTCAGCCATGAGTACAACCTGCTCAACCTGCTGACCCGTCCGGAAATCGACTACGCTGGCCTGATCGAAGTGACTGGCGATGCCGGCGTCGAAGCGCAAGTGGCTGAACAGGTCGAGATCAAGACCAAATACGCCGGTTACATTGACCGGCAACAGGAAGAAATCGCCCGCCTGCGTGCCAGCGAAGACACCCGCTTGCCCGAGGACATCGACTACACCGGCATTTCCGGGTTGTCCAAGGAGATCCAGGGCAAGCTCGGCCAGACCCGCCCGGAAACCCTGGGCCAGGCCTCGCGTATCCCCGGTGTTACCCCGGCGGCAATTTCCCTGTTGCTGATTCACCTGAAAAAACGCGGCGCTGGCCGCGAGTTGGAGCAAAGCGCTTGAGTTCGATGGTCACCGACAAACATGCCGAGGAGTTGTCCACAGGCGCCCGCGCACTGGGCCTGGAGCTCAGTGCCGCGCAGCAGGAGCAACTGCTGGCCTACCTGGCACTTCTGATCAAGTGGAACAAGGCGTATAACCTGACTGCCGTCCGTGATCCGGACGAGATGGTGTCCCGTCACCTGCTCGACAGCCTGAGCGTGATGGCATTTATCCACAGCGACAGCCCGCGCTGGCTCGATGTCGGCAGCGGCGGCGGTATGCCAGGTATTCCTTTGGCTATCCTGCACCCTGGCAAAAACGTCACGGTGCTCGACAGCAACGGCAAGAAAACGCGCTTCCTGACCCAGGTCAAACTGGAGCTGAAGCTGGACAACCTCACGGTTATCCACAAGCGGGTCGAGGAGTTCCAGCCGGAGCTTCCCTTCACCGGAATCATCTCGCGTGCTTTCAGCAGCATGGAAAACTTCACCAACTGGACGCGGCACCTGGGTGACGCCCAGACGCAGTGGCTGGCAATGAAAGGGCTGCATCCAGCTGATGAGCTGGTAGCATTGCCGGCAGATTTCAAAGTGGATAGCGAGCAGGCCTTGACCGTTCCGGGTTGCCAAGGCCAACGCCATCTGCTGATACTGCGCCGCACGGCATGACTGGGAACACAAGCAAGAATGGCTAAGGTATTCGCTATCGCGAACCAAAAGGGTGGTGTGGGTAAGACCACCACCTGTATCAATCTGGCCGCATCGCTGGTCGCTACCAAGCGCCGCGTGCTGCTGATCGATCTCGATCCACAAGGCAACGCCACCATGGGTAGCGGTGTGGATAAACACGTCCTGGAACATTCGGTCTACGACCTGTTGATCGGCGAGTGCGACCTGGCCCAGGCCATGCACATCTCCGAGCACGGCGGTTACCAGGTGTTGCCGGCCAACCGCGACCTGACCGCCGCCGAGGTGGTGCTGCTGGAAATGCAGATGAAGGAGAGCCGTCTGCGCACGGCGCTGGCGCCGATCCGGGAGAGTTACGACTACATCCTGATCGACTGCCCGCCGTCGCTGTCCATGCTGACCCTCAACGCCCTGGTTGCCGCAGATGGCGTGATCATTCCAATGCAATGTGAATACTTTGCCCTGGAAGGTTTGAGCGACCTTGTGGATAACATCAAGCGCATTGGCGCCAGACTCAATCCACAGCTGAAGATCGAAGGCCTGTTGCGGACCATGTACGACCCGCGCCTGAGCCTGATCAACGATGTCTCTGCGCAGCTCAAGGAACACTTCGGCGAGCAGCTCTACGACACCGTCATCCCACGCAACATCCGCCTGGCCGAAGCCCCGAGTTTCGGCATGCCGGCCCTGGCGTACGACAAGAACTCGCGTGGCGCACTGGCCTACCTTGCGCTGGCCGGTGAACTGGTTCGTCGTCAACGCCGTCAAACCCGCACTGCACAGGCAACTTAAGGAATCCGCATGGCCGTTAAGAAACGAGGTCTCGGACGTGGGTTGGATGCACTGCTGAGTGGTCCGACTGTCAGCGCGCTCGAAGAGCAGGCTGTCAAAGTCGACCAGAACGAACTGCAACACCTGCCTCTGGACCTGATCGAGCGTGGCAAGTACCAGCCACGCCGGGACATGGACCCACAGGCGCTCGAAGAATTGGCGCACTCGATCAAGAGCCAGGGCGTCATGCAACCGATCGTGGTTCGCCCGATTGGCGAGAACCGCTACGAAATCATCGCCGGCGAACGCCGCTGGCGCGCCAGCCAGCAGGCCGGCATGGAAACCATCCCGGCGATGGTGCGCGACGTACCCGATGAAGCGGCCATTGCCATGGCCCTGATCGAGAACATCCAGCGCGAAGACCTCAACCCCGTGGAAGAGGCCATTGCCCTGCAGCGTCTGCAGCAGGAATTCCAGCTGACCCAGCAACAGGTCGCCGATGCCGTCGGTAAGTCGCGGGTAACCGTGGCGAACCTGCTACGCTTGATCTCGCTGCCGGAAGTCATCAAGACCATGCTGTCCCACGGCGACCTGGAGATGGGCCATGCCCGTGCACTCCTCGGTTTGCCCGAAGATCAGCAGGTTGAAGGGGCGCGACACGTTGTCGCACGCGGCCTCACGGTACGTCAGACCGAGGCTCTGGTACGCCAGTGGCTGAGCGGCAAGCCTGAGCCGGTCGAAGCGGCGAAGCCCGATCCGGACATTACCCGCCTTGAACAGCGTCTGGCAGAGCGTTTGGGCTCTTCCGTACAGATTCGCCATGGCAACAAGGGCAAGGGCCAGTTGGTAATTCGTTACAACTCGTTAGATGAGTTGCAAGGTGTACTGGCCCACATCCGCTGAAACAATTGCATTTGTAGCGTGCAGTCGGAAATCACTACCCGGCAGTTGAATAGGGGTCCAAGCGCCCCTATACTCTGCGCGCATTTTGTCGGCACAAATTATGCCAAGTCATAGTTGACTGGTTGGCCGACTTTTGAGGAGCAGTTGTGATGGAAACCCGCACGCCAAACCGCCTGCCTTTCCATCGCTGGGCGGTTTTTCCGGTACTGCTGGCTCAATGTGTGGTGCTGCTGCTGGCCAGTTTGGTGTTGTGGCAGTGGCATGGGGGCGTCAGTGGATATTCAGGACTCTGCGGAGGACTGATTGCCTGGCTACCGAATGTGTACTTTGCCTATAAGGCGTTCCGTTTTACCGGCGCCCGGGCAGCGCAGGCCATCGTCAAGTCGTTCTACGCTGGCGAGGCAGGCAAATTGATTTTGACGGCAGTGTTGTTTGCACTGACGTTTGCAGGAGTGAAGCCATTGGCGCCATTAGCAGTATTCGGCGTCTTCCTGCTGACCCAGTTGGTCAGCTGGTTCGCGCCCCTGCTGATGAATATAAGACTTTCGAGACCTTAGGGCGTTTGAGGCAACCATGGCAGCAGAAACCGCTTCGGGCTATATCCAGCACCACTTGCAGAACTTGACCTTCGGTCAACTACCAGACGGCGGTTGGGGCTTTGCCCATTCCGCAGCAGAAGCCAAGGCAATGGGCTTTTGGGCGTTCCACGTGGACACCCTGGGCTGGTCCGTTGCACTGGGTCTGATCTTCATCTTCCTGTTCCGCATGGCGGCCAAGAAGGCGACTTCCGGTCAACCAGGTGGCCTGCAGAACTTCGTGGAAGTGATGGTCGAATTCGTCAACGGCAGCGTGAAGGACTCCTTCCACGGCCGTAGCCCGGTGATTGCACCGCTGGCGCTGACCATTTTCGTCTGGGTCTTCCTGATGAACGCCATCGACCTGATCCCGGTCGACTGGATTCCTCAGCTGGCCATCCTGATCTCCGGCGATCCGCATATTCCGTTCCGTGCAGTGTCGACCACTGACCCGAACGCGACCATTGCCATGGCGTTCTGCGTCTTCGCCCTGATCATCTTCTACAGCATCAAGGTCAAAGGCCTGGGTGGCTTCATCGGTGAGCTGACCCTGCATCCGTTCGGCAGCAAGAACATCTTCCTGCAGATCCTGCTGATTCCGGTCAACTTCCTGCTCGAATTCGTCACCTTGATCGCCAAGCCGATCTCGCTGGCCCTGCGTCTGTTCGGCAACATGTACGCCGGTGAGCTGGTGTTCATCCTGATTGCCGTGATGTTCGGTGCCGGCCTGCTGTGGCTCAGCGGTCTGGGCATTGTGCTGCAATGGGCGTGGGCGGTGTTCCACATCCTGATCATCACACTGCAAGCTTTCATCTTCATGATGCTTACCATCGTCTACCTGTCGATGGCTCACGAAGATAACCACTAAGACCGCCTGGCGTGTCTGATGACCCTTTCGCCAGCACGGGGGAGGGTCGAAAACGTCCGCAAGGGCAGCTGTAAAAAACGATTTTGTTTTACCGCTTCAAACTAAAAAACCTAACCAATACGACGTAAAAGTCGGGAGGAAAGATGGAAACTGTAGTTGGTCTTACCGCTATCGCTGTTGCTCTGCTGATCGGCCTGGGTGCCCTGGGTACCGCCATTGGTTTCGGCCTGCTGGGCGGCAAGTTCCTGGAAGGCGCTGCTCGCCAGCCAGAGATGGTTCCAATGCTGCAAGTTAAAATGTTCATCGTTGCCGGTCTGCTCGACGCCGTGACCATGATCGGTGTTGGTATCGCTCTGTTCTTCACCTTCGCTAATCCTTTCGTTGGTCAAATCGCAGGCTAATCACTCGATTTTCGAGTGTGTGGTGTGATGGACTAAGAACGAGCGAGGTGTTGGCGTGAACATTAATGCAACCCTGATTGGCCAGTCCGTTGCGTTCTTCATCTTTGTACTGTTCTGCATGAAGTTCGTGTGGCCTCCGGTCATCGCGGCATTGCAAGAACGTCAGAAGAAGATCGCGGATGGATTGGACGCTGCCAACCGAGCAGCTCGCGACCTGGAGTTGGCCCAAGATAAAGCGGGTCAACAACTGCGCGAAGCTAAGGCTCAGGCAGCTGAAATCGTAGAGCAAGCGAAGAAGCGCGGTGCTCAGATCGTCGAGGAAGCCCGTGATCAGGCCCGCGTCGAAGCTGACCGTGTGAAAGCTCAGGCTCTGGCCGAGATCGAACAGGAACTGAACGGTGTCAAAGACGCGCTGCGCGCCCAAGTGGGTAGCCTGGCCGTTGAAGGCGCTGAAAAGATCCTTGGCGCCACAATCGATCAAAACGCGCATGCGGAGCTGGTTAACAAACTGGCCGCTGAAATTTAAGCGAGGGCGATCATGGCAGAACTGACCACGTTGGCCCGACCTTACGCTAAGGCTGCCTTTGAGCACGCCCAGGCCCATCAGCAACTGGCCAATTGGTCAGCCATGCTCGGCCTGGCTGCTGCGGTGTCGCAAGACGACACGATGCAGCGCCTGCTCAAGGCCCCGCGACTGACGAGCGCACAAAAGGCCGCCACTTTTATTGAAGTGTGCGGTGACAAGTTTGATGCACCGGCACAGAGTTTCATCCAAGTTGCCGCGGAAAACGAACGTCTCCCGCTGTTGCCGGAGATTTCGGCGTTGTTCGACCTGTACAAGGCCGAGCAAGAGAAATCCGTGGATGTGGACGTCACCAGTGCTTTTGCATTGAACCAAGAACAGCAAGACAAACTCGCCAAGGTTCTCAGTGCACGGCTCGACCGGGAAGTGCGCCTGCAAGTGTCGGAGGATGCCAGCTTGATCGGTGGCGTCGTAATCCGCGCCGGCGACCTGGTTATCGATGGCTCAGTGCGCGGCAAAATCGCGAAACTGGCCGAAGCATTGAAATCTTGAGTTTGAAGGGGCAGCAGAGCAATGCAGCAACTCAATCCTTCCGAAATAAGTGAAATCATCAAGGGTCGCATCGAGAAGCTCGATGTGTCCTCCCAGCCTCGCAACGAAGGTACTGTCGTCAGCGTTTCTGACGGCATCGTGCGGGTTCACGGTCTGGCCGACGTTATGTACGGCGAAATGATCGAGTTCCCTGGCGGCGTCTACGGCATGGCCCTCAACCTGGAGCGTGACTCCGTTGGTGTGGTAGCCCTGGGCGAGTACCAGACTCTTGCTGAAGGCATGAGCGCCAAGTGCACCGGCCGCATCCTGCAAGTTCCTGTTGGTAAGGAACTGCTGGGTCGCGTTGTTGACGCACTGGGCAACCCAATCGACGGTAAAGGTCCACTCGGCAACACCGAGTTCGACGCTGTCGAGAAAGTTGCACCTGGCGTGATCTGGCGTAAGTCGGTAGACCAGCCTGTACAGACTGGCTACAAATCCGTCGACGCCATGATCCCGGTCGGCCGTGGTCAGCGTGAGCTGATCATCGGTGACCGTCAGATCGGTAAGACCGCCATGGCCATCGACGCCATCATCAACCAGAAAGACAGCGGTATTTTCTGTGTTTATGTTGCTGTCGGCCAGAAGCGTTCGACCGTTGCCAACATCGTTCGCAAGCTGGAAGAAAACGGCGCACTGGCCAACACCATCGTGGTGGCAGCTACTGCTTCGGAATCCGCCGCACTGCAATTCCTGGCGCCATACGCCGGTTGCACCATGGGCGAGTTCTTCCGTGACCGCGGTGAAGACGCACTGATCGTTTACGATGACCTGTCCAAGCAGGCCGTTGCCTACCGTCAGATCTCCCTGCTGCTGCGCCGTCCACCAGGACGTGAAGCGTACCCAGGCGACGTGTTCTATCTCCACTCCCGTCTGCTGGAGCGTGCATCGCGCGTTTCCGAAGAGTACGTAGAGAAGTTCACCAACGGTGCTGTAACTGGCAAGACCGGTTCCCTGACCGCACTGCCGATCATCGAAACCCAGGCTGGCGACGTTTCCGCGTTCGTTCCGACCAACGTGATCTCGATCACCGACGGTCAGATCTTCCTGGAATCGGCCATGTTCAACTCGGGCATCCGCCCTGCAGTGAACGCCGGTGTTTCGGTATCCCGTGTGGGTGGTGCCGCTCAGACCAAGATCATCAAGAAGCTTTCCGGTGGTATCCGTACCGCTCTGGCTCAGTACCGTGAACTGGCAGCATTCGCCCAGTTCGCTTCTGACCTGGACGAAGCCACCCGTAAGCAGCTGGAACACGGTCAACGTGTTACCGAACTGATGAAGCAGAAGCAATACGCTCCAATGTCCATCGCGGACATGGCGCTGTCGCTGTATGCCGCTGAGCGTGGGTTCCTGACCGACGTCGAAATCGCCAAGATCGGCAGCTTCGAACAAGCGCTGATCTCCTACTTCAACCGTGATCACGCCGAACTGATGGCGAAGATCAACGTGAAGGGTGACTTCAACGACGAAATCGACGCTGGCATCAAAGCCGGTATCGAGAAGTTCAAGGCCACCCAAACCTGGTAAGCCGCAGCGGGGGCTTTGCAGCCCCCGCTTGCTAACCTGATAGGTGTTACATGGCAGGCGCAAAAGAGATTCGCAGTAAGATTGCGAGCATCAAAAGCACGCAAAAAATTACCAGCGCCATGGAAAAAGTGGCGGTCAGCAAAATGCGCAAGGCACAAATGCGCATGGCTGCTAGCCGTCCTTATGCGGAGCGTATCCGCCAGGTGATTGGTCATCTGGCCAACGCCAACCCGGAATACCGCCACCCGTTCATGCTCGATCGCCCTGTAAAGCGCGTCGGTTATGTCGTGGTGAGCAGTGACCGTGGTCTGTGCGGTGGCTTGAACACCAACCTGTTCAAGGCCCTGGTCAAGGACATGGCGGTAAACCGCGAGCAAGGCGTCGAGATCGATCTGTGCGTTGTCGGCAGCAAAGGTGCGGCATTCTTCCGCAACTTCGGCGGTAACGTCGTCGCTGCGATCAGCCACCTGGGCGAAGAGCCGTCGATCAATGATCTGATCGGTAGCGTCAAGGTCATGCTGGACGCTTACCTGGATGGCCGTATCGATCGCCTGTCCGTGGTATCGAACAAGTTCATCAATACCATGACGCAACAGCCAACGGTCGAGCAGTTGATTCCGTTGGTCGCAACCCCGGATCAAGAACTCAAGCACCACTGGGACTACCTCTACGAACCTGACGCCAAAGAGCTGCTTGACGGCCTGATGGTGCGTTACGTGGAGTCGCAGGTCTACCAGGCGGTGGTCGAGAACAACGCAGCTGAACAAGCGGCGCGGATGATCGCAATGAAAAACGCCACCGACAACGCCGGTGACCTGATCAGCGAATTGCAGCTGATCTACAACAAGGCGCGTCAGGCTGCGATCACCCAAGAGATCTCGGAAATCGTCGGCGGCGCTGCCGCGGTTTAACGGTTCAAATATTCAGAGGATCCAGCTATGAGTAGCGGACGTATCGTTCAAATCATCGGCGCCGTCATCGACGTGGAATTCCCACGTGACAGCGTACCGAGTGTCTATAACGCGCTGAAAGTACAAGGCGCGGAAACCACCCTGGAAGTTCAGCAGCAGCTGGGCGACGGCGTGGTTCGTACCATTGCGATGGGTTCCACCGAAGGCCTGAAACGTGGCCTGGACGTGAACGACACCGGCGCGGCCATCTCGGTACCAGTCGGTAAAGCGACCCTGGGCCGTATCATGGACGTCCTCGGTAACCCGATCGACGAAGCTGGTCCGATCGGTGAAGAAGAGCGCTGGGGTATTCACCGCGACGCTCCTTCCTTCGCTGACCAGGCAGGCGGCAACGACCTGCTGGAAACCGGCATCAAGGTTATCGACCTGGTTTGCCCGTTCGCCAAGGGCGGTAAAGTCGGTCTGTTCGGTGGTGCCGGTGTAGGCAAAACCGTAAACATGATGGAACTGATCCGTAACATCGCCATCGAGCACAGCGGTTATTCCGTGTTCGCCGGTGTGGGTGAGCGTACTCGTGAGGGTAACGACTTCTACCACGAGATGAAGGATTCCAACGTACTGGACAAGGTTGCTCTGGTATACGGCCAAATGAACGAGCCACCAGGAAACCGTCTGCGCGTAGCGCTGACCGGCCTGACCATGGCTGAGAAGTTCCGTGACGAAGGTAACGACGTTCTGCTGTTCGTCGACAACATCTATCGTTACACCCTGGCCGGTACTGAAGTATCCGCACTGCTGGGCCGTATGCCTTCGGCAGTAGGTTACCAGCCGACCCTGGCTGAAGAGATGGGCGTTCTGCAAGAACGTATCACTTCGACCAAGGAAGGTTCGATCACCTCGATCCAGGCCGTATACGTACCTGCGGACGACCTGACTGACCCGTCGCCAGCGACCACCTTCGCCCACTTGGACGCCACCGTCGTACTGTCCCGTGACATCGCCTCCCTGGGTATCTACCCAGCGGTCGATCCACTGGACTCCTCGTCGCGCCAGCTGGACCCGAACGTCATCGGCAACGAGCACTACGACACCGCGCGTGGCGTTCAGTACGTACTGCAGCGCTACAAAGAGCTGAAGGACATCATTGCGATCCTGGGTATGGACGAACTGTCCGAATCCGACAAGCAACTGGTATCCCGTGCTCGTAAGATCCAGCGCTTCCTGTCCCAGCCGTTCTTCGTGGCAGAAGTCTTCACCGGTTCTCCAGGCAAATACGTTTCCCTGAAAGACACCATTGCAGGCTTCAGCGGCATCCTCAAAGGTGACTACGACCACTTGCCAGAACAAGCGTTCTACATGGTCGGCGGCATCGAAGAAGCGGTCGAGAAAGCCAAGAAACTGTAATCCCGGCGCCCCGCAAGGGGCGCTAATCAGGTTGAGGCAAGCAGATGGCTATGACAGTCCATTGCGATATCGTCAGCGCGGAAGGAGAGATTTTCTCCGGCCTGGTCGAGATGGTGATTGCGCACGGCAACCTGGGTGATCTTGGTATCGCTCCAGGCCACGCCCCGCTGATCACGAATCTGAAGCCAGGTCCGATCACGCTGACCAAGCAGGGTGGCGCCCAAGAGGTGTTCTACATCTCTGGTGGTTTCCTCGAGGTTCAGCCGAACATGGTCAAGGTGCTTGCCGATACTGTGCAACGTGCTGCTGACCTGGATGAAGCTCAGGCTCAGGATGCCCTCAAGGCTGCTGAGAGTGCCCTGCATGAAAAAGGCGCGGAGTTCGACTACGGCGCCGCTGCCGCACGTCTGGCCGAGGCCGCAGCCCAGCTGCGTACCGTTCAGCAAATGCGCAAAGGGAAGTAATCCGGCCCAGGCCGATCACTTCTCCAGCGATTGAGTTAAAGGGTAGCCTCGGCTACCCTTTTTCTTTTTCTGCATTTCATCTTCTGGTCACACTGCTGACCATCCAGGATTGGTAGCCAGTCAATGTCTCTCGATATCGTTATTCTCGCCGCCGGCCAAGGCACCCGCATGCGCTCGGCGCTGCCCAAGGTTTTGCATCCGGTCGCCGGTGATTCCATGCTCGGGCATGTTATCCACAGCGCGCGCCAGCTTCAGCCACAGGGCATCCATGTGGTGATCGGGCATGGTGCGGAGCTGGTTCGTGAGAGTCTGGCCGCAGATGATCTGAATTTCGTCCTGCAGGACAAACAATTGGGCACCGGTCATGCCGTCGCCCAAGCCCTGCCGGAACTGACCGCCGACACCGTGCTGATCCTCTATGGGGATGTGCCGCTGATCGAAGTCGATACGCTCAAGCGCTTGCTGGCGTTGGTGACCCCAACCCAGCTGGGCTTGCTGACCGTGACCCTGGATGATCCGACCGGCTATGGCCGGATCGTGCGCGATGCCCAGGGCAAGGTCACGGCGATCGTTGAGCACAAGGATGCCAACGACGCGCAAAAAGCCATCAAGGAAGGCAACACCGGCATTCTCGCCGTGCCGGCTGCACGCCTGGCCGATTGGCTGGGCCGCTTGTCGAACAACAATGCCCAGGGCGAGTACTACCTGACCGACGTGATCGCCATGGCAGTAGGTGATGGCCTGGTGGTCGCTACCGAACAGCCGCACGACCCGATGGAAGTGCAGGGCGCCAACGATCGGCGCCAGCTGGCAGAGCTTGAGCGCCATTACCAGCTGCGCGAAGCGCGCCGGCTGATGGCCCTGGGGGTCACCCTGCGCGACCCGGCACGCTTTGATGTACGTGGCCAGGTGACGGTCGGTCGCGACGTGCTGATCGATATCAACGTGATTCTCGAAGGCCGTGTCGAGATCGAAGACGATGTGGTCATCGGGCCGAACTGCGTGATCAAGGACAGCATCCTGCGCAAGGGCGTCGTGATCAAGGCCAACAGCCATATCGAAGGTGCGGTGCTGGGCGAGCATTCCGATGCCGGCCCGTTTGCCCGCCTGCGCCCGGGCAGCGTGCTGGAAGCGCGGGCCCATGTGGGTAACTTCGTCGAGCTGAAGAACGCCCACCTGGGTGAAGCAGCCAAGGTCGGTCACCTGACCTACCTGGGCGATGCCGAAGTCGGTGCTCGTACCAACATTGGCGCTGGCACCATCACCTGCAATTACGATGGTGCGAACAAGTTCAAGACCGTGCTGGGCGAAGACGTGTTCATCGGTTCGAACAACTCGCTGGTGGCACCTGTGGATATCCTTGCCGGGGCAACCACGGCAGCCGGCTCGACGATCACCCAGAACGTTGAAGCGGCGCAGTTGGCAGTAGGGCGTGCGCGCCAGCGCAACATCGATGGCTGGAAGCGTCCCGAGAAAATCAAGAAAAGCTGAAGTTATTAACAGCTGAACAGAAAGGCCGACGGCATTGTGCATAAGTCGGCCTTTCTGTTTTTGGCTGTCCACAAAGCTTCAGCTGTGGATAACAATGATGCGCCACGTTATACACACCATCGGAAAATTCCCCCCGTCAGCTTGACGAAACGAAAGCTTTAGGTTTTGATTGCCGTCATTATCTTTCGAATCGAAACTTAAGCGCTCATGTCGAAACGCAACACGCCGCAACGACGCCACAACATCCTTGCGCTGCTCAACGAGCAGGGCGAAGTGAGTGTGGACGCGCTCGCCAAGCAGTTCGAAACGTCGGAAGTCACCATTCGCAAGGACCTTGCGGCGCTTGAAGCCAACGGCTTGCTGCTGCGCCGCTACGGTGGTGCGGTGACGATGCCGCAGGAACTGATCACCGACCAGGGCCAGCCGGTCTCCCTCTACAAGCAGGCGATCGCCCGTGCAGCAGTGCAGCGCATTCGCGAACATGCGCGGATCATCATCGACAGTGGCAGCACCACCGCCTCGATGATCCGCGAACTGGGCCAGCAGCCGGGCCTGGTGGTGATGACCAACTCGCTGAATGTGGCCCGCGCCCTGAGCGAGCTGGAGCACGAGCCCGTGCTGCTGATGACCGGTGGCACCTGGGACCCGCATTCGGAGTCGTTCCAGGGCCAGGTCGCCGAGCAGGTACTACGCTCTTACGATTTCGACCAGCTGTTCATTGGTGCCGACGGCATCGATTTGCAGCGGGGTACCACCACCTTCAACGAGCTGTTGGGCCTGAGCCGGGTCATGGCCGAGGTGGCCCGCGAAGTGATCGTGATGGTCGAGTCCGACAAGGTCGGGCGCAAGATCCCCAACCTCGAGCTGCCCTGGAGCAGCGTCAACACCCTGATTACTGATGAGCGCCTGTCCATCGAGGCACGCGAACAGATTGAAGCCCGCGGCATCAACGTCATCTGCGCCGCAATCAGCTAGGAGCAATTATCTATGTGTGGAATCGTTGGTGCCGTTGCCGAGCGCAACATCACAGCCATCCTGATCGAAGGCCTCAAGCGCCTGGAATACCGCGGCTATGACAGCGCTGGCCTGGCCGTGTACACCGCCCAGGGTAACCTGGAGCGCCGTCGCCGGATCGGCAAGGTCAGCGAGCTGGAAGCGGCCGTGGTTGCCGACCCGCTGATCGGCCAACTGGGTATCGCCCACACCCGTTGGGCCACCCACGGTGCGCCGACCGAGCACAACGCTCACCCGCACTTCTCCGGTCACGAACTGGCCGTGGTGCACAACGGCATCATCGAGAACCATGAAGCCCTGCGCGAACAGCTCAAGGCGCTGGGTTATGTGTTCAGCTCGCAAACCGACACCGAAGTGATCGTGCACCTGCTGCACCACACCCTGAAGTCGGTGTCGGACCTGGCCGATGCCCTGAAAGCCACGGTCAAGCAACTGCACGGCGCCTACGGCCTGGCCGTGATCAGCGCAAATCAGCCAGACCGCCTGCTGGCCGCCCGCAGCGGCAGCCCGCTGGTGATCGGCCTGGGCCATGGCGAGAACTTCCTGGCTTCTGACCAACTGGCCCTGCGCCAGGTCACCGACCGCTTCATGTACCTGGAAGAAGGTGATATCGCCGAAATCCGCCGCGACCAGATCGCCATCTGGGACATCGACGGCAAGGCCGTCCAGCGCGAAACCGTGCAGTACCACGAAGGTGCCGAAGCCGCCGACAAAGGCGCCTACCGTCACTTCATGCTCAAGGAAATCCATGAGCAGCCAAGCGTGGTGCAACGTACCTTGGAAGGCCGTCTGGGCAAGGACCACGTGCTGGTTCAGGCATTCGGCCCACAGGCTGCCGAGCTGTTCGGCAAAGTTCGCAACGTGCAGATTGTCGCCTGTGGCACCAGCTACCACGCCGGCATGGTTGCGCGTTACTGGCTCGAAGAGCTGGCCGGTATCCCGTGCCAGGTCGAAGTTGCCAGCGAGTTCCGCTATCGCAAGGTAGTGGTGCAGCCGGACACCCTGTTCGTCTCCATCTCCCAGTCTGGCGAAACCGCCGACACCCTGGCAGCCCTGCGCAACGCCAAGGCACTGGGCTTCCTCGCCAGCCTGGCGATCTGCAACGTCGGCATCAGTTCGTTGGTGCGTGAGTCGGACCTGACCCTGCTGACCCTGGCCGGCCCGGAAATCGGCGTGGCTTCGACCAAGGCCTTCACCACCCAGCTGGTCTCGCTGATGTTGCTGACCCTGGCGCTGGGTCAGGTGCGTGGCACCCTGGCGGCAGGTGTGGAAGCCGAGCTGGTCGAAGAGTTGCGTCGCCTGCCGGTACGCCTGGGTGAAGCCCTGGCGATGGACACCACGATCGAGAAGATCTCCGAACTGTTCGCCGACAAGCACCACACCCTGTTCCTGGGCCGTGGAGCACAGTTCCCGGTGGCAATGGAAGGTGCTCTCAAGCTCAAGGAGATCTCCTACATCCACGCCGAGGCCTACCCGGCAGGTGAGCTCAAGCACGGCCCGTTGGCCCTGGTCGATAGCGACATGCCGGTGGTCACCGTGGCGCCGAACAACGAGCTGCTGGAGAAGCTCAAGTCCAACCTGCAGGAAGTGCGGGCCCGTGGTGGCGAGCTGATCGTATTCGCCGACGAGCAGGCCGGCATGACCAATGGTGAAGGCACCCACGTCATCAATGTGCCGCACATTGCCGACGCCCTGGCGCCGATTCTCTACACCATTCCGCTGCAACTGCTGTCGTACTACGTCGCCGTGCTCAAGGGCACTGACGTTGACCAGCCGCGCAACCTGGCCAAGTCGGTGACGGTGGAGTAAGCCACGTAACGCTGCAATGGTTGCGTGTGTTTTTGCATTAAAGAT
>NZ_JAMDGY010000027.1 GCF_028656955.1 Pseudomonas fontis
GCTGCCGACAGGCTGCGCTGGAGCCCGTGAGGGCTCCCAAAGGCGGCGCCTGCGATGCAGGCGAGCGCAGCCTTACGGCAGCGGCTACGTTTCCCGATGAAGAGTCCAAGCCGGCGCCCACAGGATATTCACTGACCCTGCAGGAGCAACTGTCGCGCACCGTTTTTGTAGCCGCTGCCGACAGGCTGCGCTGGAGTCCGTGAGGGCTCCCAAAGGCGGCGCCTGCGATGCAGGCGAGCGCAGCCTGACGGCAGCGGCTACGCAGGAGCTGGCCTTGCCAGCGAAGTCATGGCAGCTACAGAGGGTCGGCCCAGACAGTTAAGTAGACCCAGTTTCACCATCTGACTCAAACAACCGCGCCAACTCGAACCGCGCTTCCTGCGTCGTCTGCATGACCTTGTCCCTATCGCCCAGTACCATACGCTGCGCCTCAAGCACCTGTTCGTCATGCTCGGTGAACAGCTGAATGCGTTGCTCGGCCTGTGCATTGCTCAGCCCCAGGCCCACCAGGGTACGCCGGGTCATCTCCAGGCTCGAATAGAACGTCTCGCGAATCGGCTCCGCCCCCGCCTCCACCAACCGGTGCACATGCTGCCGGTTGCGCGCGCGGGCGATGACCTTCAGGTGCGGGTACAGTCGCTTCACCAATTCGGCAGTCTTGGTGCTGATGTCCGGGTCATCGGTAGCAATCACGAAGTACTCCGCCTCCCCCACCTTCGCCGCATGCAACACCTCCGCACGCATCGGGTCGCCGTAGAACACCGGCACCTTTTCAAAGGTGCGGATCAGCTCGATGGTGTCCACCGAGGTGTCCAGCGCAATAAAGGGTACGTTCTGCGCCCGCAGGATACGCGCGACAATCTGCCCCATTCGGCCCATGCCGGCAATCACCACGCGCGGCCCATCGCCTTCGATGCGCTTGTATTGCTCAGGTACTTCTCGCACAGGTTGCGTCAGTTTCTTCGACCACTTCGCACAGGCCAGCATCAGCAGCGGTGTCACGGCCATCGACAAGGTGATGGTCAGCAGCAGGATGTCGTAGGTACGCGCATCGAACAGGCCCTGGTCCTTGCCCAGCTTGAACACCACAAAGGCAAACTCACCGCCCGCCGCCAGCACCACCCCCAAGCGCAATGCGCTGGTACGGTTCAAACCACCCGCCAAACGCCCGACCGCCATCAGCAAAGGCAACTTCACCAGAATCAGCAACAAGGTGAAGCCAACGATGACTACCGGTATCTCGGCCAGCAACGCCAGGTTCGCGCCCATCCCGACACTGATGAAGAACAACCCCAGCAGCAAACCCTTGAACGGTTCGATCTGCGATTCCAGCTCGTGGCGATACTCGGAGTCCGCCAACAGCAGCCCCGCAAGAAACGCACCGAGGGCCATCGAAACACCTGCCAGTTCCATCAGCCATGCAGTACCGATCACTACCAGCAACGCCGTGGCCGTCGACACTTCCGGCAAGCCCGAACGGGCAACCGTCCTGAATACCGGGCGCAGCAAATAGCGACCACCAATTACAACGATGGCAATACTGCCGACAACCTTCAAGACGCTATTGAACGTCTCGCCTTGAGCCACCTCCGGGCCGGTTGCCGCCAGCAGCGGCACCAGGGCAATCAATGGAATTGCCGCAATGTCCTGGAACAGCAGGATGGCAAACGCCAGACGCCCATGCGGGCTGGTCAACTGCTTGTTCTCGGCAAGACTCTGCAGGCCAAGCGCCGTGGACGACAACGCTAGCCCCAGGCCAAGCACCACGGCGGCCGGCAGCGACTGGTCGAAGAACAACAGCGCAATACCGCCAATCACCGCCCCCGTCACCACGACCTGCGCCAGCCCCACGCCGAACACGGCTTTGCGCATCAGCCACAAGCGCTTGGGCGACAACTCCAGGCCGATGATGAACAGCAGCAACACCACGCCAAGCTCGGAAAAGTGCGCAACGCTCTGCGGGTTGCCGATCAAACCCAGCGCCTGCGGCCCGATCACCACGCCGGCCAGCAGGTAACCCAGGACCGCGCCCAGCTTCAGGCGTTTGGCCAGCGGCACGGTGATGACTGCGGCGAGCAGAAAGATCACCGCGCTTTGTAGCAGACTGCCTTCATGTGGCATTGCTCATTCTCCATAAATGCTGAAAGCAGCTTTTCGAGTCAGTGTAACCGCGCCAACAAAAAGCCCGCCTGGTTCCGACCAGGCGGGCCTGTTCAACAGCCGATCAAGCGGGATTTGGGGATAATCCATCCAGGCCAACCCACTGGAAACCCGCCAATTCATCCACTAAACCCAGCAGTCCTTTCAGCAGCCGCTCAACGCCACCGGGCGACGCTCGCCCTCGAAGAAGAACGGGCGAATACGCACGCCAATCACGTTGCCGGCATACGCCGCGATCAACCACAACCAGCCATGCAGGCTGCCCGAGGCGATACCGCTAAAGTACGCACCGATGTTGCAGCCATACGCCAGGCGCGAACCGTAACCGAGCAGCAAACCGCCGATTACCGCCGCCACCAGCGAGCGTTTCGGAATGTTCAGGCTCGGCGCAAATCGCCCGGCCAACCCTGCCGCCAACAACGCACCGAGGATGATGCCAATGTCCATCACCGTGGTGACGTCCTGCCACAGCGGCGCAGCCAATGCCTTGGCGTTGCCCGGCATTTGCCAGAAAGCCCAACTGCCGACATCCACACCCAGCCCCGAAAGGGTTTTCGCGCCCCACAAGGCAAACGCCGAGGTGATGCCCCACGGGCGCCCGGCCAGCGCCAGGGTCGCGTAGTTCAGCAATGCCAACGCCACTGCGCCCCACACCAGCGGCCATGGGCCACGCAGGAAACGACGCAGGCCCTGATGCTCACTGGCAACCGGTGCCTCAAGCTGACCATGACGACGCTTTTCCAGCAGCACGGTCGCCCAGGCGATTACCGCAAATACCGCCAGGCTCAGCACCAGCGCAGGCGCTACACCGAAGGTCTGGACGATGGAGGTCGCCGGGAACGACGGCAGCGAGAACCACCAATCGACATGGTGCGTGGCCGTCACCGAACCGATGATGAAGAACAGCAAGGTCACCAGCATGCGTGCATTGCCGCCGCCCACGGTGAACAGGGTGCCGGAAGCACAGCCACCGCCCATCTGCATGCCGATGCCGAAGATGAAGGCGCCGAACACCACGGAAACACCGGCCGGGGCCACCAGGCCGGTCACCGGCTGACCGAACAAGGTGCCGGCACCCAGTGCCGGGAAGAACAGCAGCACGGCCAGCGCCAGCATGACCATCTGTGCACGCAGGCCAGCGCCGCGGCGCTCGTTGATGAACACACGCCAGGCCGAGGTGAACCCAAAGGCGGCGTGGTACAGCGTCAGGCCCAGGGCCGCGCCGACCATCAGCAGCAACACCTGCTTGCTACCCACGCTGGCGTTGAGGAATACAGCGCCGATCAGCAACAGCGCCAAGGCGAACAGCGGCGCACCGAAACGGCGTTCGGGCGTAACGGGGACGGAGAGACCCATGGCAATACTCGGATATAAATTGGGGAGCAGGCGAGTATAGCGTTGCAGGGCGGGGATGTGGCCTTGCCTGGCCCACTAGGGCAATTCTGTGAAGGCTGCGCCGTCAATCGCCGGCAAGTCCGGCGCCCATGGGGGGCAGTGTTTTGGCTGGGGTATTTTCGGCGCGACGGGCTGCGCGCAACTGACGCTTCAAGCGGTGGATAGGCGGCGCATACAGAAAACCGAACGACACGCTGTGCTCACGCCCCTGCACCCCGTGATGCATCAGGTGCGCGTGGTACAGGCGACGCAGGTAGCGATTGCGCGGCTTGGGCCGCAGCGGCCAATGCCGGTGCACGATGCCGTCATGCACGACCACATAAATGATGCCAAATGCCGCCACACCCGCGCCAATCCACTGCAAGGGATCATGACCGCTGTTGCCCAGCACAATCAGCGTGATCGCCACCAACGCCAGCACCAGCAGGTAGACGTCATTGGTCTCGACCGCGCCCAGGTGCTTCTCGTGGTGCGAACGATGCAAAAACCAGCCCCACCCATGCATCACATACTTGTGTGCCAGGAAGCCGACCGCCTCCATGGCAACCAGGGTGCAAAGAAACAGGGCGATATGGGCAATCATAGGTCAGGTGGCTCGGGGGAACGTCGCGCTCAGGGTAAGGGAAGCGTGGGCGCGGGTCCATGCCTGCGCCAGTCAGGTAGACGCGTGGGTGACACCGTGAGGTTGTGCACGCAGGTCGATACCCAAGGCATGTATTACTTTGAGCACCGTATCGAAACGCGGCTTGGCACCTGGGGCAAAAACCTTGTAGAGGCTTTCTCGCCCCAGGCCGGTAGCGCGCGCGACCTGGGTCATGCCACGCGCCTTGGCAACATGCCCAAGGGCACGCAGCAGTTCGTCGGTGTCGCCATCTTCAAGCACCTGGGACAGGTATTCGCTGATCGCCTCGTCGCTGTCCAGCAGCGCGGCCATGTCGAATGAAGTGAGTGCTACGGTCATGATCAAACCTCTTTTGCCAAACTGCGGGCCAATCGGATATCTGCTGCCTGGGATGACTTGTCACCACCCGCCAGCAGCACAATGACAACACCGGTACGCACCGTGAAATACACCCGGTAACCTGGCCCGGTATCCAGGCGCATCTCGGATACGCCCTCGCCAATACACCTGACATCCCCCAGATTACCCACCGATGCACGCTCCAGGCGCCGACCAATGGCGATCTTTGCCCGCAGGTCCCGCATGCCTTCAAGCCAGCTTCGAAAGCGTTGTGTCTGCTCGATGGTGTAGATCATGGAGTGCCCCTACTGTATCCCTGTAGATACAGACTGACAAGCGACAGATTGGAAAATCTGTGGGTGACAGCCTGCTTCCTTGAGCCAGATACCTTGAGGCAACACACTTGGTGCAGCTAGATAGACTGGTCGGGGTTTCGAGTAGGAGACTTCCGAGGTTAAAGCCCCTGCAGCGCTTCCAGCTCATCGGCCCGCGCCTTGGTCATGCTCAGGCTGCACCCGCCGCCATTGAGGATGTCCATGGTGCCGCCGGTCAGTTGGTAGTACATCGAGCAATTGCTGTCGCGGTACTTCACCCACAAGCGCTGCGCATCGCGCAGTCGCCCCTGGCTATCAGCCTCAAGCCCGGCCATGGCTTTCTTGTAAGCCTGGTTCAAGCGCGCATCCTCACGCTTGAGCTCGGCAGCGCTGCATTCGCTCATGCTGGCGGTGCTTTGCGCGCTCTCCATGCAACTGCGGTAAACCGCCGAATACTCCGGCGCGTCCTGCGCCCATGACGCCCCCGCCAGCACCGCCAATGCCACGCCTGCTACCCCATGCTTCATCGTCTATCTCCCTTGTGATTACTGTTCAACCTGACACGCCTGCAGTACCCGCCCACGCAACCAGCGATGCGCCGCATCACCCTCGCGCCGTTCATGCCAGGCCTGTTGGAAGGCAAAGGCACGGATCGCCAGCGGCGGCTCGAAGCAGCGTAGCTGACGCTGCCTGAAGCCCTCCAGGTTACGCCGCGCCACGGTCAGGATCAGATCGGTACCGGCGATCACTTCGCTGGCCGCCGTCCAATGCGGTAATGCCAAGGCTACCCGGCGGGTAGCCCCCAGGCCCGCCAATGCCTGATCAATTTCGTTGTCAGCCCCCGGCCGCACCGCCACCAGCACATGCGGGCGCGCCAGCCATTGCTCCAGGGTCAGCCCGCCGCGTGGCGGCAAGCGGTCGCGGTCTGCCAGGCAGGCGAAACGCTCCTCGAACAACTGCTCCGCTCGCAGCGGATCGGCCAGCGTCGGGAACACGCCCAACGCCAAATCAGTCTCGCCATCGAACAACTGGCTGAGCATCGCCTCGCGGCTGCCTTGGGTAACCACCAGATCGACACCCGGTGCGTCTTCGCGCAACCCGCGCATCAAACGCGGCAATACCACGCGCGCGCCATAGTCCGACATCGCCAGGCGAAAACTGCGGCGCGCCCGCGCCGGGTCGAAACCTGGGCTGCTGAGCAAGGCGTCAAGCTGCTGCAAGGCCTCCTGCAACGGCTGAATCAGTTCCAGTGCGCGAACGGTCGGCTGCAAACCACCGCCCCGGCGCACCAGCAACGGGTCGGCGAAGATCTCGCGCAATTGCGCCAGCGCATGGCTCACCGCCGGCTGGCTGCGATGCAGGCGTACTGCCGCACGCGAAACGTGCTGCTCAGCGAGCAAAGCATGCAGGGTCAACAACAGGTTGAGGTCGATGCGGCGCAGATCATCCATCTGGCGAATAGCTCCTGTGCAACGTTCGAATTTCCATCATTGGCATGGATAACCAAGACTGCACCGGTGTACCGCTCACTTCAAGGAGTTCTCATGAGCCTGAACATTGCCCCGGCTGTCGTCATCCCGCTGCTCATCGCCCTGCTCGCCGGCGCGGCCGTACCTTTCCAGGCCGGCAGCAACGCGGCGCTGGGCAAGCTGCTGGGGCACCCGCTGTGGGCCACGCTAATTTCGCTGGCGGTCAGTGTGCTGATGGTGTTGCCGGCGCTGTTGCTGATGCGCGCCCCTGCCCCGCAGCTGGCCGCTCTGGGGCAGGCGCCGTGGTGGGCGTGGTTTGGCGGCGTGGCGGGGGTCGCTTACATCACTGCGGCGTTGATCCTGACTCCACGCCTTGGCGCTGCCGGGTTTATCGTCTGCGTGGTGGCCGGCCAGGTGCTGTCGTCGCTGGCCATCGACCAGTGGGGGCTGATGGGCCTGCCGGTGCGCCCGGTGAACGGGCTGCGGATTGCTGGCGTGACGCTGATCGTGGTCGGCATGCTGCTGGTGCAGTGGGCGACCAGCGCACAGCGCTAGATCGCTTCATCCCGACGCGGGGCTTCGTACTGCCAGCTCGGTGGCGGCTCGAAGGCCCGCTCAAGCTTGAAGCGCAGGCTGTCGTTCTGCGTTGCCATCACCACAACCGCCACCAGCAGCACGGCCAGGCCGCCGTCCGGCAGGCTCCAGCGCGGCACCTCATCGCGGCCGCGATAACACCACCAGGCCTGTCCGGCACAGAAGGCCGCGATGGCCAGCACCCAGAGGTAATAACCTGCGGCAAAGCCGGTAACGTCGAAGAAGTCATAGCTGCGATTGTTCGGCAGACGGTCGAGGTTCCAGCTTGCCAGCGCCAGGTACAACGCCCAGCCAGCGATCACCAGCGAAGGCCAGCGAAAGCGCCGGCGCAGCAGCAACGCCAGCCCGAGCAACGGATTGGCAAACCAGCCGAACATGCCGAAGACCACGCCCCACGGGCCATAAATCAGCATCTGCAACGCCGCCATGCTGTTCCCGCCGGTCATCCTGACCGCATCGAAACACAGCGCCAGCAGGTAGATCAGCAAAGTAATGGAGACGTAGTACCGCGCCATGCGTCAACCTCATGAATAATCCAGCTCGCGACGATACGCCAAAAACCCCAGGCTCAGTTCGAGCGATTGTCGTCGGCCAGCAAACCGTAAAGGGCAGAGTCGGACAGTTCGCCATCAATGCACCAGCGTTCGCGCAGCAGCCCTTCGCGAACAAAGCCGAGGCGTTCAAGGCTACGGGCCGAGGCCAGATTGCGCGGGTCGATCTCGCCTTCAAGGCGACGCAGGTTGCGCTCGGTAATCAGGTAGGCGACGAAGCCGTCCAGCGCTTCGCTCATGAAGCCCTGGCCTTGCGCGTTGCTCGCCAGGCAATAGCCGATTTCGCCACGCCGCGAGCTGTCGTCGATATTGAAGAACTGGCACATGCCGATCAGTTGATCGTTGTCGTTGCGGTAGATGCCCAGCTTGAGGGACTGGCCGGCGGCATAGGCCGCGCGGTCTTGTGCGAGAGCGGATTCGGCTTCAGCAAGGGTGGCCCAGGGGGCGTGGTTCCAGTAACGCATGACCTGCGGGTCGGCCATGATGCCCAGCCATTGCTCGGCGTCTTCGGCGACCATCGGGCGCAGTTGCAGACGCGCGGTTTGCAGGCACAGGTCTGAGGGGAAAGCCGGTGTACCCATTACGCTGAACTCCTTGTTCAGTTGATCCGAAATGGGCGCAACTCTATCACTCGCTGCCGCCACCGTGGGCGCTGTCGTTGCTGGCGATGAGGCCGGTAACGACAACGCCCACGGTGGTCACAGGTTAAAAGCCCATGCTGAAGCTCACGGTCACTGCATGGTCGCGGTTGTCGCTGGACAACTGCCCCGAGTACCCCAGGCCCAACTTGCCGGCCTGGCCAATGCTCAGGTCCACACCCGCCTCCACCACCGCCGCATCCTTGGCAATCGGCACACCCTGGGTGGTAAACCCGGCGCCGCCCTCGATGAAGCGCAGGTCAGCTTGCGGATCCGTGTCACCAAACGCATGCCGCCAGCCAAGGCTGCCGCGCGGTGTCAGCGTGGTGCCATTGTTCAGGGTGAACGACTTGCCCACCCGCAGGCCAACCGTGGAGAACGTCACGTCCTGATCGGCACTTGCCTCAAGCCGCCCAGCCCCACCTTTCTCATGGGCGTTGTCGCTGTCGTAGTTGACGTAGGCCAGCCCCGCGAACGGCTCCAGCGCCACGCCAGCGGCATCGAAGGTGTACGCGACTTCGCCAAACACCTGGGCACTTTGTGCCTTGTAGCTGGCCTTCAGACGGTCATTGTAGGTGCCCGCCACCACATCACGCTTGGTGTCGATGTCATGCCAGCTGTAGCCAACGCCCATGCGTGCGGCAAAGGCGTCGAGCTGGTAGCTGAGGTAGCTCGCCAGGTGGTAGCTGTCCACCGACGCATCGCCCGAGTGGTGCTTGCCGTCGATGCTGCTGTTGGTATACCCGGCTGCAACGCCGAGGCGCCATTCATCGCTCAGGTTGTTGTCGACCCCCAGCATGAAGCCCGACAGTTCGCGATCGACACCCGAGGCGTCGTGGCTGGCGTCATAGGTGCCCCAACCACCCAGAGCCCGCACCCAACCCACGCTCTCACCCTGGCAACCTTCGCTGGTCAGCTGCTGGTTGCCGTTTGGCGCCAGCACCCGACGTGGATCGTCGCTGCTGCTGCAACCCGATTGGCGCATGCGGTCGTTCACTGCGTCGCGGATGTAGCGCGAGTCTTCCAGCAGCACGCTCGCGGTGCTGGCGTGAATCTCCCCGGACAAACTGTCGAACGCCGCCAGCGCCGCCGCCCGGTCAAGGGTGACGATCTGGTTGCGCAGGCTTGCCGGTGCGGCGCTGCTGTCGAGTGCATTGGCCACGCCACGCTGGTTGCCGGTAGTGGTGATATCGGCGAAGGCGGTCTGATTGCGCCCCAGCGACAAGGTGACGTCATTGGCACCATAAGTCAGCTCGGTGCGCAGGAACGCCAGGTTGGTCAGGTTGGTGCTGGCAAAGGTGCCGGTGACCCCACCGGTGGCTTCAAGCAGCGTGTACTTCGCTTCGCCGGCGTAATCCCCCAGGTTGAGCACCTGCAGACTACCGCCCAGGTTGGCAGTGCCACCCACATCCAGGTAGCTGGTGGTGCTCGGTTGCAAGGCAATGGTCAGCGTGCCGCTGCTGCCATTGGTGAAGTTGCCGGCGACCGACAGATTGCCGCCAGGCCCTGGCATCACGTTGCCGTTGTTGACCAGCGAGGCGACGCTGCCGGTACCGCTCAGCGCTGCGCCATTGGCGACCGTGACCTGGGCGCCGAGCACGGTGCCCGGGTTGGCCGCGTTGCCAACGATCAATTGCCCCTGGTTGACGGCAAAGGCCCCGCTGAACGGCTGGTTGCCGGTCAGCAGCAGCGAACCGTTGCCTTGTTTGCTGGCACTGCCCGTCCCGCTGAGGGTGCCCTTGAACTGCCCGTCAGCATCCTGCTGGAACACCAGGCTGGCGTTGTCGAGGATGTTGCCTTGCAGGCTGGTGGTGTTGCCCACCAAGGTGCCGCCACTGATGGTGGTACCGCCGCTGTAGGTGTTGGCACCGGTCAGTACCAGGGTTCCGGAATCCAGCTTCTCGATACCGCCAGTGCCCACCAACGGTGCCGAGATGGTTGTACTGGCCCCGCTATTGACGCGGATACCCGCCAGGCTGCCATTGGCACCGTTGACCGGCGCCAGGCTGCCGCCACTGCCCGGCACGACCTGATAGCCGCTGCTGAGGAACTGCATGCCGGTGAACGACTGCGGGCCCTGCACGGTGACCGTGCCGCTCTGCCCGCCGAATACCGCGTACTGGCTGCCCCAGCCTTCGCCGGCACTGCCGCTGGCGTTGGTCCAGTTGGTGCCTGGGCCCCACACGCCGCTGCCGCCACCAATGCTGCCATTGGGATTGTTCTGACCACCGTTCCAGAACTGCAATTCGCCGGCGCTGCTTTGCACCACCAGGTTGAGCTGGTTGGCGATGGCGGTTTGCAGGGTCAGGTCAGCCGGCAAGGTGCTGCCGGGCAACTGGCCGAACAACAGGCCGTTGTTGGTCAGGCTGCCACCGTAGGTGAACAGTTGGTAGACCCCGGTGCCGAAGCCACCGGCATTGCTGATGTTCAACGTGCCGTCGAGTACCAGGTTGCCCCCCACCTTGACCACCGTGCTGGAGCTGCTCGGGTTGCCAAGGGCGAAGTCCAGGTTGGAACCCGAAGAAAGGCTGAGGTTTCCGACCGACAGTGGGCTGGTTGCAGTACCGGCGAGCAGGGTCGCGCCGTCAGCGATGTTGACGGTGCCTGCGTAGCTACCGCTGCCCCCCAGCTTGGCGCCACTGGCTACCTGCACATTGGCGCTGGCCAATGTGCCGTTGACCTTCAGCGTGCCGGCATTCACCAGGGTGTTGCCGGTGAAGCCGTTGCTGCCCGCCAACAGCAACTCACCCGTGCCGGTCTTGTTCAGCGTGCCGCTGCCGGTGAGGTTGCCGGTGTAGCTGCCGTTGCTGTTCTGCTCGAAGGTCAGTACGGCATTGTTGAGGATCGCCCCCTGCAAGCTGGTGGTGCTGCCGGCCACGCTGCCGGCATTGATCGCCGTGCCGCCGCTGTAGGTATTGGCACCGGTGAGCAGCAACGTGCCGTTGCCGTTCTTGACCAGGCTGCCATTGCCGGCGATTACACCGTTCAGGGCCAGGTCCTGGGTGCCGGCCAGGGTCAGTTGCGCGGCCAGGTTGATGCCGTTGGCCAGTTGCAGGGCCGTTGGCGCATTGAGCTGGGTGTTGCCGGCAACGCTCAATACCCCGGTCCCCAGCGCAGTGTTGCTGCCCAGGGTCAGGCTGCCCGCGTTGAGCAGGGTGCCGCCGCTGTAGGTGTTGTTGCCGTTGAGGGTAAGGTCGGCTGCGCCATTCTTCTGCAAGCTTCCTGCGCCGCTGAGCACACCGTTCAACGTCAGTGCATTGCTGCCGCCGATGGCCAGCGCACCATTGAGCACCGCTGCGTTGCCAAGGGTGATGGCCGCGTTGCTGTCCAGCGTGGTGCCATTGGCCGCGGTCAGCACACCCGTGCCCAGGGCGCCGTTGTTGCCGACGACCAGGGTGCCGCCATTGAGCGCAGTACCGCCGGTGTAGCCGTTGGCGCCATTGAGCACCAGGGTGCCGGTGTCGAGCTTGGTCAGCGTACCACTGCCATTCACCGCCACGTTGAGGGTGCCGGTGCTGCCACTGTCGACCCGTACATTGGTGATGCCGCTGGTGAGCAACTCACCGCCCGCACCACCATTGAGGGTGTAGCCGTTGCTGACGAACTGCAGGCCGCTGATGGCTTGCGAGCCATCCACGGTGACTGTGCCGGCCGCGCCCTGGAACACCGCGAAGGTGCTGTTCCAGCCTTGGTTGAGTGACCCGTTGGCGTTGGTCCAGTTGCTGTTGGCGGTGTTCCAGGTACCACTGCCGCCGTCCACTGCGCCGTTGCCGACCAGTTGGCTGCCGTCCCAGAACAGCACACCGCTCAGGCCCCCGACCACCAGGTTGACCTGGTTGCCGATTGCCGTCTGCAGCAGCAAGTCGCCCGGCTGAACCATGCCCGGCAGCGCGCCGAACAGCATGCCGTTGTCAGTCAGTGCACCGGTGTAGTCGACCAGGCGGTAGACCCCGGTGCCGAAGCCACCGGTGTCGGTCACGTTGAGCTTGCCGTCCAGGGTCAGGTCGCCACCGACACTGATCAGGCTCGGGCTGCCCAGCGCCGCGCCAAGGCCGGCATCCAGGTTCGAATCGTTGTTCAGCACCAGCGAGCCGACGCTCAAGGTGCTGCCGCTGTTGACCGCCAGATGGCCGCCGTCAGCAATGGTCACGCTTCCACCCAGGCTACCGCTGCCGCCCAGCGTACCGCCGCTGTTGACCAAGACGCTGCCACTGGCCAGGCTGCCGCCGACCAGCAGGCTGCCGGCGTTGACCGTGGTGTTGCCGGTGAAGCCGTTGCTGGCGGTGAGCAGCAACGCGCCGCTGCCGTTCTTGATCAGGCTGCCAGTACCGGTAAGGTTGCCGGTGTAGCTGCCGCTGCTGTTCTGCTCGAAGGTCAGCGCCGCGTTGTTGAGGATCGCCCCCTGCAGGCTGCTGCTGTCGCCCGTCACGCTGCCGGCGTTGAGGGTGGTGCCGCCGCTGTAGTTGTTGGCACCGCTGAGCAGCAACGCACCGTTGCCATTCTTGACCAGGCTGCCGGCGCCGGTGATGCCGCCGCTGAGGGTCAGGTCCTGAGTGCCGGCCAAGGTCAACTGCGCCCCGAGGTTGATGGCATTGGCCAGTTGCAGTGCCGACGCTGTGTTGAGCTGGGCATTGCCCGTGACACCCAGAGTGCCACTGCCCAGTGCGCTGTTGTTGCCCAGGGTCAGGCTGCCCGCAGCCAGCGTGGTGCCGCCGCTGTAAGTGTTGTTGCCATTGAGGGCCAGGTCGGCCGCGCCATTTTTCACCAGGCCGCCCGCACCACTGAGCACTCCGCCCAGCGCCAGCGCATTGCTGCCGCCAATCGTCAGTGCACCGTTGAGCACGGCGGCATTGCCGAGGGTGACGGCCGTATTGCTGTCCAGCGTGGTGCCACCGGCTGCGGTCAGCACACCCGTGCCCAAGGCGCCGTTATTGCCCACGACCAGGGTGCCGCCATTGAGTGTCGTGCCGCCGGTGTAGCCGTTGGTGCCATTGAGCACCAGGGTACCGGTGTCGAGCTTGGTCAGGGTACCGCTGCCATTCACCGCCACGTTGAGGGTGCCGGTGCTGCCGCTGTCGACCCGCAGATTGGTGATGCCGCTGGTGAGCAACTCGCCGCCCGCACCACCGTTGAGGGTGTAGCCGTTGCTGACGAACTGCAGGCCGGTGATGGCTTGCGCGCCATCCACGGTGACCGTGCCCGCCGCCCCCTGGAACACCGCGAAGGTGCCGTTCCAGGCCCCGTTGAGTGAGCCATCGGCGACGGTCCAGTTGCTGGTGCCGGTGCTCCACACGCCGCTGCCGCCTTCGATGATGCCGTTGCCGACAATCTGGCTGCCGTCCCAGAACAGCACGTTGGTAGCACCGCCCACGATCAGGTTGACCTGATTGCCGACGGCGGTTTGCAGTTGCAGGTCGCCAGGTTGCACCAGGCCCGGCAGCGTGCCGAACACCATGCCGTTGTCGGTGAGGGCGCCGGTGTAGTCGATCAGCCGATAGACCCCGGCACCGAAGCCACCGGTGTCGCTGATGTTGAGCTTGCCATCCAGGGTCAGGTTGCCATTGACGTTGACCAGGCCCGGCGAGCCCAACGGCGCGCCGAGGGCTGCATCGAAGTTGGCGTCATTGTTGAGCACCAGCGAGCCGACATTCAGCGTGCTGCCGCTGCTCACCGCCAGGTGGCCGCCATCGGCAACCGTCAGGGTGCCGCCCAGGGTGCCGGTACCGCCGAGGGTCGCGCCGCTCTGCACTTGTACGTTGGCGCTGGCCAGGCTGCCGTTGACCGTCAGCTTGCCAGCGTTGATTGTGGTGTTGCCGGTGAGGCCGTTGCTGCCGGTGAGCAGCAAGGTCCCCAGGCCGTTCTTGCTCAGGCTGCCAGTGCCGGTGAGGTTGCCGGTGTAGCTGCCATTGCTGTTCTGCTCGAAGGTCAACGCCGCGTTGTTGAGGATCGCCCCTTGCAGGCTGGTGCTGTCGCCCGTGACGCTGCCGGCGTTGAACGTGCTGCCGCCGCTGTAGCTGTTGGCACCACTGAGCAGCAACGCGCCGTTGCCGTTCTTGACCAGGCTGCCAGTGCCGGTGATTGCGCCGCTGAGGGTCAGGTCCTGGGTACCGGCCAGAGTCAGTTGCGCACCAAGGTTGATGGAATTGGCCACTTGCAGTGCCGATGCGGTGTTGAGCTGGGCATTGCCCGTGACACCCAGGGCACCCGTGCCCAGTGCGCCGTTGTTGCCCAGGGTCAGGCTGCCCGCTGCCAGCGTGGTGCCGCCGCTGTAGGTGTTGTTGCCAGAGAGGGTCAGGTCGGCGGCGCCATTTTTCACCAGGCTGCCCGCACCACTGATCACTCCGCCCAGCGCCAGCGCATTGCTGCCGCCAATCGTCAGTGCACCATTTAGCAGCGCTGCATTGCCGAGGGTGACGGCCGTGTTGCTGTCCAGCGTGGTGCCATTGGCGGCGGTCAGCGCGCCTGCGCCCAGCGCATTGTTGTTGCCAACCACCAGGCTGCCGCCGTTGAGAGCGGTGCCACCGGAATAGCTGTTGGCACCGTTGAGCACCAGGGTGCCAGCGTCGATTTTGGTCAGGGTGCCGCTGCCATTTACCGCCACGTTGAGGGTGCCGGTGCTGCCGCTGTCGACCCGCAGATTGGTGACGCCGTTGGTCAGCAGTTCCCCGCCGACTCCGCCATTGAGGGTGTAGCCGTTGCTGATGAACTGCAGGCCGGTGATGGCTTGCGAGCCATCCACGCTGACCGTGCCGGCCGTGCCCTGGAACACCGCGAAGGTGCCATTCCAGGTACGGTTCAGCGAACCGCTGGCGCTGGTCCAGTTGCTGCTGGTGGCATTCCATACACCGTTGCCGCCGTCGATGACGCCGTTGCCGGTGATCTGGCTACCGTCCCAGAACAGTACGTTGGTGGTCCCGCCAACCACCAGGTTGATCTGGTTGTTGATCGCCGTTTGCAGGGCCACGTCACCAGGTTGCACCACCCCTGGCAGCGTGCCGATCACCATGCCGTTGTCGGTGAGTGCACCGGTGTAGTCGATCAGCCGATAGACCCCGGCGCCGAAGCCGCCGACATCGCTCACATTGAGCTTGCCGTCCAGGGTGAGGTTGCCGCCGACATTGATCAGGCCGGGGGTGCCGACGACCGGCGCACCCAGCCCGACATCCAGGTTCGAATCGTTGTTCAGCACCAGCGAGCCGACACCCAGGGTGCTGCCGCTGTTGACCACCAGGTGACCGCCGTCGGCGATGGTCACGCTGCCCCCCAGGCTACCGCTGCCACCCAACGAAGCACCATTGCTCACGTTGACCGCAGTGCTCGCCAGGCTGCCGTTGACCACCAGGTTGCCGGCACTGACCGTGGTGGTGCCGCTGAGGGTGTTGTTGCCACCCAGGGTGAGCAGGCCGCTGCCGATCTTGTCCAGCGTGCCGCTGCCGCTGAGGACACCATCGAAGGTACCGCTGCCGACACTCAGGTTGTTGGCGCCGAGGATGTTCACCCCGCCGCTGCCAGCCAGCGCGCCCAGGCTGGCGTTGCCACCCAGGTTGAGCGTGGCGCCACTGCTCAGGTTCAGTTGCGACGGATTGCCCAGCGCGCCATTGCCCTGGGTACTCAAGCTACCGGCAAGAATGTTGAAGATACCGGCGAAGGTATTGTTGCCGCTGAGGGTCAGGTCAGCCAGGCCATTCTTGTTCAGGGTGCCACTGCCGCTCAGCACGCCGGCAAGGGTCAGGTTGTTGGCACCGGCGGTCGACAGGGCTCCGCTGACGTCGAGGTTGTTGGCCACGGTCATCGCAGTGCTGTTGTTCAGCACAGAGGTGCCCGCGACACTCACGTTGCCGATGCCCAGGGCTGCGCCATTGCCCAGGGTCAGGTTGCCGCCGTTGACTACGGTGCCGCCGGCATAGGTGTTGATGCCGTTGAGGGTGAGGTTGGCAGTGCCGTTCTTGACCAGTTGGCCGGCGCCACTGACCACGCCGCCCAGGGTCAGGTCGTTGTTGCCCGGCAAGGTCAAGCCGGCGTTGAGCAGCACATTGTTGCCCAGCGTCAGCGCGCTGCTGTTGTCCAGCGTCGCGTTGCCGGCGACGGTCAAGGCGCCACTGCCCAGCGCACTGGCAATGCCCAGGGTCAGGCTGCCATCGCTCAGGGTAGTACCACCGGTATAGCCGTTGGCGCCGTTCAGGGTCAGGTTGCTCGCGCCTTGCTTGATCAGGCCTCCGGCGCCGTTGACCAGCCCGCCAAGGGTCAGGTCGTTGCTGCCGAGGAGCGTCAGGTTGCCTGCCAGGTTCACGGTGTTGCTCAGGCTGACTGCTGCGCTGCTGTCCAGCTGGGTGCCGTTGGCCGCGTTCAGCGCGCCAGCGCCCAGCGCCGTATTGGACGCCAGGATCAGCGCGCCAGCATTCAGTGCGGTCGGGCCGAGGTAGGTGTTGTTGCCGCCTAGGGTCAGGGTTGCGGCGCCATTCTTGGCCAGGCTGCCACTGCCGCTGATCAGGCCGTTGAGGGTCAGCGCGTTGCTCCCGCCCACGCTCAGCAGCCCGGTCAGGCTGGTGTTGTTGCCCAGCGTCACGGCCTTGTTGCTGTCCAGTGTGGTGCCCGCCGCGGTGCTCAGGTTGCCCGTGCCGAGGGCGCTGTCATCGCCGACTACCAGCGTGCCGCCGCTGAGCAACGTGCCACCGGTGTAGCCATTGGCACCGTTGAGCACCAAGGTGCCGGTGTCGAGCTTGTTGAGGGTGGCCGCGCCGTTGATCCCGACGTCGAGTGTCGCCGTGAGGCCCGGGTCGACCCGTACGGCAAAGCTGCCGCCGTTGCCATTGAGCGCATTGAGCACGCCACCCATGCCGGCCAGCAGGCGGTAGCCATCGGTCATAAACTGCATGCCGTTGATGGTCTGCGAGCCCTGCACCGTGACGTCGCCTGCCGCGCCCTGGAACACCGCGAACTGGCTGAGCCAGTTGCTGTTGATATTGCCGTTGAGGTCGGTCCAGTTAGTGTCACCGCTGGTCCAGATGCCGCTGCCACCCTGAACCACACCATCCGGGGCATTGTTACTGCCATCCCAGAACTGCACGATCGAGTTGGGTGAGTTGACCAACAGGTTGATCTGGTTGGCGATCGCCGTCTGCAAGTTCAGCTCGCCCGGGTTCACGCCTCCGGGCAACGTGCCCAAGGCCATGAGATTGTTGGTCAAGCTGCCGCCGAAGTTGAACAGGCGGTACACGCCATTGCCAAAGCCGCCGGCGTCGCTGATGTTCAGGGTGCCGTCGAGCACCAGGTTGCCACCCACGCTGAACACCGGCGTGTTGCCGGTAACCGGCGAGCCGAGTGCGACATCCGTGATGGAGTTGGCAGCCAGGGTCAGCCCCCCCAGATTCAGGGTACTGCCACTGGTACCGGCCAGGTGGCCGCCGTTTTGCACGGTCACAGGCCCCGCTACCGTGCCTGTACCCGTCAGGGTGCCGCCGGCATTGACCGACAGGTTGCCACCCCCCAAGGTCCCGCTCACCTTCAAGGTGCCGGCGCTGACCTGGTTGTTGCCGGTAAGGCTGCTGCTCCCGCCCAGCTCAAGAACCCCGGTCCCCACTTTGTTCAGCGCACCGTCGCCATTCAGGACACCGGCGAATACGTTGTCGAGGTTATTGCCGCCCAGGCTCAGGGTACTGCCCAGGGCAATGTTGCTGGTCCCGGTCCCGGTCAGGCTGCCGATGCTGGTATTGCCATTGAGGTTCAGCGTTGCAGCGCTGTTGAGGTTGGCTGAGCGAAGGTTACCCAGCGCCGTCCCACCCAGCGCGGTCACGGTACCGTTGAGGATGTTGAGCGTGCCGTTGAAGGCGTTGTTGCCCACCACCACCAGTTCGTCGAGACCGTCCTTGATCAGGTTGCCGCTGCCATTGAGCTGGCCGCCCAGGGTCAAGGAATTCAGGGTATTGAGGGTCAGGTCGCCATTCACGTTGAGGGTGTTGGCCAGTGCCACCGCCTGGGTATTGGCCAAGGTGCTGGTACCCGTGGCAGTCAGTGCACCGATACCCAGCGAATTGCTGTTGGTCAGGGTCAAGGTGCCACCACCAAGCGCGACGCCACCGCTGAAGCTGTTGGCCCCCCCCAAGGTCAAGTTGCCCGTACCGTTCTTGATCAACTGGCCGGCGCCGAAGATCACCCCGTTCAACCCGAGGTTGTTGCTGCCATTGACGTTGAGGTTGGCGTCCAGGGACAGGTTGTTGTTCAGGACCACGCCGCTGTTGCCACTGTTCAGGGTCGAAACGCCGCTGACCTGCACGTTGCCCACACCCAGGGCACTATTGCTGCCCACCACCAGGGTGCCCGCGTTGAGCTCGGTGCCGCCCAAATAGGTGTTGTTGCCATTGAGGGTCAGGGTGGATGCGCCATTCTTGACCAGGGAGCCTGAGCTGTCGACGATGCCGTTCAGCGTCAGGTCGGCGCCGCCGGCGATGCTCAGCGCGCCGAGCAGGTGCAGATTGTTTACCAGGGTGACGGCCGTGTTGGCGTCGAGCACGGTGTTGTCCGCCGCGCTCAGCGCGCCCGCGCCCAAGGCGCTGTTGCTGCCGACGATCAGCTTGCCTGCCGACAGGGTGGTACCGCCGGCATAGGTGTTGTTGCCGGCCAGGGTCAGGTCGGCCGCGCCGTTTTTGGTCAGGCTGCCGCTGCCAGCGATGGCGCCACTGAGCACCAGGTTCTGCGCGCCGGTCAAGGTCAGGTTGCCGGTCAGGTTGAGGGCGTTGGCCACGGTCATCGCCGTGCTGGTACCCAGCGTCGTGCCCCCGCTTGTTGTCAGCGTGCCGCTACCCAGCGCGGTGCTGGAACCCAGCACCAGGCCGCCAGCGTTCAACGAGGTACCGCCCTGGTAAGTGTTGTTGCCGTTGAGGGTGAGGACGCTGCCGCCATTCTTGATCAGCCCGCCGGTACCGCTGACGACACCACCGAGGGTCAGGTTCTGGCTGCCGGCCAGGGTCAGGTTGGCGCCCAGGCCGATGGCATTGGCCACGCTCAACGGAGCGCTGGAGTCCAATGTCGAACTACCGGTGACGCTCAGCGCGCCGCTGCTCAGTGCGCCGGCATTACCCAAGGTGAGTGTGCCGGCATTGAGGGTGGTGCCGCCCTGGTAGGTGTTCACGCCGTTGAGGGTCAGGTTGCCGATACCGGTCTTGGTCAGGCTGCCCGTGCCGGCAACCACACCGCCAAGGGTCAGGTTGCTGGCCCCGCCAACCGTGAGGTTGGCCGCAAGGTTGAGCTGGTTGGCCAGGGTCAGTGCGGTATTGCTGGCCAGCGTGGCGTTGCCGCCGACGTTCAGAGCGCCCAGGCCGAGCGCCAGGCTGTTGCCCAGGGTCAGGGTGCCGGCATTGAGCGTGGTGCCGGCCAGGTAGCTGTTCAGGCCATTGAGGGTCAGGTTGCCTGCGCCATTCTTGGTCAACCCACCCACGCCATTGACTTGCCCGGCGAGGGTCAGGTCCGAACTGCCGCCGATGTTCAGGTTGCCGGCCAGGTTCAGGGTATTGCCCAACTGCACGTTGCCGATGCTGTCCAGCGTGGTGCCGCCCGCCGCATTCAGGCTGCCCAGGCCCAAGGCCTGGTTGCTGCCGACCACCAGGGTCCCGGTATTCAGCGCGGTGTTGCCAAGGTTGCCGTTGACGCCGCTCAGGGTCAGGGTGCTGGCGCCATTCTTGATCAAGCCGCCGACGCCATTGACTGCGCCACTCAGGGTCAGGTCGTTGCTGCCGGCAATGATCAGGTTGCCAATCAGGTTGACGGAATTGTTCAGGCTGGCGGCCAGGCTGCTGTCCAGCGTGGTGCCCGCCGATGCGTTCAATGCCCCCGTACCCAACGCGCTATTGGCGCCAACGATCAGCGAACCGCTAACCAGGTTGGTGGCGCCCTGATAGGTGTTGTTGCCACTGAGGGTCAGGCTGCCGACACCGGTTTTGCTCAAGCCACTGGTGCCACTGATGTCACCTGTCAGCAGCAGGTTGTTCGCCCCGGGCAGGGTCAGCACCGCGCTCAAAGTCAGGTTGTTGCCCAGGGTCAGTGGGCTGCTGTTGATCAGGTTGGCTGCACCCGTGACATTCAGTGCGCCGCTACCCAGTGCCCCGCCGTTGCCCACGGTGAGGGTGCCGGCCCCCAGGATGGTCCCACCTTGGTAGGTGTTCACGCCATTGAGGGTCAGGTTGCCGGATCCGGTTTTGCTCAGGCCTCCGGCACCACTGACGACACCGCCGAGGGTCAGCGCATTGGTGCCGCTCACGATCAGGGTGGTACCCAGGTCGATGGCGTTGGCCAGGGTGGTCGCCGCCGTGCTGCCCAACGAGCTGGCGCCGGTCACATGCAAGGCACCGGAGCCCAGGGCCAGGTCGTTGCCGACCAGCAGGCTGCCGCTCGCCAGGGTGGTGCCGCCCAGGTAGCCATTGGCCCCGGTCAGGGTGAGCGGCCCCGCACCATTGATGCTCAGGCTGCCGGCGCCATTGACCAGGCCCGCGAGGGTCAGCGCATTGCTGCCGGCGATGTTCAGGTTGCCCAGCAGGTTGACGCCGTTGCCCAGCACCACCGGCGTATTGCTGTCCAGCGTGGTGCCATTGGCGGCGGTCAGCAGGCCGGTACCCAGAGCGGTGCTGCTGCCCACGACCAGCGTGCCGCCATTGAGCGTAGTGCCGCCGGTATAGGTGTTCAGGCCACCGAGCACCAGGGTACCGGCGTCTACCTTGTTCAATTGGCCAAGCCCGGCGAGGGAGACGTTCAGGGTTGCCGTGGCCCCCGGATCAACCCGCAGGGTGGTGTTGCCGCTGCTGCCGTTGACCAGGTTCAGCACACCCGCCACACCGCCATTGAGGGTGTAGCCATCGGTCACGAACTGCAGCCCGGTGATTGCCTGCGGCCCATTCACCAGCACGGTGCCAGCCGCGCCCTGGAACACGCCGAAGTTGCCGCTCCAGTCACGGTTGTTGGCACCGTTGACGTCGGTCCAGTTGCTGCTCAGGGTGTCCCAGGTGCCGTTGCCGCCATTGATCGTGCCGTCGCTGATCAACTGGCTGCCATCCCAGAACAGCACGCTGCCGTTGGCACCGCCGACCAGCAGGTTGACCTTGCCATTGATGGCCGTCTGCACTTGCAGATCACCGGGTAGCACGCTGCCCGGAATGCTGCCGATCACGATGCCGTTGTCGACCAGCAGGCCACCGTAGCTGATGACGTTGTAGACCCCGGCGCCAAAGCCGCCGATGTCCCTGACATTGAGAGTGCCGTCGAGGGTCAGGTTGCCGCCGACGTTGATCAGCGGCGTGCCGCCAGTAGCCGGTGAGCCGAGGCCGACGTCCAGGTTGGCGTTCGCCCCCAGTAGCAACGAGCCCAGGCCCAGTGTGCTGCCGCTGTTGACGGCGAGGTGGGCGCCATCGGCGATGGTCACCGCGCCTGAAAGCAGACCGGTACCGGTCAGCGTCGCGCCGGTGTTGACCTGCACGTTTGCGCTGGCCAGCGAGCCGCTGACATTGAGAATGCCGCCATTGACCTGGGTGTTGCCGGTCAGTCCGCTGATACCCGCCAGTTCCAGGCTACCGGTACCGACCTTGATCAAGCCGCCGGCACCGTTCAGGCCGCCGCTGAACAGGCTGCTCAGGTTGCCGGTGCCGAGGGTCAGGTCGGTCCCCGCACCGAGGTTCACCCCGCCCGCCCCTGTCAGGCTGCCGAGGCTGGTGCTGGCACCCAGGTTCAGGTTGGCGCCAGCGGCCACATTCACCAGGGGGGTATTGCCCAACGCCGCGCCGCCGACCGTGGTCAGGCTGCCGCCGAGAATATTCACCGCACCGCTGAAGGTGTTGGCGCCGGCCAGGGTCAGGTCGGCCAGGCCGTTCTTGATCAGGCCGCCCGCGCCGCTGATGACGCCGCCCAGGTTCAGGTTGTTGTTGCCGGCAAGCGTCAGGTCGGCATTGAGCACGACGTTGTTGCCCAGGGTGAAGGCGCCGCTGTTGTCCAGGGTGGCCGCGCCACCGATGGTCAACGCACCGCCGCCCAGTGCCGCACTGTTGCCCAGCGTAAGGGTGCCGGCGTTGACCAGCGTCCCGCCAAGGTAGCTGTTGATGCCGTTGAGGGTCAGGTTGCTGGCGCCGTTCTTGATCAACCCGGCGGCGCCGTCGATGGCGCCGCCCAGGGTCAGGTCGTTGCTGCCGTTCAGGGTCAGGTTGGCGCCAAGGGTGATGGCATTGCCCAGCGCGAAAGCGGCGCTGGTATCCAGGTTGCCCGCGCCCGCCACGTTCAGGGCACCGGTGCCCAGTGCAGCCGCATTACCCAGCAACAAGCCACCGGCATTGAGCAAGGTGCCGCCGGTGAAGCTGTTGAGGCCATTGAGGGTCAGGGTGGCCGCGCCATCCTTGATCAGCTTGCCGCTGCCGGCGATGACGCCACTCAGGGCCAGGGCATTGCTGCCGCCGATAGTGAGGTCCGCCCCCAGGTTGATCAGGTTGGCGAGATTCACCGCCGCGCTGCTGTCGAGCTTGGCCGCACCGGTGACATTCAGTGCGCCGCTGCTCAGGGCCAGGTTGTTGCCGACGATCAGGCCACCAGCATTGAGCGTGGTGCCGCCAAGGTAAGTGTTGACGGCATTCAGGTTGAGGTTTGCTGCGCCGTTCTTGACCAGGCTACCCGAGCCACTGACCACGCCATTGAGGGTCAGGTCTGCCGTGCCGCCGATACCCAGGTTGCCGGCCAGGCTGATCTGGTTGCCGAGACTGACTGCCGTGCTGGCATCCAGGGTGGTATTGCTCGCGGCATTGAGAGTGCCCAGGCCCAACGCGGTATTGCTGCCCAGTACCAGCGAGCCACCGTTGAGGTTGGTGTTGCCGAGGTAGCCGTTGTTGCCGCTCAGGGTAAGGCTGGCGCCGCCGGTCTTGGTCAGGCCGCCAGCGCCATTGATCACGCCACTCAGGGTCAGGTCGTTGCTGCCAGGCAGATTCAGGTTGCCAGCCAGGTTGATGGCATTGGCAACGCTCAGCACCTTGTTGGCGTCCAGTGAGGTACCGGCTGCTGCGGTCAGCGCACCGGTTCCCAATGCAGTGTTGCTGCCCAGAATCAATCCACCGGCATTGAGCAAGGTGCCGCCACTGAAGCTGTTGTTGCCGTTCAGGGTCAGGTTGGCCGCACCGTTCTTGATCAGGCCCGCCACACCATCGATGACACCGTTCAGGGTCAGGTTGCTGGTGCCCGGCACGGTCAGGCCGGCGTTCAGGTGCACGGCGTTGACCAGTACCAGTGGGGCACTGCTGGCGAGGGTCGCCGCACCGCCGACGGTCAAGGCGCCGGTGCCCATGGCAGAGGCGTTGCCAAGGGTCAGGGTGCCGCTATTGAGCGTGGTGCCGCCCAGGTAGCCGTTGACACCATTGAGCGTCAGGTTGGTGGTGCCGTTCTTGATCAGGCCGCCGTTACCGCTGACCGTGCCTTGCAGGGTCAGGTCGGAAGTGGCGCCGATGTTCAACCCGCCACCCAGGCTAATGGCATTGTTCAAGGTAAGGGCGCTGCTGGCATCCAGCGTGGTGCCCGCCGCCGCAATCAGCGTGCCCTGCCCCAGGGCGCCGGCATTGCCGAGCAGGATCCGCCCGGCATTGAGTGTGGTGTTGCCCAGGTAGTTGTTGGCGCTGCCGAGAATCAGGTCGGCTGCGCCATTCTTGATCAACCCGCCTGCGCCGTTGATCGGGCCACCCAGGCCCAGGTTGGCGGTGCCACCGATGGTCAGGTCGGCGCCGAGATTGACGGCGTTGCCCAGGTTGACCGCCACGCTGGCGTCCAGGCTGGTGCCGACGGCAGTGTTCAAGGTGCCGCTACCCAGGGCGTTGTTGGACCCCACGAGCAGCCCGCCAGCATTCAGCAAGACCCCGCCCTGGAAATTGTTGTTGCCCGTGAGGGCCAGGGTCGCACCGCCGTTCTTGACCAGGCCACCAATGCCGGTCACGACGCCATTGAGGGCCAGCGCGTTGCTGCCGCCGATGTTCAGGTTGCCACCCAGCGCAATGCCATTGCTCAGTGCCCACGCAGCATCACTGTCCAGCGTGGTGCCGGCAGTGGTGGTCAGCACCCCCGTACCCAGCGCCGTGTTGCTGCCGACGATCAGCTTGCCCGCCTGCAACTGGGTGCCGCCGCTGAAGCTGCTGGTGCCGCTCAAGGTCAGATCGGCTGCGCCGCTTTTGACCAACGCTCCAGTGCCGGTAATGCCCCCCGCCAACGTGGTTGCATTGCTGCCCAGCAGGCTCAAGGTGCTGGCACCCAGTGCGATGGCATTGTTCAGGTTCACGCCTGTGCTGGCGTCCAGGCTGGCGTTGCCGCTCAGGGTCAGCGTCCCTGTACCCAGCGCGGCGCTGTTGCCGACGGTCAGCAGGCCGCCCGCCAAGGTCGTGCCGCCGCTGAAGGTGTTGACACCGCCAAGGGTCAGCGAGGTGCTGCCGTTCTTGATCAGGCTGCCGGCGCCCGAGATCACGCCGCCCAGGTTCAGGTTGTTGCTGCCGGTCAGGGTCAATGGCCCGCCGAGGTTGATGGCATTGCTCAAGGTTTGGGCGGTCGCAGTGTCCAGGTTGCTCGCGCCGCTGACTGTCAGCGCGCCACTGCCCAGCGCAGCGGCATTGCCGAGGATCAGGTTGCCAGCGCCCAGCGTCGTGCCACCACTGAAGCTGTTGGTGCCGTTCAAGGTCAAGCTGCCGGCACCGGTCTTGTTCAGCGAGCCGGCGCCCGTCAGTTGGCCGCCCAGGGTCAATGCGTTGGCGCCCGGCAGTGACAGTTGCGCATTCAGTTGCACGGCATTGGCCAGCACCAGCGGCACGCTGCCTTGCAGGGACCCGGCGCCGGTGACGGTCAGGGCGCCTGCCCCGATCGAGCCAGCATTGCCCAATTGCAGGCCACCTGCCGACAGCACGGTGCCCCCCGCATAGGTGTTGCTGCCACCCAGGGTCAGCACACTCGTGCCGGCCTTGGTCAACGCACCGGCGCCCGACAGCAGGCCACTCAAGCTCAACGCATTACTGCCTTGAACAGTCAGCCCGCCGGCCCCCAAGGTCATCGCGTTGGCCAGGGTCAGCCCGACGGCATTGGCTTGCAGGGTACCGCCGCTGCTGGTCACCGCGCCGCCGCCCAGGCCCAGTGCATTGTCGACCCCGACCACACCGCCATTGAGGGTGGTGCTGGTGGTGCCGCTCAACACCTGGCCAAGCAGGCTCCAGGTACCGCTGTTGACGATGAGGTTGCTGAAGTTGATGTAGTTGGCGCTGGAAATGCTGCCGACACCTGAGCTGCCACTGCCGCCGCCGATGGCGTTCTGCAGGGACAGGGTGTTGCTGCCGCCCGCGCCGCCATCGACCACCCCGGTCGGGGCAAAGGCAATGTTCAGGCCCAGCACCGGCAGGTTGATCCCAAGCCCTACGCCCTTGTCGACCGATGAGCCGGTGACCGCATTGAACAGGTTGTTGCCACCGCCAGCGCCCATGGACAGCCCGCCCACGATGCTGCCGACGTTGGTGAAGACGTTGCCGGCGCTTGAGGCCTGGAAGGTCATCCGGCCAGTCACGTTGCCGGTGTTGGTCATGTCGACCTTGCCCCCGCCCCATACCGCGA
Source organism: Pseudomonas fontis (assembly GCF_028656955.1). Taxonomy (GTDB): domain Bacteria; phylum Pseudomonadota; class Gammaproteobacteria; order Pseudomonadales; family Pseudomonadaceae; genus Aquipseudomonas; species Aquipseudomonas fontis. Next base: position 25,675 of record NZ_JAMDGY010000027.1, read on the forward strand.
CCACCGGTGCATCCGGAGCCAGCAGCGAAATGGCGAGCAAGGCGCCCGAGGCAATGGTCCCGCTGTTAATGATGGTGGTGGTACCGCTGGCACCGTTCTGCACGTTCAACGCCATGCCGGTCAGGCCCGACAGGGTCGCGCCAAGCAGGCCCGTGGTGCCTTTCAGCAGCCCGCTATTGTTGACGCTGACGGTGCTGTTGGCGGCATTGCCGATGGTGACGCCCGAGGTGAGCAGGCTGATCAGGCCCAGCAGCGAAGGGTCGACCGAACCGGCGTTGCTGAAGTTGATGTTGTTGCCGGTCAAGGCAATTGCACTGCCCGCCAGAATGGGGGCGGTGATCGTCGCGCCGGTTTGCACATTGACCGTGAGGTTGTTGGCCGAGGAAGTGACCCCGGTGATGGCCCCGACACAGCTGGCAGTGCCGCCCGCCAGTAACGGGTCACACGCAGCCAAGGCCGCAGGGCTGAGCAGGCTGGCAAACAGGCCGGCAGCGGCGAGGCGGATCGCCAGGGGTAATGGCGCAAAACGAACGGGCAATACCTTGGCGACTTTTCTGTCCACGTGCGACTCCTTCGTGGATCAGGCAATTCAGTCCTTGAATGCGTGTCTGGCGCGGCGCCGTGGAATCCTCACACACTACTTGTCGAACAGCCTGACCTTGGCGGCTACTGGTTCCATTGCAGGAATATGTAGCCGTCGCGTTGGATCCACGCAGGAAAAGGCCTACTAAAAATAGTGTTAATACTTTGGTAAAGAAGCACGGGAACCCTGGGCTTCAGCACAGGGCTTACTAAGATAATCAGACGAACGGTAGCAGTCAGGCCACCGCGTTGTCGTCTTCCAGCGGCCAGAGCGGCTCATTGGCCTCCAGCGGCGGCAGGCCGTGGGCGGCGCGGGCGGCGTCGCAGCTAGGGTTGGCTTCACCGTTTACCCAGGCTGCATCGAACTCCCGGCACGGGGTACTGCGCTGTTCATAAATAGTGCAACTCACGCAACTGCCCACCTCGCCAGCCAGGGCGATGCAGCGGGTCGGCTTGGCGTCGGTGCCGATCATCGCCACCCGGGTCGGGTTGATCTGCACCACCAGGTCATCGGGCACGATACCCCCGGACGATGTGCACTCACCCCAGAAGAAAGACACACGAAAATGCGCGCAGCAGGCGCCACAAGTCATACACGGATTGTTATCAGACATGATCTAGAAGGGATCTGGGGGAGAGGGAGGGGGATTTATCGTTATTAGGGAGAATCCCGGCGGCTATTCTTATTGAACGGCAGGGTATTGAGAAGAGGGGGAATGAAAGAAAAAATGTCCGCCGTCGGAAGGGCATGAAGCGCCTGGCGGTAGAGACTTGTGTATGGGCCGGCATGGCCGGCCCATACAGTTCGCGTGGAACCTATTACTTGGCGTCAGCCCGGAACATCTGCCGGATACCGCGCACCGCCTGGCGGATGCGGTCCTGGTTCTCGATCAGGGCGAAACGCACATGGTCGTCGCCATAGTCACCAAAACCAATCCCCGGTGACACGCAGACCTTGGCTTCAGCCAGCATCTTCTTGGCGAACTCCAGCGAACCCAGATGCGCGTACTGCTCCGGGATCTTCGCCCAGACATACATCGACGCCTTGGGGTTCTCGACCATCCAGCCCATCTCGTGCAGCCCCTTGACCAGCACATTGCGCCGCTGGCGGTACTGCTCGGCGATATCCAGCACACACTGCTGGTCACCTTCCAGTGCGGCGATGGCCGCCACTTGCAGCGGGGTGAAGGTGCCGTAGTCGTGGTAGCTCTTGATCCGCGCCAGGGCGTTGACCAGCTCCGGGTTGCCGACCATGAAGCCGATCCGCCAGCCCGCCATGTTGTAGCTCTTGGACAGGGTGAAGAACTCCACCGCAATGTCCTTGGCGCCCGGCACCTGCATGATCGACGGGGCTTTCCAGCCGTCGTAGACGATGTCGGCGTAGGCCAGGTCGTGGATCACCAGGACGTCGTACTGCTTGGCCAGGGCCACCACGCGTTCGAAAAAGTCCAGCTCGACGCACTGTGCGGTCGGGTTGGACGGGAAGCCCAGGATCATCATCTTCGGCTTGGGGATCGATTCGCGAATCGCCCGCTCCAGCTCGTTGAAGAAGTCCACGCCGGGAATCAACGGCACCGAACGCACCTGGGCGCCGGCGATGACCGCGCCGTAGATATGGATCGGGTAGCTGGGGTTGGGCACCAGCACGGTATCGCCATGGTCGAGGGTGGCGAGCATCAAGTGCGCCAGGCCCTCTTTGGAACCGATGGTGACGATGGCTTCGCTTTCCGGGTCAATCTCGACCTCGTAGCGGTCCTTGTACCAGCGCGAAATGGCCCGGCGCAGGCGCGGAATGCCGCGGGAGGTGGAGTAGCCGTGGGTGTCTTCGCGCTGGGCGACCTGGACCAGTTTTTCGACGATGTGCGGTGGCGTAGCCCCGTCGGGGTTGCCCATGCTCAAGTCGATGATGTCCTCGCCACGACGGCGTGCAGCCATCTTGAGTTCGGCGGTGATGTTGAAGACGTATGGGGGGAGACGATCAATGCGCGCAAAGCGGCGCGGCGAACCTTGGTCAGCCATGGTTTCCTCGAAAGACGTAAGCGCCCGGAACCGTCCGAGCGACGCTGGCCACTGCGGTGGCCGAGGGAGAAGATAGGGCTTTGCGGGGGGCCCTGTAAAGCGCTGTCGTACTCACGGCGGCTATCGCCGGCAAGGCCGGCTCCCACAAGACCTGCAAGCACCACGCTAACTGTGGGAGCCGGCCTTGCCGGCGATGGCGCCCGCCTGATCAACGCAGATGCTTATAGGCCGTCACATCCCAACTGCTCACCGCCAAGCCAGTCAGCGGCACCAGCGGGTTGCCCTTGACCTGGCCAAACCCGGTCCCGCGCAAGCCCTGATGGACAAAACGCTCGGCCACATCGCCTTCGGTCAACAGCGTGTAGGACTGCGAACGCATCGCCTGATACCGCAGATCATCACGCATCAGCTCACGGTGATAATCCATCAGTTGCCTGTCCGTCAGTTGCAAACGCTTGTCCAGCTTCACCCCCCAACGCGTCAGACAGCACTCGGCAAAATGCCGCACGATCAGCCCCGGCTGGGTCAGCACCTTGCCCGCCCCTGCCCCGTCCAGCGAGGCATTGCCAACCAGGGTGGCGTGCCGCCCAGGCAGCGGATAGATGTGCATCCGGGCATTGCCGCGCAATGCCGGGATCACGCAGGCAAAGCCCTTGGAACGCTCGTCACGCGAGTAGAAGCCCACGTACTCCTTCACGTTGGCCTCCAGCTGGATGCGATGCTCCTGCAGGTTGAGCACCCCGGGCACCGGGTCGACGGCAAAGATGTTCACCGGCACATGCCGCAATTGCGCATCCTTGAACATGGCATTGGCCAACATGTGACAGCTGATCCCGCCACGGCTCCAACCCACCAGGTTGACCTGGGTCGGGATCAGCCCGTCCCGGCGGAACATCTTGATGATCTGCTCCTGCAACTGCTGCGGGGTAATGCCGCGCTTGCCGTAGTTGTAACGCCGCCACAGCCACGACCCGGACTCCTCCAGGTCGTCGATGGGTACCCCCGCCGCCTTGAGCCGGTTGTACTCGGCCTCGCTCAGTTCGATGCGCCGCCAGTCGCAACGCCCCTTGATCATCTGCAGGGCATGGGCGACGTTTTCTTCCCAGCCGGTGCCAAACAGGGTGCCGGTCAACCCGTACGCCGCAGTCTTCACGAACAGGTCATCGGCCTGCAGGTTGCCACTGCCCGGGCCGTCGATGACCACCCAGTTGGCGAACTCCTTGCCCTGGTCATTGGAGGCCAGCGTGGACACCAGCTCACCATTCCAGAAATTGGGGTTCTTGTGGTCGAAACGGTGCGAGCCCGTTCCGCAAAAATACACCGTGAATACGCTCATGTGTGATCTCCCCTCCATGGTTGAGTGGGGCTTACGCTAGCAAGCGCTATGGTCTGCCAATCAGAGGGCAGGCCTGCCGACCTGTGGGAAAGGCTGCTGGCTGGCAGCGCCTAGCGAGTCCGCGCAGGCTTGCCAGCCTCCCCCTGCGACAAGGACGCTCGACCATGCACAGCACACGTTTTGCCTACCTCAAGGGCCACGTCAGTTACCCCCAGCCGATCACCCTGCTGCCAGGCACCACGCTCACCGTCGAGCTGCTCGACACAACCCTGGAGGACGGTGCCTACGTGACCCTGGCCAGCCACTGCATGCGCGTAGGCGGTGAGATTCCCCTGCACTACTGCCTGACCCTGGACCGCGCACTGCTGCACCCCGGCCACACCTACCAGCTCAGTGCGAGCATCCGCCTGGAGCCGCACCTGCTGATGTACACGACCGAACCGCAGCACGTCGAGCTCGACCCATTGCCCTGCGCCGACGTCGACGTGCTGGTGCGCTGAATCGCGCACAAACAAAAACGCCCCGGACCTTGCGGCCCGGGGCGTTTTTTTGTTCAACCCATCACACTCAGTGTGCGTAGGTCAGCAGCAGCTCGGCGGGCACCTTGGTGTCCAGCGACATCATCACGCTCAGCGCGGTGATGGTGAAGATCGAGAACACGAACAGCTTGCGTGCCCAGACACGATCATCCACTGCCTTGTAGCCGGTCCAGGCCATGTACAGCCAGTACATGCCCATCGCCGCAGCAACGGCCAGGTAGCTCATACCGGCGTAGCCGCCGAAGGTGAGCATCAGGGTCGCCACGAGGAAGGCCACGATGTACCAGAGGATGTGCTTCTTGGCCACCAGGATGCCGCGCTTCACTGGCAACACCGGAATCGATGCAGCCAGGTAATCGTTGAAGCGGAAGATCGCGATGGCGTAGGAATGCGGCATCTGCCACAGGCTGAACATCACCAACAGGGTCAGTGCAGCCAGGTCGAAGGTACCGCTCACGGCGCAATAGCCGATCACCGGAGGCATGGCACCGGACAGGCTGCCAACCAGGGTGCCGTGCACCGATTTGCGCTTCAGGTACAGGCTGTAGAAGCCGACGTAGATCACGAAGCCGATCAGGCCGAACAGCGCCGCCAGGGCATTGGCCTGCACATACAGCAGGCCAAGCCCGGCCACCCCCAGGAGGGTGGCGTAGACCAGCGCGACTTTCAGCGAGATCTGCCCCTGAACCATTGCACGGTTCTTGGTGCGCTCCATCTTGATGTCGATGTCACGGTCGATGCAGTTGTTGAACACGCAACCGGACGCCACCACCAGCGAAGTGCCAATCACCGTGGCCAGGAACAGCATGAAGTCGACATGCCCTTGCGCGGCAAGGAAGAAACCGCCTGCCACAGAAAGCACGTTACCGAAAATGATCCCCGGTTTGGTGATTTGGATAAAGTGCTTAATGGACATGCGGACTTACCTCACTTCGCCATCATGTTGGTGTGGATGCTGAACATGATCCACAGCGACAGGCCGACCAACAGGGCGATAACCACTGCGGTGAACAAACCGGCACTGACGTTCGACCGCTGAGCAGGCGAAGTGTCCAGGTGCAGGAAGTAGTACAGGTGAACGACAATCTGGATCACGGCGAAAGCCACCACGATCAGGATGGTCATGTCCTTCGGCAGGCTTGGGTACATCACCAGGCCGAACGGAATGACGGTCAGGATCACCGACAGGATGAAACCGATTGCGTAGGACTTCACGCTGCCATGGCTGGCTTCGGCATGGTTATGGGCATTGGCCATTTACAGAACCCCCAACAGATAAACGACGGTGAACACGCAGATCCAGACCACGTCCAGGAAGTGCCAGAACAGGCTCAGGCAGCTCATGCGGGTCTTGTTGGTCCCGGTGATACCGTGCTTGTTGATCTGGTACATCATCACTGCCATCCAGATCAGACCGCCGGTCACGTGCAGACCGTGGGTGCCGACCAGGGCGAAGAACGCCGACAGGAAGCCGCTACGCTGAGGGCCGTAGCCCTCGCTGATCAGCAGATGGAATTCGTTGATTTCCATCGCGATGAAGCCGGCACCCAGCAGGAAGGTGATGGCCAACCAGCCCAGCACGCCCTTCTTGTTGCCCTTGTACATCTGCAGCATGGCAAAGCCGAAGGTGATACTGGAGAACAGCAGCAGCGCTGTTTCAGCCAGTACATACGGCAGCTCGAAGATGTCGTGACCCGACGGGCCGCCGGCAAAGTTGCCGGACAGCACCGCGTACGCAGCGAAGATCGACGCAAACAGGATGCAGTCGGTCATCAGGTACAGCCAGAAACCGAATACGGTCATCTCGCCGGAGTCGTGGTGTTCCTCATGCTCATGGTCATGACCATGAGCAACATCAGCATTGATTACATGACTGGACATTGATTAAACCCGTTCAAACGATTCGACACGCGCGCCAGTAGGCGAGCCGGTAGCCAGACCGAGGTGCTTCAGACGCTCACCTTCGATGCGCGCCACTTCCTCGGCAGGAACCATGTAGCCCTGGTCGTCACGCGCAGCGTGAGCAACGAAGACCGCGATGGTTGCCAGCAGGCTTGCACCTACCAACCACCAGATGTGCCAGACGAAAGCGAAGCCGAACACAGTGATCAACGCGCCCATGTACACGCCAGTGGCAGTGTTGTTAGGCATGTGGATCGCGGAGTACTTGGCAGGCGCCTTGTACGCGTCACCAGCACGCTTGGTTTCAGTCCACGCATCCAGGCCAACTTCTTTAGGCATGGTGGCGAAGTTGTAGAACGGCGGTGGCGACGAAGTCGACCATTCCAGGGTGTGGCCGTTCCATGGGTCGCCAGTGACGTCCATGTTGTCCTTGCGATCGCGAACCGAGACGTAGATCTGGATCAGCTGGCAAGCGATACCGAACAGGATCAGCACGGCGCCGGCAACGGCAACGTACAGGTACGGTTCCCACGCCGGGTTGTCGGAGTGGTTCAGACGACGGGTCATACCCATGAAGCCCAGTGCGTACAGTGGCATGAAGGCCACGTAGAAGCCGGAGATCCAGAACCAGAAGGCAGCTTTGCCCCACTTCTCGTTCAGGGTGAAACCGAAGGCTTTCGGGAACCAGAAGGCGAAGCCGGCAATGTAGCCGAACACCGCACCACCGATGATCACGTTGTGGAAGTGAGCAATGACGAACAGGCTGTTGTGCAGAACGAAGTCAGCACCTGGAACGGCCAGCAGTACGCCGGTCATGCCACCGATGGAGAAGGTGACCATGAAGCCCAGGGTCCAGAGTACAGGCGCGGTGAAGCGCAGGCGGCCCTGGTAGATCGTGAATAGCCAGTTGAACAACTTCACACCGGTCGGGATCGAAATAAGCATCGTCGCCAAACCGAAGAAGGTGTTGACGCTCGCGCCAGACCCCATGGTGAAGAAGTGGTGCAGCCAGACCGCAAAGCCCAGGACCGAGATCGCGCCGGAAGCGTAGATCATCGACTTGTGGCCGAACAGTCGCTTGCCGGTGAAGGTCGAGATGACTTCAGAGAACACGCCGAACGCTGGCAGGATGAGGATGTACACCTCAGGGTGACCCCACGCCCAGAACAGGTTGACGTACATCATCGGGTTCCCACCAAGCTCGTTGGTGAAGATGTGGAAGTCCAGATAACGGTCAACGGTCAGCAGTGCCAGGGTAGCGGTCAGGATCGGGAACGAAGCCACGATCAGGACGTTTGCCCAGGTGCAGGTCCAGGTGAAGATCGGCATGTCCATCAGCTTCATGCCAGGGGCGCGCATTTTCAGCACGGTGGCAAGGAAGTTGACGCCCGTCAGCGTTGTACCCAGACCCGAGATCTGGAGTGCCCAGATGTAGTAGTCCATGCCCACGCCAGGGCTGTACTGGATGCCCGACAGCGGCGGATATGCAACCCAGCCAGTCTTGGCGAATTCACCAACGCCCAGGGAGATGTTGACCAGCGCAACGCCGGACACCAGCAGCCAGAAGCTCAGGGAGTTCAAGAACGGGAAGGCAACGTCACGTGCACCGATCTGCAGAGGCAGGGCCAGGTTCATCAGGCCGGTGAAGAACGGCATCGCCATGAAGATGATCATGATCACACCGTGCGCGGTGAAGATCTGGTCATAGTGTTCAGGCGGCAGGTAGCCTTCGGATCCGCCAGTGGCCGCAGCCAACTGCATCCGCATCATGATGGCGTCGGCAAAGCCGCGCAGCAGCATGACCATCGCGACGATGATGTACATCACCCCGATTTTCTTGTGGTCGACCGAGGTCAACCACTCGGTCCACAAGTAGGTCCACTTGCGGAAGTAGGTGATGAGACCAATCAACGCGAGACCGCCGAGCGCAATCATGGCGAGTGTCACCATGACTATCGGCTCGTGGTACGGGACCGCGTCCAGACTTAGTTTACCGAACATCTTTTACTCCTCTGCCCCAGCAGCTGAATGCATACTCACGTCCATCCCTTCGGTGCCGGCCGCTTCAACGTGCTCTTTCTTCTCGTGCACTACCGGCTTGCCACGGTTCATGCCTTCGTACTTGTCGACGATGGTCTGGAACATGTTTTCCGGAGCCACGCTGTAGAGCGCAACCGGGTTGTTTTCGCTAGCCTTGGCCAAAGCTTCGTATTCCGCTTTATCCAGCTGCTTAGGCGACTGCTTGACTTCGTTCACCCATGCCTCGAAATCGGCCTGGGAGGTGGCGGTTGCCTTGAACTTCATGCCGGTGAAACCAGCACCGCTGTAGTTGGCGGAAATACCGTCGAACTCAGCGTTCTCGTTGGCGATCAGGTGCAACTTGGTGGTCATGCCAGCCATTGCGTAGATCTGGCCGCCCAGACCCGGGATGAAGAACGAGTTCATCACCGCATCGGAGGTCACGCGGAAGTTCACTGGCGTGTTGGCCGGGAAGACGATCTTGTTGACCGTGGCAATGCCTTGTTCCGGGTAGATGAACAGCCATTTCCAGTCCAGAGCGACCACGTCGATCTGCACCGGCTTCACGTCGGAAACCAGCGGACGATACGGGTCCAGCTCGTGGGTGGTCTTGTAGGTGACCCAGCCCAGGGCAATGATGATGAGTACTGGAATGGTCCAGACCGCGATTTCGATCTTGGTCGAGTGCGACCAGTCAGGCGTGTAGGTAGCGGCCTTGTTCGAGGCGCGGTACTTCCAGGCAAACGCGAGGGTCATGAAAATGACAGGAATCACCACCAGCAACATCAGGCCGGTAGCGATCAGGATCAGGTTCTTTTGCTCAATGCCGACTTGGCCCTTCGCATCGATCAGGGTCCAGTTGCACCCACTGAGTAAAAGCATGCCTAAAAAGGGCAAAATGCCAAACAGTCTGGGGTAACGCTTTTTACTCATCTCACGACCTCTAGAGCAGCTTGCTTCAATGCAATTTGTGTTTTGGTCGCCAACACTTCGTCCTGCCAAGCGTTAGCATTTTGGGATCGAATACGGTCGTACCTTGTGCTTCCAGCGGGGGCTGCACGGCAAAACCGGTCATGCGGTGTTTATTGTTTTGACTTCAGTAGGCAACGGCCTGCATTCAGACCAATTCCATTTGGTGCGGGAAATCACGGAGGGGGTCAGCCCGGCATCGCCGCAGGCGATGCTCGTCAGAGTCAGCGAAAGGGGCCTGGGGCTCCTTTAATCCTGCGACTCGCAAGCGGTGCCGAACGGAAATTGGGGGCGATTGTAGTGAGGTCGCCCCCCATTGACTATGACTTATTACGCAACAGTCCTTTGCAGATCCTGCAACAATAGCACCCTGAAAATCAGTTTCGCGACAGTTTGTCGCACCCCTTCAAGCGACCTTGGAACGCACGTCCCACAAGGGTTGTAGCGTTCCACAAAGTACCCGTGTGCGGTGCAATGTGAAAATTCCATTGCACGTCTGACTTGCATCAACACGGGACTTTTGTCTAAGCCTGACGGCGGTTGCGCCAGATGCCCAACGGCACCAGCACGGCGGTCAGGACAAAGGCCACCAGGGCCCACTGCGCCAGGGACAGGCCGAGTACCGGCGGGTACGGGGTGGAGCAGAAACCATCGACCTGGAACACCAGCGGCAGCACGGAAGCCAGCGGCAGCCCGTCGACGATCGGTTGCAGGGTATCGATGCCGCAGCTGACATCCGGGTTGGCGAGGGTATAGACGTGGTTGCCGGCCGCCGCGATGCCGCCGATGGCGCTGAGCACTACCAGCCCTTCGAACACGGTCAGGCTGCGCTTGCCGGGCATGGCTGCACCGATAAAGGCAAACAGGGCGATGAACAGCAGTGCATAGCGTTGCAGGATGCACAGCGGGCACGGGGCCTCGCCGAGGACGATCTGCATGTACAGCGCGCCGCCGATCAGCGCCAGACAGATCATGCCCAGCAGCACCAGAAAGCGCCGCTCCCGATTCAGGTGCTGAGTTTGCTCGTTCATTCCTGTGTCCTTCGATTGGTAGGTAGACCCAGACAGGTGTCCGTTGTGCGCAAGTCTACACGCTGCCCTTGACCTTTCAGAACCCGGAAGGTTCCTGGAGTGCGCCATGGGCAGTGAATGTTCGAGGGATTAAAGCAGGATTAACATTGAACAAAACCGAAAAAACATCGCCGCCAAGGCCGACCCCCACACAGGCTGCACACACTGCATTCCCTATGGGAGCCGGCCTTGCCGGCGATGGCAGCGTTACCGCCGCTGCTGTTTACTCCAGCGCAGACGCCGGCCCGAAGAACTCGTAGCGGCTTTGTTTCTCCGGCACACCCAAACCTTTGAGGTGCTGCTTGATCGCCGCCATGAAACCTTTAGGCCCCAGGAAGTACGCATCCAGGTCACGCTCCTGCGGCAGCCACTGGTCAAGCTGATCGCGACTGAGCATCCCCAGCGCGTCGGCAGGCTCGCTCACACCGTCATCTTCGGCATAGCAATAGAAGCGCTTGAGTTGCGGATGACGCGCCGCCAGCCCATCGACCCACCCACGGAACGCATGTACCGAACCATTGCGTGCGCTGTGAATGAAGTGCACCACTCGCCCGCTTTCCAGGGCGGCTTCCAGCATGGTCAGGGTCGGGGTGATGCCTACCCCGCCGCTGATCAGCACCAGCGGTTTGTCGCTGGCGGCCAGGGTGAACTCACCCGATGGCGGGAACAGTTGCAGGGTGTCACCCACCTGCAATTGCGCGTGCAGGTAGTTGGACACCTTGCCGCCCTGCTCGCGCTTCACGCTGATGCGGTACTGGCCGCCTTCGGCCAGCGCCGACAGCGAGTAGTTGCGCCGATGTTCTTCGCCATCAATAAACAGCTGCACACCAATGTACTGGCCCGGCTCAGCCTTGAGGATCGCCGCGCCGTCGACCGGGGCGAAGTAGAACGAGTCGATCTCGCTGCTCTCCTGCACCCGCTTGGCCAGTTTGAACGCCCGCGCACCGCGCCAGCCGCCGAGTGCTTCGGCTTTCTGCTGGTACATGCCTTCTTCGGCACCGATGAGGATATCGGCCAACTGTTGATAGGCAGCGCCCCAGGCGGCGATCACTTCGGGGGTGGCGATGTCCTTGCCCAGCACTTCCTCGATGGCACGTAGCAGGCAGCTACCGACGATCGGGTAATGCTCCGGGAGGATCTGCAAGGCCACATGCTTGTTGATGATGGTGCTGACCAGGCCGCCCAACTGCTCCAGCTGGTCGATGTGCCGGGCGTACATCAGCACGCCATTGGCCAGCGCACGGGGCTGGTCGCCGCTGGCCTGGTGGGCCTGGTTGAACAACGGACGCACTTCGGGGTATTCGCTGAGCATCAGTTGGTAGAAATGGGTAGTCAGCGCTTCGCCACCGCTTTCCAGCAGGGGGACAGTGGCTTTGACGATGGCACGGTCTTGGGCATTGAGCATTGCGAACTCCAGAGCCTTTGGCTTCTTGAATGACTGCCTTGGCTATTACAGGTTTCATGCCAACTATTTAATCGTTATAAATCAATGACTTGAATTTTAATAAGTCAAAATAACAACAACCCTGATAGAGTCACAATGACCAACTGGAGTCATTATGACCGCAAAATCCTTGCTCACCGCCCTGCTGCCCCTGGTCAGCGATCTGTCTCGCGAGCTGCCTGAGCGCGAGCGCTACCGTCGCCTGCTCGAAGCCATGCGCGCGCTGCTGCCCTGCGACGCGGCCGCCCTGTTGCGCCTGGACGGCGAGTGGCTGGTGCCGTTGGCGGTCGACGGGCTGAGCGCCGATACCCTCGGGCGGCGTTTCAAGGTCAGCGAGCACCCGCGCTTTGCGGCGATCCTCGACAGCCCCGACCCGACCCGCTTTGCCAGTGACAGCAAGCTGCCCGACCCCTACGACGGCCTGGTCGAAGGCCTGCACCAGCACCTGGAGGTGCATGACTGCATGGGTTGCCCGTTGTTTGTCGATGAGCGCCCGTGGGGCTTGATCACCCTCGACGCGCTGGACCCGGAGCAATTCCAGCCTGCCGAACGCGATGCCTTGCAGGCTTTCGCCAGCCTGGCTGCCGCCACGGTGAATGTTGCCGAGCGCATCGAACGCCTGGCCCTGCGCGCCGAAGACGAACACCAGCGTGCCGAGATCTACCGCCAGGCCAGCGGCCAGCAACACAAGGAACTGATCGGCCAGAGCAAGGTGCACAAGCGCCTGATCGAAGAGATTCGCCTGGTCGGTGGCAGCGACCTAACGGTGTTGATCACCGGTGAAACCGGGGTCGGCAAGGAATTGGTCGCCCAGGCCATTCACCAGGCCTCGGCCCGCGCCGACAAGCCGATGATCAGCCTGAACTGCGCCGCCCTGCCCGACACCCTGGTCGAGAGCGAGCTGTTCGGCCATGTGCGGGGCGCCTTCACTGGCGCGGTAGGTGAGCGCCGTGGCAAGTTCGAGCTGGCCAACGGCGGCACGCTGTTCCTCGACGAGGTTGGCGAACTCTCGCTCACGGTGCAGGCCAAGCTGCTGCGCGTGCTGCAAAGCGGCCAACTGCAACGCCTGGGCTCTGACCAGGAGCACCGCGTCGATGTACGCCTGATCGCCGCGACCAACCGCGACCTGGCCGAAGAGGTACGCGCCGGGCGCTACCGCGCCGACTTCTACCATCGCCTGAGTGTCTACCCGCTGCAGGTCCCGGCACTGCGCGAACGCGGCCGCGACGTGCTGTTGCTCAGCGGCTACTTCCTTGAGCAGAACCGCTCGCGCATGGGCCTGAACAGCCTGCGCCTGAGCCCCGACGCCCAGGCTGCGCTGCTGGCCTACGATTGGCCGGGCAACGTGCGTGAACTGGAACACTTGATCGGCCGTTCGTCGCTTAAAGCCCTGGGGCAGCACCCGGAGCGACCGCGCATTCTCAGCCTGGAAGCCCGCGACCTCGACCTGCCGGGCGTCGGCAATGCGCCAGGCATCAACGCTGCCGAATTGGCGCCAGCACTGCCCGACAGCGCGGGCGACCTGCGCCAGGCGCTGGACGTCTACCAGCGCCAACTGATCGAGGCCGCCCTGGCCCGCCATGAACAGAACTGGGCCAGCGCTGCGCGCGAACTGGGGCTGGACCGCGCCAACCTCAGTCGCCTGGCCCGGCGCCTGGGTCTACGCTGATTGCAGCTCACGATTAAAGACCGGGGCTGTCGGGTCGATAACCCGGCATCTCCCTTATTTCATTTGCCTTGAAGGTTGCTTATGGCCTCGCAAAACGCTCGCGCGGACTCGCTGTCCCTGCTGCTCTTTACCCTGCGCAGCGGCAAGCTGATGGCAATCAACCTGCTCAAGGTCAGCGAGATCATTCCCTGCCCGCCCCTGACCCGCCTGCCGGAGTCGCACCCGCACGTCAAAGGCGTGGCGACGTTGCGCGGCAACTCGCTGTCGGTGATCGACCTGTCCCGGGCCATTGGCGAAATGCCGTTGGCCGACCCGTCAGGCGGTTGCCTGATCGTCACTGACATCAGCCGTTCCAAGCAGGGCCTGCATGTGCAGGCGGTGAGCAAGATCGTTCACTGCCTGACCACCGACATCAAGCCGCCGCCATATGGCGCCGGGAGCCGTTCGTTCATTACCGGGGTAACCCGGGTGGACAACAACCTGGTGCAGGTGCTGGATATCGAGAAGGTCATCCACGGGATCGCGCCGCCGCCACCAGAAGTGACGGCCCACGAACTGAGCCCCGAAGATGCCGCCGCGTTGGCGTTGACCAATATCCTGGTGGTGGATGACAGCCAGGTGGCGCTGCAACAGTCGGTGCATACCCTGCGCAGCCTGGGCATCGAGTGCCATACCGCGCGTAGCGCCAAGGATGCGATCAACACCTTGCTGGAGCTGCAAGGCACGGCGCAGGAGATCAACGTGGTGGTCTCGGACATCGAGATGTCCGAGATGGACGGCTATGCCTTTACCCGCACGCTGCGTGAAACGCCCGACTTCAAGCACCTTTATGTGCTGCTGCACACCTCGCTGGACAGCGCGATGAACAGCGAGAAGGCCAAGGCGGCGGGGGCGAATGCAGTGCTGACCAAGTTCTCTTCACCGGACTTGACCGATTGCCTGATCGTTGCGGCGCGGGCCGTGGCCTGAGACCTATGCGCCCGCGTTCGGTAGCCGCTGCCGTCAGGCTGCGCTCGCCTGCAACGCAGGCGCCGCCTTTGGGAGCCCTGCGGACTCCAGCGCAGCCTGACGGCAGCGGCTACAACAGGCGCGCTCTCAGGCATAATCGCCTGATCTCTTCCGCCTGATGGACCCCCGCCAAACCGTGAGCACCGCCGCCCCCGCCAATATCCAGTTCAACTGCACCGGTTGCGGCAAATGCTGCAACGGACACCACGTTCCACTCACCCTGAACGAAGCGCGCCAATGGGCAGAAGACGGTGGCCAGGTCATCGTGCTGGTCGAAGCCTTCCTCAGCAACGGCCTGGGCCTGCCCGCCGATCAACGCGAACACGCCCTGCGTCGCTCCTGCGCAGTACCCTGCGGCAGCACCGAAGCCCATGTGGCAATCACTTTCGCCGCGTTCAACCCGGGCGCTTGCCACAACCTCGATGCCGACAACCTGTGCCGCATCTACGAACGGCGCCCGTTGGTCTGTCGCATCTACCCGATGGAAATCAACCCGCACATCCCCCTGCGCCCAGAGGCCAAGGATTGCCCGAGCGAAGCCTGGGACAGCGGCCCGCAACTGATTCACGGCCAACGCCTGGTCGACGTGCGCCTGGCTGAATTGATCGAGCAATCCCGTCAGGCCGACCGCGCTGACATTCGCGCCAAGGCGCTCATCTGCCAACGCCTGGGCATCACCACCAGCGCGCTCAAGGGCAATGGCTTCACCGCCTACCTGCCGCTGACCAGCGCCCTGCACACGGCGATCATCGAGGTCGATGCGCACTCATCCGAAGCGCCCGCGCCCTGGGCCCTGCACGTGGTCGACAATGCCCTGATCGAACAGCTGCAAGGCGCAGGCGCCCTGGTCCACAGCGCACCCGCCGAGCACTACAGCTTCATCGGGTTCTAAGCCAACTCAAGACTGGCGACGGCGCCAGAACTCATCGGCCAGGCGGCGCAGGTCTTCGGCCAGCCCGGCCACGTCGCTGGCGCTGGAATGCCCCTGCTGACCAGCATGCACGCTGGTTTCGCTGGCCTGGCGAATGCTGATGATGTTGCGGTTGATGTCCTCGCTGACCAGGCTCTGCTGCTCGACCGCCGCCGCAATCTGCAGGCTCATCTCGCTGATCTGGTTGACCCGCTGGCTGATGCCATCCAGCGCACTTGCCGCGCGCTGCGCCTGCTCGACGCTCTGCCCGGCGTGCGCGCTGCTCTGCTGCATGGCCTGCACGGCATCCCGCGTGCCGTTCTGCAGGGCATGGATCATGCGCTGGATTTCCCCGGTCGATTCCGCCGTGCGCTGCGCCAGCCCACGCACTTCGTCGGCAACCACCGCGAAGCCACGCCCATGGTCCCCGGCACGCGCCGCTTCAATGGCCGCGTTGAGCGCCAGCAAGTTGGTCTGCTCGGCGATGCTGTGGATAACCGCAAGCACCCCGGAAATTTCGCTGCTGTGGTTCTCCAGGGTGTGGATAACATCGGTGGCCGAACCCAGCGCCGTGGCCAGTTGCAGGATGGCAGTGCGGCTCTGGTCGACCAACTGGTGGCCCGCCTGGGTTTCATCTTCGGCCTGATCCGCGGCGTGTGAAGCCTGCTGCGCACTGTTGGCGACTTCCGCCACGCTGGCGGCCATCTGGTTGATTGCCGCCGCTACCTGGTCCGCTTCGCCTTGTTGGCCGAGGTTGGTGCTGTGGCTGTGGTGCAGGTGTTGGGCTAACTCGGCGGTATGCCCGGCCAAGCGCCGGGAGGTATCGCCAATGCGCCCGACCACCGCGCCAATCTGCGCTTCGAGCATCTGCAAGGCGAACTCGATCTGGCCGATGCCATCGCGCCGCCCGGTGTACAGCATCTGGCTCAGTGGGTTGTCAGCCACGCCCTGGGCCCTGGCCCGCAGCTTTTCCAGTGGGCGCAGCACCACGGCAATCAGCGCGGCGCCCAGGCCGCAGGCGATGGCCCATTCGATCAAGGCCTTGGCCGGCAAGTCGGGCAACAACCAGCGGCTCAGGCCCATGACCAGCGCCATCACCAGCGCAAAGCCCAGGCCCAGTTGCCAGCCCAGGCCGAGTACCGGCAGGCGTTGGCGCCAGCTGCGGCGGCCATTGCGCAGTTGTTCATACAGGCGCTCGGCTGCCTCGACCTGGCGCGCCAGTGGTTTGGTGCGCACCGACTGGTACTCCACCGTCTTGCCGCCACTGGTGATGGGCGAGGCGAAGGCGCTGACCCAATAATGGTCGCCGTTCTTGCAACGGTTCTTCACCAGCCCCATCCACGAGCGGCCGCCCTGCAAGGCTTGCCACATCTGCTCGAAAGCCTGGCTTGGCATGTCTGGATGACGGACGATATGGTGTTTGTTGCCGATCAGCTCTTCACGGGTAAAACCACTGACGCGGATGAAATCGTCATTGGCATAGGTGATGTGGCTGTTCAGGTCTGTGGTAGAGAGAATATTGGCGTCACCGGGGTAATCCACATTGCGACCGGTCACAGGCAGATTGCTCTTCATCGAAGGCGCTCGTTGTATTTTAAGGGGTGGAGGATCGGCAGGGCGTAAGACTTTACGTTGCAACATTCTGTAAAACCTTGATCCAAGGCAGCATATTGGCACTTGGCCATCCCTGCCGTTTCACCCAGCTGTCACGGCTGTCAGTTAGCGGTCACGCTGCTGACCCGATTGAGCGTCTATAAACAGCACATAGCCCCTTCTCCTTTTCGTATTGGCGCCTTAACGCATGCGTACTCCGAGCACTCGAGTGGTCTTCATCGGCCTTGCCGTCCTTCTGCTGGGCATCGGCGCCTACGTTGCCTTGAGCCCGCCGAAGGCGGCCAAGGCCCCCGTGGTCACCGGCATTCCGGTGCGCGTGGTGGCGGTGCAGCAGCAGGATGTGCCGCATGTGATCAGTGCCATCGGCACCGTGCAGTCGCTGCACAGCGTGATCGTCCGGCCGCAGGTCGAAGGCGTGCTGACCCGGATCCTGGTCAAGGAAGGCCAGTCGGTGCAGCAGGGCGACCTGCTCGCCACCCTCGACGACCGGGCCATCCGCGCCAGCCTCGACCAGGCCCGCGCCCAGCTCGGGCAGAGCCAGGCGCAGCAACAGGTGGCCCAGGTCGATCTCACCCGCTATCGCCTGCTCAGTGTCGACAACGGCATTTCGCGCCAGACCCTCGACCAGCAACAGGCGCTGGTCAACCAGCTGAAAGCCACGATGCTGGGCAACCAGGCCGCCATCGCGGCAGCCGAGGTGCAGCTGTCGTATACCCAGATCCGTTCGCCGGTTACCGGCCGTGTGGGCATTCGCAATGTCGATGAGGGCAACCTGGTACGAACTACCGACACCCAAGGGCTGTTCAGCGTGACCCAGATCGATCCGATCTCGGTGGAGTTCTCGCTGCCGCAGCGCTGGCTGCCGACCTTGCAGGGGCTGGTTGCCGGCACCGTTGCCGCGCCGATCCGGGCCTTCCTGGAGGGTGACGGCGGCAGCGGCGGCACCTTGCTCGGCGAGGGCCACCTGAGCCTGATTGACAACCAGATTGCCGCCGGCACCGGCACCTTGCGCGCCAAGGCCGCCTTCGACAATGCCCAGACCCGCCTGTGGCCGGGCCAGTTGGTGACCCTGCAGATCCAGACCGGCATCGACCGCGATGCCCTGGTCGTGCCGCCCGGCGTGGTACAGAACGGCATCGACCAGCACTTCGTCTACCGGGTCAGCGGTGACAAGGTCGAGGCCGTGCCAGTACAGGTGGTGTACCAGGACAGCGCGATCAACGTGATCAGCGGCGTGGCGGTCAAGGACGTGCTGGTGGCCGATGGTCAGTCGCGGCTCAAGCCCGGTTCGCGCATCGTGGTCAACAGCACCCCGGCTCCCGCCAATGAAGACCTCACCCGCGCGAGCGTGCAGCCATGAACCCGCGCGGCTCGATTTCGGCCTGGTGCATCGACCGCCCCGTAGCCACCCTGCTGCTGACCTTCGCCCTGGTGCTGCTGGGGGTGATCGCCTTCCCGCGCCTGCCCATCGCGCCGCTGCCCGAGGCCGACTTCCCGACCATCCAGGTGTCGGCCCAGTTGCCCGGCGCCAGCCCGGAAACCATGGCCTCGTCGGTGGCGACACCGCTGGAGGTGCAGTTCAGTGCCATCCCCGGCATGACCCAGATGACGTCGAGCAGCGCCTTGGGCTCGACCAACCTGATCCTGCAATTCACCCTCGACAAGAGCATCGACACCGCCGCCCAGGAAGTCCAGGCGGCGATCAACACCGCCTCCTCGACCCTGCCGCAAGACATGCCGAGCCTGCCGACCTGGCGCAAGGTCAACCCGGCCGACAGCCCGGTGCTGATCCTCACGGTCAGCTCCGCGCAGATGCCGGCCAATGAACTGAGCGACTACGCCGAAACCCTGCTGGCCCGCCAACTGAGCCAGATCGACGGGGTCGGCCTGATCAACATCACCGGCCAGCAGCGCCCTGCGATTCGCGTGCAGGCCCAGCCGGAGAAACTCGCCGCCATCGGCCTGACCCTCGCCGACTTGCGCCTGGCGATCCAGCAAACCAGCCTGAACCTGGCCAAGGGCGCGTTGTATGGCGAGAACAGCGTGTCCACGCTGGCAGCCAACGACCAGTTGTTCCACCCCGAGGACTATGCCCAGCTGATCGTCTCCTACCGCGACGGCGCGCCGGTCCATCTGCGCGATGTCGCCAAGGTCATCAACGGTGCCGAAAACGCCTACGTCAAAGCCTGGTCCGGTGAAGACCAGGGGCTGAACCTGGTGGTGTTCCGCCAGCCCGGGGCGAACATCGTCGAAACCGTCGACCGGGTCATGGCCGCCCTGCCGCGCTTGCAGGGCATGCTGCCGGCGTCGGTGCAGGTCTCGGTGCTCAACGACCGCACCCAGACCATCCGCGCCTCGCTGCATGAAGTCGAAATCACCCTGCTGATCGCCGTGCTGCTGGTGATCGCGGTGATGGCGCTGTTCCTGCGCCAATGGTCGGCCACGCTGATCGTCTCCAGCGTGCTGGCCGTGTCGCTGATTGCCAGCTTTGCCCTGATGTACCTGTTCGGCTTCAGCCTGAACAACCTGACCCTGGTCGCCATCGTGATTGCCGTGGGCTTTGTGGTGGACGATGCGATCGTGGTGGTGGAGAACATCCACCGCCACCTGGAGGCCGGCGATTCGATGCGCGAAGCCGCGTTGAAGGGCTCGGGGGAGATTGGCTTCACGGTGATTTCGATCAGCTTCTCGCTGGTGGCCGCGTTCATTCCGCTGCTGTTCATGGGCGGCGTGGTCGGCCGGCTGTTCAAGGAGTTCGCCCTGACCGCAACCTCGACCATCCTGCTCTCGGTGGTGGTCTCGCTGACCCTGGCGCCGACCCTGTGCGCGCTGTTCATGCGCAAGCCCGAACACCCCGAGCAGCACAAGGCAACCTTCGGCGAACGCCTGCTGGCCGGCTACGAACGTTTGCTGATCAAGGCCCTGGCCCACCAGCGGCTGATGCTCGGGATCTTCGGCCTGACCCTGGCGCTGGCCGTTGTCGGGTATGTGCTGATCCCCAAGGGCTTCTTCCCGGTGCAGGACACCGGTTTCATCCTCGGCACCAGCGAGGCCGCCTCGGACGTCTCCTACCCGGACATGATCGAGAAGCACAAGGCCCTGGCCAGGATCATCGAGGCCGACCCGGCGGTGAAGGCGCTCTCCCACGCCGTCGGCGTCACCGGCAGCAACCAGACCATCGCCAATGGCCGCTTCTGGATCTCGCTCAAGGACCGCAGCCATCGCGACATCTCGGTCAGCGAGTTCATCGACCGCATCCGCCCCAAACTGGCCCAGGTACCGGGGGTGGTGCTGTACCTGCGCGCCGGCCAGGACATCAACCTGAGTTCGGGCCCCAGCCGCGCCCAGTACCAGTACGTGATGAAGAGCAACGACGGCCCGGCGCTGAACCTCTGGGCCCAGCGCCTTACCGAAAAGCTGCGCGCCAACCCGGCGTTTCGCGACCTGTCCAACGACCTGCAGCTGGGCGCCAGCGTTACCCGCATCGACATCGACCGCCAGGCCGCCGCCCGTTTCGGCCTGACCACCAACGATGTCGACCAGGCGCTGTACGACGCCTTCGGCCAACGGCAGATCAGCGAGTTCCAGACCGAGACCAACCAGTACAAGGTGATCCTCGAACTGGACGCGCGCCAACGCGGCAAGGCCGAGAGCCTCAACTACTTCTACCTGCGCTCGCCACTGACCAACGAGATGGTGCCGCTGGCAGCGGTGGCCAAGGTCGCAGCACCGAGCACCGGGCCGTTGTCGATCAGCCATGACGGCATGTTCCCGGCGGCCAACCTGTCGTTCAACCTGGCGCCGGGCGTGGCCCTGGGCGATGCCGTGCAGATCCTTGAACGCACCCAGCGCGAGCTCGGCATGCCGGCCTCGATCGTCGGCACCTTCCAGGGTGCGGCGCAAGCCTTCCAGAGTTCGCTGTCGAGCCAGCCCTGGCTGATCCTCGGTGCGCTGGTGGCGGTGTACATCATCCTCGGCGTGCTCTACGAGAGCTTCGTGCACCCGCTGACAATCATCTCCACCCTGCCCTCCGCCGGCCTGGGGGCGTTGATCCTGTTGTGGCTGATGGGCCAGGACTTCACCATCATGGGCCTGATCGGCGTGGTGCTGCTGATCGGCATCGTCAAGAAGAACGGCATCCTGCTGATCGACTTCGCCCTGGAGGCGCAGCGTCACCACGGGATGTCGCCGGAGGAAGCAATCCACCAGGCGTGCATCACGCGGTTCCGCCCGATCATCATGACCACCCTGGCGGCGTTGCTCGGTGCGGTGCCGCTGATGCTCGGTGCCGGCACCGGCGCCGAGTTGCGCCAGCCGCTGGGCATTGCCGTGGTCGGTGGCCTGCTGGTCAGCCAGGCGCTGACACTGTTCACCACCCCGGTCATATACTTGGCCCTGGAGCGCCTGTTTCACCGGCGCCGGCACGTCGCCGAGACGTCCCGACCGCTTGCCCATTGAGAGCCCACCATGCGCGTGCTGATTATCGAAGACGAACAGAAAACCGCCGACTACCTGCACCGCGGCCTCAGCGAGCAGGGCTTCACGGTGGACCTGGCGCCAGACGGCATCGAGGGACTGCACCTGGCTCTGGAGAGCGACTATTCGGTGATCGTCCTCGATGTGATGCTGCCGGGCCTGGACGGCTATGGCGTGCTGCGCGCCTTGCGCGCACGCAAGCAGACCCCGGTGATCATGCTGACCGCCCGTGAGCGGGTCGAAGACCGTATCCACGGCTTGCGTGAAGGGGCTGACGATTACCTGGGCAAACCGTTTTCCTTCCTTGAGCTGGTCGCCCGCCTGCAAGCCCTGACCCGGCGCAGTGGCGGCCACGAGCCGGTGCAGATCCAGGTGGCGGATCTTTGGGTCGACCTGATCAGCCGCAAGGCAACGCGGGCCGGGCAGCGCCTGGAACTGACCGCCAAGGAGTTCTCGCTGCTCAGCGTGCTGGCCCGGCGCCAGGGCGAGATCCTCTCCAAGACGGCAATTGCCGAGCTGGTCTGGGACATCAATTTCGACAGCGATGCGAATGTCGTCGAAGTGGCGATCAAGCGACTGCGCGCCAAGCTTGACGGGCCCTTCGAGAACAAGCTGCTGCATACCATCCGAGGCATGGGTTATGTCCTGGAAAACCGTGCGAACTAATTCCATCGCCCTGCGCCTGAGCGCACTGTTCACCCTGGTGGCGCTGGCGGTGTTCCTGTTGATTGGCGGCGCCCTGTACAAGCAGGTCGACCGCAGCCTGGACCTGCTGCCCGCCGCCGAGCTGGATGCGCGCTACAGCGTGTTGGAGTCGGCACTCACCCGCTTCGGTACGCCGGAGCACTGGGTGAAGATCACCAACAAGCTCAACCTGCTGGGCGAGGAAGACCGGCGCATTCGCTTCTGGGTGGTCAGTGGCGACAGAGGCTACGAGTACGGCACGCCGGATACCGATATCCGCCACTTTGCCGCCGGCCCGCTGGGCATGCGTGACCTGCGCCTGGCCGACAGCCCTTACCCGTACAAAGTGCTGGTCAGCGAGCTGCCGGCCCTGCAAGGCCGCCCACCGCTGCGCTTTCTGATCGGCATCAACACCGAGACCTTCTGGCATACCCAGCACACCCTGCTGATCGCCTTGATCAGCCTGGCGGTGATTGGCGTGCTGCTGGCGTCGGCGTTGAGTTATTGGGTGGCGCGGATTGGCTTGCGCCCGCTGCTGGCGTTGTCGCAGGAAGCCCAGGAGCTGGCACCGCCGCGCCTGAGCGGGCGCTTGCGCTTGTCGGCCCTACCGCCGGAGCTTGAGCAGTTCGCGCGGGCGTTCAATGCGGCGCTGGAAAAGGTCGACCAGGCCTACTCGCGGCTGGAGGCGTTCAACGCCGATGTGGCCCACGAGTTGCGCTCGCCGCTGACCAACCTGATCGGCCAGACCCAGGTCGCGCTGACCCGTGGGCGCAGCGCGGAGCATTACTTCGAAGTGCTGCAATCGAACCTGGAGGAACTGGAGCGGCTGCGCAGCATCATCAACGACATGCTGTTCCTGGCCAGCGCCGACCAGGGCAGCAAGGCCACGGCGCTGACCAGCAGTTCGCTGGCAGAGGAAGTAGCCACCACCCTGGATTACCTGGATTACATCCTCGAAGACGCCCAGGTGCGGGTCGAGGTCAGGGGCGATGCGCAGGCGCGGATCGAGAAGGCGCAGTTGCGCCGGGCGCTGATCAACCTGCTGAACAATGCGGTGCAGCACACGGCCCCACAGCAGGTGATTCAGGTGCATATCCACAGCGAGGGGGCCCAGGTGTGCATTGCCATCAGCAACCCGGGGCCGGCGATTGGCGATGAGCACTTGCCCAAGTTGTTCGAGCGGTTCTACCGCGTGGATGCGGCGCGCAGCAACAGCGGCAGTGGCAACCACGGGCTGGGGCTGGCAATCGTCAAGGCGATTGCGCTGATGCATGGCGGCAGCGTGTTTGCCCGCAGCCAGGCGGGGGCGAACACCTTCGGGATGCTGTTGCCGGCTTGAGCCCAATGAATACCTCTGAAACTGTGGGAGCCGGCCTTGCCGGCGATGAGGCCCCAACAGCCACTACCGCCCGTCGGGTTGACCGCGTCGCCTTCATCGCCGGCAAGGCCGGCTCCCACAGAAGGGCTGTGACCTGCCTGGCTATTCCTCTCATACTATTACCCTACAAGTAATAGTGCTTCTCCAAAACCCGACTGTTTCCCCCGGACATTCAGCACTACCGTACGCCCACCAAAACGAAACTTGCATCGCAAGAAGGTAGCTACAAATGTCCAACAGCATGGGGTTTGCCAGTATTTTTGTTCTGTCGTCCGTATTGCTTTCGCCTCTGGCCATGGCCGAGGAATCCCAGGCGTTCGTCGCGCGCAACGCCAGCATCCAGCATGAACGTGAAGTCTTCGCCCAACAAAGCCAGGACCACGCCAAAGCCTCGGAACAGACCGCTTCGCAGAATTCGCAGAGTGCCGACAAAGACAGCTGAAGGCTGCCCGCACTGCCGTTATACTCCCTCGACGCCCGCACAGGTGACTCGCGCACCCGTGCGGTTGTCTTTCAAAGCCGCTGCTCTTGAGCGGCTTTTTTTCGTCTGGCGAAAAGTACCGCTCATGCCATTCGTTACCCCACAAGAAAACACCGTTTCACACAATAAAAACTGCCGTACCCCCACCACAAGGAGTTCACACCGGTGACCATGGTTTTACGCTTCACCCCCCTGTTCGTTGCACTCGCTGCAACGATGCCCCAGGCCCAGGCCAATGACGAAGCGCCGGAAGGTTTTGTCGAAGGCTCAAGCCTCAACGTGCTCGCGCGCAACTACTACCTCAACCGCAACCAGCGGCTGCAGGGCGTGCGCGACAACCGTGAATGGGGACAGGGCTTCATCGGCAAATTCGAGTCGGGCTTCACCCAGGGCACTGTCGGCTTCGGCCTCGACGCCCACGCCATGCTCGGCCTGAAACTGGACGGCGGTGGCGGTACCGCAGGCTCCAGCATCCTGCCCTACAGCACCACCAGCAAAGAAGGCTACGCCTACGGCAAGGCCCCGGACTCGTTCTCCAACGCCGGCGCCGCCGTCAAGCTCAAGGCCTTCGACACCGTGCTCAAGGCCGGTGACCTGTTCCTCACCAACCCGGTGATCGCCGGCGGTGAGTCGCGCATGCTGCCGCAGACCTTCCGCGGTTTCAGCCTGGCCAACAACAGCATCGAAGGCCTGCTGCTCGAAGGTGGCCAGGCCAGCTTCACCAAGCTCTACAACCAGAGCGGCCGCCAGCGCATCGGCACCACCTACGGCGCCCTGCCGGATGACCGCGAAAGCCGTCACCTGAACTGGGTCGGCGCAGCCTGGACCCCCGCCGAGAACCTCAGCACCAGCCTGTACGGCGCCGAGTTGAAGGACATCTGGAACCAGTACTACTTCGACCTGGACTACACCTGGCAGTTGAGCGAGTTGGTCAGCCTGAACCCGGGCCTGCACTACTACCATACCCAGGACACCGGCAACGCCCTGCTCGGCAAGATCGACAACAACACCTACAGCCTGCACCTGGCGCTGAACGTTGGTTATCACAGCGTCACTGCCGTGTACCAGCGGGTCAACGGCAACACCCCGTTCGACTACATCACCCTGGGCGACAGCGTCTACCTCGACAACTCGCAGATCTACTCGGACTTCAACGGCCCGAACGAGCGCTCGTGGAAACTCAAGTACACCTATGACTTCGCCGGCCTCGGCATTCCCGGCCTGAGCACGGCAGTGTCCTACTCGCGTGGTGAAACCGACCTGACCAAGGCCGACCCGAACAGCGCCGGCTACGCCCGCTGGTACAGTGCCGAAGGCCAGAACGCCCAGCACTGGGAACGCGACGCCGACCTCGCCTACGTGTTCCAGGAAGGCGACTTCAAGGACCTGACCGTACGCCTGCGCTGGGCCACCCACCGTGGCAGCCAGGGCTACTCGGCGATCGACAACGATGTCGATGAATACCGGGTGATCGTTGATTACCCGGTAAACATCTTCTAATCGGTACTTGCGTGCATAAAAGAGTCGGCGCAACGCCGACTCTTTTCTGACGTCATTTGTTTCCAGCACTTTTATCAGCATTCACTGTTAAGTAATTCTTGTCCGACAATCCGCCGGCACCTAGAATATCGCCGCCGTAATCCGGCCAGAACTCCAACGAAAAAGCCCAATACTCGAAATAATCCTGTCCAGTTCCATGGATATGCTTTATTTCGAGTGTTGGGCTTTTGCTCTACTTCCTTTACTCATATCGGTCTGACCATTCTTCGACCATGAACGCGCGCTTTTTGCCTCCGCACAAGAACCTGTACAGGGCCCACCCCGAGTTGGTCCTGAACCTGTGCAGCTGCGTGGCAGTCATGGCGATTGTCGCGATTGTCACCTTCCTGCTGATGCGCGAACGCGCCAGCGTGGAGCAGTCGGCCGCGCGTTCGGCGAGCAATATCGCCCAACTGATCGACACCGATATCGAGCGCAATGTCGAACTCTACGACCTGTCCCTGCAAGGGTTGATCTGGGCCGTGCAGCGCCCGGAGCTGCTCAGCGTGCCGGTGCCGTTGCGCCAGCAGGTGCTGTTCAACCAGGCCTTCACCGCGCCGGTGCGCGGCGACATTCTCTGGCTGGACAAGGACGGCAACGTGGTCGCTGACTCCTCCAGCGCCATCCCGCGTACCGCGAACTTCGCCGACACCAAGGTGTTCCAGGGCCACCGCGATAATGCCGACCTGGGCATGGTCATCAGCCCGCCGTTCAAGGCGCGCCTGGGCGGGCTGGACTGGTGCATCAGTTTCAGCCGGCGCATCGACGGGCCCAACGGCGAGTTTGCCGGGGTGGCCGCCGGGGCGTTGCGCCTGGGGTATTTCAGTGAGTTGTTCGAGCGCCTGGACATCGGGCGCGACAGCAGCGTGAACCTGATGAACACTGACGGCGTGTTGCTGGCCCGCCACCCTACCTATAAGAACGACCCGCTGATTGGCGGCAACTTTGCCAACAAGCCGAACTTCCAGCGCGTGCTGGCTGAAGGTGATGGCAGCTTTACCAGCAAATCGAGCCTGGACGGCAAGCACCGGCTGTATACCTTCTCGCGGGTGAGCGACCTGCCCCTGGTCGTGGTGGTGGCCTTGTCCACCGATGACGTCTACAGCTCGTGGCGCCGTACCGCGCTGGTGGTGAGTGTCGCCACCAGCTTGCTGTGCATCGCGATTCTCTGGCTGACCCTGGCCCTGGGTCGCGAGTTGCGTCGGCGCCACAGTGCCGAGCAGAACCTTGCGGAACTGGCGGCCACCGACAGCCTGACCGGGCTGGCCAACCGTCGCCAGCTGGACCAGGTGCTGCGCCGCGAATGGTCGCGGGCCCAGCGCAATAGCCGGCCACTGGCGGTGCTGATGGTCGATGTCGATCACTTCAAGGCATTCAACGAACGGCATGGGCATGCCGGCGGCGATGTCGTGCTGCGTCAGGTGGCGGCGGCGATCAGCCGGAGCATTCGCCGGCCAGCGGACCTGGCGGCACGCTATGGCGGGGAGGAGTTCCTGGTGGTGTTGCCGGAGACCGAACTCAAGGGAGCACAGACCTTGTCGGAGCGCATCCGCAGCAGCATCGAGGCGCTGCCGCCATTCGGCCAGGACAGCCAGCCGGTGACCGTGAGCATCGGCATCGGCCTGCATGAGCCGGGGGTGCACGAGGACCTGGCAGCGGTGCTGGGTGATGCCGATGAAGCGCTGTACCGGGCCAAGGCCAATGGGCGCAACCGCACAGAGGTTTGATCTCAACAGCATCGCGGGACCCGCCCGCTCCTACAGTTTCCTGTAGGAGCGGGCGGGTCCCGCGATGCTTTTATCGAGCGTTAGGCACTGGCCCGCGCCGCATTGCGCATCGCCTTGACCTGGTCATGGTTACGCTGCACGCCATGATACTGGCGCTCCACCGTGGCGTACACAGCACTGCCCGGCATCATGTTCAGCCGGCTCAATTTCTCCAGCGCCTCCTTGTAGGCCTTCAGCGCGTGGTCCTCACCACGTTCCACTTCTTCCAGCACGGCCTTGTCATCCTTGCTGGTGAGCAGGGTTTTCAGGTTGACCCAGGCGCGGTGCAAATCACCGCTGACGCTGGTCGAGGTTTCCGGATCGCCACCCAAGGTACGCACATGTTGCTGCAACTCGGCAGCGGCCGAAGCGCACTCGCCAGAGCGTTGCAGGAAGTAGGTTTTCAGCTCGGCACTCTTGGCATCGTCGGCAGAAGTCTTGAAGCCTTTCTCACCATCCTTGCTGAACTCGATCAGGTCGTTCAGAACCGAAATCACATCTTTATTCGGGTTGGTCATGATGATGCTCCTGTGCATGATGAAAGTTGCAATACACCGGAGCAGGCTTCATGCCAGATTTCCACTTGAATAAATAATGATATTTATCAACAAGTTATAAAAAATTGAACGATCTGTATGCTTGTTTTATGCATGATCTGTCCTTTGGCCCTCATGCAGATTGCCTGTATCGTCGAGGCTTCTCGATTCAAGTTCTGCATGCCATGACCCCCGAAACACTCGAACTGCTCGTCATCCGCGAAATGCCTTACGGCAAGTACAAAGGCCGGCTGATTGCCGACCTTCCCGGCCACTACCTCAACTGGTTTGCCCGCCAGGGTTTCCCCAAGGGCGAACTCGGTGGCCTGCTGGCCCTGATGCATGAAGTTGACCACAACGGCCTTGCCGACCTGCTCGTCCCCCTGCGCAAGAAACATCCACGTCCACGCCCCTGACTTGCGAGTTCACCGATGACCGACCTGCTCTTGTCCGACCCTTCCACCCTGGCCCGCGACGAGGGCTACTGGCAACGGATTGCCGCCCAGTACGACGTCGAGCCAGGTCCGATCAACCTTGAGTACGGTTACTTCGGGCGCATGACCCGTCATGCTGGCGCCACCTACCAGCAGCACATCGACGCCATCAACCGCTGCAACTCGTTACCGCTGCGCCAGCACTTCGATGACATCGGCAGCGTCGAGATCCGCAACGCGGCGGCCGAGCTGCTCAACGTGCCGCACGCCAGCGTCGCGCTGACACAAAGCGCCTCCGCGTCGCTGCAAACGCTGATCCGCAACTACAACCGCCTGCAAGCCGGCGACCAGGTGCTGGTCAGCGACCTGGACTACGACAGCGTGGCCAACGCCATGCGCTGGCTGGCGCGCCAGCGTGGCGCCGAGGTGGTCGAACTCAGCCACCCGCACCCGGTCACCTACGACAACCTGATGCAAAGCTACCGCGAGGCCTTTGCGCGCAACCCGCGCCTGAAGTTGATGCCGCTGACCCACGTCACCCACCGCACCGGGCTGGTGATGCCGATCAGGGAGATCGCCGCGCTGGCCCGTGAACACGGCATCGATGTGGTCCTCGATGGTGCCCATGCCCTGGGCCAGATGGAATTCGACCTGGAAGCACTGGGCATCGAATTCGCCGGCTACAACCTGCAAAAGTGGATCGGCGCACCGCTGAGCCTTGGCCTGACCTACATCGCCCCCGCGCGGATCGGCGACATCGACCCGGACATGGCCGACTCGCGCTTTGCCTTGGACGATGTGCGCTCACGCGCCCCCTATGGCACGCCCAACGTACCCGCCTGGCTGACCCTGCCCACGGTTTTTGCCGAGCACAAGGCAATCGGTGGCGCAGCGGTGAAAGGCGCACGGCTGAGCTACCTGCGCGACCTGTGGGTAAGCCAGGCACGGGATATCGAAGGCATTGAAGTGTTGGTGCCCGATGACCCGCGCCTGTACTGCGGCATCACCTCGTTCAGGTTCACCCGCCATGCCGACCAGGCCGCCATGGTCCAACGCCTGCTGAACGAGTACAACCTGTTCACCGTGGGCCGCGAAGGCTCCGCCTGCGGCCCGTGCATCCGGGTCACGCCGGGCTTCACCACCACCCCGGCCGAAGTGCAGCAACTGGTCGACGCCCTGCGTCAACTCAGCCGCTGATCCGCGTTCAGGCCTTGACCGGCTGAACCGCCAGCTCGACGACCTCGCCACGCTTGAGCACCGCGTACAGCAACGCGGTGAGCAAGCTGCCGGCAAGGATCGCCAGCAGGTACGGCAGCGCATGGTTGATCGCATTCGGGATCAGCATCACGAACAACCCGCCATGCGGTGCCATCAGCTTGCAGCCGAAATACATCGACAGCGCCCCGGTCAGCGCGCCGCCGGCAACGCTCGCCGGGATCACTCGCAGTGGGTCCTTGGCGGCAAACGGAATCGCCCCTTCGGAAATAAAGCACAGCCCCAGCACCAGCGCCGCCTTGCCGGCTTCGCGCTCGCTCTGGGCGAACTTGCGCCGGGCGATGAAACTGGCGATGCCCAGGCCAATCGGCGGCACCATGCCGGCGGCCATGGTCGCGGCCATCGGCGCGTAACTCTGCGACGCCAGCAACCCCACCGAGAACGCGTAGGCGGCCTTGTTCACCGGCCCGCCCAGGTCCACGCACATCATGGCGCCGAGCAGAATGCCCAGCAGGATCGCATTGGTGGTGCCCATGCTGTCGAGGAAATGGGTCAGCCCTTCGAGCATCCCGGCCACCGGTTTGCCGACCACGTAGATCATCACCAGGCCGGTGAACAGGCTGGCCAGCAAGGGGATGATCAGGATCGGCTTGAGCGCTTCCAGGCTAGTGGGCAAACGCACCCAGCGGCTGATGGCCTTGGCGCTATAGCCCGCCAGAAAGCCTGCGACGATGCCGCCGATAAAACCCGCACCCAGGGTGCTCGCCAGCAACCCGCCGATCATCCCCGGCGCCAGGCCCGGACGGTCGGCGATCGAATAGGCGATGTAGCCGGCCAGCAGCGGCACCATCAGTTTGAACGCGGCCTCGCCGCCGATCTGCATCAGCGCGGCAGGTAAGGTGCCGGGTTCCTTGAAGGCCTCGATGCCGAACACGAATGACAGGGCGATCAGCAGCCCCCCGGCCACCACCATCGGCAGCATGAACGACACACCCGTCAGCAGGTGTTTGTAGACGCCGGTCTTTTCGCCTTGGGCGGGTGCGGCGCTGCCGCTACCGGCGGCAGTCTCCTCGCGAGCCTCTGCCAAGGCCTTGTGCAAGGTGGCCTGCGCCTGCTTGAGGGCAATGCCGGTGCCGCAGCGGAAGATCCGCTTGCCGGCGAAACGCTCGGTCGGCACCTCGATATCGGCGGCCAGCAGCACCACATCGGCATCGGCAATCGCCGCCGCACTCAACGGGTTGCGCGCGCCCACCGAGCCCTGGGTCTCGACGGTCAGTTGATAGCCCAGTTGCTGCGCCGCCTGCTGCAAGGCTTCGGCGGCCATGAAAGTATGCGCCACCCCTGTGGGGCAGGCCGTGATGGCGACGATCTTCGGCACGCTCGCGCTGGCCACTGCCTCGGCTGCGGGCTGATAGACCTGCGCCTGCTCGGCGGCCTGGCGCAGGAAGCCCTGCACATCGCCCAACGCCTGGGATGGCGTGCTCTGGAACAGTCGCTTGCCGACAAAGCGGCTGAGCTCCAGCGGCCCGGTGCTGATCACCAACACCCAGTCCGCCGCGTCGATCACCGCCTGCGACAGTTGCCGCTCGGGACGTTCGCGATCATGCACTTCAACGCTGGTGCTCCAGCCCTGGCGCTGCGCGGCGGCATCCAGCAGGCGCGCACTGAGCAGGCTGGAGACCTGGCCATTTGGGCAGGCAGTAATGATGGCAAGTTTCATTGGGCACCCTCTTGTTCTGCGCTTGGGGTCTGTACTCGGACCTGCGTTTCCAGCTGCGCCAGTTGCGCGCGGTCATGGATGCCAAAGCCGATCTGGGTCACCGCCTGGGCGGCAATCGCGGTGGCGCGGCCCAAAGTCTGCGCAGCTGGCTCTGCACTGAGCAGGCCATGCACCATGCCGGCCAGCAACGAGTCGCCGGCGCCGACGGTGCTGGCGACGGTGACACGCGGCGGCAGGGCCTGAAGGGTCGGCCCACGGCTGAACCACAGGACCCCCTGTTCGCCCTGCGACACCACCACATGCTCGACACCCTGGGCGATCAACTGCTGCGCAGCGGCCTGCTGCTCGGCCACGCTGTGCACCGCGCGGCCGAGCACTTCGCTGAGCTCATCGGTGTTCGGCTTGACCAGCCACGGCGCACTCAGCAGGCCGGCCTTGAGCGCTTCGCCGCTGCTGTCCAGCGCCACCTTCAGGCCCATGCCCTTCAGCCGGGCCAGCAGCATCTGCAGCCATTGCGGGCTGACCCCGCGTGGCAAGCTGCCCGCCACCACCACCGCGTCATAGCCGGGTGCGATGCGCTCCAGACGGGTGAGCAGGGTCTGCCGGGCATGCTCATCGACTTCCGGCCCCGGCCCGTTGATATCGGTGACGCGGCCATCCGCTTCGACCAGCTTGATGTTGCTGCGGGTCTCGCCCGGCACACGGACAAAGGCATCGGCAAAACCGCGCCGGGCAATCAGCTGCTCGAACGGTTGCAGGTTGTCCTGGCCGAGAAAGCCGCCAACCGTCAGGCGATGGCCGAGGTCGGCGAGCACTTGCGCCACGTTCAGGCCCTTGCCGGCCGCATGGCTGTGTTGCGCCTGACTGCGGTTGACTGCGCCTGGACGCAGGGCGTCCAGGCCGACGGTCAGGTCCAGCGCCGGGTTCAGGGTCAGGGTCAGTATCTTGGCCATCAACGGTTCTCCACCAATGCCCGCACATCGGCGGCACTGCCCAGCAGCAGCGCTTCACGCGCCAGCTTGCGGGCCTGTTGCATATTCACTGCACGCACCTGGGCCTTGACCTCGGCAATGCTGCGCGCAGCGACACTCAATTCATCGACCTCCAGCCCCAGCAGCACCGGCACGGCTTGCGGATCGGCGGCCAGCTCACCGCAGATCCCCACCCACTTGCCATGGGCATGCGCGGCGCGCACGGTGATGTCGATCAGTTGCAGCACCGCCGGGTGCAGGCCATCGGCCTGGGCCGACAGGCTCGGGTGACCACGGTCGATGGCCAGGGTGTACTGGGTCAGGTCGTTGGTGCCGACGCTGAAGAAGTCCACTTCGCGAGCCAGCACCGGGGCAAGCAAGGCTGCCGAAGGCACTTCGACCATGATGCCGATTTGCAGGTCGGCGACCGGGATGTCCTCACGCAAGCGCTCGACCATCGCCCGCGCCTGGCGCCACTCCTCGACCTGCCCGACCATCGGGAACATGATCCGCAGCGGGCGCGCATCGGCCGCGCGCAACAGTGCGCGCAGCTGGCTTTCCATGACCTGTGGGCGTTGCAAGGTCAGGCGGATGCCGCGCACGCCGAGGAAGGGGTTTTCCTCTTCGGCAATCGGCCAGTACGGCAGCGGCTTGTCGCCGCCGACATCCAGCGTGCGCACCACCAGCGGCCGACCGCCCAGGCCGTCGAGCACGCGGCGATACTCGGCTTCCTGGGTGGCTTCGTCGGGCAGTTGCGGGTGGGCCATGAAAATCAGTTCGGTACGCAGCAGGCCAACACCTTCAGCGCCCAGCTCGACCACCTTGTCGATGCCGGCGCTCTCGCCGATATTGGCGAACACTTCCACGGCATGGCCATCTTCGGTAATCGCCGGTTCCAGGCGCCGGGCATTGGCGGCCTGCAAGCGCGCATCGCGTTGCGCACGTTCGGCCAGGGCACGTGCCAGTTCATCCGCTGGCGGGGCGACGATCACGCGACCCCGTTGGCCATCGAGCAGCAGCGGCGTGCCGGGGGCAATCAACACCACCGCCTCGCCGGCCCCGACCACGGCCGGGATACCCAGCGCCCGCGCGACGATGGCGCTGTGTGCGGTGGCGCCGCCACGTGCGGTGAGGATGCCGGCGACCCGTGCCGGGTTCAGCCGGGCTACATCGGAGGGGCCGACTTCTTCCATGACCAATACGTAAGGCTGTTCCGGCTCGGGCTCATCCTTGACTCCGCAAAGGCTGGCCAGTACGCGGCGGCCAACATCCCGCAGATCGGCCGCGCGTTCCGCGAGCAGGGCATCCTGGAGGCTTTCCTGTTGGCGCGCGGCGGCCTCGATCACTGCCATCCAGCCCGCCTCGGCGCTTTCACCCTGGCGCAGGCGCAGTTCCACCTCATCGCCCAACGCCGGGTCGGCGAGCATTTCCTGATGGGTGACGAATATCTCGCGAATGGCCTTGGCCTGGCTGCGCTGGATCAGCCCTTGGATATCAGCTTGCACAGCGCCCAGCGCCGTGTGCAGGCGCTCGCGCTCAGTGGCCGGCGAGCTGCCCCGCAACGGGTAGTCGAACACCCGCACCACCTGAACATGCGCCGGACCACTGGCGATGCCCGGTGCAGCCGCCACGCCTTGAATGCTTGCGCCCGCCGGCGGTGCACTCGGCGACGGCTCGGCAAACGTTTCGAGCACGGCCTCGACAACCGGTGCCAGCACTTCAACTTCTTCACCGAGCCCGGCCTTGACTGCCGCCAGCAGCGCCGGCAAGGCCTGCGCGGCGATATGCGGTTCAACCGTGAACTCCAAGACCTGCCCGCGACGCGCGCCGAGGCTGAGCAAGCGGCTCAAGCTCTTGACCGAGACGGCGGCCTCACCGCTGTCGACCACGCGCAGGCGGATCTCGCCGTCGTAGTCCTTGGCCAGCAATGCCAGGGCCATGGCCGGGCGCGCGTGCAGGCCGTGGGCGTTGGCCAGGGTAATCCGTGCGCTGGGCCAGTCGCTGGACTGCACGCCGCCAAGCACTTCCAGCACCGCATGGCTGCTGGATGCACGGCACAGCTCATGGCCACGCCCTTCAATCAACAGCGAACACAAGCGTTCGAGCAAGGCCTGATGAGCCGCGCCGAGGCTGGCGAGGCAGAACAGGCCAGTGAGCGGTTGACCGAGGTAACGCAGCGGCTGCTCCGGCGTGACGAATGCCAGGCCCGGTTTGCGCACGGTCTGCTCGCTGTGCAGCCACCACAGGCCATCGCCCAGCGGCAGCGCCTCGGCCTGTTGCAGCACCGCGGCAAAGCCACTGCCCGCGCACTCGGCACGGCGCAGCAGGCGCGCGCCGCGCCACACCAGCTCTTCGAAATCTTCGGCGGGTACGCCCAGGCCGATCATCTGTGCATCCAGCGCCAGCTCTTGCGGTGCGCCTTGCAGCAGCTTGAGCAGCGCTTCGGCGCTGCTGGCCCGGCGCAGGGCTTCAGCCAGGTCGGTTTCACCCAGGGCGCGGGTCAACAGCTGGAGCAATCGCAGGTGTTCGTCGGAGCGCGCGGCAATGCCGATGGCCAGGTAGACCTTGTGACCATCGCCCCAATCCACCCCGTCCGGGAACTGCAACAAGCGCACCCCGGTGGTAAACACCAGGTCGCGGGTTTGCGGCGTGCCATGCGGGATCGCGATGCCCTGGCCAAGGAAGGTCGAACCCTGCGCTTCGCGCGCCTGCAAACCGTCGAGATAACCCTCGGCAACCAGCCCGTCGCTGACCAGGTATTCGGCCAGCAAGCGCAGGGCGGCGGGTTTGTCCGCAGCCGTCTGGCCCATGGAAATCTGCTCAACAGTGAGCTCGAGCATGACCTTCTCCTTTGCAGCACCGGGGCGGCGCCGAGGTATTGTTGTGAACTTTCAAGCATAGGGCCAGTTGCTTCAACACATTGACCTTCAGCGTGCAGACGGGTGACGTGGCAGAAAATTCGCCTGCTGAAACGTTTAATCTAAAATAGTGAGCACGTTACTCGATAACCTGAGAACAATGAAGCCCCATCTTGTCGGACAATTGCGACAATGGTCGTCTGCGCTTGTCCTTGAGGATCGGCGACAATACCCGGTCAGGCTTCGTAGTCAGCCCCGGTAATAACAAGGAAAATGCGGTGAAACTCAGCGATATTGCCCGTCTGGCTGGTGTGTCCGTGACCACTGCCAGCTACGTCATCAATGGCAAGGCCGAACAGCAACGTATCAGCAGCAGCACCGTCGAGCGCGTGCGCGCGGTGGTCGAGGCGCATGGCTTCACGCCCAACCCGCAGGCGGCGGGCCTGCGCAGCCGACACACGCGCACCCTCGGCTTCATCCTCCCGGACCTGGAAAACCCCAGCTACGCGCGCCTTGCCAAGCAGCTTGAACAAGGTGCCCGGGCCCGTGGCTACCAACTGCTGATCGCCAGCAGCGACGACCAGCCAGACAGCGAGCGCCAGTTGCAGCAGCTGTTCCGCGCGCGGCGTTGCGATGCCCTGTTCGTTGCCAGCTGCCTGCCGGCCGATGACGACAGCTACCGCCAGTTGCAGGCCAAGGGCCTGCCGATCATCGCCATCGACCGAAGCCTGGACCCGGAGCAATTCTGCTCGGTGGTCAGCGACGATCAGCATGCCAGCCTGCAATTGACCCGCAGCCTGCTGCAACCGGCACCGGCGCATATCGCCCTGATCGGTGCGCGGCCGGAGCTGAGCGTAAGCCAGGCACGGGCCAGCGGTTTCGACCTGGCCCTGGAGGGCTTCAAGGGCCAGGTGCACCACCTGCAAGGCGAGGCGTTCAGCCGTGAATGCGGGCGGCGCCTGATGAGCGAATTGCTGGCCAAGCTCGGCCATCTGCCCGATGCACTGGTGACCACCTCCTACGTCTTGCTACAGGGCGTGTTCGATGTGTTGCAGACCCGCCCGGCGGATTCGCGCGCGGTGCGCCTGGCGACCTTTGGTGACACTCAACTGCTGGACTTCCTGCCGCTGCCGGTCAACGCCATGGCCCAGCAGCATGGCCTGATTGCCGAAACGGCGCTGAACCTGGCATTGGCTGCGGTGGAAGAGCAGCGCTACACCCCGGGCGTGCAGGCTGTGGCGCGAACCTTCAAGCAACGGATTTTCGCGGGCTGAACATGCGCCTGATCGACACCCACACCCACCTCGACTTCCCCGACTTCGACGCTGATCGCCAGGCCCTGTTGGGCAACGCGCGGGCGCATGGGGTGGAGCGGATGGTGGTGCTGGGGGTGTACCGCGACAACTGGCAGCGCGTGTGGGACCTGGTGTGCAGTGACCCGCAGTTGTATGCGGCGTTCGGCCTGCACCCGGTGTACCTGGAAGAACACACGCCTGCGCAGGTGGCGGAGCTGGGCGACTGGCTGACCCGCCTGCGCGGGGAGCGGCAGTTGTGTGCGGTGGGGGAAATTGGCCTGGATTACTTCCTGCCCGAACTTGATCCGCAGCGCCAGCAGGCCTTGTTCGAGGCGCAGTTGCAGTTGGCTGCGGACTTCAACTTGCCGGCGTTGCTGCATGTACGGCGCAGCCATGCGCAGGTGATTGCCACGCTCAAGCGCATCAAGCTGGCGCGGGGCGGGATCATCCATGCGTTTGCCGGCAGCTTCGAGCAAGCGCGGGAGTACCAGAAACTTGGCTTCAAGCTCGGTCTGGGCGGGGCTGCAACGTGGCCGCAAGCGCTGCGCCTGCGCAAGGTGCTGCCGCGGTTGCCGCTGGACTGGGTGGTGCTGGAGACGGATTCGCCCGACATGGCCCCCGCGATGTTTGCCGGGTTGCGCAACAGCCCGGAACATCTGCCGGCGATTGCCGAAGCGCTGGCCGAGGTGATGGGGGTCGATGTCGAGGTGCTGGCCCAGGCCAGCACGCGCAATGCCTGTGCCTTGTTCGGCTGGTGAGATGTTGTAGCCGCTGCCGATAGGCTGCGCTCGCCTGCAACGCAGGCGCCGCTTTGGGGAGCCCTTGCGGACTCCAGCGCAGCCTGACGGCAGCGGCTACAACAATGGATTCAGGCCAAACACCCGGTCAGACGCGGAACGCGCCGATCAACTGCTTCAACTCCACCACCTGCGCCGACAACTGCCGACTGGCATCTTCGGTCTGGTGCGCGCCCTGGGTGGTGTGCTCGGCCACCCGATTGATCTCGACGATGTTCAGATCGATGTCATGCGCCACCGCCGTCTGCTGCTCCACCGCCGCGGCGATCTGCTGGTTCTGGTCGACAATGCTGCCAATCGCCCCAAGAATGTTTTCCAGCGCCTTCTGCACCTGCTGCGACTGGCTCACCGTGCCCGCCGCCATCTGGTGGCTGCTGTCCATCGCCTTGACCGCCGCGCCCACCCCACCCTGCAAGCGCGAAATCATCTGATCGATTTCCTCGGTGGACTGCTGCGTGCGCTTGGCCAGGGTGCGCACTTCATCAGCCACCACGGCAAACCCGCGCCCCTGCTCGCCCGCCCGCGCCGCCTCGATGGCCGCGTTGAGCGCCAGCAGGTTGGTCTGCTCGGCAATGCTCTTGATCACCTCCAGCACCCGGCTGATCGCCTGGCTGTCGGTCACCAGCTGGTTGATCACCACCACCGACTGGTCGATCTCCGCCGCCAGCCCGGCAATGCTGCCCTGCTGCGACTCGACCAGGCCACGCCCACTGACCGTCTCGCGGTTCACGCTGTGCGCACTGTTCACCGCTGCCGCCGCGCTGCGTGCCACTTCCTGCGCGGTCGCCGACATCTGGTTCATCGCCGTCGCCACCTGCTCGATCTGGCCACGCTGGCCACTCACCGCCTGGTTGCTGCGCGACGACACGTCATGCACCTGCGCCGCCTGGCGCTCGACCTCGGTGACGGTATGCCCGACCCGCTCGATCAGGTCGTGAATGCGCTGCACCGTACCGTTGAACACCTGGCCCAGTTCGCCCAGCTCATCACGGCTTTGCGGCTGGAAGTTGACCGTCATGTCGCCCGCCGCCACCTTGTCCATCACCTCGCCGAGGCTCTTCAAGGTATTGCGCGTGGAGGCATAGAAGCCGCTGTAGAGGTAGACGATCAGCAGGAACACCGAGGCCAGCGCCACCACCAGCAGGATCATGTGGCTGCGGTAGTCGGCCAGGCGCTCCTGCAATTGCTGCTGAAGAAAATCGAGGGTTGCGGCGTTGAAGCCGTAGGTCTGCGCCATCAGCTCGCTGACCTGCTGGTAGAACGCCGGCCACGGCGCATCCAGGGTTTCCGCGATCACCACCTGCTCTTCAAACAGTTCGCTGGCCTTTTTCAACGACGCCTGGCTGTCGGCCGCCACGCCGCCCAGCTTCGCCTGTACCCGTGGCTCGCTGGCCAGTGCATCCTGGACCTTCATGCCGTAGTCGGCAGAGAGCTTTTCCAGGCGCTGCAACAGGTCTTCGAAACGGGTGCTGGAGGACGAGTTGAGGAAGCCCTGCCCCAGCGAATACGAACCCATGGCGCGGCCATCGCCCAAGGCCTGGGTCACTTCGGGGGTGACGCTGGTGACCAGGTCGCTGAGCTGGCGAATCGCGCTGTCGCCATCCTGGCTCAAGCCGGCCTGGCTGGCGATCATCTGCGTCAGCACCTGGGCCTGGGCCAGCAACTTGTCGGAGAGCGCCTGCTTGTTCTGCAACGAGCTTTCGACCTGGGCGCGCTTGAAGGCCGCTTGCAGTTCGTCGCGCTTCTCCTGGAAGGCCGCAAGCTGCGCTTCATCGCTGACCACCGCAGTCATGCTGCCCAGGCGCGCCAGCACCTGCTGCTCCAGCGTGCCGATGCGCGCCTCGACATCACCGGCCTTGCCGGACTGCCCCAGCACGGCATTGATTTGCAGGAGGTTGCCCAGGGTTTCCAGGTCACCACGCAGCACAAGGCTGCTGCGCAGCAGGTCGAGGCTTTGCAGCTCGATCCGGGTCGCATGGAACTTGGCGTAGGAATCCTGCACCAGGTAATAGTTGGTCACCAACATAGGCAGGAAGAACAGAATACTGATCAGGCTGAACTTCATCCCGAAGCTCAGGCGATTCATTAGCGCGATGGCCGGATACAACAGCGTCTTCACTCGTCGTCTCCTTCGATTTTCTTATTGTTGTATCGATGCGGTGGCACAAAGCCACGTGCCGCAGTAAACAGCATCTGTATAACGCATATCGGAAGGGAGGTTTGTAACTTAAGGTTAACCGGATAACCGGTCGGGCCGCCGTTGCAGCGACCCGACCTGCCTGGGGTATCAGCCGAGCACGGTCCACAGGGCAAAACAGGCATACCAGAGCACCGCCGAGCGCAGCAGCAACTCCCAGAGGTTGTCCAGCCCCAGCAGGCCTTCAGGGCCGGGGGTGACCGTGGCTGGCAATTCGGCGGCGACGCTGCCGGTGTTTTGCACCAGGCGGGCGGCAGAAATGTTCCAGTTCAGCAGCTCATGCAGCATCACCCGGCTGACCGCGACAAAGTTGCCCACCAGGGCAAAGCTTGCCGACAACACTCGCACCGGCGCCCAGTCGAAGGCGTGACGCAGTTGCCGCGCCCGCTCCTGCAAGGCCGGGTTGCGCGAATGCTCGGCGGCCAGCGCCAGCAAGCGGTAGGCCAACGCCGCGGCCGGGCCCAGCAGCACGTACCAGAAGATCACCGCGAAGAAGCTCTGGTAGGCCTCCCACAGCAGATGCCCCTGAACCTTTTGCAGCAGGCTCTGCTCATCGTCTGCCGTCAGCCCCAGGTCGCGTTCGGCCACATGCAGGGCGGCTTGTTCGTCACCACGGCGCCAGGCATCGCGAAACGGACCCAGTGAACCCTTGGCATCGCCCCGGCCCAGGCTGTAGACCAGCACCAGCAAATGCACCGGCAAGGCCAGCAAACCATAGGCCACCGGCTCCAGCACATGCAGCAGCAACGCCAGCAGCGCCACCGGCAGCAATACCAGGATGGCCAGCACCCACCAGGAGTGGTGCTTGTCGTTGCGCTCCAGGCGGGCCAATTCGGTCAGGAAGAACCCGTCGCGCTGCAAACGTTGACGCAAGGCCGAGAACTTCTCGACCCACAACACCAGCAGTAACACCAGAAAACTCATGATCTCTCCTCTTTGGCCCGCAGCCCTTGGCGATAGCGCGCCCATTCGAACATCGGGCCGGGGTCGGTCTTGCGGCCCGGGGCAATGTCGCTGTGGCCACGAATGGCGTCACCGTGCAGCACCGGCCAGGCCGTCTGCAACTGCAAGGTCAAAGCTTGCAGCGCGTGATACTGGGCGTCGGTGAAGGGCAATTCGTCGGTGCCTTCCAGCTCGATCCCCAGGGAAAAGTCGTTGCAGCCCTCACGCCCGGCAAAGCTGGACACCCCGGCGTGCCACGCACGGTCAAGACAAGAGACGAACTGGGTGACGTGCCCATTACGCTCGATCAGAAAATGCGCGGAAACGCGCAGGTCCTTGATGGTCTCGAAAAACGGATGCTCGCTCGGGTCCAGGCGGTTCTGGAAGAACGCCTGGACCTTGCCGGTGGCGAACTGTGCGGGCGGCAGGCTGATGTTGTGAATCACCAGCAAGGCGATGGCTTCACCGTCCGGTCGCGCGTTGAAATTGGGAGAGGGGCAATGGGTGACACCGGCAAACCAGCCAGTGTTGCGGTCCAGCTGCATAAGGGTTCCTGAAACACAAGGGCACGCCAGCAGTATGCCCCGAGCGGATAGCGGATGTATCGTTAAAAAGTGTGCGGGTTCAGGCGTCCTGGCTCAGTTGGCTGACCACCGAATCCAGCGCGCGGTCAAACAGCAGGGCGTCGTCCAGCACGTGCAGGTCACCGCTGTGCAGGGCCACCGCCAGGGCCATGCGCGACCACTCACGCACCTTCATTCCGGTGCGATTGACGAAGACATACTTGTCGGTGCTGTCGATGATCGCGATCAGCTTGCAGCGCAGCGGCTCGCCGTCGTCCTGCAATTCGACCCAGGCGCCGGGGCGCAGGCGCTTGACCTGCTGCAGGGCGGGGTCGTCCGTCTCCAGGTGCAGGTCGCCCTCGACATGTACATGGGTTTCCGGCCCGCGCAGCACGATGGCGTTGCGTACCAGCACGCGCTCGTCAGTGCCTGAAGCCGGCTGCTGGCCGCCCTGCGCGGGGTCGAACGCCTCGACATGCAGGGCTTCAAGCTGCGCGAAGAACTCGCTGGTGGCGAATGGATCGAACGCCGCGCTGGCCAGGCCATCGCGCAGGGCCTTGAGCAGGCCCGGCACCACTTCCAGCAGGCGCATGCGGTCTTCGACCCGGTCGTGCGGCTCGACGCTCCAGATCAGCGTGTCCATGGTCTGCAAGCCGTCGCGCCACTGTGCTGAGGCTTCACCGTGCTTGAGCGAAGCCAGCAACAGCACCTGGCTCCAGGCTTCCTCCAGCACCCGCACTACCGCGCGCGGCAGGCGTTTGCCCAGCAGGCGGCGGTTCAGCTCATCCTGCACCCTGCGCCGGGCCAGCTCGGTACGCGCACGGCCCTCTTCAGCATCGCGGGTACGCTGTTCGAGCAACTCGCTGCGGCGGCGCTCGTCGGTATTGAAGGTGAGGAACTCGGCCAACAGCTCGGAGAAGATCGCCGGGTCGTCGACAAAGTCGTTGAGCAGGCGCTGCACGATCTTGTCGACGCGCAGGTACAGGCTATCGCGCTGGCAGTCATCACAGGCGCCCCAGCCCATCGCGGCGGCGGCAATTTCGTTGAGCAGGCGGCGCGCCGGGTGGCTGGCGCGGCTGAAGAAGCTCTTGTCGAGCACCGCCACCTTGAGCATCGGGATCTGCATGCGGCCGATCAGCACGCGCAGCGAATGCGGCAGGTTGCGGTCATCGAGGATGAATTCGAAGAGCATGGCGATCAGGTTGATCACATCCTCGTCGCCGCCTTCCACCTTGCGGTACTTGCCACTCTGCACGCTGACCCGGGTGAGCAGTTGCTCAAGCTGGTGGCGCAGGTCGAAGTCCTGCGCTTCTTGCGCGCCGGGCACGTACTGCTGCAAGTGCGAGAGCAGGCGCAGCAGGTCGCGTGTGCTGATCGGCTGGGTCGGGTTGACCGCCTCCAGGCGTGGTGCCACGCGACCGCGCACCGGGGTGAGCAAGGCTTGCAATGAAGAGAACACCGCCTGGGTATTGGCATCCACGCCGCTGGCAAGGGCGCCCTCGTCGGCTTCGTTGGCCGGGGTACGCGGGGCGCTGCTCACCCGGTCCTTGGCGCGACGGCTGGGCAAGGCCTTGAGTTCGGGAAGAATGCCGGTGGCGATCAACAGCTGGTTGGCTTCAGCGTACAGGTGATCGGCGTCGCGCAGCACGTAGCGCTCGAACAGCTTGAGCAGGATCAGCTTGACCTTGATCCCCACCCCCAGGCTGCGCCCGGCCTGGAGGAAGTATTCACACAGCAGGGTCGGCCCGAGCGGGTTGTTGCGGTCGTCCACCGGGCGCTGGATCAGGGTGTTGATGCGCAGGGTCAGTTGCCCGAGGGCCAGGCCGTCACGGGTCAGCACCCGGGCAACCATGGTGTCCACCGCCACGGTGCGCTCCAGCTCGTCGTTGGCCACCAGCGCGAGCTTGTCGTAGCTCAGCGGGCGAGTTACCAGGGGGGCTACCGGCTCGCGTTCAGCGATGTGGATAAACGCCGCATAGACGGTATCGAGAAAGCCACGCTCGATGCTTTTGCGCTTGAGGCGCAAATCGCGCATGGCTTCAAAGAACAGGTTCTGGTCGAGGTTGTTGGCGGCCTTGTCGGCCATCTCGAACAGCGTGTCGTCGGCATTGTCGAACAGGGCCTGCAAGGCCAGGCGCAGATGCAGTGCAGCCTTGTCGCGAACCTGCAGCAAGGCAACCGGCAGACGAGCGAGCGGCGCGTACGGCGCCTGAACGGCGGCGGCCTTGAAGGGCACCACCTTCCCGTCTTTGAGCATCCCGGACTCCTTGCAGGGTTACGAACGATTGGAATTGGCTGATCGTCAAAGCTATGACGCCAATTACTGGGCGCGCATTATCTTGCAAAACGGCCTGACTCGCCAGCAGCGTGTAGTCCACTGGCTGCGATAGACCCCCGCCACGGCAAAAAGCTCATTCGGCCCGACCAAAGGTGCCCTGCCTATATGCAATGCGCTGCTTGCTGCACGTGTAGGGCGCCCTGCCCTATAATCCCGGCCACTTAGCTTGTGGAGCCGACCATGCCGAACCTACGCCTCGCCGACCTGACCGCCGAAATTGAAGCCAACGTGCGCCGTGCGTTGCTCGAAGACGTCGGCAGCGGCGACATCACCGCCCAGCTGATTCCGGCTGAACGCCTGGCCAAGGCCACCATCATTACCCGCGACGATTGCGTGATTGCAGGGTCTGCCTGGGTCGATGCGGTGTTCCGTCAGTTCGACCCACGGGTGGCGGTGCATTGGCAGGTCAAGGATGGCGACCGCGCCAAGGCCAATCAGCCGTTGTTCCATCTGGAGGGGCCGGCCCGCGCCTTGCTGACCGGTGAGCGCAGTGCGCTGAACTTCCTCCAACTGCTCTCGGGTGTCGCCACCCGCGCGCAGGCGCTGGCCGATATGGTCCAGGGCACCCAGGTGAAACTCCTCGATACCCGCAAGACCCTGCCGGGCCTGCGCCTGGCACAAAAATACGCGGTGACCTGTGGCGGTTGCCACAACCACCGCATCGGCCTGTTCGACGCCTTCCTGATCAAGGAAAACCATATCGCCGCCAGTGGCGGGATTGCCCAGGCGATTGCTGCCGCACACCGTATCGCGCCGGGCAAACCGGTGGAGGTCGAGGTGGAAAGCCTGGAGGAATTGAAAGAGGCGCTGGCGGCGGGTGCCGACATCATCATGCTGGATGAGCTGAGCCTGGACGAGATGCGTGAAGCGGTACGCCTGAATGCCGGCAAGGCCAAGCTTGAGGCCAGCGGCGGCGTGACTGAAAGCACCCTGCGGGTGATCGCCGAGACCGGCGTGGACTACATCTCGATTGGTGCGATGACCAAGGATGTGAAGGCGGTAGACCTGTCGATGCGTCTTAGCCTCTAAAAGCATCGCGGGACCAACCCGCTCCCACAGGAGCATTGAACTACCTGTGGGAGCGGGCTGGTCCCGCGATCAGCGTCCTATCAGAACGATGCGTTCTGCAGGCCGTCCAGGTAACGCTCGGTGTCCAGTGCCGCCATGCAGCCGGCGCCGGCCGAGGTGATCGCCTGGCGGTACACGTGGTCAGCCACGTCACCAGCGGCAAACACACCTTCAATGTTGGTTGCAGTGGCATTGCCTTCACGGCCGCCATTGACCACCAGGTAGCCGTCCTTCAAGGTCAGCTGGCCTTCGAACAGCGAGGTGTTCGGCGTGTGGCCGATCGCGATGAACACGCCGTCGACCTTG
This sequence comes from Pseudomonas fontis, assembly GCF_028656955.1. GTDB lineage: Bacteria > Pseudomonadota > Gammaproteobacteria > Pseudomonadales > Pseudomonadaceae > Aquipseudomonas > Aquipseudomonas fontis. Next base: position 70,320 of record NZ_JAMDGY010000027.1, read on the forward strand.
ATTTCGTCGAAGCTGCCATCGTTGTTCTTCAGGCGCGCACCGGTCACACCCATGTTGTCGCCCAGCACTTCGTCCAGGTTCGCGTTGAGCTTCAGCTCGATCTTGCCTTCGGCCACACGGGCGTTGAGCTTGTCGATCAGGATCTTCTCGGCGCGGAAGGTTTCGCGACGGTGAACCAGGGTGACTTTGCTGGCGATGTTGGCCAGGTACAGCGCCTCTTCAACGGCAGTGTTGCCACCACCGACCACGGCGACCGGCTTGTTGCGGTAGAAGAAGCCGTCACAGGTAGCGCAGGCCGAAACGCCCTTGCCCATGAACGCCTCTTCCGACGGCAGGCCCAGGTAACGAGCGCTGGCACCGGTGGCGATGATCAGGGCATCGCAGGTGTAGGTGGCGCTGTCGCCCTTGAGGGTGTACGGCTTGCTGGCCAGGTCGACGGCATTGATGTGGTCGAACACCACTTCAGTCTCGAAACGCTCGGCGTGTTCCTTCATCCGCTCCATCAGCGCCGGGCCGGTCAGGCCGTGGGCATCGCCCGGCCAGTTGTCGACTTCGGTGGTGGTGGTCAGCTGGCCGCCGGCCTGCATGCCGGTGATCAGCAGCGGCTTGAGGTTGGCGCGGGCAGCGTAGACCGCAGCACTGTAGCCGGCAGGGCCGGAACCCAGAATGATCACTCGCGAATGACGTACTTCAGACATGACGCTCTCCTGTCGAGCTGGCGCTGTTTTGCCAGCCTCGTGACGCCGGGATACCCGGCTGGAATAAAAAAGAACCTGCGAAGCCTTGGGGAAGGCCTTGGGTCGCAGGTTCTGAAAATCGTTGACCCTTACAGATGCTTGGCGTTTTCCGCCAAATAGTCGGCGACGCCCTGGGCATCGGCCTTCATGCCTTTCTGGCCTGGACGCCAGCCGGCTGGGCAGACTTCACCATGCTGTTCGGTGAACTGCAGGGCTTCGACCACACGGATCATCTCGTCGACTTCACGGCCCAGCGGCAGGTTGTTGACCACCTGGTGCTGCACCACGCCTTGCTGGTCGATCAGGAACGAGGCACGCAGGGCCACGCCGTCTTCGTGCTCGACGCCGTAGGCGCGGGTGATTTCGTGCTTGACGTCAGCGACCATGGTGAACTCGACCGCGCCGATGCCGCCCTTCTCCACCGGCGTGCTGCGCCAGGCGTGGTGGGTGAACTGCGAGTCGATGGACACGCCGACCACTTCCACACCCAGGTCACGGAAGCGCGACATGCGGTTGTTGTGGGCGATGATTTCCGACGGGCAGACAAAGGTGAAGTCCAGCGGCCAGAAGAACAGCACGACGTATTTGCCGCGCAGCGAAGAAAGTTTGAAGCTGTCGACGATCGAACCGTCGCCCAGAACCGCCGCGGAATCGAAATCAGGGGCCTGTTTGTTGACCAGAATGCTCATGAAAACTCCTTGAAGTTCAAAATTCGAAGGCGTTGAAAAATTGTGCGCACTGTAGCGAGGTGGCAGAGATTAAGGAAATATCCTTAGACAATCCACCTTATAGAGGGCCTCTATTCTGCTTTGCAGCACAGGCCTGTTTGCCTATGAACGACCCTACGGCGGATTTGTTACAGCCCGTTGCCCTTGTGCGGCGGTGCTTTCACCGGGCCGGCAAACTCGGTAAGGTCGGCGCGTTTACCACCGCTCGGAGCCTTTTATGCAAGCCCCTGTACTGTCCGGCCCGCAATACCTGCGCGAGGGCCTCAAGCTGATCCTGAGCCCGGGCCTGCGCCTGTTCGTGCTGTTGCCGTTGGCAGTGAACCTGCTGCTGTTCGTCGGCCTGATCTACCTGGCCGGCCATCAGTTCAGCCTGTGGGTCGATTCATTGATGCCGACCCTGCCGACCTGGCTGAGCTTCCTCAACTATCTACTCTGGCCGCTGTTCGTGGCGCTGGTAGCGTTGATGGTGTTCTTCACCTTCACCATGTTGGCCAACATCATTGCTGCGCCGTTCAACGGCTTCCTTGCGGAAAAGGTCGAGGTGGTGGTGCGCGGCAACGATGACTTCCCGGCGTTCAGCTGGGGCGAGCTGGCGGCCATGGTGCCGCGCACCCTGGGCCGCGAAATGCGCAAGCTGGGTTATTTTGCCCCGCGTGCGTTGGCGCTGTTCATCCTCTCGTTCATTCCGGTGCTGAACATCATTGCCGCGCCGCTGTGGCTGCTGTTCGGCATCTGGATGATGGCGATCCAGTACATCGACTACCCGGCGGACAACCACAAGATGAGCTGGCAGGACATGCTCGCCTGGCTGCGCGAAAAGCGCTGGCAGAGCATGGGCTTTGGTGGCTCGGTGTACCTGGTGCTGCTGATTCCGTTCGTCAACATCGTGATGATGCCGGCGGCGGTGGCGGGGGCCACGTTGTTCTGGGTGCGCGAACGCAAATGACCGCCCTGTAGCCGCTGCCGAAGGCTGCGCTGGGGCCCGAAGGGGCCCTGGTGTGCCTGCGTTGCAGGCAAGCGCAGCCTGACGGCAGCGGCTACGGTCAGCCACCCAGTTGGTTGGAGAACTGCCCTACCGCATTCACCACTTTCTGCGCCCCGTCCTGAATCTCGACAATCACCGTGCCGGTCTCCCCAGCCAGGCTCAAGCCCTGTTCGGCCTGACGCTTGCTGCTGTCGATGATGTCCACCGCCGCCTTGGCCAACTGCGCGTTCTGCTGCACCACCCGGGCGATTTCCTCGGTGGCGGCGCTGGTGCGTGACGCCAGCTGCCGAACTTCATCGGCCACCACGGCAAAACCACGCCCCTGCTCACCGGCTCGCGCCGCTTCGATTGCCGCGTTTAGCGCCAGCAGGTTGGTCTGCCCGGCAATGTCACTGATGGTCTTGATGATCGAACCGATCACCTGCGACTGCTTGTCCAGCGCCTCGATACCCTGCGCCGCTTCCTGCATCGAGGTTTCCAGCCCGCGCATCACATCGACGGTCTGGGTCACCACGTCGGTGGCCTTGCGCGCACTGTTGTCGGTTTCCAGCGAAGTGGTGTAGGCAATGTCCGCCGCGTGGGCAACCGCCTCTTCCTGATTGACCTGGTCAGTGATCACCGTGGCGAACTTGACCACCTTGTACAGCACGTCATGGGCATCGATGATCGGGTTGTACGAGGCCTCCAGCCACACGACACGCCCGTGGGCATCGACACGCTTGAAGCGCTCGGCCACGAACTCGCCACGGCGCAGCTTCTCCCAGAACGCGTGATAGCCCGCCGAGTTGTACTCTTGCGGCTCGCAGAACATCCGGTGATGCTTGCCCCGCACCTGCTCCAGCTTGTAGCCCATCGATTGCAGGAAGCGCTCGTTGGCTGTCAGCACTTCACCCTGCAAGTTGAACTCGATCACCGCCGTGGAACGCATCAGCGCCTTGATCAGGCTTTCGTGCTCGCGGGAGGTCTCGATGGTGCGGGTCAGGTCGCTGGAGTGCAGGGTGAAATACTTGATCCGCCCTTCACCGTTCTTCACCGGTTGCAGGATCGAACGCAGCCAGGCCTCTTCACCGTTGCCACGCAGCAGCCGGAACGCGCCATTGAGGTGCTCGCCACGGGTGATGGCGAGCTTCATGCGCTGGTAGAAATCCAGCGGCTTGACGTGCGTCGGGACGATGTCTTCGATGGCGCGGCCAACCAGTTGCTGGCTGCTGTAGAGCATCTCTTTCTCGAAATTGCTGTTGACCGCCTCGATGCGCCCCTGCGGGTCGAGCTGCAACACCAGCATCTCGCTATCAAGGCTGCTTTTGACCTGTTCCATGGACAGCAGATCTTCGCGCAGCTGGAGGATTTCTTTCTTCAATTTGCTATTGAACATTACCGCTCTCCTGGAGCGCAGACATCAGTCGAATGCCTCTTCATCGGCCGATTGTCAGACATACTTGAGCAACCATTGCTTTATATTTCCAGAGGCTTTAGCGCCAATGATCGGGCGTCATGCATCCGTCACAAACACGTCATTTAGGCGCAATCGAGCCGCCTGAAACTGGCGTTCATGAGCACATCGTCCCTGCGCATCACCCTGATCAGCGAAACCTACCCACCGGAAATAAATGGTGTGGCCAATACCCTCGGCCGGCTCAGCGAGGGCCTGTGCCTGCGCGGGCACAAGGTCGAACTGATACGCCCGCGCCAAGCCGACGATCTCAGCGCGGCTGGCGATGAAAACCTGCTGCTGTGCCGTGGCTGGCCACTGCCCGGCTACCCCGGCTTGCAGTGGGGCCAGGTGTCGATGCACAAGTTGCTGCGCCGCTGGCGCCGCGAGCGCCCGGACGTGCTGTACATCGCCACTGAAGGCCCGCTCGGGCTCAACGCCCTGCGCGCCGCCCGGCGCCTGGGCATTGCCGTGGTCAGCGGCTTTCATACCAACTTCCAGCAGTACTCGCGCCAATACGGCCTCGGCGTGTTCGCGCGGATGCTCACCCAGTACCTGCGCTGGTTCCACCGGCGCACCCACACCACGCTGGTGCCCAGCGTCAGCCAGCGCGTGGAGCTGGAACGACGCGGCTTTGATCGCCTGACCTTGATGTCGCGCGGGGTCGACAGCCAGCTGTTCAGCCCTGCCCGACGCTGCCCGGCATTGCGCGCCCAGTGGGGGCTGGCGGAAAACGACATTGCCCTGCTGTACGTTGGCCGGCTGGCGGCAGAAAAGAACCTCGGCCTGCTCGGGCAAACCCTGCAGACCCTGCGCCAGACTTATCCACAGCAGCGCATCCGCCTGGTCCTGGTGGGTGACGGGCCACAACGCAACCTGCTCGAACAGCAATTGCCGGACGCGGTGTTCTGCGGCGCCCAGCGTGGCGAGGAACTGGCCCGGCACTATGCCTCTGGCGATATATTCCTGTTCCCGAGCCTTAGCGAGACATTCGGCAACGTGGTGCTCGAGGCACTGGCATCCGGGCTGGGGGTGGTGGCGTTCGATGAAGCGGCGGCGGCCCAGCATATTCGCCACGGCCACAGCGGCGCACTGGCGATGCCGGGGGATTCAGCGGCGTTCATCGACGCCGCCAGCTGGCTGCTGGAAGACCACGAAGCGCTGCGCCGGGTGCGCCTGAATGCCCGTCAACAGGCCAGCCGCCAAGGCTGGCCGGCCATCGTCGAGCAATTCGAAATGCACCTGCGCAGTGCCTGCGAGCACACCCCGGCAACCTTGCCCGGGCCTGCTGCACAGGGCGTATCGGTCAAACCAGACTCGTCAGCGCCTCGCGGCTGAACGGCAGGATGTCCTGCTCGCGGCCATCACGCACCTTGGCCGCCCACTGTGGGTCGACCAGCAAGGCACGGCCCACCGCGACCAGGTCGAACTCCTCGTTGTTCAGGCGCTGCAGCAGGTTCTCCAGGCTGGCCGGTTGCGCCACCTTGTCGGTGTCGACCATGAACTGCAGGAACTCGCCGTCCAGGCCGACGCTGCCGACGGTAATGGTGGGCTTGCCGGTAAGCTGGCGGGTCCAGCCGGCCAGGTTCAGCTGGCTGCCTTCGAATTCCGGCTCCCAGAAGCGCCGGGTCGAGCAGTGGAAGATATCCACACCGGCCTCGGACAACGGCTTGAGGAACGCCTCCAGAGCCTCGGCGTCCTGCACCAGGCGGGCGCTGTAGTCCTGCTGTTTCCATTGCGAAAAGCGGAAAATGATCGGGAAGTCCGGGCCAACGGCGGCGCGTACGGCCTTGATCAGCTCGATGGCAAACCGCGAACGCCCAGCCAGGTCGCCGCCGTATTCATCGGTGCGCTGGTTGCTGGCTTCCCAGAAGAACTGGTCGATCAGGTAGCCGTGGGCGCCGTGGATTTCCACACCGTCCATGCCGATGGCCTGGGCGTCGCGGGCAGCCTGGGCGAAGGCGGCGATGACCTCCTGGATATCCTGCTGGCTCATGCCATGGATCAACACCTTGCCGTCCTTGACCTTCTCGCTCGGGCCGTAGCCCGGGACGCTGGCGTCCGGCTCGGTGCCGATACGCCGCACACTGCCGACGTGCCACAGTTGCGGGACGATCTTGCCGCCTTCGGCGTGCACGGCGTCGACCACCTTTTTCCAGCCTGCGAGGGCGTCTTCACCATGGAAGCGCGGCACATTCGGGTAGCCGTTGGCGGCCTTGTGCCCGACCGTGGTGCCTTCGGTGATGATCAGGCCGACGCCGGCGGCTGCGCGGCGACTGTAGTAATCGACCACTTTGCCGTAGGGCACGCCACCGGGGCAGAAGGTACGGGTCATCGGTGCCATGACGACACGGCTTGGCAGCTCGAGGGCGCCCAGGTGGAAGGGTTGGAACAGGGGGTTGACCGACATGAGGCGCTCCTCGGGTTAGTGAGGTGCCGAGGATAGGGTCGTGAGCCTGTGTGGCCCAGTACTATTGATTTGAGTGATCAGGGGGCTGCTTTGCAGCCCATCGCGGGACCAGCCCGCTCCCACAGACAGAATGGGGTGGGAGCGGGCTGGTCCCGCGATCTGCCGCTGTGCTTCAGGCCAAAGCCTTCTCGATAGCCTGCACCACCGCCGGATCATCCGGCGCAGTGCGCGGCGCGAACCGGGCCAGCACGCGCCCGTCCTTGCCGACCAGGAACTTCTCGAAGTTCCAGGTGATATCCCCCGGGAACTCCGCACCTTCCCCCGCCAGCAAACGGTACAGCGAATGACGGTTCGGCCCGTTGACCTCCAGCTTGCCCCCCAGCGGGAAGCTGACCCCATAGTTCAGGCTGCAGAACTCGGCAATCTGCTGCTCGCTGCCCGGCTCTTGCCCGGCAAACTGGTTGCACGGCAACCCGAGCACGCTGAAACCCTGCCCCTTGTACTGCTGATAGAGATTCTCAAGCGCCGCATATTGCGGTGTCAGCCCACACTTGGAGGCGACATTGACCACCAGCACCACGTGGCCCTTGAACGGTGCCAACGGCAGCTCCTGGCCGTCCAGCGCCTGCAATTTCAGCTCGTGAAATGCACTCATGATGAACTCCCCTCTCCCGTTCACGTTCCGCTACGGCCGGCGGCACGTAAAACCAGCCCACTAAAAAGGCGCCCGTCCAAGCCATCTGCCCCCTGTGGAGTGCGAGACTGACTTGCCCGAGCGCCTTCGCGACTTTCTGAGCTTAGCGCAGAAATCTTAGTGCTGATGACCACCTTCGCCATGGACGTGGCCATGGGCGATTTCTTCTTCGCTGGCGTCACGTACATTGACGACTTTAACCTGGAAGTTCAGGCGCTGGCCGGCCAACGGGTGGTTGCCGTCGACGGTAACGTCGTCGCCGTCGAGGTCGCGAATGGTGACGATCTGCATCTGGCCGTCCGGCGCCGAAGCGTGGAACTGCATGCCGACTTCGAGTTGATCAACACCTTCGAACATGCTGCGGTTCAGGGTGCTGACCAGCTCGGCCAGGTATTCGCCGTAGGCGTCTTCCGGCTCGACGGCGACGGTCAGTTCGTCACCAACGGTTTTACCAACCAGGGCGTTTTCCAGGCCTGGAATGATGTTGCCTGCGCCATGCAGGTAAACCAGCGGGGCGCCGCCGGAGGAGCTGTCGATGACCTCACCAGCGTCGTTGGTCAGGGTATAGTCGATGGAGACAGCCTTGTTGGCGGCGATCAGCATGGGGCGAGACCTTTTGCATAAGAATGTAGAACGCACAAGTGTAACCAACGCATCGCCTGAAAGCGAACGCAACCCGGACAAACGGGAAGTGTCGCCCATCAGCCACGTGCTTGGCTTTCACCTCGATGAAGACGGCCACTGGGTGGTCGCGTTGTCCTGCGGGCATACCCAGCACCTGCGCCACCTGCCGCCCTGGCAGTCGCGGGCCTGGGTACTCGACCCGGCCCAGCGCGAGCAACGTATCGGCCAACCTTTTGCCTGCGGCTGGTGCGCTCAGGGTGCCGATAGCGATACCCTTGGCAATTGATTCTTTTGCAACAGCTCACTTCGAGAAGCTCGCATGCAGACATTTTTCATCGCGCCGACCGACTTTGGTGTCGGCCTGACGTCCATCAGCCTTGGCCTGGTGCGCACCCTGGAGCGGGCTGGCCTGAAGGTCGGCTTCTTCAAGCCGATTGCCCAGCCGCACCCCGGTGATACCGGCCCGGAACGTTCCACCGAACTGGTCGCCCGCACTCACGGCCTGAAGCCGCCCACGCCACTGAGCCTGGCCCACGTCGAGCGCATGCTCGGCGATGGCCAGCTGGATGAACTGCTCGAAGAAATCATCACCCTGTACCAGCAGGCCTGCGTCGGCAAGGACGTGCTGGTGGTCGAAGGCATGGTACCAACCCGCCACGCCAGCTACGCCGCACGGGTCAACCTGCACCTGGCCAAGAGCCTGGATGCCGAGGTGATCCTGGTTTCGGCACCGGAAAACGACGTGCTCGCCGAGCTGTCTGGCCGTGTGGAATTGCAGGCCCAGCTGTTTGGAGGCCCGCGCGACCCGAAGGTACTCGGGGTGATCCTCAACAAGGTCCGTGGCGACGAGCCCATGGAGACCTTCGCTGCGCGCCTGCGCGAGCATTCGCCGCTGCTGCGTGGTGGCGACTTCCGCCTGCTCGGCTGCATTCCGTTCCAGGCCGGGCTGAACGATCCGCGTACCCGCGACGTGGCCGACCTGCTCGGCGCCCAGGTGCTCAATGCCGGCGACTACGAAACCCGGCGCATGAACAAGATCATCATCTGTGCGCGCACCGTGGCCAATACCGTGCCGCTGCTCAAGCCTGGCACACTGGTAGTGACCCCGGGCGACCGCGACGACATCATCCTCGCCGTGAGCCTGGCGGCGATCAACGGCGTACCCCTGGCCGGCCTGCTGCTGACCAGCGACAGCAAGCCCGACCCGCGTATCCTCGAACTGTGCCAGGGCGCGCTGCTGGCCGGCCTGCCGATTCTCTCGGTGAGCACCGGCTCCTACGACACTGCCAACCAGCTCAACGGGCTGAACAAGGAAATCCCGGTGGACGACCGCGAACGCGCGGAAATCATCACCGACTTCGTCGCCAGCCACCTGGACGCCGACTGGCTGAACCAGCGCTGCGGCACCCCACGGGAAATGCGCCTGTCGCCGGCAGTGTTCCGCTACCAGTTGATCCAGCGCGCGCAACAGGCCAACAAACGCATCGTCCTGCCCGAAGGCGCCGAGCCGATGACCGTGCAGGCCGCCGCCATCTGCCAGGCCCGTGGCATTGCCCGCTGCGTGTTGCTGGCCAAGCCGGACGACGTCCAGGCGGTGGCCCGTGCCCAGGGCATCAGCCTGCCGGAAGGCCTGGAGATTCTTGACCCGGACTTGATCCGCGAGCGCTATGTCGAGCCGATGGTTAACCTGCGCAAGAGCAAAAGCCTGAACGCGCCGATGGCCGAGCAGCAGTTGGAAGACCCGGTGGTGATCGGCACCATGATGCTGGCTCTGGACGAAGTCGATGGCCTGGTTTCAGGCCTGGTGCACTCCACCGCCAACACCATTCGCCCGGCCCTGCAACTGATCAAGACCGCACCGGGTTGCAGCCTGGTGTCCTCGGTGTTCTTCATGCTGTTCCCCGAGCAGGTGCTGGTGTACGGCGACTGCGTGATGAACCCGCACCCGACGGCGGGCGAGCTGGCGGAAATCGCCTTGCAGAGCGCCGACTCGGCCGAAGCCTTCGGCATCGTCCCGCGCGTGGCGATGATCAGCTATTCCAGCGGCGATTCGGCCAGCGGCGAGGAAGTGGAGAAAGTCCGCGAAGCCACCCTGCTCGCCCAGGAAACCCAGCGTGGCCTGCAAATCGACGGCCCGTTGCAGTACGACGCCGCCGCCAACCAGGACATCGCCCGCCAGTTGGCACCGAACAGCCAGGTGGCTGGTCGCGCCACGGTGTTCGTGTTCCCCGACCTCAACACCGGCAACACCACCCACAAGGCGGTGCAGCGCAGCGCCGACTGCGTGAGCCTGGGGCCGATGCTGCAAGGCCTGCGCAAACCGGTCAACGACCTGCCGCGCGGCGCCCAGGTCGACGATATCGTCTACACCATTGCCCTGACTGCAATTCAGGCCAACCGCTCGATGGAAAACTGATCCCATGCTCGCCTACCTGCCCGCGCCTGTGCGCGGAGTGATTGCCTCGCTGCTGCTGGGGCTCAACACGATTGTCTGCTGCACCCCGCTGTTCATCGTCAGCCTGTTCAAGCTGTGCCTGCCGTTTGCGGCGGCGCAGCGGGTAACCGACGAGCTGATGCGCCACATCCATGAAGCCTGGATCAGCAACAACAAGGGCTGGATGAACCTGCTGGGCAAGACCCACTGGCAAGTCGACGGCCTGGCTGGGCTGGACTACGAGCACAGCTACCTGATCACCAGCAACCACCAGAGCTGGGTCGACATCCTGGTGTTGCAGTACGTGCTCAACCGGCGTATCCGGCCGCTGAAGTTCTTCCTCAAGCAGGTGCTGATCTGGGTGCCGGTGATTGGTCTGGCGTGGTGGGCGCTGGGCTTCCCGTTCATGAAGCGCTATTCCAAGGCGTACCTGGCCAAGCACCCGGAAAAGCAGGGCAAGGACCTGGAAACCACCCGACGGACCTGCGCGAAGTTTCGCGGCAAGCCGACGGCGATTTTCAACTTTGCCGAGGGCACGCGCTTTACCCCGGCCAAGCACCGTCAGCAGCAGTCACCGTTCCGCCATCTGCTCAAGCCAAAAGCGGGGGGTATTGCCTTTGTGCTGGATGCGATGGGGGAGCAGTTGGAGTCGATCGTCAACGTCACCATCTACTACCCACAGGGCAACCCCGGCTTCTGGGACCTGTTGTGCGGGCGAGTGAACGAGATCGTGGTGCAGCTTGAAGAGCTGGCGATTCCCGAGGAGTTCCTGGGGCGCAGCTATGACCAGGACGAGACCTACCGGCTGGCGTTCCAGCAGTGGGTCAACCGGTTGTGGGAAGACAAGGATGCGTTGTTGGAACAGCTGAAAAAACGTTGAAGCCGGGCTGCTGCACAGCCATCGCCGGCAAGGCCGGCTCCCACAAGGTCAGCAGGTACTGACGCTGAACACTGTGGGAGCCGGCCTTGCCGGCGATGCTTTGGATTACTGGTACTGCTGGCCAGGAATCGGCTTGAGGTTGACCTCGACACGACGGTTCTGCGCACGGCCGTTGGCGTCGGCATTGCTCGCGATCGGCTGATCCGGGCCCAGGCCACGTGCCGATACCCGCGATCCATCCACGCCCTGCGACGTCAGGTAGGTCACGACCGACTGCGCCCGGCGCTGCGACAGGTCCATGTTGTGCTGGCGGCTGCCGGTGCTGTCGGTGTAGCCGACCACTTCAATGGTGTTCTGGTTGAACTGCTTGAACGAGTTCGCCAGGTTGTTCAGCGGCGAGTAGAAGCTTGGAGCGATGTTCGCCGAGTCGGTGGCGAAGGTGATGTTGCCCGGCATGATCAGCTTGATCTGATCACCCTGACGCTGCACTTCAACCCCGGTATTGGCCATGCTCGCGCGCAGGGCGGCTTCCTGCTTGTCGGCGTAGTAGCCGTAGCCGGCACCGATGGCACCTGCGGCAGCCGCGCCGATCAGCGCACCCTTGCCACGGTTGTTGTGGTTGATCGCGGCACCGGCGACAGCACCGGCCAGTGCGCCCAGGCCACCATACTTGGCTGTGTTGCTCATCCCGGTGGAACCTTGTGCCTGCCCCTGGTTGTCGTAGGGGTTCTGGCTGGCACAGCCCGTCATCAGGGTGGCGACGGTAGCGACGATAATCAAACGACGCATGGTGAACATGGACAAGCTCCTTTCAATTCGAGAGTGCAGCGGGCCAAATGCGCACCGATGCCAGGCTTGGAACGCACAGGTACCAGAAAATTCCATGAACATCCGTTCATGAATACTCACGCACCTGTCAGCGCTGCTTGCTCGAACGATAGTTGCCCGATCAACGCCTCACAAATCGAATGATTCAGAACGCCAGTTGCAGGCTGCTGCGGCCTTCCAGTGCCAGCAGGTACTGCTTGGCCTGCAGGCCACCGGCAAACCCGGTCAGGCTGCCGGAAGCGCCGATCACCCGATGGCACGGGGCAACAATGGAAATCGGATTGCGGCCATTGGCAGCGCCGACGGCGCGGACCGCCTTGGGGCTGCCGATCTGCCGGGCGATGTCGCTGTAGCTGCGGGTTTCACCGAAGGGGATGGTCAGCAGCGCGCGCCAGACCTGACGCTGAAAATCGGTGCCTTCAAAGTCGAGGTCCAGCTCGAAACGGTCGCGGCTACCGGCGAAGTATTCGCTGAGCTGACGCTGGGTTTCAAGCAGCGTGGGATGCTCGCGGTCCTCGTGCAGCGGGCCGAGTCGAACCCGGTTTTCCCGCTCGCACTCCCAGAGAATGGCCGCCAGTTTCGTCCCGCGTGCCACCAGGGTGAGCACGCCGACGGGGGACGGGATCTGAAGATAGCTGCATGACATGGGCAAGGCTCCGCGAATTCGGCACCTGCCCACTCTAGGGTGTGGGGCGACCGAGGGAAACCGGTTTCTTGCGGTTGAATTCGTACTGCCTTTATCCAGTCGACATCACGGCAGATAGAGCGTGAACAACCCGCCGCCCAACGCCCCGCCATTGCTGATCTCGATCCGCCCACGCACGCCATTGCGCTCATGCAGCGCGGCAATCCGCGAGGCGAAATACAAGCCCAGCCCGGTGCTGCCGGTGTGCGGGTTGATGCCCTGCACATAATCCGCCTGACGGTCGATCATCGCCTGTGGATAACCCGGTCCGTCATCGTTGATGCTCATCAACACCTGCTCACCCTCCTCGCTCACCGTGATCAACATGGCGTGGCCGGCATAGCGGATGGCATTGTTGATCACGTTGGAGATCACCGAGCCCACCAGCTCGCGGTCAAAGAACCCCAGCGGGTTCAACGCATCGATCTGGTAGCGCGTGGTGATCTCGCGGCTATCCAGCGTCTGCTGGTGCGCCGCCAGCTGTGCTTCGACAAAGTCGTCCAGCTCGTGATAACCCGGGCACATCGGCAACTGGTTGACGTCCAGCTTGTACAGCCCCAACAACTGCACCAGCATGCCATTGAGGTGGGCGAACTCATGCTCGATCACCGCCTGTTCGGCGCCCTGCGCCTGGCCGGCCGGCAGCCGCGCCAACCACTGGCTGTGCGCTTGCATCAGCATGGCCAGGGAGTTCTTCATGTCGTGCACGGTGGAGGCGATCACCGTGGAAAACGTCAGCCCCTGGGATTCATCGTTCATGCACTCACCGCCCGGATCCGCAGTTTGCGATAGCGCTCATAGCGCGGGTCACTGTCGGGAATGCCGGCGACCTTGCTCAGACAGGTCCGGCACTCTTCCAGCACGCTTGCCGGTGGGCTCTCGCCGCCAACGCGCAGCAGTGCCTGCGCCGTGTTCAAGGCAATGCTGATGTTCTTCGGCTGCATGCCCAGCGCTCGCCGGAACAACGCCAGCGCCTCGCTCAACTGGCCGGCCTGGTAGCTGCGCACGCCTTGCCGATTGAGGTCCACCGCTTCGTTGCCGGCGCCGAGGATGCTCGGGTCATCGGTCAGCTTGGCGACGTCCTTCATCACCGCCGGATCGTCACCGTAGACTTCCACGCAGTTCTTCAGGATCGCGCTGCCCGCCGAGGCCTGGCCCAACTGCTGCAACTGCGCGGCCACCGCCAGGGCGGTTTCGGCAGAGAAGAACTGGTCCATGTTTTCCAGGCGAGCAATCGCCGCCTCGGTGAGCTTGGCCGCCGTTTCCGCATCCCCGGCCTGGGCCAGGCCCGTGGCCTTGATCAGGCGCGCCCGTACTTGCAGGCCCTGGTCATCGGTGTATTCCTTGGCGACATCGCCCAGCACCTGGTTGATCTCGACCCGCGTTCGCGCATCCAGGCCATTGCCATGGTTTTTCTGGATCAGCGCCTGGGCCAGGCCGAGGTTGCTTTCCGGGTCTTTGAAGCGCGAGTTCTGCCCTTGGCTGACCGCCTGCCGATAAGCCCGCGACGCGCTGTCAAAGTCGGCGTTGTTCAGCGCCAGCTTGCCCAGTTGCATCTGCCGGCGCACCGCCAGCGGCGACAAGCGCACGGCATCTTCCAGCACCGTCTGGGCGCGGCGGGTCTCACCGCTGGCGGCGAGTACTTCAGCCAGGCCGTCGTAGAGGCCGGGCATCATCGAGAAGGCCTTGATCGCCTGCTCGTAGATCTCCTTGGCCTGGGCCGCGTGGCCACGCTTGAACAACAGTTTGCCCAGCGCCGCATACGCCCAGGGTGTCGGGCGGTTGGCGAGAATCGCCTTGAGGAAACGCTCCAGGTCTTCATGGCGGTTCAGCGCCGCCAGTGCATCGGCGCGGTAGCGCAGGCACAACGGGGCGAAGCGCGGGTCCTGTTTGCACAGGTTGTCGCAGGCCAGCAATACCTCGGGCGGGCGACCACGGTCCAGTGCCTGCAGGATCGGCTTGAGCAGGGTCTTGCGCTGGACCAGCTTGTCGAGCCGCTGGGTCAGCCCGAGGCGGTTGAACGGCTTGGTCAGGTAGGCATCCGGCTCGTGCTCCAGGGCACTGAGCACCACCGCCTGGCTGCTTTCGGCAGTGACCATGAGGAAGATCGATTCGTGGCTGATCAGCTTGTCCAGCATCAGGTCTTCGAGCACCTGCTGGCCATTCTTCTTGCCGTCGCCCATGTGGAAGTCATGCAGGACAAAATCGTAGCGCTTCTGGGCGCACATGCGGATCGCCGTTTCGCCGCTCTCGGCAACGTCCACGTCCTTGATGCCCATTTCCCGCAGCATCGAACGGACGGAGGTGCGGAAGTCGGTGAAGTCATCGACGATCAGAAAGCTTTTTTGGCTGTACACCAGCATCCACACAACCTGCTTGAAAAGAATTAAGAAAACGCAGCGCCCCGGACAGGCTCGGCTTCAACAGGTAATTCGAGGGTGACGTTCATCGTCTTGGAGCGGGCACAGGCAAACACCTTTACACACCACTCACCGCCACCGATCCCAGCCACGGTATCGGCAGCACGCAGCAATTGCTTGAGCCGCTCGCGGCGCCAGGAACGCACAAGCAGCAACAAAGAGGAGCGACAGCGCACCAATGGCAAGCCAGTCAGAGATCATCCAGGACGGTCAACGAGAGGGAAAGGCCGTGCCACAATATCGAACTGCCATCATGCTCGTCCATCGCCAGCGCTACAGGGCGCACTGAGCGACAGCTAGAGCAAGCCGATTTCCTTGGCCCGCGCCACCGCCTGGGTACGCCGCTCCACGCCGAGCTTGCCGTTGATATGGCTGGCGTGGGTTTTCACGGTGTGCAGGGAGATGAACAGCTGCTCGCTGATTTCCTGGTTCGAGCACCCTTGGGCAATCAGCTTGAGCACCGACATTTCACGGGCGCTCAGGTCGCTGGTGGTGGCCGTTGTCGGAGCCGGGTTTGGCAGCGCCTCGCTGTGCGGCAACAGCGCCAGCACGCTCGTTCGGGTCGGGCTGTCCGGTTGCAGGAGCAATTGCTCGCGCAACCAGTCGGGTTGTTCGTTGAGCAAGCGCTGGAATGGTTGCAAGGCGCCGCCACTGGCGGCCTCCAGGGCCTGGCTGAACAATTCGCCTGCCGCCTGCCGGGCATCGCCAGCCAACAGCGCGGCCAGGTGCTGGCACAGCGCAGTCACACTGAGCATGTGCCCGCCGCTGCGCTGCCCGCGTGCGTGCAGCTTATGCAAGCGCTGCCCGGCTTGCTCCAGGCGACCCTGCACTTCCTCCAGCCGGGCTTGCTGCAATTCGATGTGCAGCGGCAGCAAGGGGTGGAACTCCGGCGCCGCCGCAGCCTGCTCGCCACCGTAGGTCTGGCCAAGGCGCAGCAACCAGGACTCGGCCAGGTCATTGCGCCCCTGGGCCAGCCACAGCTCGCATTTGACCAGGGTAATCATCGCCAGATAGAAGATCGGCGGCACATCCCAGATATGCATCAGGCGCTCGGCTTCGGCCAGTTCGGCAAAGGCTTCGGCAAAGCGCCCCTCGCGCCCATCCAGGGTGGCCAATGCGCAGTGACCGATCAGCACGCTGATGTCACGACAGGCGCGCGCCTCGACCAGACCGGCGCGCAGGCGACTGCGACCGGCGTCCGATTGCAGGCGGGTTACCAGCAGGTACCCCTCATACAACATCAGGCGTGCACGCACGGCATACAGGCGCTGGGACGACAGGCCGTGCAGGCGCTGCAAACCCTGGCGCACTTCATCCATCGAGCGCAGCACTTCACCGCGCGCATGCAGCACCCGGGCACGGTCGTAATGCGCCAGCGCTTCGAACAGCGGGTTGCCGACCCGCTGCGCCAGCTCCAGCGCTTCGCGGTTCCAGCCCCGGGCGTGCCAGAAGTCGGCATCGGCGATGGCCAGGTTGGACAAGGTCGACAGGCACAGCAGGCGCTGGCCATAGCGTTTTTGCGGCAGGCTTTGCAGAGCTTGCTCGCAGTAGCTGCGGGTGCGGGCACGATCTCCACGTCCGCGGGCAATGATCCCGCTGAGCGCCAGCCACTGCGCCAGCATCGACTTTTGCGCGGTGGCCGAGGGTGCCGGCAGGAAGCGGCTGAGGTGATTGGCCAGCTCTTCTGCCGCATCCAGCTGGCAGGCCAGGCCCAGCGCCCAGCTGTACAGCACGATCAGCCGTGGCGTGCTGATCAACAGGCTGTCGGGCAGGTCCATCTTCCAGCGCAGCAGCATGCCGACGTTCTGTTCGGCGAGCAGTTGTTCTTCTGACAGGTTCTGTACCAGGTTGGCCGCCACATCCAGATGGCCGGCGCGCAACGCCTGCTCCACCGCCTCGTCAAGCAGGCCCTGGCCATGGAACCAGCGACAGGCCCGCAAGTGCAGGCTGGACAATGGCAGGCTGGCCTGGCGGCTGCGCAGCAGGTCGGAAAACAGATGGTGATAACGGAACCAGTGGCCGTTCTCGTCCAGCGGTACGAGGAATACCTGGTGGGCTTGCAGGTAGCGCAGGATCTCGGCGCTGTCATGGCTTTCGCGCAGGGCATCGCACAGGTCGCTGCAAAAGCGCTCCTGGCAGGCCGTGTCGTAGAGGAACGCCTGGACTTCCGCAGGCAGGCAATCGATGACTTCTTCGAGCAGGTAATCGCGGATCAGCCCTTCGCCGCCATGCAGGGCCTGGGGCAAGGCGCTATCGGCACCGGCCTCGGTGGCCGCCAGTTGCCAGAAGCGCAAGCCGGCGACCCAGCCGTCGCTGCGCTGGATCAGGTTGTCCAGCGCCTGCCCGCGCAGCACGTTGGGGTGCTGGCCGAGTACGGCAAGGGATTCGTCGGGCGTCAGGCGCAGGTCCTGTTCGTTCAACTCCAGCAATTGCCGCGACAGGCGCAGGCGGGCCAGGTGCCAGTCCGGGCGCTGGCGGCTGGTGACCAGCAACAACAGGCCCGGCGGCAAGTGATTGATGAAGAACTGCAGGCAACGATCGAGTACCGGGCCCTGGGCCAGGTGGTAGTCGTCGAGGATCAGCAGCAGGGGTTGTTGCGGTTGCAGGTGCAGGGCCAGTTCGTCGAGCAGGCCGTCGATCCACTCTTCAAAGGCGAAGGGCTGATGGCGCTGGCGCATCTTCAGCAGGCCCAGGGCCTGGCTGCCGAGTCTGGGGCAATATTGCTGGAGACCTTCGAGCAGGCGCTCAAGGAAGCGCCCCGGATCGCTGTCGCGGCGGCTCAACCCCAGCCAGAGGCTGCGCCAGTGCGTGGGCAGGCTTTCGCAGAACTCCACCGCCAGCGAGCTTTTGCCAAAGCCGGCCGGGGCGTTGACCAACAGCAGCCGACCACCGAGCCCGGCCTGCAGGCGCTGGCACAGGCGTGCGCGCGGTACATGGCCTTCGGGCAGTGGCGGGCGAAAGAAACGTCCTTCCAGGGCCGTGATGGCCTGGCTCGCGAACCCTTGCGTACGGGACAGATCAGACATGGCCGGCTCGTTATAGTTGGAAGTCTTCGGCGGAGCAGATGCACCGGAGACTATCGCTTTAAACGACACATTTGAAGATGATTGCCGCATGAAGTGAAAAAAAGACTACAACAAGAAGCGACAAGACTGATGCAGATCAGGGGGATTGCAGTGATTCTCGTGGGGGTCGGCCAATGCCACGACGATCTCTGTGGGAGCCGGCATTGCCGGCGATTTGGCCAGAACTGCCAGCATGAATCGGTGATCGAGCGGCACACTGGGGGCTCCCGGAGATTCGCCGGCAAGGCCGGCTCCCACAAGGATTCTCTTAGGCCCGTTAAAACAGAAACGCCCCGGGCAAGCCGGGGCGTTCTGGGGATCACACGGAGGGGTTCAAGCGTTAACGCACACCGGACTGACGCAGCGCTGCTGGCTGGAAGTCGGCTTTCGAAGCAGTGAAGCCGAAGTCATATGCCTTCTTCTCTTCGTTCTTCATGCCCAGTGCCAGGTAACGACCAGATTGCAGGTCGTAGATGGCTTCCAGGGTGTACCACGGCACCTGGACGTTGTAGTAGTCCTGGCCATGCGCCTCGGATACGCGCCACAGCTGGTCACGACCGTCGTACTGGTCGATCACCGATGCCTGCCAGGTGTCTTCGTCGATGTAGAAGTCACGCTTGGCGTAGATATGGCGCTGACCCGGTTTCAGGGTTGCCACCACGTGCCACACGCGACGCAGCTCGTAACGCGTCAGGTCCTGGTTGATATGGCCAGCCTTGATGATGTCGGCATACTTCAGGGTTGGCGAATCGAGCTTGTAGCTGTTGGAGGCAATGTACATCTCCTTCTTGCCTTCCAGCTTCCAGTCGTAACGATCTGGCGCCCCGTTGAACATGTCCAGGTTGTCGGAGGTACGCAGGCCATCGGCTGCGGTACCCGGGCCGTCATAGGACACTTGCGGCGCCTGACGCACACGACGCTGACCGGAGTTGTAGATCCACGCCTTGCGCGGCTCCTTGACCTGGTCGAGGGTCTCGTGCACCAGCAGCACCGAACCTGCCAGACGTGCCGGCGCGGTCACTTCCTGCTTGAAGTAGAACAGCACGTTGCCCGGGTTGGCCGGATCGAAGTCCTTCATCTTGTCACGGAAGACGAACTGGTCCTGGAAGTACACCAGGCTGTACGAGCCGTTGGTCTGCGGCGTGGCCTGGGTCACCAGGCGGGTCACGCTGCCACCGCGATAGCGGGTGATGTGGTTCCAGATCACCTCGACACCGCTTTTCGGAATCGGGAACGGGATCGCCGTCTGGAAGTTCTCCAGGCCGTTGCCGCCCCCCACCAGCGTGGTCTTGGTTGCGTTCTGCTTGATCGCGGCGAACACATCATCCGGCACGGTAGCGCCGCGGTGGCTCGGGTAGACCGGCAGCTTGTAGGTGTCCGGGTAACGCTTGATCATGGCGATCTGACCAGGCGAAAGCTTGTCCTTGTACTGGTCGACGTTCTGCGCCGTGATGGTGAACTTCGGTTTGTCCGCACCATACGGGTCCGACAGGAAGCCCTTGGCATCAACGGAACCTGCGGTTTTCGCCAACGGCGCCCAGGCCGGGATCGAGCCATCCGCGTTGCCGGCTTTTTCCGCGCCCATCGGGGTCAGGCTGGTGCCCAGCTTGGCCGCTTCGTCAGCGGACACCGCCGCCATCACGCTGGAGGCCAACAGGGACAATCCCAGCACCCCGGCGGTGAGCAGACTCTTGGTTGTATTCATTGTCATAGTCATCCTGGCTCAATACGGTTAGAAGTTCACGCCGAAGCTGAGTGCGACGAAGTCACGGTCATCCACAGTGCTGTACTTGCCATCAAAGAAGTTGGTGTACGACAGGCTGGTGGTGTAGGTGTTCTGGTACTCGGCATCCAGACCCAGGCTGACCGCCTTGCGACCTTCTTCGAAGTTGCCGCCAGGGCCAGGCGAGTAGCCCGACACGTCATGCGACCAAGCCACGCTTGGCTTGAGGTTGACCCCGGCAAATACGTCCGGGTAGTCCCAGATGGCACGCGCACGGTAGCCCCACGACGTGGAGGTGGTGAAACCATCGTTTTCGCAGTTGCGGCTGAGGTTGGCGGTGGACGTACCAGGGCCTGCGCCTGCAATGGTGCCGGCATTGAGGATCGCCGAGCAGGTGTTGCGGCCGCCCGTAGAAGCCAGCGGGCCAGGACCAAAGACCGGGTCGCGGCCGTAGCGCATCTTGTCCGTGCTTTCCAGGCCACCGACGTGCGTTACCCCCAGTTCACCGACCAAGGTGAGGCGGCTGGCGCCCATGACCTGATCGAAGAAGTGCGTCAGCGTGGTCTGGAACTGGGTGATTTCCTTACGGGTGTAGCCGTGCAGGTCCTGACCTGGCACGCCTTTGAGCGGTGAGGCGTTGCCCAGGCCGAAGGCGGTTGGCAGGGCGGTGACACCGGCGTAGAGGATGTCCGTGGTGTTCAGTTGCACCGGGGCATTCGGCCGGTAGCTGATTTCACCGCTCCACGCCGTGCCGGTAGGCAAGGTGGTGGAGAAGCTCAAGCCGTACAGGCGGATGTCTTCAGGGTACTCGACGAAGTAGTTGGAGTTGCCTGCCACCACCAGCGGTGCTGCCGTACCGGCGCCTGCGGCAATGGCATACGCCCGCGCCGATGCACCTTGGGCGCTGAAGATCGGTGCCCGGCTGTGGTAGTTCATCACATAGGCGCCGAACTCGGTGTTCAGCGGCTCGAACACGTAGTGCATGGCCGCGCCCCACTGGCCACTGTCACGTGCATCACGGTCTGGGCCGCGGCGCACCAGCACGCCTTCGGAGTTGACGTCGACGCCCAGCGGACGCAGCCCCGCTTGCTGCGCGGCAGACAAGGTGCGAGAGCTGTTCAACAGGCGCAGGTTGTTGGTGCAGCCGTCGGCGATCACGTCTGGCTGGGAGAAGAACGTCCCGCAGTTGTCGACGACAGTCTGGTCCCATTCGATCTGGTAGAACGCCTCGGCCGAGAGGTTGTCGGTCAGGCTCTGGGACAGATAGAACATGTTGACCGGGATCAGGCCTTCCTTGATCTCGGCGCCTGGACGGCGGAAGGCGGACACGTCGATCGGGTTGACCGCGTTGATGCCGCCACCGATGAAGGTGCTCTCACCCCAGCTCACGACCTGCTTGCCCAGACGCACGGAGCCCGGCAGGTCAGCAATGGAATAGTTGTGGTAGACAAAGGCGTCTAGAATCTGTGCGCCAGAGGATTTGGCGCCCTCTTTACGATTCGAGTCGCTGATGTCCTTGAACGGACGGCTTTCGTCCTTGAGTTCGAAGTCGTACCAGTACTTGCCACGGACGAAAATGCCGGTGTCACCGTACTTGAGCTCCAGGTCATGGATGCCCTTGAAGATCTTCGAGAAGGTTTCACCGCTTTTGAAGTTCAGGTGGCCGTCATCGGAGGTTTGCGACAGGCCCTTGCCACCGTTGTTCACGCCGATCAGGTTCCTGTTCGCGCTCTGGGTTGACCAACTGGCCCCCACGGACAGCGACGAGTCGAACGAGCCTTCGATTTCCCCGATGTTGAAACTGACGCCGAATGCAGGACCGGCGAGCGTAGAAGCGAGGCTGACGGCCAGCGGCAGTTTCGCCCGGCGCCAGAACAGATTTGCTGATGTCATCGACGCTACTCCATGTACTTTATTTTTATGGCAGTGAGTCCTTCTGGAAACGTCTCGAACGACTGGCAACAAATTAGGTGCGCCGGTCGGCCAAAGCGAAATGCGCAATCTTGCGCGGTCCCCCATTCCCAAGAATCCCCTGACCCGACTATAGCCAGCAGGTACTAGTGCTTGATCCCTCTAAAGTGTGATTTGCACATTTCGACCTCGCCGCCCAGGCCGAAAAGCCCGACCCAGACACTGGCTGGAGGGAAGAATGGCTGAAAATGTCGATTTGACAAGGCGCGAACGTCTGGACCGCGCCTCGCATCCTGATAGACGCGAGGCGGGTGGGCCTCAAAGTGTGGAGAGGAAAGCGCTGTTGCTGGCCTGCCACTGGCTTATATCGATGCGGATACGCTTCTTGTCGAGCTTGCCGACACTGGTCTTGGGAATTTCGGTAACAAGGGCAATCTGGCTGGGAATCGCCCACTTGTTGATGTGCCCGAGTTCCACGAAGGGCTTGAGGTGCTCCTTGAGTTCACGCGCGTCGATGCTGTTGCCCTCGGCCACCACCAGCAGGGCAAACGGGCGTTCCCCCCACTGCGGGTCGGCGACACCGACCACCGCCACTTCGCGCACGGCCGGGTGACGGCTGATCAGGTCTTCAAGCTCCAGCGAGGACACCCATTCGCCCCCCGTCTTGATCACATCCTTGATGCGGTCGCGGATATCCACCACACCCATACTGTCGAGAGTCGCCACGTCACCGGTGTGCAACCAGCCGCCCTGCCAGAGTTCGGCGCCCTTCTCGGGTTCACGGAAATAACCCATGGTCAGCCAGGGCGCACGCAGCACCAGCTCACCCTGGGACTCGCCATCGGCCGGCAGGAAGCGGCCCTCGGCGTCGACGACCGCCGCTTCCACCAGCGGCACCGGCACCCCAGCCTTGATCCGGTAGGTGATGCATTCGTCTTCGCTGCCAGCCAGCAGTTCCTCGTTGAGGTGCGCGCAGGACACCAGCGGGCAGGTTTCCGACATGCCATAAGCCGCCGTCAACTGGATGCCCTGGGCCTTGGCGGCCTCGTACAAAGCGCGGGTGAGCGAGCTGCCGCCAATGATGATTTTCCAGCCGCCGAAGTCCTGCTGCTGCGCGCCCTTGGCGTTGAGCAGCATCTGCAGGATGGTCGGCACGCAATGGGAGAAACTGACCTTCTCCTTGCGCCACAGCTCGCAGAGCATTTCCGGCTCGTAACGCCCGGGGTAGACCTGCTTGAGCCCAAGCATGGTGGCCACGTACGGGATGCCCCAGGCATGCACGTGGAACATCGGCGTGATGGGCATGTACACATCGTCGGTGCCCAACAGGCGCATGCTGTCGATGCTGCCGGTAGCGGTCGCTACGCCCAGGGTGTGCAGCACCAATTGACGATGGGTGAAGTACACACCCTTGGGGTTACCCGTGGTGCCGGTGGTGTAGAACGTGGTGGCCACCGAGTTCTCGTCGAAATCCGGGAAGTCGTACTCGACGCTGGCCGCGGCCAGCAGTTGCTCGTATTCGCCGATCAGGTTCGGCAGGTCGGCGGCGGTCTGCTCGCCGTCGGTCAGCAGCAGGGTCTTTTCCACCGTGGTCAGCTGCGGCGCAATGCTGTTGTAGAGCCCGACAAAGTCGCTGTTGACCAGAACGAAACGGTCGTCGGCGTGGTTCATGGTGTAGAGGATCTGCTCCGGCGAGAGGCGCACGTTGATGGTGTGCACCACCGCGCCGATCATCGGGATGGCGAACATGCACTCCAGGTAGCGATGGCTGTCCCAGTCCATCACTGCCACGGTGTCACCGGCCTTGACCCCGGCAGCAGTGAGCACGTTGGCCAACTGCGCGATGCGCTTGTTGAGGGTCAGGTAGTCGTAGCGCATCACGTCGCGGTAGACGATCTCGCGGGTTTTCTCGTAGCGGCTGCCGGACATCAGCAGGCGCTTGATCAATAGCGGGTATTCATAAGCGCCCTCGGCGGGGGCAATTACGCGAGTCTGCAACATTCGGAGTCCCTTTTCTGGAGTGCACGACGTGGGCAATGTAGACCCTTACTCTAGATCGGGGAGATGACAGTCAAATCAGCCAAAGGAATGATTTGACTGTCGCTCCAGGCTTAGCAGCCAGTGGCCATCAAGCCGTTTCAATGCATTTCGGTAAAGGCGATCTTGATCCCCAGGGCGACCAGTACAGCGCCCATGCCACGGTCGAACCAGTGGCCCATGCGGGCGAAGCCTGCGCGCACGCGGGCCTGGCTGAACAGCATGGCAACCAGGCAGAACCACAGGCCGGTGGCCAGGGCCAGGTAGACCCCGTAGCCGGCCTGGATCAGCAATGGCGTGTGCGGGTTGATCACCACCGTGAACAGCGACAGGAAGAACAGCGTGGCCTTGGGGTTCAGGCCGTTGGTCATGAAGCCTGCGACGAAGGCAGCACGCGGCGTGCGCGCGACCGTCGAGACCTGGATCGACTCGCTGCCGGCCGCTGCCGGACGGGCGCGCAGGGCCTTGATACCGATGTACACGAGGTAGGCGGCGGCCAGCCATTTCAGCACGTTGAACAGCATGATCGACTGCGACACGATCAGGCCGATGCCCAGCAACGAATAGCCCACATGCAGGAAGATCGCGGAACCCACGCCAAAGGCGGTCCAGGTGCCGGCGCGGCGCCCGTGGGTCACGCTCTCGCGCACCACCACGGCGAAGTCCGGCCCGGGGCTGGCCACGGCCAACAGGTGGATCAAGGCGACGGTGAGAAATTCTGCCCAGTACATGGGGGCTCCTGAATGCGTTGGCGGGCGGCTAACTTACCTGCTTGAAGCATCTTGCAACAGATACAGTTGCCGGCAAACAGGGTTTGACTCTCCCCCAAGGGGAAGACTTTAGCCTGCGCGCTTTCCTCGACGGAGCGGTATTCATGGCTAAACGCATTCTGGTCATTCTGGGTCACCCGGGGGACCACAGTTTCTGTGCTTCACTGGCCCACCACTACCGGGAGGCCGCGCAACAGGCCGGGCATGAAGTGCGCTTGCTGGCACTGGGGGAACTGCAATTCGACCCGGTATTGCGCCAGGGCTATCAACGCGAACAGGTACTGGAATCGGACTTGCTGGCTGCGCAGGCGATGATCACCTGGGCCGAGCACCTGACCTGGGTGTTTCCGATCTGGTGGGGTGGCGTGCCGGCGTTGCTCAAGGGCTTTCTCGACCGGGTGCTGTTGCCCGGGTTTGCCTTTCGCTATCGGGCCAACTCGGCGTTCCCGGAGAAGCTGCTGGCCGGGCGCACCGCTGATTTGCTGGTCACCATGGACACGCCGCCCTGGTATTACCGCTGGGTGTACGCCATGCCCGGGCTGCACCAGATGCGCCGGACCACGCTGGCGTTCTGTGGCATCGTGGCGAAAAAGACGTTAACGTTCGGGCCGATTTTGGGCTCAAGCGACGCAGCGCGCGAAACATGGTTGGCGCGGGCGCGGGATCTTGCCCGGCATTGACCGCCGTAGCCGCTGCCGTAAGGCTGCGCTCGCCTGCATCGCAGGCGCCGCCTTTGCGGCCTGCGTTGGCAGCCCTGCGGACTTCAGCGCAGCCTGACGGCAGCGGCTACAAAGCTCGAAGCATCTGCGCCCGACGCTCGAAAAGGACCTTCAATGTACATCGGCAAAGCCGCGCAACTCTCCGGCGCGACCATCAAGAGCATCCGCCACTACGAAACCATCGGCCTGCTCCCTCCTGCCAAGCGCGAAGGCAAATACCGCGTCTACGACCACGATACGGTCAACCTGCTCGCCCTGATCAAATGCGCCCAGACACTGGGCTTTACCCTCAAGGAGATGCAGGCTCTAATGCTTGCCGGGCCTGAAACAGGCACGCTGAACGAGAAAATCCGCGCCGCCCTGGCCAACAAGTCGGGCCAACTGCGCGAACGTATCGCCAACCTCGAGCAGCAACTGGCCGACCTGCACGCGTTCGACCTCAGCCTGCTGTCCCGACCCGACGTCTGCCACCTCTGAACCCAGGAGTCCCCATGCCCTTTCGCCGTGCCGTTTTCCTCGACCACAGCTCGTTGGACCTGGGCGACCTCGACCTGGGCGGCCTGCACGCCTGCTTCGATGACCTGCAAGTGCATCCGGTGAGCAGCCCCGAGCACGTCGCCGAACGCCTGCAAGGCGCCAGCGTGGCCATCAGCAACAAGGTCCACCTGGATGCCGCCACCCTCGCCGCCTGCCCGGACCTGAAGCTGATCCTGGTCGCCGCCACCGGCACCAACAACGTCGACCTGCAGGCCGCCCGCGCCCAGGGCATCGTGGTCAGCAACTGCCAGGGTTATGGCACGCCGTCGGTGGCCCAGCACACCCTGGCCCTGCTGCTGGCCCTGGCCACCCGCCTGCCGGACTACCAGCAGGCAGTCGCCGATGGCAAATGGGCCCAGGCCAAGCAGTTCTGCCTGCTGGATTTCCCCATCGTCGAGCTGGAAGGCAAGACCCTCGGCCTGCTCGGCCACGGCGAGCTGGGCGGCGCGGTGGCCAGGCTGGCCGAAGCCTTCGGCATGCGCGTACTGCTTGGGCAACTGCCTGGCCGCCCCGCCCGCGAAGACCGCCTGAGCCTTGACGAGCTGCTGCCGCAGGTCGATGCGCTGACCCTGCACTGCCCGCTCAATGACGCCACCCGGCACATGATCGGCGCCCGCGAACTGGCGCTGCTCAAGCCTGGTGCCTTTGTAATCAACACCGCGCGCGGTGGCCTGATCGACGAGCAAGCCCTGGCCGACACCCTGCGTGCCGGGCACCTGGGCGGCGCTGCCACCGATGTGCTGAGCGTCGAGCCGCCGGTCAATGGCAACCCGCTGCTGGCCAGCGACATTCCGCGCCTGATCGTCACCCCGCACAGTGCCTGGGGCGCACGCGAAGCGCGCCAGCGCATCGTCAGCCAGCTCAGCGAAAACGCCCAGGCGTTTTTTGCCGGCAGCCCGCGGCGGGTGGTCAGCTAAGCCGGTCGCGCATCTGGTAGACTTCGCCACTTTTTTCAGGAGCCGCCGTCCATGGACCCGCGCAGTGAAGTGTTGCTTCGTCAGGCCGACTTGTTCCAGGGCTCGCTGCTGCTGGCCGGGCTGCCCGCCGACGACCTGCTCGGCACCTTGAAGGCCGCCCGTGGCTGGTGCTGGCATGCCGGCGACCAGGCCGCGCTGAACGCTCGTTTCAGCGAGCGCAGCCACTTTGGCGTCGAAGCCCCCGAGCAGCCGTTCGAGGCTGCCGTGCTGTTCCTGCCCAAGTCCCGCGACCTGGCCAATTACCTGCTCAACGCCCTGGCCTCGCGCCTGGCTGGGCGTGAGCTGTACCTGGTGGGTGAAAAGCGCGGCGGCATCGAAGGCGCGGCCAAGCAACTGCATGCCTTCGGCAAACCGCGCAAACTCGACAGCGCCCGCCATTGCCAGCTGTGGCAGGTCACTGTGGAGCACCCGCCCGTCGCTCAACCCCTGGAAAGCCTGGCCGAACGCTTCGAGCTGCCGCTGGCCAGCGGGCCGCTGCAGATCGTCAGCCTGCCGGGAGTATTCAGCCACGGCCGCCTCGATCGCGGCACCGACCTGCTGCTCGAACACCTCGACAACCTGCCCGTTGGCCGCGTGCTGGACTTCGGCTGTGGCGCCGGGGTACTCGGCGCGGCACTCAAGCGCAGTTATCCACAGAGCCAGGTCACCCTGCTCGATGTCGATGCCTTCGCGGTCGCTGCCAGTCGTCTGACCCTGGCAGCCAATGGTCTGCAAGCCGAGGTGATCTGCGGTGACGGCATCGATGCCGCGCCACGGGACCTGGATGTGATCTTGAGCAACCCGCCGTTCCATACCGGGGTGCACACCAATTACCAGGCGTCGGAGAACCTGCTGAAAAAATCAGCCGAACACCTGCGAAAAGGTGGCGAAATGCGCTTGGTCGCCAACAGCTTCCTGCGCTATCAGCCGCTGATCGAGGGCGCGCTGGGCAATTGCCAGGTTCGCGCCGAAGGCAACGGTTTCCGGATTTACCAGGCAACCCGTGGCTGAAAAAGTCGCTTGCCGAAACGGATTTGCCTAGGCAGAATCCGCTCCGTCCTAGGGGAGTAGTCTCCCGCGAGCACCCAGCTCGCCCGGTACGCGTCAACATACTTGGTCCTCAGACCATGGCGCGTACGACCCACGGTCCGCATAGACGGATCCAGGGTTTGACAAGACCTATGACACGAACACCTTACCCGGGGCGGGAAGGCTGTACGTGTCATAGCCGTGTCGACCCGCCCCCGTAGGAATCCTGATGCTGGAATCGTTACTCGTCCCCACCGCTATCGTTGCGCTCGCTGAAATCGGCGACAAGACGCAACTGCTCGCGCTCATTCTCGCTGCACGCTTTCGCAAGCCCTGGCCGATCATCGCCGGGATCGTCGCCGCGACCCTGGCCAACCATGCCGCAGCCGGTGCCGTAGGCGCCTGGGTCGGGGGCTTCTTCTCCCAGGCCACCTTGCACTGGATCCTCGCCGCGAGCTTCACCGCCACGGCATTGTGGACCCTGGTGCCAGACAAGATGGACGACGACGAAGGCAGTACGGCGCGCAAGTTCGGGCCGTTCCTAACCACGCTGATCGCGTTCTTCATTGCGGAAATCGGTGACAAGACCCAGGTGGCCACGGTGATGCTGGCCGCCCAATATCCGCACCTGATCATGGTGATCATCGGCACCACCCTGGGCATGCTGATTGCCAACGTGCCGGTGGTACTGGCGGGTAACTTTGCCGCAGACAAACTGCCACTGACGCTGATTCGTCGCCTGGCGGCAACTGCGTTCGTGGTACTGGCATTGGTGGCGGTGTATTCGGCAATGCAAGTCAGCGGCTGGGTTGGCTGATCTCGGCGCTGAATTCATCGCGGGACGAGCCCGCTCCCACAGGGACTGCAAGTCCCTGTGGGAGATGAAGCAAACGCTTACTTGCTGGCTTGCTCGTACAGCGGCATCACCTTCGGAATCGCCGCCTGCAACGAAGCAATCCGGCTGGTCGACGCCGGGTGGGTACTCATGAACTCAGGCTGCCCGGCACCACCGGACGCTTCGCTCATCTTGTTCCACAGGGTGATCGCCGCATTCGGGTTGTAGCCGGCACGCGCCGCCAGTTCCAGGCCGATCAGGTCAGCCTCGTTCTCGTTGTCGCGGCTGTTGGGCAGGGTCATGCTGTACTGCACCACGGTGTCAGCCAGGGCCATGGTGTCCTGGCCCAGGCCCAGCAAGGCGCCCGCGCCCTGACGGGCCATCTGCACGCCATACGCCTTGGACATTGCCTCACGACCATGCTCACGCAGGGCGTGGGCAATTTCATGGCCCATCACCGCCGCGAGTTCGTCGTTGCTCAGCTTCAGCTTATCGATCAGCCCGGTATAGACGATGATCTTGCCGCCTGGGCCGCAGTTGGCGTTGAGCTCGTCGCTCTTGATCAGGTTGACCTCCCACTGCCATTGCGCCGAGTCCGGACGGAACTGCGGGGCCTGGGCAATCAAACGGTCGGCAATCACCTGCACGCGCTTGGCGGTGGCGCTGGTCTTGTCCAGAACGCCCTTGCTCGAGGCTTCGCCGAGGGTCTGCTGGTAGGACTGCGCATACATCTGGTTGACCTCACTGGTCGACAGCATGCTGAACATATATTGCTTGCGCTCGACACCGACCGCACCACCGCTGGTGGTGTTGACTGCCTGGCAACCGCCGAGCAGTACGCTGGCGCTCAACGCGCCCATTACAAAAAGCCTACGCATGAAAACACTCCCTTCGATCATGCCGCGTATCCTAGGCTGGCGCGATTAAAGGCGCCACCGCCGTTCGCGAAGTTTTCGCATCGGCGCGCTCATGCTTTCCAAGCTCAACGCCGATAACGCAAAGCAGGCGACTTTCTTTGCGCTCGGAGCCCCACCCCATGAAGTTCAAGTCGATCCAGTTTTCCGTGGCCGCCCTGGCCGGTGCCATCGTGTTGAGCATTGTTGCAGCGCTGGTGCTGTACGCCGTGTTTTCCGGCGCACGCACTCAGGAGCTGGTGCAAACGCGCACCCAGCAACAGTACGAAACCGTCCTCGAACAGCGCCTGAGCGCGTTGGCGCAAACCCAGGTCAGCCAGATCCAGCGTGGCCTTGAAGCGCCACTGCTGATCGCCCGCGGCCTGGCCACCAGCAACGCACTGCTGGGCATGCGCGATGCCAGTGGCAACCCGCAACTGAAGATCGAACGCGAACAACTGATCACCCTGATCAAGCAGACCGTCGCCAGCAACCCGCTGATCCTCGGCACCTATATAGGCTGGGAGCCCAACGCCCTGGACCACGACGACGCCCGTTATATCGGCACCGGCGTCGTCGGCATCGACAAGGCCAGTGGCCGCTTCCTGCCCTGGTGGTTTCGCAACGAGGACGGCAGCCTGGGCCTGGACGAGCTGGACGACGTCAACGACCAGACCGTCCTCGCCACGGGCGTGCGCGCCAGCGAGTACTACCTGTGCTCCAAAGAATCGAGAAAGGCCTGCGTGATCGACCCGGCGCCCTACAAGGTTGGCGACAAGGTGGTGATGCTCGCCTCCTTTATCGAGCCGATCCTGATCGATGGCCAGTTCCAGGGCATCGCCGGCGCCGACCTGTCGGTGAACTTCATCCAGGAACTGCTCAAGACCGCCGACAGCCAGCTGTACAACGGTGCCGGCGAGCTAGCCCTGGTTTCCAGCAATGGTCGCCTGGTGGCCTACACCAAGGATGCGAGCAAGTTCGGCGAGAAAGCCAGCGATGTGCTCGACCCGAACGAAGTGGCCGGCCTGGGCAAGCTGCAAGGTGAAAACCTGCGCTACGAGATGGACCGCGCCAGCGGCAAGATCGAGCTGTACCTGCCGTTCAAGATCGGCAACACCGATGCCCGTTGGACCCTGCTGCTGCAACTGCCGATCAGCGCGGTGATGGCTGATGCCGAGCAACTGCAACAGGAACTGAGCGAGCAACGGCGTACCGACCTTGCCGGCATGACCGTGGTTGGCCTGGCCATCGCCGCCATCGGCCTGCTGGTGATCTGGTTGCTGGCCCACGGCATCGCCCGGCCGCTGCGCCAGATGGTGGCGATGCTCGATGACATCGCCCAGGGCGAAGGCGACCTCACCCGTCGCCTGAGCAGCGAGCGTGCCGATGAACTGGGCTCGATAGCCAAGGGCTTCAACACCTTCCTCGGCAAGCTGCAGGCAATGATCAGCCAGGTGGTGGCCTCGGTGCAGAAGGTCAGTGATTCCTCGGAGCACACCGCCGACATCGCGATTCGTACCAACCTGGGCGTGCACAAGCAAATGGCCGAGATCGATCTGGTCGCCACCGCCGTGCATGAAATGACTGCCACCGCGCAGGACGTGGCGCGCAACGCCACCCACGCGGCGCAGGCGGCAAGCAATGCCGACCAGGCGGCCAACCAGGGCCTGGCGATTGTGCGCAGCACGTCGCATTCGATCAGTGCGCTGGCCGATGAAATTGGCCGGGCGGTGGGCGTGGTCCAGGCGCTGGCCCGTGACAGCGAGAACATCAACGCGATCCTCGTGGCCATCCGTGCGATTGCCGAGCAGACCAACCTGCTGGCCCTGAACGCGGCCATCGAGGCGGCGCGGGCGGGTGAGCAAGGCCGGGGCTTTGCGGTGGTGGCCGATGAGGTGCGCAACCTGGCGCAGAAAACCCAGCAGGCGACTGAAGAGATCCAGCAGATGATCCAGCAGTTGCAGCAAGGCACGCGTGACGTGGTGCGGGTAATGGAAGACAGCCAGGGCAAGACCGATATCAGCGTGC
Organism: Pseudomonas fontis; assembly: GCF_028656955.1. Lineage (GTDB taxonomy): Bacteria > Pseudomonadota > Gammaproteobacteria > Pseudomonadales > Pseudomonadaceae > Aquipseudomonas > Aquipseudomonas fontis. Next base: position 101,680 of record NZ_JAMDGY010000027.1, read on the forward strand.
AGCAGGCGGCCAAGGCGGCCGAAGCGCTGGAGAGCATCACCCAGGCGGTGTCGGTGATCAACGACATGAACACCCAGATCGCCAGCGCCGCCGAAGAGCAGAGCGCGGTGGCGGAAGACATCAACCGCAACGTGATCAATATTGGCCAGGTGGCCAATGAAGTGGCCGGCGGGGCGGACGAGTCGAGCGCGGCCAGTGCCGAACTGACCAAGCTGGCGGAGCAACAGCGGCGCTTGATCAACCAGTTCCGCGTGTAAGGTCAACTGTAGCCGCTGCCGTAAGGCTGCGCTCGACTGCAACGCAGGCGCCGCCCTTGGGAGCCCTTGGGAGCCCTGCGGACTCCAGCGCAGCCTGACGGCAGCGGCTACAGGGTCGATGCAAGGCCGGCCCCACAGGGTCAGGCCGGGGTCAGGCACTCGGGGGCATTGAGTTTCGGGTCGTTGACCAGGTTGGCCAGCACCCGCTCCCGCAGCGCGGCTTGCGGGCTGGCCAGCAGCTCCTGCAACTGCGCCAGCGGCGTGTCCGGATTCAACCAGGCCGCCTGCCCCTCTGCATCCAGAATCAACGGCCGCCGCTGGCTCACCGCCGCCTGGGTCACCACGGCGGTGCTCAGCCAAACCTGCTCCTGCACCGGGTAGGCATCCCAGATCCCGGCAAAGAACAACGAAGAGCCCTCCCCCGGGGTCAGCCAATACGGACGCTTGCGCACCGTGCCGCGCCATTCGTAAAACCCATTGGCCGGGAGCAGGCAGCGGCGCAAGCGAAACGCCTCGCGAAACATCGGCTGCTCCGCCAGGGTCTCGGCACGCGCCTGCGCGGGGGTTTTCGACAGGTCGGTGAGCCAGGCCGGGGTCAGCCCCCAGCGCGCACGCGCCAGCTCAAGTTGCCCGTCCAACTGACGCTGGATCAGCACCGAAGCGCCTGGCGAAATGTTCCACTGGGCCTGCTGGTCGGCGGGAAACCCCGGCAGCGCAGCAAAACTCGAAGACCAGCGGAACAGGGCGTAACGTCCACACATGAGGCAAAACCTAGCAGATCAGAATTCCCGGAAGATTCTCCGGCTCGTCGCCAGGAAGCGGCTGGGCGCTATTGTACGCGGCGATCAGCTCCCGTGCGTAATCAGCCTGTTCATCGGCCACCGCCAAGCCCAGCAGGCCCTGCATCGGCAGCTCGCCAACACCGCCCATAAGGTCGCGCCCGGCCAGGTGCACGTCAATACCTTCGCTGGCGAGCATGCCGATCAGCACTTCGGCTTCCAGCAGGTTTTCCGGTTCGTAGATTCGCTGCATCAGTCATTCTCACCGTAGACATCGAGCATCCATTCGCCGTCGTGCACCTGCAACTCGAATCGAATCGGTTTGCAGCACACCTGACAGTCCTCGATATAGCTCTGATCACCTGCCGACAGGTCCACCGTCGTCTCCACTTCCTCACCGCAATAGGGACAATCGTAGATCGCAGCTTCGAGCATCGCGGCCTCCTCAGTGACTTGTGCGTATAATTGCCGGTCTATTTACAGGCCCTGTCTGTGTCCGAGCCGTTTTTCGGGCCGCAGCCCTACTATTACCCTAGCCGTTTCCAACAAGAGAGCATGATGGGCGAATTCGATGCCATCCGACCGTACGACGATGCTGAGGTCCCTGCCGTTCTGGCACGCCTGCTCAGCGACCCGGCATTCCTCGATATCCTCACCCACTTCCGCTTCCCGCGCATGGCCGGGGCCTTCGGCTGGCTGCTCAAGCCGCTGATCGCCCGTCGCCTGCGCAAGGAGTTCGCCGGTGTCAGCTGCGTCTCGACGCTGCAGGACAAGGTCGAGTACTACGTCGACCACACCATCGAGCGGGCCACCGACGGCGTCACCTATACCGGTGTCGAGCAGTTCAAGTCCGGCAGTGCCTATCTGTTCCTGGCCAACCATCGCGACATCGTCATGGACCCGGCCTTCGTCAACTACGCCGTGTACCACGCCGGCCTGCCGACCCCGCGCATCGCGATCGGCGACAACCTGCTGCAAAAGCCGTTCGTCAGCGACATGATGCGCCTGAACAAGAGCTTCATCGTGCACCGCTCGATCAGCGGCCGGCGCGAGAAGCTGGCGGCCTACCAACTGCTGTCGGCGTACATCAGCCATTCGATCCGTACCGATTGCACCTCGATCTGGATCGCCCAGGCTGAAGGCCGCGCCAAGGACGGTGACGACCGTACTGATTCGGCGATCCTGAAAATGTTCCACATGAGCCGCAAGGACGAGCCGTTCGGCGCAGTGATCCAGTCGCTGAACCTGAGCCCGGTGTCGATCAGCTACGAGTACGACCCGTGCGACCAGGCCAAGGCCCGCGAGCTGTACATCCGCGCTACCAGCGGCAGCTACACCAAGGCGCCGGGCGAGGATGACCTGAGCATCGCCCAGGGCATTACCGGCTACAAAGGTCGGGTGCACATCAACTTCGCAGCGCCGATCACGGCGCACTTCGAAGACACCAAGCAATTGGCGGCGGAAGTGGATCGGCAGATTCTCGGCGGCTACCGCTTGTTCCCGGCGCACTACCTGGCGTACGCGCAGTGGGACCAGGCCGATGCGCAGTTGCAGGTGCCGAAGGCGGCCGAGTTGTTCCCGGCGGAAGAACTGGCCAAGGCACAGGCCGAATGGCAGCGTCGCCTCGACGCGTGCCCGGCCGAACACCGGCCGTACCTGGTGTTGCAGTATGCGATGCCGGTGCGTAACCAGTATCGGGTGAAGGCGGGGCTAGCACTCTAAGACCGCGTCGACTTCATCGCCGGCAAGGCCGGCTCCCACAGTGAATTGCAGCAGCATCACAATCCTGTGGGAGCCGGCCTTGCCGGCGATCGACCCAGCTCAGATCCAGGTACTGAACCAGGACAGCAGCAGCGCCATCGCCAGCATGGCAAAACCCAGCACGTAGTAGAACTGGCTGACTCGCCCGACCCAACCACCCACCATGGTTTCTTCGCTGCGCCCGGCGCTCAGCGCCACTGCGGCCCGACGCCGGGCACTGTGCAACAACATCCCGCCAGGGCAGGTGAACAGCAAGGCCAGCAGATTGATCAGCTTGGCCGGATGGGAGGCGAACAGCCCCCAAAGCACTTGCAACGACATTTCGAAACCTCGAAAAACACTACTGAATCAACAGAACGCGCGCATTCTACCCAAGCCGCTCGCCCCTGCCCGCCCTTTGCGACCAACGACGATTAATTCCCTGCGTCACACGTTCGTCATCCAGACACGCCACTCTACCGGCCTCTAAACCTACCGGAGCTTGTCATGCTGCACGCCGAAAACCAGGATCGCCTCTACCTGATCGCCCAGAGCGACGAGCAGCAGGCGCTGATCGACGGCCTCGCCTTCAACGTCCAGGACCGCCAGTGGCTGGTGTACTGCGCGCTGGGTGGCCATGCGCATGACGACTTGCCGGAAGTCGACAGCCACACCGGCATCAGCATGCTCGAACTGTACGTCGAAGCCGCCTGACGCCGCCTGCGGCACAAAAAAGCCCGATGCCTGCAACCAGGCATCGGGCTTTTTGCTGCGCAGTCGCGGGGTTACTCGCCCAGCACCTGACCGACGGTCGGGTCCTTGAACAGACGGGTCAGCGCATCGCTGAGCACGTCGCTGACCAGCTTGGTGTTGGTTTCCTGGTTCGGCGCCATGCCGAAGCGCTGGTCCAGGGAGGCGCCATAGCGGCCGCTGTAGCGACGGTTGGCGTTGGACACATCAGCCTTGAAGGTAGCGCCGATCGTGGCCTCAGTGACGTACAGGCCCTCTTTGGGGGACTGATACTTCAGCTCCGCCAGGGTCACGGTCAGTTGCGGCGCGTTGTAGGCGTTCGGCGTCGGGGTGAAGCCCAGCAGACGCACTGCAGCTTCGGCCTGAGCCTGCAGCTTGGGCAGCACGTCGTTGCCCGTCACGGTGATCGCGCTGGTCTCCGGGTACAAGCCGCCACGGGTGCCCAGGGTTTGCGTTGGACGACCGTCCACCACCTTGACCACTACCGGCTGGCCGCGACCCACAGGGGCAAGTTGAGCGTTAAGCTTCGGTTGCGGGCTGAGTTGTTGCGGGCTGTGGGCGCAACCCACCAGGGTCAGACTGGTCACCGTGATCAAACCGAACAACAAACGTTGCAACATGCTCATCTCTCCAGGAATAGCAGCAAAGGCCGGCAGTATATATCGGCTGGCCACCAGCGCTATAGACCGGCCGCCACACAGGCGGTTCGCTGTCACAATCGCTTCATTCTCCGGCGCTAGGCTAGCCTCAATTCCCCACAGGCAGGCCATCATGACCTCACTCTGGAAGCTTCTGTTCAAACGCCCCGCCGAGCGCCACTTCGCCCGCCTTGATAGCCACGGCCTGTGCCAGGCCTTCAAGCGCTGCCAGCAGCAGCCGGCCGGCAGCGGCTGGGTCGAAATCAGCGAAATTCGCCTGCACTGGTTGAACCGCCCGCTGCCCGCCAGTGCCCGGGTTTGCCCGCCTGTACGCCAGCACAAGGTGCAACCGGCACTGGCCGCCTGACGGACAAACAAGAAAAACAATTAATAAAGGTCGTTTCTGCTGGCGACCTCGCTATAATCTCCCCCCGATTATAAGGACGTCTCCTGATCGGGCCTCGCAGCACCGCCAATGCCATGCATCGGCTATCCCCGCATTGCCCACAGAGAGCCTTCCACACAGGTCTTGCCAAGCCGGTGTGCCCGCTTTTTTCGGCCCCCCTACGCTGCGCCAGAACCTGCCGGGCCTGCCCTGCACGGCCTTTTTTGAGGTTCACGACTCCAAAAGAGCGTGAAAAAAACGGGTTTTCACAACTTCACAAGAGTGTGGCGAGCAATGAACAGTCTGGCATGTGCAACAGCACCAATAGTGTCCCGATCAGCCCCGAACAGCTGGCAACAGTGCTCATCATCGATGGGTGCCTAAGGCCAGTCCATAACGCACGACGGATACCTTGACCATAAGTCGAATTGCCGCACCGGCCATAAAATGCGTTCATATGACCACGCAAAGCCCGGTTGGCGGTGTCCGCTGAAGTTGGAAAAACTGCGAAGTATCGGACATGGCGATCCTGGCTAGCCCAGGGATCCTATGCTGTCAATTTGGTGCTGAAGATTTTGGAGACGCGTTACATGGCGCAGAACGAAACAGTCGATGTGGTACTGGTAGGGGCAGGCATCATGAGTGCCACCCTGGCGGTCCTGCTCAAGGAACTCGACCCGGCCCTCAAGCTGGAAGTCGTCGAGTTGATGGACTCGGGTGCCGCGGAAAGTTCCAACCCGTGGAACAACGCCGGGACCGGCCATGCCGGGCTGTGTGAACTGAACTACACGCCCCAGGCCGCCGACGGCAGCATCGACATCAAGAAAGCGGTGCATATCAATGCTCAATTCGAGGTCTCCCGGCAGTTCTGGGCGTACCTGAGCAAGAAAGGCGCCTTCCCTTCGCCACGGGCCTTTATCAATCCCGTGCCGCACCTGAGCTATGTCGAGGGTGACAAGGGTGTTTCCTTCCTCAAGAAACGCTTCGAGATGCTCAAGCAGCATCACGCGTTCTCGGAAATGGAATACACCGAAGACAAGAGCGTGATGAGCCAGTGGATGCCGCTGATGATGCCAGGTCGCCCAGCCGACCAGGCCATCGCTGCCACCCGCGTGATGAAAGGCACTGACGTCAACTTCGGCGCCCTGACCAACAAGCTGCTCAAGCACCTGGGCAATGCCCCGGACGCCCAGGTCAAGTACTGCAAGAAGGTCACCAACCTGCGCCGTAACGGCAGCGGCTGGACCGTCAGCATCAAGGACGTCAACAGCGGCAGCAGCCGCGAAGTCGACGCCCGCTTCGTCTTCCTCGGCGCCGGTGGCGCGGCCCTGCCGCTGCTGCAACTGTCGGGCATCGAAGAGAGCAAGGGCTTCGGCGGCTTCCCGGTCAGCGGCCAGTGGCTGCGTTGCGACAACCCGGAAGTGGTCAAGCACCACCAGGCCAAGGTCTACAGCCAGGCGGCAGTCGGTTCGCCACCGATGTCGGTGCCGCACCTGGACACCCGCGTCGTCGACGGCAAGACTTCGCTGTTGTTCGGCCCGTACGCCGGCTTCACCACCAAGTTCCTCAAGCACGGCTCGTTCCTCGACCTGCCGCTGTCGGTACGCATGGGCAACATCGGCCCGATGCTGGCGGTAGCCCGCGACAACATGGACCTGACCAAGTACCTGGTCAGCGAAGTGATGCAGTCGATGGAGCAACGCCTGGATTCGCTGCGCCGCTTCTACCCAGAAGCCAAGGCAGAAGACTGGCGCCTGGAAGTGGCTGGGCAACGGGTGCAGATCATCAAGAAAGACCCGAAAAAAGGCGGCATCCTGCAGTTCGGTACCGAACTGGTTGCAGCCAAGGACGGCAGCCTCGCCGCCCTGCTGGGTGCATCGCCTGGCGCTTCGGTGACCGTCTCGATCATGCTCGACCTGATCGAGCGCTGCTTCCCGGAGCAGGCCAAAGGTGCCTGGGCAGCCAAGCTCAAGGAAATCTTCCCCGCTCGGGAAAAGGTCCTGGAAGCCGATGCCGCGCTGTATCACAAGATCAGCGCCTACAACGACGAGGCCCTGGGCCTGGTCGAAAACAGCCCGGCGCAGAACTACGCCTGATCCGGCTGGTACAAAAAAACGCCCCTCGGGGCGTTTTTTTATGCGCGGGCTAAACCTCAGCCACGGGCTTTGTCGATGATCTCGATGTAGTCCGGGGCGTTGCGCTGGTCCTGGATGACCTGGCTGAAGGTCTGGCCGTGCTCGTCCTTGCCGTCGACGTCGTAGCCGGCCTCGACGAAGAAGCCGACGAAGCGCTCGAAGTCGTCGATGCGCAGGCCGCGGTAGGCCTTGATCAGTTTGTGCTGCGCTGGCGAGGTGGCGTCAGCCGGCTCGAACTGAAGGAACGACTTGATGTAGTCGTCGCTGATTTCATCGCCAATCACCTGCTTCTTGTCTTTACGCATTACCGACTCCAACTGAACCATCACGGACATTTTTCACGGGCCGGCAGTGTACCCCCCGGCGGCGCTGCCACTCAACGCGTGCGCACGGTTCCGGTGTGCACATCAGCCCAGATGTGGCCGTTGGCGTAGCTGAGGAACTGCACGTAGAGGGTTTCAGTGCGTAGCAGGTCAAGGATGATCCGGTACTGGGCGACTGGGTAATTCAGGGTCAGGGTGCGGGTCTTGTCGTCGAACGCGGGCTTTTTCAGGCTCTTGCCGGCCTCGCCGTCGAAGTTGATCAACACCTGGCTGATGGTCGCGCCCTTGCTCAGCGGTTTGCCTTTGAGGCGCACGATCAGCGGCGCGGTGATCGGGATCGGTTGCTGGCTGGATTGGCGCTGGTTGCCGACCACCACCGAATAGTCGGTGACTTGCAGCAGTTGCTGCGCTTCGGGGGTTTCCTGGCGCAGGGTCAGGTCATCGGGCGGGAGGAACTGGCTGTGCAGCGGGGCCGCAGTGACAGGCAGGCTCAGGAGGAACAGAAGGGGAAGAAGTGCGCGCATGACAGGCTCCTTGGGGCAGCCCGGCACTCTAGCATGAGATGTGCAGTGATATTGATGGCCTCATCGCCGGCAAGGCCGGCTCCCACAGGTTACCAAGGTGCAGCACACACCCCTGTGGGAGCCGGCCTTGCCGGCGATGAGGCTGACGCGGTGTTCAGTCGAACTGCGCGCGCATCCAGGCCTGATACTCAGCCACGCCCGGCTCGCCTTCACGCGGCGCCCAGGTGGCCAGCTCGCCATCGCCAACCGGCCGATATGGCCCGGACTTGCACTCGAACATGATGCTGTCTGCCTCAAGCACGACCAGGCTATGGAAAGTCCCCGGCACCAGATCCACCCCAAGGCAATCACCACCAGCGGTCATCACCCGCTTGTCGAGCACCTGGCCCTGATCATCGAAGATCAGCACACCCAGGCTGCCCTTGAGCACAATCAGGCACTCGGCCTTGTCGGCGGACATATGCCGATGAGGCTGGACATAGGTTGCCGGCTGCAAGCCAACCGCCATGCGGTGGCACGGCTCTGCCATCTCGTGGAAATTGTGGTTCTGGCGACCACGCGGGTTGGCGTGGGCTTGTTGCGCCAACGAGGTAAACAACGATTGATCGAGAAAACCAGGTTGGCGCATGTGTCAGAGTCCCTTGACGGCGAAAATGCCATTGGCGTTACGCCAGTAGCCTTTGTAATCCATGCCATAACCGAAGATGTACCGATCAATGCACGGCAGGCCAACGTAGTTGGCTTTCAGGTCCGGGCGGGCCTTGCGGTCATGGTCCTTGTCGATCAGCACGGCAGTATGCACGGCACGCGCGCCGGCATGTTTGCAGAAGTCGATGATCGCACCGAGGGTATGACCTTCATCAAGGATGTCGTCGATAATCAGCACGTCACGGTCGATGAACGACACTTCCGGCTTGGCTTTCCAGAACAGATCACCACCGCTGGTCTGATTGCGATAGCGGGTGGCGTGCAGGTAGGACGCTTCCAGCGGGAACTGCAAATGGGTCAGCAGTTTGCCAGCGAAGATCAGGCCGCCGTTCATCACGCAGAACACCACCGGATTGCTCTCGGCCAGTTCTGCGCTGATCTGGGCCCCGACGCGCGCAATGGCCGCTTCGACTTCAGCTTCGGTGTAAAGGCAGTCAGCCTCGCGCATGACTTGACGGATGTGCTCGAGATCAGCGGACATGACGCTCTCCAGGGGCTGCATTTAAGAAAAGCGGGCAAAGGTACGCATCCACGCTCCCCAGATCAAGCATTTCTGGACTAACGTCCAGTATGCCTATAGGACACGCGGCGCTGAATAGATTAATCTAGCGCGGTTTTTTGCCCGCCCCGGAGCCTTCCCCCTATGCCTACCCGTGAGATCCGCCATCCGCTGATCCGCCACAAGCTCGGCCTTATGCGCCGCGCTGATATCAGCACCAAGAATTTTCGCGAACTCGCCCAGGAAGTCGGCACGCTCCTGACCTACGAAGCGACCAAAGACCTGCCCCTCGAAAGCTATGAAATCGATGGCTGGTGCGGCAAGGTCCAGGTCGAGAAAATCGCCGGCAAGAAAATTACTGTAGTACCAATCCTGCGCGCCGGTATCGGCATGCTCGACGGCGTGCTCAGCCTGATCCCGGGCGCCAAGGTCAGCGCCGTCGGCGTTGCGCGCAACGAGGAAACCCTCGAGGCGCACACCTACCTGGAAAAGCTCGCACCGGAAATCAACGAACGCCTGGCCCTGATCATCGATCCGATGCTGGCCACCGGCGCATCGATGGTTGCCACCATCGACCTGCTGAAGAAAGCCGGCTGCAAGGACATCCGTGCGATGGTCCTGGTCGCCGCGCCCGAAGGCATCGCCGTGGTCGAGAAAGCACACCCGGACGTGCAGATCTTCACGGCCTCGATCGATGAGCGCCTGAACGAGCACGGTTACATCATCCCTGGCCTGGGCGATGCGGGCGACAAGATCTTCGGCACCAAGCAGAAGGACGCTTGAGCATGCAGGACGAGTTCAACGACCCGCTCTGGCGCCAGGTCCTTTCCGGTGCGCAGATGCTCTTCGTAGCATTTGGCGCACTGGTATTGATGCCGCTGATTACCGGCCTTGACCCGAACGTAGCGCTGTTCACCGCGGGCCTGGGGACTCTGCTGTTCCAGATCGTGACGGGCCGCCAGGTACCGGTGTTCCTGGCGTCGAGCTTTGCCTTCATCACCCCGATCATCCTCGCCAAGGGCCAGTTCGGCCTGGCCGAGACCATGGGCGGGGTCATGGCTGCCGGCTTCGTCTACACCTTCCTCGGCCTGGCCGTGAAGATCAAAGGCACCGGTTTCATCGACCGCCTGCTGCCACCGGTAGTGATTGGCCCGGTGATCATCTCGATCGGCCTGGCCATGGCCCCGATTGCCGCGAACATGGCAATGGGCAAGTCCGGTGACGGCGCCGAGCTGCTGCCATACAGCACCGCGATGATGATCTCGATGCCGGCGCTGCTCACCACCTTGATCGTCGCCGTGTTCGGCAAGGGCATCTTCCGCCTGGTGCCGATCATTTCCGGTGTGCTGGTCGGTTTCGCCCTGTCGTTCTACTTCGGCGTAGTCGACACCGCGAAAATCGCCGCCGCGCCATGGCTGGCCATCCCGCACTTCACCGCGCCAGCGTTCAACTGGCAAGCGATCCTGTTCATCGTACCGGTGGCCCTGGCCCCGGCGATCGAGCACATCGGCGGGGTGATTGCCGTGGGTAGCGTGACCGGCAAGGACTACCTGAAAAAGCCTGGCCTGCACCGCACCCTGCTGGGTGACGGCATTGCCACCACCACTGCCGGCCTGTTCGGCGGCCCGCCCAACACCACCTACGCCGAAGTGACTGGCGCGGTGATGCTGACCAAGAACTACAACCCGAAGATCATGACCTGGGCGGCGGTGTTCGCCATCACCCTGGCGTTCATCGGCAAGTTCGGCGCGCTGTTGCAGAGCATCCCGGTGCCGGTGATGGGCGGGATCCTGTGCCTGTTGTTCGGTTCGATTGCGGCCGTGGGCATGAACACCATGATCCGCCACAAGATCGACCTGGGCGAAGCACGCAACCTGGTGATCGTCTCGGTGACCCTGGTGTTCGGGATTGGCGGTGTGCTGGTCGGTAGCGGTACCGGGCCAGACGATTGGGGCCTCAAAGGCATCGCGCTGTGCGCGGTGGTGGCGATTGCCCTGAACCTGCTGCTGCCGGGCAACGACGGCTGGAAGAACAAGACACTGGACGACCAGTTGCCTTGATCTGAAAAGCATCGCCGGCAAAGCCGGCTCCCACAAGGGTCAGTGTTGCGACTCGATACCCTGTGGGAGCCGGCCTTGCCGGCGATGGGCTAACTCAGCTCAATCAGCCTTCTCACACAACGTCTTCAACGCCTGCACCCACTGCGGGTGATCGTTCAGGCAAGGCACCAGAACCAACTCCTCCCCGCCCGCCTCGACAAACTGCTCGCGTCCGCGATCGCCGATCTCTTCCAGCGTCTCGATGCAGTCGGCAACAAACGCCGGGCACATCACCAGCAGCTTCTTCACCCCCGACTTGCCCAGCTCATCGAGCCGCGCCTCGGTATAGGGTTCGATCCACTTCGCCTTGCCCAAACGTGACTGGAACGACACCGACCACTTGCCGTCCGGGATGCCCATCTGGCGGGCGAACAATTGCGCCGAACGCAGGCACTGCCCGCGATAACACACCGCCAACATTTCCGGCGACGAGTCCTTGCAGCAATCGGCGGCCTGGAAGTCGTGATTGCCGGTCGGGTCGAGCTTCTTCAGGTGCCGCTCGGGCAAGCCATGGAAGCTCAACAGCAGGTGGTCGTAGTCCTGCTGCAGATACGGCCGGGCGCTTTCAACCAGGGCGTCGATGTACTCCGGCTGATCAAAGAACGGACGCAACACTGCCATCTCCAGCGCCAGCTTGTGCTCGGCCACCACCTGCCTGGCCTGCTCGACCACCGTGGTCACCGTGCTGTCGGCGAACTGTGGATAAAGCGGCGCCAGCGTCACCTTGCGTACACCCTGGCTGGCCAGGCGCTGCAAGACGCTGGGCAAGGAGGGCTCGCCATAACGCATGGCCATCTCCACCGGCCCGTGCGGCCAGTGCTCGCGCATCGCAGCTTGCAGGCGGCGGGTCAGCACCACCAGCGGCGAACCCTCCTCCCACCAGATCGAGGCGTAGGCATGCGCCGACTGTTCCGGGCGCTTGATCAGGATCAGCGAGACCAACAGCCGCCGAACCGGCCACGGCAGGTCGATCACGTACGGGTCCATGAGGAACTGGTTGAGGTAGCGACGCACATCGGCGACAGACGTGGAGGCCGGCGAACCGAGGTTGACCAGCAACAGAGCATGATCGGTCATGCAACATCCTTTTCAGAGGCGTCGGGACAGTTCGTCCAGCGCCGATTGCACATCGTTGAAACGGAACGTGAAGCCTGCCGCCAGCGCCCGCACCGGGCGGGCCCGCTGGCCGCCGAGCAACAGTGTCGACAGCTCGCCAAGGCCAGCCTTGAGCAGCAGCGCCGGCACCGGCAGCAAGGCCGGGCGATGCAGGGTGCGGCCCAGGCGCTTGGCGAACTCGCGGTTGCGCACCGGCTCCGGAGCGCAGGCATTATAAGGACCGCTGGCGTCATCGTGCTGCAAGAGAAAATCAATCAAGGCGATTTCGTCATGAATATGAATCCACGGCATCCATTGCCGCCCCTCGCCAAGCGGCCCGCCCAGCCCAAGTTTGAACGGCAGGCGCAGGCGCGACAAAAAGCCGCCCTCGCTGGCCAGGACCAACCCGGTACGCACCAGCACCACGCGCATCCCCAGCGCTTCGGCACGCGAGGCGGTTTCTTCCCAGGCGATGCACAGTTGGCTGGCGAAATCCTCCTTCACCGGCCTTGAGGCTTCGGTCAGTTCACGCTCGCCGCCATCACCGTACCAACCCACGGCTGACCCGGAGATCAACACCGCAGGGCGCTGCGAGCGACGCTCAAGCCAGGCCAGCAGTTGCTCGGTGAGGGCGATGCGGCTGCCCCAGAGCACCGCCCGTCGCGAAGTTGTCCACGGGCGATCGGCAATCGGCGCGCCTGCCAGGTTGATGACGGCATCCACCGGCTCGTTGTCGAGTTCTTCCAGCGCGGCAACGCCACGCACACCGGCACCACACAATCGACCCACCTGCTCCGGGCGACGACTCCAGACACTCAGTTGATGCCCACGGTCAAGCCAGTGTCGACAGAGTTGCTGTCCGATCAAGCCAGTACCGCCTGTCAGCAATATATGCATGGCTGTGTCCTCACTTGGCGCTGCCTGGTCTATTTTTAATTACAAGGCACTTTTTTGACCGATTGCTCTCGGATAAACATAGGCGAACCTGTCTCAACGAGCGGAATCACCTTATACAAGATTCGAGCATTGTACAGGTTTGCCCTGCAGCGTAGGCTGTTTCCTAAAGGTTCGAAGAGGCCATCATGACAGTACCTATTGCCATCATCGGTGCCGGTATCGCCGGTCTGTCCGCCGCCCAGGCACTACAGAAGGAAGGGTTGACCGTCCACCTGTTCGACAAGGGCCACGGCAGCGGCGGACGCATGGCGAGCAAACGCAGCGAGGCCGGCGCGCTGGATCTTGGCGCGCAGTATTTCACTGCCCGCGACCGGCGCTTCGTCGAGCAGGTGCAGCTCTGGCAAAGCCTGGGCTGGGTCCAGGAATGGAAGCCGCAGCTCTACAACTACCGCGACGGGCAACTCACCCCCTCCCCCGATGAACAGACCCGCTGGGTAGGCGCACCGCGCATGAGCGCGATTACCCGCGGCCTGCTCAAGGACCTCACGGTGAACTTCAGTTGCCGTATCGCCGAAGTCTACCGGGGCCAGAAGTACTGGCACCTGCAAGACACCGATGGCTGCAGCCACGGCCCGTTCAGCCAGGTAATCATTGCCGTGCCGGCCCCCCAGGCTACGCAGTTGCTGGCGGCGGCGCCCAAGCTTGCGGCGGTGGCGGCTGGCGTGCAGATGGAACCCACCTGGGCGATTGCCCTGGGCTTTGAAACCCCGCTGGACACCCAGATGCAGGGCTGTTTCGTGCAAGACAGCGCACTCGACTGGCTGGCCCGCAACCGCAGCAAGCCGGGGCGTGACGAACACCTCGATACCTGGGTACTGCATGCCACCTCCGCGTGGAGCAAACAGCACATCGACCTGTCCAAGGAAGCCGTGATCGAGAAGCTGCTGGGCGACTTTGCCGAGCTGGTCGGTTGCGTGGTGCCCGCGCCGAGCTTCTCGCTCGCCCACCGCTGGCTGTACGCCCGCCCGGCGACCAACCACGAATGGGGCACCCTGGCCGACGCGGACCTGGGCTTGTATGCCTGCGGCGACTGGTGCCTGTCGGGACGGGTTGAAGGTGCCTGGCTCAGCGGCCAGGAAGCGGCACGACGGCTGCTTGAGCACCTGAATTGACCACAGCGCCTCGATAAAAGTTATACAGATAATTTGACTTGTACAGCATGTTCCCTATGATTGAGCAAAGCTGTACAAGTTATTAATTCTGTATAGATATCAGTCGAGCGTTCCCATGGCCCAGTGCAAACCCCGCATCGCCATCAGCGCCTGCCTGGCAGGCGAAGCGGTCCGCTACAACGGCGGACACAAAGTCTCACGCCTGTGCACCGAAGTGCTCGCGGAACATTTCGACTTCATCAGCGTATGCCCGGAAGTAGCCATCGGCCTGGGCATCCCGCGTGCCGCCATTCGCCTGATCGGCGACCCGCAAGCACCGCGCGCGGTCGGCAGCCGCGATCCCGACCTCGATGTATCCGCAGCGCTCAGCGCCTATGGCAGGCAAATGGCCGGTGAACTGCAGGGTATCTGCGGCTATATCTTCATGCAGAAATCACCGTCCTGTGGACTGGAGCGGGTCAAGGTCTACCAGGCCAACGGCTACCCTGCCGCCGAAGGTGGGCGCGGGCTGTATGCCGCACACTTCTGCGCCTCGCAACCGGATCTGCCGGTGGAAGAGGAAGGCCGCCTGTGCGACCCGGTGCTGCGCGAGAACTTCATTACCCGCGTGTTTGCCTATGCCGACTGGCAGGCGCTGCGCGCCGGCGGGCTCAGTCGCAACGCGCTGATACGCTTCCATTCCCGCTATAAATACCAGTTGATGGCGCACAACCCGCACCAGTACAAGGTGCTCGGCAAGCTGATCGGCAGCCTGCGCCGCGACGACGACCCCGAAGTGATAGGGCCGCAATACTTCAGCCAGTTGATGAAAGCCCTGACGCGCTGCGCCAGCCGTGGCACCCATGGCAATGTGTTGCTGCACCTGAGCGGCTACCTGCGCAATGCGCTGGACCCGCAGGACAAACAGGAGATTCGCGCAGTGATCGAGCAATACCAGGCCGGCGTGGTGCCACTGGTGGTCCCGCTGACCCTGCTCAAGCATCACCTGCGCCACCACCCTGATCCCTACTTGGCGCAGCAGGTCTACCTGCAACCGCACCCGGAAAACCTGAGCCTGCGCAATGCCATCTGAAACCGAGCTGTTGCCCATCCGCGAGGTCACCCGCCTGACCGGGGTCAATCCGGTCACGCTGCGCGCCTGGGAACGTCGCTATGGGCTGATCGTGCCGCAGCGCACCAGCAAGGGCCATCGACTGTACAGCCCGGAGCATGTCCTGCGGATCCGCCAGATCCTGCACTGGCTCGACCGGGGCGTGGCCGTGGGCCAGGTCAAGCCGCTGCTGGACAGTGCCGCCGCGCGCGATACCCCCGCCGACGATGAGTGGCAGACCTTGCGCGCGCGCCTGGTCGACTGCATCGAACTGCTGGCCGAGCGGCGCCTTGACCAACTGTTCAACCAGGCCATGGCGTTGTACCCGGCGACCACGCTGTGCGAGCACCTGATGCTGCCACTGCTCGCCGAACTGGAACTGCGCTGGCAGCGCCACCCGAGCGCGCAGATGGAGCAAGTGTTTTTTCACTCCTGGCTGCGCAGCAAGCTGGGCAGCCGCATCTACCACAACAATCGCCAGTTGCCTGAGCCGCCCATCCTGCTGATCAACGGCTCGAACCTGTTGTTCGATGCCCAGCTTTGGCTATGCGCATGGCTGATCAGTGACAGCGGTGCAGGCGTTGAGGTATTCGACTGGCCACTCCCACCCCGCCAGCTGGCGTCGGCCATCGAGCGGCTTGGCGCACGGGCCCTGCTCATCAGCCTGAACGCTGCCGTGGACATCGGCGAACTGCAACGCGGACTGACATCGGTCAAGGTGCCGAAACTCCTGTTTGGCAGTGTGGTCAGCCTATATAGGCAGGCACTGGAAGCAGCACCCAACCCATTGCATTTGCTGGACTCGCCGCTATCGGCCAGTCGGCATGTACTGACACGCTCCACCCTATAGAGAGCCGCACCATGCAATTGATCTGGTTGCGCAGCGACCTGCGCATTCACGACAACACCGCCCTCGCCGCCGCCTGCGAGCGCGGGCCGACGCTTGCCGTGTGGCTGGCCAGCCCAGGCCAGTGGCAAGCCCATGACGACGCCCCGAGCAAGGTCGACTTCTGGCTGCGCAACCTCGGCACCCTCAGCCATCGCCTGGCGACCCTGAATATCCCGCTGCTGGTGCGCCATGCAACGCACTGGGACGATGCTGCCCAGGTACTGCTGCAGCTGTGCCAGGAGCACCAGGTGCAGGCCCTGCACCTGAATGAGGAATATGGTGTTCACGAGCAGCGCCGCGACCATCAGGTACGCGAATGCCTGGAACGGAACGCTATCGAGGTGCACAGCCATCTCGACCAGTTGCTGTTCCAGCCGGGCAGTATCCTGACCCGCAGCGGTGGCTATTTCCAGGTGTTCAGCCAGTTCCGCAAAGTCTGCTATGACCGCCTGCACTACAGCTCGCCGCCCCTGGTGGCGTTGCCGGCAGTGCAACAGCCGTTGCAGGTGGCCGCAGACCCGGTGCCGGAACAGATCGACGGCTTCGCGCCACCGGCGCAATCACTGCGCGACCTCTGGCCAGCAGGCGAAGCCGAAGCGCATGAGCGGCTGACCCGCTTCATCGATGAGCGGGCCGAGGACTACCCCGAGCAGCGCGACCTGCCAGCGATTGAAGGCACCAGCCAGCTCTCGCCTTACCTGGCGGCGGGCGTGCTGTCCCCGCGTCAGTGCCTGCATGCCGCGCTGTTCAGCAACCAGGGCGAGTTCGCCAGTGGCAACCCTGGCCTGGTCAGCTGGATCAACGAATTGCTCTGGCGGGAGTTCTACAAGCACATTCTGGTGGGCTACCCACGGGTTTCCCGCCACCGCGCCTTCCGCACGGAAACCGAAGCCCTGCCCTGGCGTGATGCGCCCGAGGACCTTGCTGCCTGGCAGCAAGGCCGCACCGGCATACCGATCATTGACGCCGCCATGCGCCAATTGCTGGCCACCGGCTGGATGCACAATCGCCTGCGCATGGTTGTTGCGATGTTCCTCACCAAGAACCTGCTGATCGACTGGCGCGAGGGGGAGCGCTTCTTCATGCGCCACTTGATCGATGGCGATCTGGCCGCCAACAACGGCGGCTGGCAGTGGAGCGCATCCACCGGCACCGATGCCGCGCCGTACTTCCGCATCTTCAACCCGGTGAGCCAATCCGCACGCTTCGATGGCCAGGGCCGCTTCCTGCGGCGCTGGCTGCCCGAGCTGAAAGCGCTGGACGACAAGGCGATTCATCAGCCAGCAGGCCTTTTTGCAGTGGACGGCTATCCACAAGCGATCATAGACTTGAGCCGTAGTCGTCAACGCGCATTGGAAGCGTTCAAACAGTTACCTAAACGCAACTCTCAAGAAGTGAATGAAGGTGCGCAGTAAACAACCGGAACGCATTTGGATCACAGGTGCCAGCGAGGGCCTTAGCCTTGCCATGGCCCTACAATTACTGAGCCGAGGCTGCGAGGTGGCCATCAGTGGGCGGCAACTGCCAAACCACGATGAGCTGGCTGCACAGTTCCCCGGACAATTGCTTTTGCTGCACGAAAACCTGAGTGATGCTGCTCAAGCAGCCAGTGCGCAAAAGACCCTGCTTGAACGCTGGGGCACCTTGGACCTGCTGATCATCAATGCCGGTACCTGTGACTACCTGAATGCTGCGCAGGTGAAGACCTCACTGTTCCAGTCGATGATCGAGAGCAATATCCAGGCTTCGGCAAATAGCCTGAACCTGGCATTCGCGCTGCTGCAGAAGGGCCAGGCCCCTTGCGTATTGGGCGTGGTCAGCAGCTACACCGCCGCGCAAGTGTATGAGCCCAGCCAACCGGCCACGCCCGAAAACAGCTTGCTGCAATTGTTCAGCGAGGCTCGCGGGACGCTGTTCGCACACGGTATCGACTTGATCCTGGCTGCACCGCAAACCCAGAAACGCCCTGTCACTCCGGTGCTGGCCATGCCTCAGGCCTGGAGCGCCGAAGACGCTGCGCAAAGCCTGCTCGAACGCCTGCCACAACGCCCGCACAACCTGGTGCTGGAAACCCTCGCGCCCAACGCGCTCTGGCCATTGCCCCGCAAGGCATGAGCCCTGCCTGCGCAGGGCTCGCCCAAAGCGGTTAGAGCGGCATGCGGTAGTTCAGCGAGTAGGCCTCGACACCGTCATTCGGTGATTGCAGGCCTGCGTTGGAATAGTGGATCGCCCGTACGCCGAGCTCATGCCCACCGGCAAAGCGCAGGCCGAAACCGATACGGTCCTCGAACTGGAACGAGGAGCCAAGCTTGTTGCTTTCAAGTTCGGTGCTGGAGAACGCTGCGACGCCAATACCCGCTTCGATATAGGGTTTGACCGAGTCCCCGGCGAACTCGTAGACGAACACGGGAGCGAACGACAGGCTGTTGTTGCTGGCCGTCTTGTCGCCGACCCAGTAGGTGTAACCCCCATCCCAATAACCGGTCAGACGCCCCACACTGGTCTGCAACCAGCTAGTGTCCCAGTGCGACTGCAGGCCCAGGCGATAGACCATGGTCGAATCGCTCGTCTGGCCTACCGAGAAGGACAGGTCAGCGGCGTTTGCGGTAAAGGATTGCCCCAGGGTGACGGCCGCAATCGCAGCCAAGCAAAGCAGTTTCTTCATGAGAAACATCCCTTTTCTTACTGATTTGTTGGTTTTTTGTCTCATCAGACAAAATAGTAGAAATCGGCAGTGCTACGAAGGTTC
Source organism: Pseudomonas fontis (assembly GCF_028656955.1). GTDB lineage: Bacteria > Pseudomonadota > Gammaproteobacteria > Pseudomonadales > Pseudomonadaceae > Aquipseudomonas > Aquipseudomonas fontis. Next base: position 120,409 of record NZ_JAMDGY010000027.1, read on the forward strand.
AGCGTGGGTCAGCGTTTTTTTTCACGCTTTTTTCACCGCTCGAAACTACGCACATTGTCGGAACTACTCCACAACAAAGGCAGGATGTTTCGCAAATGTTCGGGGCTGGCACTGGTCCAGAATTGCGCCGGCTGCGCCGGCCCTGCAGCCAGCAGCTCGCGCTCAAGAAGCAGGCGTTTCAGCTGACGAGCAACCGCCGCGCCGGTGTCGATGAGAGCGACGCTGGGGGGGATCATTTCAGCCAGCAACGGCTTCAGGAACGGGTAATGCGTACAGCCGAGGATGAGCGTATCGCAGCCTGCCGCCAGCAATGGATCAACATAGCCCTGCAGCAACTCGCGCAAGACGGGGCTGCTGAGGTCACCGGCCTCGATCAGTTCGACCAGCCCGGGGCAAGGCTGAGTGATCACCCGAACATCATTGGCAAAGCGGTCGAGCAATGCCGCAAACTTGGCGCTTTGCAAGGTCCCGGTGGTGGCCAGCACGCCGACAACGCCACTGCGCGTGGCGGCAGCTGCAGGCTTGACCGCCGGCTCCATGCCTACCAGCGGCCACTCCGGATACCGCTCGCGCAAATCGGCCACCGCCGCAACGGTAGCGGTGTTGCAAGCCAGGACCATCGCCTTGGCGCCCTGCTCACGGAAAAACTGCGCCACCGCCCGGCAGCGCTCGCGAATGAATTCCGGCGACTTCTCGCCGTAGGGGATATGCCCGCAGTCCGCGACGTAGAGCAGCGATTCGTTGGGCAGCAGGCGGGCAATTTCGGCCAGCACCGACAGCCCGCCGACACCGGAGTCGAACACGCCGATCGGCGCGGCGCCGGCCTCAGGCATGGGCCTTCCCGCACACGGCACAACCGGGATCACGCTTGACGCGCAGCTCGCGGAAGCGGGTGCCCAAGGCATCCACCAGCAGCAGGCGACCCACCAGTGGTTCACCGAAACCAGCCAACAGCTTCAGCGCTTCCAGGGCTTGCAGGCTACCGATCAGGCCAACCAGCGGACCGACTACGCCAGCCTCGCTGCAGGTGAGCTCAGCTTCGCTGCCATGCCCGTAGAGGCAGTGGTAACAAGGGCTTTCCGGGCGACGCGGGTCGAACACCGACAGCTGGCCTTCCAGGCGAATGGCTGCCCCGCTCACCAATGGCTTGCCGGCGGCAACACAGGCGGCGTTCACCGCTTCGCGGGTGGTGAAATTGTCGGAACAGTCGAGTACCAGATCGACAGCAGCTACCGCTGCCGCCAATGAATCTTCATCCAACGCCTGGCGATGCGGAACCAGGGTGATCTCCGGGTTGATCGCCTGCAAGCGCTGCAACGCCGAGTCGACCTTGCTCAAGCCCACCGACGCCGTGTCATGCATGACCTGGCGTTGCAGGTTGGTCAGGTCGACCGTGTCGAAGTCCGCCAGGTGCAGCTCGCCGACACCGGCGGCCGCCAGGTACAAGGCCACTGGCGAGCCGAGCCCGCCCAGGCCGATGATCAGCGCGCGGCTATGTTTGAGGCGCAACTGGCCATCGATATCGACTTGCGACAAAAGCACCTGGCGACTGTAGCGCAACAGCTCCTGATCACTTAGCACGAGAGGCGCCCCAAGGTAATGCGCTCATGACCACCCAGGTCCTGGCGGCTTTCGATCTGCTCGAAGTGATGTTGAGCCAGCAACTCGCGCACGGCGGCGGCCTGGTCGTAACCATGCTCCAGCAGCAACCAGCCACCGGGCAGCAGATGCTGCGGCGCCTGGGTGATGATCTGGCGCAGGTCGTCGAGCCCGTCCGGGCCTGCGACCAGCGCGCTGCTCGGCTCGAAACGCACATCGCCGGCCACCAGGTGAGGGTCTTCGGCGGCAATGTACGGCGGGTTGCTGATGATCAGCTCGAACTGCTGGCCTTGCAGGGCGCTGAACCAGTGGCTGTTCAACACCGTGACATTGTCCAGTTGCAGGCGCTGGCGGTTGCGCTCGGCCAGGGCCACGGCTTCCAGCACGCGGTCTACCGCCGTAACCTTCCAGCCGCGTCGCTCGCTGGCCAGGGCCAGGGCAATGGCCCCCGTGCCGGTGCCCAGGTCGAGCACGCGCATCGGGGTTGCGGGCAACAGGGCCAACGCGGTCTCCACCAGCAGCTCGGTGTCCGGGCGCGGGATCAGCGTGTGCGGCGCCACTTCCAGGTCGAGGTTCCAGAACCCCTGTTGCCCAAGAATGTAGGCCACCGGCTCACCGGCACGACGACGCTGCAGGTATTCGGCAAAGGTCTGCGCCGCTTCGCTGGTGACGATGCGCTCAGGCCAGGTGTGCAGGTAGCTGCGCGACTTGCCGATGGCCGCAGCCAGAAGCAATTCGGTATCCAGGCGCGCCGTAGGTGAATCGGGCAGCTGCGCACCGCGAAGCAAGCTGGCAATGATGGTCATTTATTCACCCAGTGCAGCCAGTTGGTCAGCCTGGTATTCGGTCAGCAGCGGTTCGATCACCGCGTCGACGCCACCGGCCAGGACTTCGTCCAGGGAATACAGGGTCAGGTTGATGCGGTGATCGGTCACCCGGCCCTGTGGATAGTTATAGGTGCGAATCCGCTCGGAGCGGTCACCCGAGCCGACCAGCAGCTTGCGCTCGCTGGCAATCGCGTTCTGCGCGGCACTGGTCTGCATGTCGTTGAGCTTGGCCGACAGCCAGGACATCGCCCGGGCCCGGTTCTTGTGCTGGGAACGTTCTTCCTGGCACTCCACCACGATGCCGGTCGGCAAGTGGGTGATGCGGATCGCCGAGTCGGTCTTGTTCACGTGCTGGCCGCCCGCACCGGAAGAGCGGTAGGTATCCACGCGCAAATCGGCCGGGTTGATCTCGATTGCCGCCTGTTCATCCGGCTCAGGCAGCACCGCGACGGTGCACGCCGAAGTATGGATACGGCCCTGGGACTCGGTTTCCGGCACCCGCTGAACGCGGTGCGCACCGGACTCGAATTTGAGCTTGCCATAGACATGATCGCCCTCGACGCGGGCAATGATCTCTTTGTAGCCGCCATGCTCGCCTTCGTTCTCGGAGAGAATCTCCAGGCGCCAGCCGCGTCTCTCGGCGTAGCGCGAGTACATGCGGAACAAGTCGCCGGAGAAGATCGCCGCCTCGTCGCCACCGGTACCGGCACGGATTTCGAGGAACACGTTGCGCCCATCGTTCGGGTCCTTGGGCAGCAGCATGCGTTGCAGCTCGCCCTCCAGCGCCGCGATCCGCTCCTTGGCTTCGCGGACGGCGTCCACGGCCATTTCGCGCATGTCGGGGTCGTTGTCCTTGAGCAGCGCCTGGGCTTCCTCCAGGTCGGCCTGCACCGCGCGCCACTGCCTATAGGTTTCTGCCACCGGCTCGACTTCAGCGTATTCACGCGAATAGGCACGGAAGCGGGTCTGGTCGGAAATGACCTCGGCATCACCGAGCAGGGCCGTCAGTTCCTCGAAGCGATCCTGGAGCGTGTCCAGTTTATTGAGCAGCGACGCTTTCATTGCGGGGGTTTATCCGTGGAGCCCTCGTTGAGGGCAAAGAGTTCCTGGGCCATGGCCAACGCATCGAGGCGGCCTTCGGCAGAGAGCTTTTTCAGTTGCACGCTTGGGGCGTGCAACAGTTTGTTGGTCAGGCCACGCGCCAACTGCACCAGCACGTCCTCGGCGTTGCCGCCATTGGCCAGCAGGCGTTGGGCCTTTTGCAATTCTTCGTCACGCAGGCGCTCGCTTTGCTGGCGGTAGGCCTTGAGCACATCGACTGCGGCCAGCTCGCGCAGGCGCGCCATGAACTCATCGGCGCCGGCGGTGACCAGCTCTTCGGCCGCCTGGGCAGCACCCTGACGGCTCTTGAGGTTTTCGGCAACCACATCGTGCAGGTCGTCGACGGTATACAGGTACACATCATCCAGCTCGCCGACTTCCGGCTCGATATCCCGCGGGACGGCGATGTCGACCATGAAGATCGGCTTGTGCCGGCGCAGCTTCAGCGCGCTTTCCACTGCGCCCTTGCCAAGGATCGGCAACTGGCTGGCGGTGGAGCTGATCACGATGTCGCTGTTGACCAGCTCCTGCGGAATATCGGCCAGCAGCACGGCGTGGGCACCGAACTGTGCAGCGAGGGTACTCGCCCGCTCCAGCGTACGGTTGGCCACCACGATGCGCCGCACCCCCTGCTCGTGCAGGTGCCGGGCCACCAGGGTGATGGTCTCGCCGGCGCCGATCAACAGGGCCTGGCTGCGGCCCAGGTCGCTGAAGATCTGCTTGGCCAGGCTCACCGCGGCAAAGGCCACCGACACCGGGTTTTCACCGATGGCGGTGTCCGTGCGCACCTGCTTGGCGGCGCTGAAAGTCGCCTGGAACAGGCGCCCGAGCAGCGGGCCCACGGTGCCGGCCTCGCGGGCCACGGCATAGGCCGACTTCATCTGGCCGAGGATCTGCGGCTCACCCAGCACCAGCGAGTCGAGCCCGGAGGCCACCCGCATCATGTGCCGCACGGCGGCGTCGTCTTCGTGGACATAAGCGCTCGCGCGCAGTTCATCCACACTCAAGCGGTGATAGTCGGCCAGCCAACGCAATACGGCGTCGGCTTCCAGGTGGTCCTGCTCAATGTACAGTTCACTGCGGTTGCAGGTCGAAAGGATCGCAGCCTCGCGGCTGGCGGTCAGTCGACAGAGCTGCTGCAAGGCTTCCACCAACTGCTCTGGGGTAAACGCCACGCGCTCGCGTACGTCTACCGAGGCAGTCTTATGGTTGATACCGAGGGCAAGAAAGGCCATTCAAGGTCGCTGATTGTGACGTGAAGCCGATAATTGTCCTACTTCGCCGTAGAGAGAACAACCACCGCTCGTTATTGTCTCTATAGTCAGTATCCAAATGGCCTATCAACCATGGGTTTGCCATGTCGCTTGTGTCATGATGACCCGACCGCAGGTTAGTCGCTCAAATCCCCTATATGAATAGATCTTCCGCGTTGTTCCTTGCCGTTGCCCTGCTCCAGGGTTGCCAGACGCTGGGCCCCGGCGCCCGTGACGCCACGGCGCCTGCCGAAGACGCCGCAGCGGCCGTCGAAGCCAAGCCGATCGTCTACGGATCGTTCCGCCAGGACACCATCTACAGCCTGCTGACCGCCGAACTCGCCGGGCAGCGCAATCGCTTCGACATCGCCCTGGACAACTACCTCGACCAGGCGCAGAAGACCCAGGACCCAGGCATTTCCGAGCGCGCCTTCCGCATTGCCGAATACCTGGGCGCCGATCAGGCCGCCCTGGAAGCAGCCTTGACCTGGGCCAGGAACGACCCGCAGAGCCTCGACGCACAACGCGCCGCCGCCATCCAGCTGGCCCGCAGCGGTCGCTATGACGACGCCATGGTCTATATGGAGAAGGTGCTGCTGGGCAAGGGCGACACGCATTTCGACTTCCTCGCGCTGTCTGCCGCCGAAACCGACCAGGAAACCCGCGACGGCCTGCTGCAAAGTTTCGACCGCCTGCTGCGCAAGTTCCCCGACAATGGCCAACTGGTGTTCGGCAAGGCCCTGCTGCTGCAACAGGATGGCAAGTCCGAAGAAGCCCTGGCCCTGCTTGAGGCGCATCCGCCGCAAGATGGCGAGGTGGCCCCGGTGCTGCTCCAGGCCCGTCTGCTGCAAAGCCTCGACCGTGGCCCGGAAGCACTGCCGCTGCTGCGCAAAACCATCGCCCGCTACCCCGATGACAAGCGTCTGCGCCTGACCTACGCGCGCATGCTGGTCGAACAGGACCGCATCGACGACGCCAAGGCCGAATTCGCCAGCCTGCTCCAGCAATACCCGGAAGACGACGAGCTGCGCTATTCGCTGGCCCTGGTCAGCCTGGAAGCCAAGGCCTTCGATGAAGCCAACAGCTACCTCGAAGAGCTGATCGCCCGCGACAGCCATGTCGATGCCGCGCACCTGAACCTGGGCCGCATCCATGAAGAGCGCAACGACCCTGAAGGCGCACTGGCCGAATACGCCCAGGTCGGCCCTGGCAACGACTACCTGCCCGCCCAACTGCGCCAAGCCGATATCCTGATCGCCAACGGGCGTGCCCCGGAAGCCTCGCGCCGCCTCGCCGAAGCACGCGAAGCGCAACCGGACTACGCCATCCAGCTGTACCTGATCGAAGCCGAAACACTGGGCAACAACGACAAGGATGCCCAGGCTACGCAGGTCTTGCAGCAGGCGATCAAGCAATACCCGGACGACCTCAACCTGCTCTATACCCGCGCCATGCTCGCCGAAAAACGTGACGACCTGGCGCAGATGGAGAAGGACCTGCGCGCCATCCTTACCCGCGAGCCGGAAAACGCCATGGCGCTGAATGCCCTGGGCTACACCCTGGCCGACCGCACCACGCGTTATGCCGAAGCCAAGGGCCTGATCGAAAAAGCCCTCGCGCTCAACCCGGAAGACCCTGCCGTGCTCGACAGCCTGGGCTGGGTCAACTATCGCCTGGGTAACCTCGACGAAGCTGAGCGCCTGCTGCGCCAGGCCTTCGAGCGCTTCCCCGACCATGAAGTCGGCGCCCACTACGGTGAAGTACTCTGGGCCAACGGCAAGCGCCGTGAAGCTCGCCATGTCTGGGCCAAGTCCTTCGAAAACCAGCCTGACAGCCCAATCGTGCGCAAGACCGTCCTGCGCCTGACCGGATCCGAGACTCTATAAGCCATGTTTTTGCGCCACTGCATCACCTTCTGCCTTGTTGCCCTGCTCGCCGGCTGTGCCGGTTTCGGTTCCCGCGAAGCCCTTCAGGGCGAGGGCAACCAGCAAGGCTGGCGTGCCCATAAAGAACAGCTGAGCACCCTCGATGGCTGGCAGATCAGCGGCAAGGTCGGCATCCGTGCCCCGCAGGACTCCGGCAGCGGCACCCTGTTCTGGCTGCAACGCCAGGACTACTACGACATTCGCCTGTCCGGCCCGCTGGGCCGTGGCGCTGCCCGCCTGACCGGTCGACCGGGCCATGTGGTGCTGGAAGTCGCCAACCAGGGACGCTTCGAGTCGCAGAACCCGGAAGCGTTGCTGGCGGAACAGCTGGGCTGGGAACTGCCGATTTCGCACCTGGTGTGGTGGGTCCGCGGCTTACCCGCACCAGACAGCAAGAGCCAGTTGACCCTGGACGGAGACAGCCGCCTGGCGCGCTTGAAGCAAGATGGCTGGGACGTGCAATACCTCAGCTACACCCAGCAGAACGGCTATTGGCTGCCCGAGCGCATCAAGCTGCACGGCCAGAACCTCGACGTGACCCTGGTGGTCAAGGACTGGCAGCCACGCCAGCTGGGGCACTGACATGCCCCGCTTGACCCTGCCCGCTCCGGCCAAGCTGAACCTGATGCTGCACATCCTCGGGCGGCGTGCCGACGGTTATCACGAGCTGGAAACCCTGTTCCAGTTTCTCGATTACGCCGACGAGTTGACCTTCGCCGCGCGCGACGACGGCCAGATCTGCCTGCACAGCGAGATCGAAAACGTCCCTCACGAGAGCAACCTGATCGTCAAGGCGGCGCGCAAGCTGCAAGCCCTGAGCGGCAGCAAGCAGGGCGCGGACATCTGGCTGAAGAAGGTGCTGCCCATGGGCGGCGGCATTGGCGGCGGCAGTTCCGATGCGGCCACCACCCTGCTCGGCCTCAATCATTTGTGGCAAACCGCATGCAGCGAAGACCAGCTCGCCGAACTGGGCCTGAGCCTGGGTGCCGATGTGCCGGTATTCGTGCGTGGTCACGCGGCATTTGCCGAAGGCGTCGGTGAAATCCTCACCCCTGCCAACCCCGAAGAACCCTGGTATGTCGTGCTGGTCCCGCAAGTATTTGTTAGCACAGCAGAAATTTTTTCACACCCAGAGTTGACACGTAATTCTTTGCCCCTTAAGATGCGCCCCGTTCCCAAGGGAAACAGTCGTAATGACTGCCAACCGGTAGTAGAGCGGAGTTACCCAGAAGTACGTAACTCACTGAATTTACTTAGTAAATTCACGGAAGCTAGGCTAACCGGAACTGGAAGTTGTGTGTTTGGGGCCTTCCCAAGCAAAGCTGAAGCTGTTAAAGTTTTGGCCCTTCTTGCAGAGACCCAAACAGGGTTTGTAGCAAAGGGAAGCAATGTTTCGATGTTGCATCGCACGTTACAAGGTCTGCACTAGGAATCGAGTACCAGGTACTCGCAGCAACAAATACAGGGGCGTCGCCAAGCGGTAAGGCAGCAGGTTTTGATCCTGCCATGCGTTGGTTCGAATCCAGCCGCCCCTGCCATTTTCCTTATACTCATCCAGGTATACCCTCAGCCTTCAGGTACTGCGCGTGTCCAAGATGATGGTCTTTACGGGGAACGCTAACCCCGATCTCGCTCGGCGCGTCGTGCGTCAGCTGCATATCCCATTGGGTGATGTCTCTGTTGGTAAGTTCTCCGACGGCGAAATCAGCACTGAGATTAATGAAAACGTCCGCGGTAAAGACGTCTTTATCATTCAGCCGACTTGCGCGCCAACCAACGACAATCTGATGGAACTGGTAGTGATGGCCGATGCCTTCCGCCGCTCCTCAGCGTCACGAATCACTGCCGTGATTCCTTACTTCGGATATGCCCGCCAAGATCGCCGTCCGCGTTCGGCGCGTGTTGCTATCAGCGCCAAAGTGGTTGCTGACATGCTCACCGTCGTCGGGATCGACCGTGTTCTCACGGTTGACCTGCACGCTGACCAGATCCAGGGGTTCTTCGACATTCCAGTAGATAACATCTACGGCTCCCCCGTTTTGGTGGATGACATCGAAGACCAGCGTTTCGAAAATCTCATGATCGTTTCCCCGGACATCGGCGGTGTCGTGCGTGCACGTGCTGTTGCCAAGTCCCTGGGCGTCGATCTGGGCATTATCGACAAACGCCGCGAGAAGGCTAATCACTCCGAAGTGATGCATATCATCGGCGACGTCGAAGGACGTACCTGTATTCTCGTCGACGACATGGTCGACACCGCCGGCACCCTGTGCCACGCGGCCAAGGCCCTGAAAGAACACGGCGCTGCCAAGGTTTACGCCTACTGCACGCACCCTGTCCTGTCGGGTCGGGCGATCGAGAATATCGAGAACTCCGTGCTGGACGAGCTGGTGGTGACTAACACCATCCCGCTGTCCGCAGCCGCACAAGCCTGTGCGCGTATCCGTCAACTGGATATTGCACCGGTAGTTGCCGAAGCGGTTCGCCGCATCAGCAATGAAGAATCGATCAGCGCGATGTTCCGCTGAGGGCCCTGCCCTCGCAGACCACACGTTGACGAAAAGCGCCCCGCCCCAACACACCTGTTGGGGCGGGGCTTTTTTGCCCACCCCGTTTGGCGCTGGTCGCAAACGCCACTCGGGTGCTGGCTATTTTGGAGATACAAAATGACTGATTTCATCCTGAACGCCCAAGCGCGTACCGACCTGGGGAAAGGTGCGAGCCGCCGCCTGCGTCGTCTCGCCGCCCAAGTCCCTGCCGTTGTTTACGGTGGCGACAAAGAACCAGCTTCCATCATGATGCTGGCTAAAGAAGTTGCCAAGCTGTTCGAAAACGAAGCTGCCTACAGCCACGTTATCGAGCTGAACGTCGACGGCAAGAAAGAAAACGTCGTTGTCAAAGCTATGCAACGTCACCCAGCCAAGCAGTTCATCATGCACGCTGACTTCGTTCGCGTTGTTGCTGGCCAGAAACTGACCGCCAAAGTTCCGGTTCACTTCATCAATGAAGAAGCACCGATCAAGAAAGGCGGCGAAATCTCCCACGTAGTGGCTGAGATCGAAGTTTCCTGCGAAGCCAAAGACCTGCCTGAGTTCATCGAAGTTGACCTGGCTAACGCCGAAGTCGGCGCGATCATTCACCTGTCGGACCTCAAAGCCCCTAAAGGCGTTGAGTTCGTTGCCCTGGCGCACGGTGATGACAAGGCAGTTGCCAACGTTCACGCTCCACGCGTAGCCCCAGAAGCCGCCGAGTAATCTTACTCAGCTGCTGGCGTTGCCCGAGGCCACAGTGCATGCACTGTGGCCTCACAACACCAAGGAAGAGCCCCTGACGTGACCGCCATCCAACTGATCGTCGGCCTGGGAAACCCCGGCCCCGAATACGAACAGACCCGGCATAACGCAGGGGCTCTTTTCGTAGAACGCATTGCCAGCGCGCAGCGAGTCAACCTGACTGCTGACCGCAAATATTTCGGCCTGACGGCAAAATTCAGCCATCAGGGCAACGACGTCCGTCTGTTGATCCCGACCACCTTCATGAACCACAGCGGTCAAGCCGTTGCTGCACTGGCGAACTTTTTCCGTATCCCGCCAGATGCCATTTTGGTGGCGCACGACGAACTCGACCTGCCTCCCGGCGTCGCCAAGCTCAAAAAAGGTGGCGGCCATGGTGGGCACAACGGTCTGCGCGACATCATTGCGCAGCTCGGCAACAACAACGACTTTCACCGTCTGCGGCTTGGCATTGGCCACCCGGGTGACAGCAGCAGGGTCTCCGGTTTCGTCCTCGGCAAGGCGCCACGCGCCGAGCAGGAAAAGCTGGACGCCAGTATCGATTTTGCCCTCGGCGTGCTGCCGGACATCCTCGCCGGTGATTGGACGCGTGCGATGAGAGAGCTGCACAGCCAAAAGGCCTGACTCCACGAAGAGGGATTCACCATGGGTTTCAATTGCGGCATCGTCGGCCTGCCCAACGTCGGCAAGTCCACCCTGTTCAACGCTTTGACCAAATCCGGTATCGCGGCAGAGAACTTCCCCTTCTGCACCATCGAGCCGAACAGCGGCATCGTGCCGATGCCGGATCCGCGCCTTGCTGCGTTGGCGGCCATCGTCAACCCTAAGCGCATCCTGCCGACCACCATGGAATTCGTCGACATCGCAGGCCTGGTGGCCGGTGCGTCGAAAGGTGAAGGCCTGGGCAACAAGTTCCTGGCCAACATCCGTGAAACCGATGCCATCGCCCACGTGGTCCGCTGTTTCGAAGACGAGAACGTGATTCACGTCTCCAACAGCGTCGACCCCAAGCGCGACATCGAGATCATCGACCTCGAGCTGATCTTCGCCGACCTCGACAGCTGCGAGAAGCAACTGCAGAAGGTTGCACGTAACGCCAAGGGCGGCGACAAAGACGCCGTCGTCCAAAAAGGCCTGCTGGAACAGCTGATTGCCCACTTCACCGAAGGCAAACCAGCGCGCAGCCTGATGAAGAACATGAGCACGGACGAAAAAGCCGTGATTCGTGGCTTCCACTTGCTGACCACCAAGCCGGTCATGTACATCGCCAACGTTGCCGAAGACGGGTTCGAAAACAACCCGCTGCTGGACGTGGTCAAGGCCATTGCCGAAGAAGAAGGTGCCGTCGTGGTGCCGGTGTGCAACAAGATCGAAGCCGAGATTGCCGAGCTCGATGACGGCGAAGAGAAGGACATGTTCCTGGAGGCCCTGGGCCTTGAAGAGCCTGGCCTGAACCGTGTGATCCGTGCCGGTTACGAGATGCTGCACCTGCAGACCTACTTCACCGCCGGTGTTGAAGAAGTCCGTGCCTGGACCGTGCGCGTCGGCGCTACCGCGCCACAGGCTGCTGGCGTGATCCACACCGACTTCGAGAAAGGCTTCATCCGTGCCGAAGTGGTCGCCTATGACGACTTCATCCAGTACAAGGGTGAGAGCGGTGCGAAGGAAGCCGGTAAATGGCGCCTGGAAGGCAAGGACTACATCGTCAAAGACGGCGATGTGATGCACTTCCGCTTCAACGTCTAAGCAGGAAGCAGGGGCCAACGGCCCTGATGCACACCGAACCCCTTGAGGATAACCACCTCAAGGGGTTTTTCTTTTCCACCGCCCCAGGGAACCGCTCCCGGCAACTGGCCACTCATTGCTCAAGCCAGCCTCCGGTTGGCAACTACAAGAGAGACCGACCGCCGATGAGCAACCCAAGCACCACCCTTGAGCGCTATATCACTCGCCTTGGCAATCAGCTGGGCACCACCCTCTCCTTCCAGCATGGTGTCTGTGCCCTGTACGACCGCGATGGTCATCAAGCAGTGGTCATCGAGGTGCCCGAGCACGCTGACCAGTTGATCCTGCATTGCCGGCTTGGGGCCTTGCAGCCCGGACCGGATCAACCAGAGCAGCTGCTGCGCATGAACTTCGCTATCGCCGCGCTGCGCGGTTGCTGGCTGGCGCTGGACCAAGGCGATATACGCCTGTGCACCCAGCGGGAAATGTCGATACTCGATGACGAGGGGTTTTGCAGCCTGGTCAACGGCTACATCGCCCAGGTGCGGGAAACCCGCACACAGTTGCGCAGCTTCCTCGCCTGAACTGACAGGCCTACGGGCGATGGCGCAAGCCGCCATCACCCACCAGCTGTCAGCCTTTGAACGCCAGCCCTTCCTTGCTCATTGCACCCACCATGGCCTTGAACTCCGGTGAAGGCCGCGCCAGCTCGCCGATCAACCCGTAGCCCTGGGGTTTGTTCTGGTCCCGGCCATAGCTGAAGTTGATTTTGCCCAGGGTCTTGTTGATGTTGAGCGAGGCGCTGCTGTTGTAGCCAACAACCGGCAGGGGTGAACTGAAGCTTTCGCCCTTGTCGACGCTCTGGAACAGATCAATCGCCTTGATGCGCATGTTGTTACGGTCGCCGAGTAGCGCCGCCAGCGCTTCCTGGGACAGAGTGCCAGCACGGCACTCCTGATCGACACGGTCCTGCACCTCGTCCTTGAGTTCCAGCCGAACCCGGGCCAGCGTTCCGGCGCTTGCCTGCATCTGCTTGACCAACGTCTTGAGTTGCGGATCCTTATCAAGCAGGTCGGCAACGCGTTCGGCGTTGCTGAGCGAATGCTGGGCATTGACCAGCCCCATGATCCTGGAAACCACCCCTTGTTCGTCCAGGCGCGACAGGTTGGTGTAGGCACTTTCAAACCGCCCACCGTCCGACAGGCTATGGCCGGCCTCGGCCGCCTGCTGTTGGACATTCGCCCGCTTGAGCGCCCGCAGGGCCACGTACTGCTCGTCGTTGTCCATGGGCTTGTCGGCGAAATGCCGGTTCAGGTCCTGCAATTGCGCAAGTGCCTCCCCGCCCGGCAGGGCGGACACCACCTGCTGCGAACGCGGGTCCTTGAAAGCCTTGGCGAGCTTGACCGACAGTTCCTGCACCTGAGTGGCGCTCACCGGCTGGGCTTGCTTGAACGTGAACCTGATGCGCTTGCTGGTCTTGTTCTCTACCGTCGCCGCCACAGTGACGCCAACCCCAGCCCCGACGCCCTTGGAAACGGAGCTCTCTCCCAGCATCTGGTTGGCATTGAGCTGGGCACGTGCAGCTCCCGCAACATCGAGGCTGTTCAGGGCCCGCGGGCGATTGGCGCTGATGTCGCGAGTAGAGTTGCCGTTACCGCTCTGAACGAGGTTGGCGCTACTGTAGTTGAGCAGGTTGACCGTCACCGTGCCGCCCACCCCCAGCCGTGCTGCGGCCGACAGCGGTGAGCTGCCGTCTTCGGTCATACCCAGGCCAATACGCCCCTCTGCCGAGGCGCCAACCTTGAGGTCGAATTTCCAGCGCAGGCCTTTCTGGACTTCATGGTCGAAGCCTTTTTTCATCATCTGCAGAGGGTTCAAGCGACCATTGAACAGGCTGTCGACAAACCCATCAATTTCGCCGTCGGGCACTGTAAACACCACGCCATCACGCTGGATCATGCCGGCCGAGGCGTTCAGATCCACGCCCAGACGCGCAGCGAGGGTCAGCACGCGGTTGTTGCCGATATCCATCTTGGTGTTGTCTGCGTCGAATAGCACGGGCCAGAAGTCCTTGCCACCCCCGACACCGCCGCTGACCGCAGCGGCCCCCTCGCGTTGCAGATAGAGCACCACTCCCTTGTCGCCGCGCTCGGCATTCAGGTTGTACTGCCGTCCACCGCTGACCACAACGCTGGGCCAAGGACCATTTCCCAGGCTTTCCACCGAGATGTTCGGGGTACTGACATTCACTCCATAGCCGCGACGCAGGGCGATCTCGTCATCCGGGTGCTGCAACTGCTTGAGGGCGGCCTTGAGCGTTCCGACCAGCTCGACCTGGTCCTTGCTGCCGGTCGCTGCACGCAGATTGACGCTGATGGCGTGATCCTCCTTCTTGAAGCCGTTGAGAAAGGCCTTGATGGCATCGTAGGACGCCTCCAGCGCAGCGTGATCAGCAAAACCCATGTCGGTGACCTGTTTGACGGGGTGCTCGCCGTAGCGCTTGTCGCGCAGCTCGCTCAACTCCGCGTTCAACTGCGCCAGGTCGTCGCCCTCGGCAAGCCCTTCGGCTTTGCCCAGGATCTGTTGCAGGTCTTTGAGGGTCAGTACATCCAGAACCAGGCGGGCCTTGGTCAACCCCTGGTTGTCGCTGGCATCCCGGCGCTGCCCCAGTGGCACCGCGACGTGCTGGAAGGGCACGTGCATTCCGCTGCCCTGCAAGGTCTTGAGCAATGCCCCAGTACGGTTCTGCCCCGAAGGCACGAGGTTGCTCAACGTGCCTTGCATTACGTTGAGCAAGTTGTGGCTTGAGCTGCGGATATTGAGCCGCTCCTTGAGCTGTTCGAGGCGCTTGCTCAATTTGCTGCGCGGCAAGGCTTTACTCAATTCCCCATGCACATTGAGTACGCCTTCCTTGGCATCCAGGCTCGACTTGCCCTGCTGCTGGCCGAGGTGACGCGTGGCCTGGTAGCTGCTGTCTTCCAACTGGCTGCGGAACGCTTCCAGTGCCTGCTGCAACACCTTGCCCTGTGGCCCCAGGGCGAGCTTGGCGATTCGCGACTGCAGATCCAGAGCCGCGACCGGTTGGACCTGCTGCCCCTCGAGCGCCAGTCGATTGAACAGTTGGCTTTGCTCGTCATAGAGCGGGCGCAACCCCTGACGCCCCTGAATCTGATGCAGGACGTGGTTGCCGATATTTTTCAGGACCCGTGGCATTTCCAGGGTCGGCTTGAAGATGTGCGCGCGAATGAAGTCGCTGGCACTGACGGCATTGCCGGACTCCATGCCTGCCCGGCCGGCAATGTTGACGAGGACCCGAGCCGTCAGGCTGGTGCCGGGAAGTTGCGCCGTCTTTACACCGCCACGCACCCGGTCGAACAACTCGTTCAAGGCATTCTGCTCCGCCGGTCGAGGCGCCAAGGGCTGCCAGGCATCCCTTTTAAGCTGCACCTGTCCCTGGTCTTCGCCGTTCTTCAAGGTGCCACTCAATTGGTTATCGTCGCCGGTACGGATACTGCCCAGATGCCGGCCGTTGGGCAGTGGCGCCACGCTCCAGTGGGCATCGGCGTGGCCGGCCTGCCAGTCGTCCTTGGCCATCACGAACAGCTTGCCTTGCGTGTTCAAGGCGTAAAGGTTGGCCGTGGCGTCCAGTGCCAGCGAGGCCACCTCACCCTCCAGGCCAGCAAGGCTGACGTTGCTCGGTTTGCCGCCAGCAAGATGGGCAGTCAGGTGGTGGTCGTTGTCCAGCACCACGAAACACTTGTCATTGACCATCGCGAATGCGCTGATCAGCTGACCCTCAAGCCCGGCTACGGCGGGGCCGGTAGCGACCTGGCCCGCCCGTGGCATCGGATGCAGCGACGGGCTGCTGGCGAAGGTCATGGTGTGCTGCCCTGCGCTGACATCGAGCCGCCGGAGTACGCCCTCCTGTATCAGGTACGCCTTGCCATCAAGGCCACGCTGCAGCAGTTCGACATGCTGAATGCCGGTGTCCTGCCAATCCTGACGGGTAGCATCCCAGTGTTGTATGCGCTGCTCGCTGATACCGATACGACCCTGGCGCTCAAGGTCGAAGGTGTTTGCCGGCACCGGTGGCATGCTGCTCGGCAGACCGTGCCGGTTCTCCACTACCAGGGCGTTGCTCAGGTTCCAGCCTTCCTTGAGGCGCTGGCTGGGCTCGTCCAGCAGGTAGGCGTGGGACTGGCCATGGCGATCGCTGAGCAGCACATGCAGGCGGCCATCGTCGCCGCTGAGAAACCCGCTGGCCCGGTAAGCGCCGCCCAGGCGCTCGCCTTCAGGGTGGAAATGCTCCTCCGGCATCAACCGCAGCGAGGGCGGACTCAACTGGTCGCGCCCGACGCTGTACAGGCGGCCCTCGGTATCGGTGACGAACAACCGTCCTTGACTCAGCCCAATGCTGGCTGGCTGTGCCAGGCCGCCATTGAGTTCCAGGCTGATCGCCGGAGCTGAATGCGCTGGATCCTGGTTGAAGTCGAACAACTGCAGGCTCTGCTTGTGCTCACCGCACAAGGCCACGCCATGCTGATCGCTGCCCACGGCAAAGGCGCCCAATTGAGGAATGCCGATCTTGGGCATACCCGGGCTGCTCAGATCCACCAGCATGTCGTCGAGCTGGCCATAGACGCGGCCATCGCCCTGGCAGGCCAACTGGCGAAACTGCAAGCTCTCGCTGTCCACAGGAAGGGCCCAGGCACCGCTGAAGGCATCGAACTCATACAGTTGCTGACCTTGCAGGCGCACCAACTGGCCATCGCCATCCTGATGGATGCCGGCCAGATGTCCCAGGTGGGCACGGCCAATGGTGCCTTGGGCCAGCAGTGGCTGATCATTGACGGTTACTTGTACAGCGTCGCCTTCAAGCTTCAGTTGCGCCGTGCCGGCTGCGCCCGGGATGGGCTGGCTGGTACGCAGCAGCACCAAGGCATCGGGGCGATGTTTGAGCTGCAACAGGTGCCCCTGCGCATCCAGCAGCAGATGGTCCTGACCATTGTCGTGGCTGTCGGCGGCCTGAAAGCCCGGGCCCA
This sequence comes from Pseudomonas fontis, assembly GCF_028656955.1. GTDB lineage: Bacteria > Pseudomonadota > Gammaproteobacteria > Pseudomonadales > Pseudomonadaceae > Aquipseudomonas > Aquipseudomonas fontis. The sequence continues at coordinate 137,174 of NZ_JAMDGY010000027.1, forward strand.
GGGCGCGTTGCAACAGATCTCCTGTGGCCCTCGACTGCTGGGCCTGGAAAGACGCCTGACCGCTAAAGTTCGGCCGGCCGTTGCCATCGAGCGCTACCTTGACCGAGCTCTGGACAGGTGCCTGCACCAGCGAAGGAAGCAGGTTGCGCTCAAAATCGCGCCGGGCATTACTGCGCTTGAACGTTGAAGAGAGCGCCTGCGCCGCCGGTGCCTCGGCTGGCGAAGCCCCCTGCGGCGGCGAAAAGTGTACTTCAAGCTCGTTGTAGCGTACGGCGTTGCTGCGCTTGAGCCGCGTACGTGGCAGCTGTTCCCCGGACGGTTCGCCAACCAGGGTCGACGCAAACTGCTGGGGCTCCACAGTCAGGTCCTGGCTCAGTCGGCCGAAGGCCGGCGATTGCTGTTGCCCGAACACCTGCAAGGAGTTTGTTGGCTGCTGGGTCGCAGTCTCCCGGCGCTGCTCAAGGTCCTGAGCATTGCCGGTCAGTAGGGCCGGGGGGGCGACGGGCTGGGTCGAGGCGGACGGCGATGTAATTGTCATTATTGGAGGCTCCAGGGCATGCACGTCAGGCTCGCCTGATCAGGCAAAACTATTGTTGTGACCCTGAGTGGCCTGCCGCCGAGCGTGGTTCCAAGGGAGGCTGAATTCTTTCGCATTGACCTGCCCTGGGCGCAGCAGGGCGTCGATGGATTGCAAAAAAGCGACCAGAACTGGCAGATCCACCTCTATCGCGCTGCCTATTCTCGCCCCGCCACGCGCAGCCCGACCCGATGCGGCACGGGGTTTCGCAATAGCCGCACGCGCTGGCGCCAACGTTGGCGATTAGGAATAGGCATGGAGTCTGGAACGGTTCGGGGCAGCGTGCAGGCCAGCGGGGCAATCAGCCTGGACCTGAACGGGCTGGTACGCAGCAGTGAACATAAATTGCGTTTGTTCATCGGCAAACGGGTTTGCAATCAGGCTGATGTCGATGACCTGATGCAAATGACTTACCTGGAGGCCTGGCGCAACCAGCACAAGTTTCTCGGTGCCTCCAAGCCGGAAACCTGGCTCTTCGGTATTGCCGCCAACTTGGTCAGCAACCATTTCAAGCGCTTGTACCGACGGCCCCGACATATGCTGCTGGAAGACTCGCTACTCGATAGCCTGGAACAGGGCCTGGACCCTAGTGACCTCAACGAGTGCCTTTGCCTGCTGGAGCGGGCCCTGGAGGCGGTCGAGTCGCTACCGAACGATATGCAGGCAGTGCTCAAGCTGTTGGTCGATTCCGACCTCAGCTACCAAAACGCAGCGCACTGCCTGGGCATTCCGGTGGGTACGGTACGTTCGCGCCTGGCCCGGGCCCGCGTCCAGTTGAGGGGAAGCTTGTGCCGGGCCGAGGTAGTGGTCTGATACGCTGGATTGACCTGGGCTTGATTCAACTGCCACCGTGCCGGGAGCCATCCTTATGCTCTGTTGTATCGTTGCCGCATTGCGCAGACTCCCGATTGGTGCCGTTCTGGCACTGACCGTGATATTCAACGCGCAGGCCTCCCCCGCCCCGTCGTCGGTGCAACTCATGCAGATTGGCCCGCAAAACAACCGCTATCCCTTCCTGGTGTTGGCCAACCATGATGTGCAGACAGCGTCCGCACAGATTGATCAGGCGGTGGTCATCCTCCACGGTGTCAGGCGCAATGCCGATGCCTACTTTGCAACGGCACAACGACTGTTGAAGTTGGCGCATCTGCCGAGTCAGACAACCTTGCTGCTGGCCCCCAACTTCCTGACCGAAGCGGACCCAGGGGCACGCCCAGCCCTGCCCTTGTGGCGCAAGGACAACTGGATGCAAGGTGCTTTCTCCAGTGCTGGCCACGCAGGTATAACTTCGTTCCAGGCGCTGGACGATATCGTGCATTACCTGTCTGACCGCCAGCGCTTCCCGGCACTCCAGCGCATCACCCTGATCGGGCACTCCGCCGGCGCTCAATTGATGCAGCGTTACGCGGTGCTCAACGCTCAGGACGAGACCGTGCGCCAGTCGGGCATCGCCCTGCGCTACGTGATCTCCAGCCCATCGACCTACCTGTATTTCGATGCCAACCGAGCGCAACCTCAAGGCTTCGCCCCGGCAGAGCCGACGGCGTGCCCTGACTACAATCGCTATCGCTATGGGCTTGATCTGGCACCTGAGTATCTGGTGACGCAGCAGCTCAGCGCACAGCAACTGTTCCAGCGTTATGCCGGGCGTGATGTCACTTACCTGGTCGGCTCGAACGACAATGACCCCGCCAACCGTGTGCTCGACAAATCCTGTGGCGCCCAGTTGCAAGGCAACAGCCGGCTCGAACGGCAACTCAACTACCTCGCCTACGAACGCTTCCTCAGCCAGCAATGGAACATCGCGGTGCAGCATCCACAGTTCCAGGTGCCTGGCGTAGGGCACAGCGCCAATGGCCTGTATCGCTCGCCACGGACGGTCGAGCAGCTGTTCTGAAACATTGCGAAAATATAACTGGTTGAGCTAGAAGCTTTGCGCTTCAACCCTTGCACGTCGTTGACGCCTGCCAAGCGAGGACAACACATGGAAATCGAGCCAATCACATTGGAAAAATCGTTCAGTATTACTTATCACCGCTCGCTGTTAACCAATGAAAACAAAAAAACGCTCATTGACCAACATAGGGTACCAGCCACAACCGTCAACGAATCGCCTTAAGCACACTAGAAAAAACCAGCAGGATCAATATACATAAAACAACAATCGCCATATAGAAGAAAGCATTTCGGAAGTCACCTTTAGAAGAGAACACGATAGCAGTAAAAACCGCTGACTCACCTACAAGATCTTGAGTATGCTGCTGGCACAAACAATGCTCGGTACAGCCCCAACTAAAGAAGCGACTGGTTTTTTGCTCGCCACTTATTGAATTAGACCAAAGAAAGAGCTATAACACCCTCCTGACTCTTGAATGGGTATGTATTTCACTATGGCTTTTTTCAGCGAAAACCTTAGCTGCCTACCACATATCACTCACTCTTTCGATCATGCAGGCGATAGCCTTAAGCCTCGTGATATTTTTTATTGCATTCAAAAGCATGGCGCCAACATCATACAAACGGGCTTACATCAAAAGTCCGATTGTATTGCTGCGGACGCTATTTTCACTCGTTCTACACGCCCAATCGGCATTGTCACTGCTGACTGCTTGCCAATTCTTCTCGGGTCAAGCAAGGATGAATTTGTCGCAGTAATCCACGGCGGCTGGCGAGGATTAACTACCGGCGTGATTAGCAATTCTTTCCGTGCATTTCGTCAAGCTGGCATCCCCTTACAAAATATTCAGCTTTCGATAGGCCCTGCCATCGAGCCTTGCTGCTACGAAGTAAGTAGCGAACTAATAAATCACATTGAACACGTCCATGGAAAACTGTGGCGCGGCCGCACCTCTCCGTGGACTAAAACCCGCAAAGAACTCAATGTTCTCCGCGCCCCAGCTGGCGTGAACGGTGTATGGCTTGACCTTAAACTTTATTGCACTTATTTATTGGAGTCTGAGGGGTTATATCCCGAGCAAATACAGCACATAGAAAAATGCACTTATTGCTCTGGCGAGGTATTGGGAAGCTACCGGCGTAGAACCCACAGAGCTGAAACCAAGTCATTCCAACACTCATGGATTTCATTAAACCATGACTAGGAATCTTCCGTAAAAACCTACACAAATGACCCAGCACAAGAAAAATATATTTCCTATAAGTGCTCACCACGCATAACCTTGCACAACGGCATACACTGCTGCTTGAACCCGATTGCAAGCTCCCAACTTTTTTGTACATTGCGGAGGTGAAAATTTACTGTGCCTATTGTAACGCCGAGGATAAGTGAAATCTCCTCCGACGTCCTCCCTTCTGCTGGCCAACGAACCATTTCCTTCTCTCGCTCCCTCAGCGAGAATTCTTGTTTCTTTGAAAGTGTTCTATCCACATCAATAAATCGACACCCTACAGCATTCGCAAACAACCATACCGGCTCTTTAATTTCAGATAATTCTTCCGCCGAAATCTCGCTTCCCGAACGCTATAGATACCTATCACTTCACAGTCCGCGACCACGCCCAGACCACTAAGTACTCAGTCCGAGCACAAACACACGACGCCTATCTTGCCAGTACTACAAGATTTAATCTCTAAACAAGGCGTGTAATGAATTCCGTCCTGCGTGGCTTATTTACTTCACCAAAATCCCTTCCCTACACCTATGTCCACACACAACCAATCACCATCAGAGCCAAGCTCAGTCGGAACTTAAAAAATCAAGCAGAAAAATGTAAATTTATCAACTGGCAATACTTTCATTTATCAGCAACCTAGGTGATAGCCACAAGCCAACTCAAATAATTCACGAAAAGCAGTTCAAGGGCTCTCCTTCAGCGCTCTTAGGTTAGGCGCTGCCTCAACTACTCCCTGTTTACTCTTAGACATTGCGAAAACTTGACCACGTGAGCCTAGGGTATTTCGTTTCAATTCTTGCACTTTCTTGACGTCCTGCCCCCTGGATTACCGCATGTAGGGTAAGAGAACTAGTGGTCTCGCAAGAACGCATGATCGAAATGCACTCAGTCGCTGCGGCTCGGTAATGCCAACTTGCATCGCAGGCGCCGCCTTTGGGAGCCCTCACGGGCTCCAGCGCAGCCTTACGGCAGCGGCTACACAATGTTTACCATCAACAATGATGGCGATCCCCGCAGGCGCCTGCATCCCGTTGCGTTATCACAGGCTGCATGCGATAGTCGCGAATGTGAACACTTCTCATCTGAACACCTCGCAATTCCCCCCCTCCCTGCTCCTGGTCGAAGACTACCTTCGACTGCGTGAAGGCCTGCAAGCGCATGCGCCCGGCACTGGCCCAGCAGTTGGCTATCGACAAGCATCGTCAGGCGCTGTGGGGTCACTCCTATGGCGGCTTGCTGGTGCTGCACACCCTGCTCACCCGGCCAGGGGCCTTCAGCGACTATGCCGCCGCCAGCCCTTCACTGTGGTGGGGCAACGGGGTGGTGTTGCAGGAGCTCGCGGGCTTGCGCCAACGCCTGGGCGAGCACCGGCCTCGGCTGCTGGTGATGCGCGGTGACGCCGAGCCTGCGCAACCTCGGCCAGGCTTGCCGGTCGACAACATCAAGGCCACCGGGCAATTGCTGGATGAATTGAGGCAGTTGTCCGCTGTTCAGGTCGGCTTCAAGACGTTCCCCGGTTTGAACCACGGGCAGATGCTTGAAGCCTCGTTGCGCTACACCCTGGAGCAGTTCTACAGCGCACCTTGATTGGCACGCCGGGCATGGAACGCCCGGCGACGCGCACTGCGCGCGAACACCACGAACAGCGCCGCCATGGCGGTCAACGCCATCGGCAGGCCATGCGGCGCAACGCCCATGGCGGCACCGCTGATCAACGGCCCGAGCAGGCTGCCAACACCCCAGAGCAAACCAACGCTGGCATTCGCCGTCACCAGGTCCTGGCCTTTGAACTGCTGCCCGATCAGCACCAGCGCCAGGGTATACACCCCGCCGGCCACCGCACCCAGCACCACCAGTGCCGGCCACAGCAGCCAGGGCATCTGGATCAGCCATGGCAAGGCCAGGCCGATCAGCATGGCGGCGACCCCACAAACCAAATGCACCGTGGTGCGTTCGCAGCGGTCGGCCAGCCAGCCAATGGGCAGTTGGAACAGCATGTCGCCGGTAAGAATCACCGTGACCATCAGCGCCGCCACGCCCACCGCGTAGGCATGGTTGGTGGCGTAGACCGGCAGCAACGAGAGAATCACCGCATCGAAGAAGGAGAAGAACAGCACGCCCATGCACAGCGCAGGCGCCACGCGGAAGAAGCCGGCCAGCGAGAAGCTCTTGCCGCCATCGTCACCGTGCTCGACATGATCGTTGGGCACCGTCCAGCAGATCGACGCCAGGGCCAGGGCGTAGCACACCGAGACCACGATGATCACCCACGGGCTCTGCGCACCGAACAGCGCCAGCATCGCCGGGCCGAGCATCTGGAAGCCAGTGAAGGCGGTGGCATACAGCGCCATGATCTTGCCGCGATTGTGTTCCTCGCTCAGCTCGTTGACCCACGACTCGCCCAGGATGATCGCAATGCCCATGCCGATCCCCATGCCCAGGCGCAGCAGGCTGAGCAGGTAGATCGAATCGAAGGCCCACTCGATCAGCCCGACGCTGAGCGCACACAAACCGAAACTCAGCAGGTAGATCATCCGCCGCGTCAGGTGCCGGCAGCAGGCATCGACCATGAATGCCGAGAGCATCATGCCGGCCGCCGGCATCGCCGACAGCAGGCCGATCTGCAAGGTGCTCGCCCCGCCCTCCAGCAGGCGCAACGACACCAGCGGCAAGGTCGCCCCCAGGCTCAGGCCAACGACAGACACGGCAAACAGCAGGCCAATCAGAAAACGCTTGTTCATCACCACTCCAAACCCACCGGCGCAGGAACGTCGGACGTTCACGCGCAGGCGCATACACGATCAAAAAAAGTCGAATGCGAAACGGACCGACAACGGCGCACGGGCCGTGGCGATCAGTGGGAGGTGGCGTGCGGGGAGAAGGTGAAGGCGAACAGCACGCTGCGTCGACGCTTGAGCACCGCGTCACGCGGCCAGTCACGACAAAAGGCCTGGGTCTCAGGCGGCTTTGCAGCGTGGTGGCGGAGGAAGCGCTTCATGGTTCGACTACAGGGGTAAGAGAGGGCGGCACTCTAGGGGAAGGCCGGGGCCGGCGTCAATCGCCAGCCGCGTCCTTCACCCGTTGCAAGGCCCTGGATCAGCGCTTGCGGGTCGCCGGCAGGAGGATCGCCAGCACGCCGAACAGCGGCAGGAACGAGCACAGGGTGTAGACGTACTCGATGCCGTGGATGTCGGCGAGGTAGCCCAGCAACGCCGCGCCAATGCCGCCGAAGCCGAACATCAGGCCAAAGAAGATCCCGGCGATCATGCCCACATTGCCCGGCACCAGCTCTTGCGCGTACACCACGATGGCCGAGAACGCCGAGGCCAGGATGAAGCCGATGATCACGCTGAGCACGCTGGTCCAGAACAGGTCGGCATACGGCAGCGCCAGGGTGAACGGCGCCACGCCAAGGATCGAGAACCAGATCACCGCCTTGCGCCCGATGCGGTCGCCAATCGGCCCGCCAAAGAAGGTGCCCGCCGCCACCGCGCCGAGGAACAGGAACAGGTGCAGCTGCGAGCTGCCCACCGACAGGTCGAACTTCTCGATCAGGTAGAAGGTGTAGTAGCTGGTGAGGCTGGACATGTAGAAGTACTTGGAGAACACCAGTAGCCCAAGCACCACCAGTGCACCGATCACCCGGTTGCGCGACAGCCCGTGGGTCGCAGCCTGGCCCTGCTTGGCCTTGAACAGGTTCAGGTGCTCGCGGTACCAGCGGCTCAGGCCGTAGGTCACCAGCAAGGCGAAGATCGCGAACAGGCCGAACCAGGCCACGTTGCCCTGGCCGAACGGAATGATGATCGCCGCCGCCAGCAACGGCCCGAACGCGGAGCCGGCATTGCCGCCGACCTGGAAGGTCGATTGCGCCAGGCCAAAGCGCCCACCGGAGGCCAGGCGGGCAATGCGCGAGGTTTCCGGGTGGAAGGTCGAGGAGCCGATGCCCACCAGCGCGGCCGCCAGCAGGATCATCGGGAAGCTGCCGACAAACGCCAGCATCACGATCCCCACCAGCGTGCACAGGGTGCCCAGCGGCAGCAAATTCGGTATCGGCTTGCGGTCGGTGTAGAAGCCCACCCAGGGTTGCAGCAGCGAGGCGGTGATCTGGAAAGTCAGGGTAATCAGCCCGATCTGCGCGAAGCTCAGGTCATAGTTGGCCTTGAGCAGCGGATAGATCGACGGCAGCACCGCCTGGATCAGGTCGTTGATCAGGTGCGCCAGGGCACAGGCGGCGATGATGCGCATCACCAAGGGGCTGCTCTGGCCAGTAGCGGCAGCAGCGGGTGAACCGGATGGGGCAGAACTCACAGCCATGGGAAACACATCCATCGAACGGGCGGGATCCAATTATCCAGAATTCGTTAGCAAGCGCACTATCTCTTTTCTGCAACGCACACTTGATAACAATTCTCACTAACGCTAGGATCGCCCTCTCCCTTCCCTGCGCGCCCTTCGCCATGCCTGACGAACCGGAAGACCGTAGCCTGACCCGGCTCTACCAGCGTCATCGGCATGAGTTACTGGCCTTTCTCACGCGCCGGGTGCGTTGCCGGGAGACTGCCAGCGACCTGCTGCAGGATGCCTTTATCCGCCTGATGCACAGTGAACGCAGCGAAGTCGGCAACCTGCGGGCCTTTCTCTATCGCATTGCCAACAACCTGAGCATCGACCATGCCCGGCGCAATCAGGTGCGCGGGGTCAATGACGCGCAAGCGCTGGAGGAGTTGGTGACCGAAACCACACCGGAGCGCAGCGCAGTCGCCAGCAACACCCTGGCGCACCTGGAGCGGCTGATCGACGGCCTGCCCTCGCCGACCCGCGAGGTATTTCTGCTGGCCCGTGTCGAGCAAATGAGCTACAAGGACATCGCCGCACGCCTGGGCCTGGAGCCCCGCGCCGTCGAGCGACACCTGAACAAGGCCCTGAGCCACTGCGCTGCGGCCGCCCTGCAAGCACGCCACCAGACCGAACCGTCATGACCGTTACGCCTGATCACATCGCCGATACCCAAGCGCAAGCCTTGCAGTGGTTTACCCGACTGCGCGCCGAAGATGTCGGCAAAGACGAGCGTTTGGCGTTCGAGGCCTGGCAGGCAATCCCTGAAAATGCCCTGGCCTTCGGCGATGTCGAAGCGCTCTGGTTAACCCTGGAAATGCCGGCGCGGCGTGTGCGCAAGGTCGATCAAGTGAAGCCCCAGCGTTCAGGCTGGCCGTTGCTGGCCACCGCTGCCTCGTTGTTGCTGGCCGCGGGTATCGGCTGGCTGCAATGGCCAACGCTGCAGCGGCTGAACAGCGACTACGCGACCAGCGCCGGAGAGCGCCGCGAGATCATCCTGGCGGATGGCTCCACACTGCGCCTGGACAGCGCCAGCGCGGTGGACGTTGATCTCAGTGGCGCCACGCGCAAGGTGCACTTGCGCCAGGGGCGCCTGTTCGTCGACGTGGTTCATGACGGCCGGCCCTTTGTGGTCGAGGTCGACAAGGCCCAGGTGCGGGTGCTGGGCACACAGTTTTCGGTAGGTCGCCGCGATGCTGGCGACGAAGTGGTGTTGCTCAAGGGCAAGGTCGAAGTCAACGCCGGCAACGACAGCCGCGTGCTCGCCCCCGGCCAACGCCTGAACATCCATGGCCAGCGCCTCGACCCCATACAGACCGTCGATGCCGAACGCCTGCTGGCCTGGCGCGACGGGCAGTTGCGCGTCCGTGATGTACCGCTGCGCGAAGTACTGCAACAGTTGGCCGACTATCAAGGCAGCCGCCTGCTGCTGCTCAATGAGGCGGCCGGCCAACGCCTGGTCAGTGGCAGCTTCAACCTCGATCAGGCCGACAATGCCTTCGATGCCTTGATCACCAGCCAGAAGCTGAACGCCAACAACTTCGCCGGGCAGTGGATCATCGTTCGCTGAGTTGTCGAAAAATATTTTCACGGGTTTCCGGTAATTCACGTTTCTGCTGCGTCACACCCCACACATAAGAAGCATTACCATTTGTATTCTCTGGGGGAGGACACATGCAGTACCCACGCGATTTCGCTTTCAGCCGCTTGCCACTGGCCAGCGCCATCCTTGCCACATCCTTGCTGTCGAGCCTGCCGCTGGCCGCCCAGGCCGCGCAGCCTGCGCCCGCCGCCGCACAGTCGCAGCGTTTTGACTTCAATATTGCCGCGCAACCGCTGGCCGACGCCCTGGACCAGTTCAGCGCGCAAAGTGGCTATCAGGTGATCTACCAGTCGAGTGAAGTCGGCGCACTTCTGTCGCCCGGCGTGAAGGGGCAACACAGCGCCGAAGAGGCGATCCGCCTGCTCACCGCCGGCAGCAATGCCCGCCTGAGCCAGCCGAACGGCAACAGCTTCCTGGTCGACCTGCCGGTGAACCTGGGCGGCGACCTGCAACTGGATGCCGTGAGTATTTCCGGCAAGGCGCCCGGCTCGATCACCGAAGGCACCGGGCTGTACACCACCTACTCGTCGAGTAGCTCGACGCGCTTGAACCTGACACCCCGGGAAACGCCACAATCGCTAACCGTGATGACCCGCCAGCGCCTCGATGACCAGCGCCTGACCAACCTCAGCGACACGCTGGAGGCAACGCCAGGGATCACCGTGGTACGTGACGGGCTGGGCGCCGAGACTGATGCCTACTGGTCGCGGGGTTTCCAGATCCAGAACTATGAGATCGACGGCGTGCCCACCGTATCGCGCATGGACAACTACACCCAGAGCATGGCGATGTACGACCGCGTCGAAGTGGTGCGCGGTGCCACCGGCCTGATCAGTGGCCTGGGCAATCCGTCGGCGACCATCAACCTGATCCGCAAGCGTCCGACCTATGAAGGCCAGGCCAGCATCATCGGCGAGGCGGGCAGTTGGGACCGCTATGGCACAGGCTTCGACATCTCCGGGCCGTTGACCGAAACCGGCAACATCCGTGGTCGCCTGGTCGCGGACTACAAGACCGGCAATGGCTGGCTGGACCGCTACAAGGACAAGTCGCAGCTGCTGTATGGCATCAGTGAATTCGACCTGAGCGAATCGACCCTGCTGACCATCGGTTTCAGCTATCAGAAGACCAACGTGGAGTCGCCGGCGCGCTCCGGCATCCCTACCCGCTTCAGCGATGGCAGCACTGCCGGCCTCAAGCGGTCGACCAACCCGGCCCCGAGCTGGTCGTACAGTGATCACGAGCAGACCAGCCTGTTCAGCTCCCTCGAACACCAGTTCGACAATGGCTGGAGCGGCAAGGTCGAATACACCCACAGCGAGAACCAGAACGACAGCCTCTACAGCTACCTGTCTGGCTCGCTCAACCCGGATGGCAGCGGCAAGACCCTGCTGCCGGCACGCTTCGCGGGTACACCGCGCCAGGACACGCTCGACGTGTACTTCACCGGCCCGTTCCAACTGTTTGGTCGCGAGCATGAGCTGATTGGTGGTTTGACGCTGTCCCAGTTCGAGGTCAATGCGTCGATCTATGGCAACAACGGCTACGGCTGGGACTACGACTACAACGCGACCCCGGACGCCGTGGTGGACAACCTGTTTGACTGGAACGGTCATTCGGCGAAACCGGACATGAACCCTACGGGCCACCTGTCGCAGAAAGAAACCCAGAAAGCCGCTTACCTCACCTCACGCTTCCACGTCACGGATGACCTCAGCTTCATCCTGGGTGGGCGCTTGATCGACTGGAAGAACGATGTCGACAGGGACGTGTACGCCAAAGGTGCTGATGCGGCCTACAGCAACCAGTATTCCGCCCGTGAAACCGGGGTATTCATTCCTTACTCTGGCCTGGTGTATGACCTGAACGACAGTTGGTCGGTGTACGCCAGCTACACCAAAATCTTTAACCCGCAGGACTACACGGTCAAAGATCCGCAGGGCAAGCCGCTGGAGCCGATGGAGGGCAAGGGTTACGAAGTCGGCATCAAGGGCAGCCATTTCGGTGGCAAGCTGAACTCCAGCCTCGCGCTGTTCAAGATGGAGCAGGACAACCTGGCGATCTGGCAGGCCGAGTACCCTGGCAGCGACGTGTACTTGCCTGAGCAGGCGACGACCACAAAAGGACTGGACTTCGAGGTCAGTGGTGAACTCGCTGACGGCTGGCAGGCTTCTGCCGGTTACGCCTACGTGGTGACCACCGACTCCAAAGAAAACCGTATCGTCACCACACTGCCGCGCAACAGCTTCAAGACCTTCACCAGCTACCGCCTGCCGGGGCCACTGGACAAGCTGACGCTGGGTGCCGGGGTGAACTGGCAGAGCAAGGTTGGTGTTGACCTGCACGGTTTCACTCAGAGCAGCTACGCGGTCACCAGCCTGCTGGCGCGCTATGACGTGAGCAAACAGTTGAGCGTGGCGGTGAACGTGAACAATCTGTTCGACCGGGAGTACTACAGCTTTGCCGGCGACCATGGCATGTACGGGGCACCGCGCAACCTGATGACCAGCTTCAAATACAGCTTCTGAAGCCATTTTTGGCTAAGCGGTTGATCGTGCGCTAATTTTTTTGAAAAAGAGTGTTGACACAAATTCATATCAGGGGAATAATGCGCGCCACTTGGCTACATAGCTCAGTTGGTTAGAGCATAGCATTCATAATGCTGGGGTCCGGGGTTCAAGTCCCTGTGTAGCCACCAAGTACTAAAAAGAGGCTTACCGCAAGGTAAGCCTCTTTTTTTATGCCTGTCGAAAATGCACCAAGTGCACCCCCTGTAGCCGCTGCCGTGAGGCTGCGCTTGCCTGCGACGCAGGCACGAAAGCCGGGAGCCCTGCCGGCCTCCAGCGCAGCCTTCCGGCAGCGGCTACACGTCACCTCACCTCAGAACGACCACTTGGTCGTCAGCATCACATTGCGCGGGTCACCGTACGAGCCGCTGTAGAAGTTGTCGTCCAGCGAACTGATGTACTTCTTGTTGAACAGGTTGTTCACCGTCGCCGTCGCCGACCACTGCGGCGTCATCTGGTAACGCGCCATCAGCCCGACCGTCGCGAAGTCATCCTGCTTGTAGGTCGCCGGTGCCGACAGCTGCCAGGAATCAGCCGTGAAGTGAATCGGGCTCTGCCAGTTCACCCCACCGCCCACCGTCAGTTGATCCAGCTCACCCGGCAGACGCCAGGTGGTCCACAGCTTGAAGATGTCCGCAGGGATGATGGTCTTGATCCGCTCATGCTCGCTATCCTTGACCACGGCATGGCTGTAGCTGGCATCCAGGTTCCAGCCCGGCAGGATCTCCCCGCTGATCTCCAGGTCGATGCCCCGCGTGGTGGTTTTCTTCGGGGTATAGGCCGGCTGGAAATCCGAACCGATGATGTACCCATCCGGCACGTTGTCGTTTTCCAGCTTTACCTCGTACAGGGCAACAGCGGTGTTCAGGCGACCCTCGAAATACTCGCCCTTGAGCCCCACCTCGTAGTTGTCCCCCTCACGCGGCGCCAGCAACTTGCCGCCCTGATCCTTGTAGGTCTGCGGCTTGAAGATACTGGTGTAACTGGCATACACGGAATGGTGCTGGTCCAGGTCGTAGACCACGCCCGCATAAGGCGTCACCTCACCCGTGCTCTTGGCCGAATCATCAGTATTGGAGCGAACCATGGCCGGCACGTTGTAGTGCATGCTGGCGTCGTACTTGAAGTAGCTGACCCGCGCACCCAGGATCAGCGACAGATCATCCGTCGGCTTCAACCGCGTTGCCAGGTACGCACCGTTCTGGCGCTGGCTTAGGTTGTCGTCTTCTCGATTGATGGTGTACACCGGCTGCGGCGCATAGTTGTCCCAGGTCCCGATGTTCACCGGCTTGCCACTCACCAGGTTGTCGCTCTTGCCTCCGGCAACCGGGTTGCCGAAGCCGTTGCGGCGGTTTTCGTATTCCTGGTAATTGAAGCCCAGCACCAACTCATGCTCACGCCCCATCAACTGGAAGGGGCCGGACAACAAGATGTCCAGCCCTTGCTGCTTCTGCCAGTTCTCGCCCTTGGTCGCGGTGTACTTCAAGCCGTTGCCGGTAGCCGGGTCGACAAAGCCGGTCGAGGTGCCGGCAATCACCGAGTCATAGTCGCGGGTGCCATACAGGTAACTTGCGGCGACCTTGAGCTTCCAGTCGTTGGCCAACTGCTGCTCCAGCGAGGCGAAGCTGTTGTAGATCTGTTGACGGTTGCTGCTATCACGACTGGCCGGGTTGTCCGAACGCGAGGTGTGCAGCTTGTTGCCGTAGCGATCCAGCAGCGGCAAGCCGGTGGTGGAGAAGCCCCGTGGATCACTGTTCAGATAATCGAAGCCCACTGTCAGTACGGTGCTATCGCTCAGGTCGAACTCGGTGATCCCGTAGAGAATGGTTTTTTCCTGTTGCAGGTGATCGGTGAAGCTGTTGCCCTGCTGATAGGCCGCCACGGCGCGACCACGCACATTGCCGCTGTCGGTCAACGGGCCACCGACATCCACCTCCGAGCGGTACAGGTCCCACGAACCCAAGCCTGCACTGACATAGCCCTTGAAGGTATCGGTCGGGCGCTTGCGCACCAGGTTGACCGTACCGGAAGGATCACCCGCGCCACTGAGCAAACCAGTCGCGCCACGCACCACTTCAACACGGTCGTAGATCGCCATGTCGGCCAGTGCCTGGGGCAAGGCCTGGCTGAAGGCAAAGGAGGTGGTCGGCATGCCGTCGTATTGGTAGTTGTCGATCGCCAAGCCACGGGAAAAGACATACAAACGATCACTGCCCGGGCTCTGCACGTTGATGCCTGGTGCCTGCTCGAGCACCTGTCCGATGCCGCGCAAATTTTGATCATCAATACGCTGGCGGGTCAGCACGCTGACCGACTGGGGTGTTTCGCGCAGGCTAAGGTTGAGCTTGGTCGCCGTGCTTGTCGCGCCGGTGGTGTAGGAACCAGTGCCTTCCGTGGTGCTCCCCAGCCCCAGGCCATTGATAGTGGTGGCGCCCAGTTCCAGCGCACCGCTGGTTTGCGGCACCACGACCAGCACGTAGCCGTCCGGGCTTGATTGCGCCTGAAGTGACTGGCCACGCAACAGCGCAGAAAAGCCCTCCTGCACCCCATAGCTACCCTGCAAGCCCGGGCTTTGCCGGCTGGCGACCTGGCTGGCATCGAACGAAATCGCCACGCCTGATTCGCGCGCATAGCGGCTGAGCACATCGCCCAAGGGGCCGGCAGGAATGTCGTAGCGCTGCACCTGCTGCTGGGCCTGCGCAGGCAGCACGGCGAGCGCAGGCACGCCAACGAGGGTGAAATGGACGGCCAGCGCTAAAGCGCTGCGCGAGTGACGAGGGCGCAAGGGTGAAAACATGTTCCCGATTCTCCGATGTAGTGGCTAGTACAAGGACGCACGGGAAACGAGAACTGGAAGCGCCTGACAATAATTTCTACTTGAGCGTGATTCGGGTCAGCCATGGCGAATAGGCATCGACCTTGATCGGCAGGCTGCGCGCCAACAAGCGCAAGGCCCGCTCGCTGTCGTCCGCCGGCAGTACCGCCGTGACTTTCAGCCCGGCCAATGCCTTGGCATCGAACAACAGGTAGCCGCGATGGTTGCGTGACAGGCGCTCCAGCACCTGCGACAGGGGTTGCTCCTTGATGATCAACTGGTGCGCCGCCCAGGCTTGCTCAAGCCCCAGGCCATCAATCGCCTCGAGCGCATGCACGCCGGAAGCGTCAAACCGCACCTGCTGCCCGGCGCTGACGGTCAGCGTGCTGCCGACACTCTTCACTTCGGTACTCGACTCGATCATCGCCAGGCGTGTCGCACGCTCCAGTTGCTCCACCACGAAGCGCGTACCGAGGGCGCGGATGCTGCCGTACGCGGTGACCACCCGGAACGGTCGGCTGGCATCCTTGGCGACATCCAGCAGGATCTCACCACTGATCAGGCGCAGGGTACGGCTCTGCTCATCGAAGTGCAGATCCACCGCAGAATGGCCACCCAGGCGGATGCGACTGCCATCGGGCAACTGCTGAGTGCTCCATTGGCCAGTACCGGTGCGGATATCGGCCATCAGATAGGACGGCGGATACTGCTGCAACACCAACCCGAGCGGCAGCAACAGCGCCAACGCCACAGCCAGCGCCTTGAGCCCGCCCCTTGCACTGCGCGGCCGGGCGATGCTGTTCAACGCCGCGCGTGTCGGTGCCTTGGGCAATTCGTGCAGGGCGGCCAGGCTGCCTTGCAAACGGCGCACGGCGTCCACATGCGTCGGATCAGCCGTCAGCCAGGCGGTAAATGCCGCCTGCGTGTCAGCATCCGCGTCGTCGTCCAGGCGCACTAGCCACTGGGCGGCTTCGCGCATCACCGTAGACGCTGGCGCGGTACTCACAGGGCGCTCTCGGATGCGGCGTGGCAATGCAGCAAGGCTTGCACCAGGTCGCCCTGCACGGTCTTGGTGGAAACCTTGAGGCGTTCAGCAATTTCAGCATGGCTGAGGCCTTCGAGGTGACGCAGGATGAATGCCTGGCGAGCCCGCGGGATCATCATTTCAAGCGCCCTGGCGATGTGATCGAGCGCTTCGAGGGCTGCCAGTATCTGTTCGGGAGAAGGCGCCTGTTCCAGGTGCTCGACATGCCGGGCGAGCTCGTCGCGGTAGGCTTGTTCCATCTTCTGCCGGCGGCCGCGATCGATCATCAAGCGACGGGCGACGGTGGCCAGGAAAGCTCGCGGCTCGCGCGGGGCAACGTACTCGCGAGCACCGAGCAAGCGAATGAAGGTGTCTTGCGCCATGTCCGCCGCGTTGTGCGGGCAGTCCAGGCGCCGCCGCAGCCAGACCAGCAGCCAGCCGTGGTAACCCTTGTACAAGGAATCGAGGCTGTCTGCAGGAGGGGACGGTTTCATTCACGAGCAACGCTAAATGGGAATGATTCTATCTTATGCCGCCAACAAGCTCCGTTGCAACGCCAGCACCTACAGTTTGCCCGCAAACATTACCGTGCCGCCCAAGCCGATCAGTGCCACACCGATCACCCGGTCCAGTACCCGCTGGCGTGCCAGCATCTTGCGGCGCAACGCCGCGCTGGAAAAGAACACTGCCACCAGGCTGAACCACAGCCAATGTGCGAACGACATGAAGAAGCCATAGGCAAAGTCCGTCGCCAGCGTACTGCCCGCCTGCACCACCTGGGTGTAGGCACTGACCACGAACAGCATGGTCTTGGGGTTCAGCGCATTGGTCAGGAACCCGCTGCGAAACGCCGCCAACGGGCTTGGGCTGCGAGCACCATCGCCCTCCAGTGAAAGCACCGCCGTATTGGTCAGCGACTGGTACCCGAGGTACACCAGATACCCTGCCCCCAACACCTTCATCGCCATGAACAGCAGCGGCGACTGGCTGATCACCAGCGCCACCCCCAGAACCGTGTACAGCACATGCACCTGCACCCCGCAGGCAATCCCCAGCGCCGCCAACAACCCGGACCGCCGGCCATAGGCATAGCTGTTGCGGGTAACCATGGCGAAATCCGGGCCGGGGCTGATCACCGCCAACACCGTGATCAGGGCAACAGCTACAAGTTCGTTCACGCAGGACTCCTCGATGAATACGCTAGCAACACGCACGGATCCCCCCGTGCGCCGGCATTATCGAGTGCTTCAGCCCGGCGAAAAATCGATTTATAGTGCGACAAATCCGCTAGTTTTCCTCACACATATGAAGCTGCCCGCCCTCACCGCCTTTCGCTATTTCGACGTTGCCGCGCAGACGCAAAGCTTTGTGCGTGCTGCCGAACTGCTGCATGTCACCCATGGCGCCGTCAGCCGCCAGGTGCGCCTGCTGGAAGAGCAACTGGGCGTGCCGCTGTTCGAGCGGCGCAACCGCGCGATCTTCCTCACCCAGGCCGGCCGCGAATTGCTCGCCACCACCCAATCGATCTTCGAGCAACTGCAAGGCACGGTGCACCGCCTGCAGCAGGACGCCCGCGAAGAAGTGCTGGTGCTGTCGTGCGAGCCGACCCTGGCGATGAAGTGGCTGATTCCGCGGCTGCCGGCCTTCCAGGCCGCTCACCCGGATATCCAGGTGCACCTGGTAGCCGCAGGCGGGCCGGTCGATTTCGTGCGCAGCGGCATCGACCTGGCACTGCGCCGCGATGATTTTCATTGGGACGACAGCCTGCATGCACTGCAGGTGTGCGAAGAGTGGACCGGCCCGGTGTGCAGCCCCGCCACCCCCTTACCCGACCAGGGGTTTGCCGGCGTGCGCCTGCTGCACAGCGCCTCGCGCCCCAACGCGTGGAGCACCTGGCTACGCCTGAGCGGGCAAACGGAACTCAGCGCCCAACGCGCCGACTATGAACACTTTTACCTGTGCATCCAGGCCGCCAGCGCCGGGCTCGGCGTGGCCATGGCCTCGCACTTGATGGTCCAGGACGAACTGGCCAGCGGTCAGTTGCACGCGCCCCATGGCTTTGTTCGCGATGGCTCGGCTTACCACCTGCTTTGCCCTCAGCCCATCGAAGCCACGGAAAAATGCCGACGCTTCGCTGACTGGCTGATCACCGAGCTGCGCCCGGCGCCAGCGGCTGGCAGAACGACGAGCCTGCGCTGAAATCCCCACCCCAGGTGCGATACCCGGCCGTGTCGATATGAATGCGCCCCGAGGGATAACGCCCCAGGCCCATGTTCCACGGCTTGCCATAGCGCTGCCAGAACTGGCACAGCGGGTTCGGGTCGGCCCAGGCGGGCAGCAGCAG
The DNA here is from genome assembly GCF_028656955.1 of Pseudomonas fontis. GTDB lineage: Bacteria > Pseudomonadota > Gammaproteobacteria > Pseudomonadales > Pseudomonadaceae > Aquipseudomonas > Aquipseudomonas fontis. The sequence continues at coordinate 155,573 of NZ_JAMDGY010000027.1, forward strand.
GTCGACGGCGAAGGCGCGGGTGTGGGCACTGTCCTTCGCACCCCCAGCGCAGCGGTTGAGTTGCGGGTCGCGGTAGGCCGAGACCACTTCATAGCTGCTCAGTACACGCTCCTCACCGAGCAGCTTGAGCAGTTGCAAGGTCGATTGCACCGCCGGCCAGTTCGAACGCGGCGGCACCGCGAACGGCTGCGCCGAACACAGTCGCCAGTCACTGGCCGAGCGCAGCAGTTGGTACAGCGGCACCACGCCGTACAGCCGGGCATCCACCAGCATCTCGCGAAAATCGCGGGTGGCGTGATCCCCCGTCCATTGCGCGAACTGCCACAGGTCGCGCTCATCGGCCTGCAGCGGCGCGGCAAACAGCACGCCCGCCAGCAACAGCCCCTTGATCCCCTTGCACATTGGCCACTTACCCCTCTTTCCTTCCTTGGGGAAACTCCCCCAGTATGGCAACCCTCCCACCCGGAGGGAGGCCCACTACAAGGAGTTAAGCATGCGCAAGACCGTTCACCTTGCCCTTGGTCTCGCCGCCCTCGGCGCCAGCGCTGGCGCCCTGGCCGATACGCAGGTTGCCCTGGGCAGCCAGGAACGCGTGACCCGGCTGTTTGCCTACCCGAACAACTGCAATGTCATCTGCTACCGCGACTGGACGCTGGAGCAGACCGTCGAGCATTACCTGACCCAAAGCGTACAGCGCGACGGCTATGCGGCCGCCACCGTGAAGGTGCACCGCGACAACGACAAGCTGTATGCCGATATCAAGGGTGTGCCGGACGGCTATGACAAACCGCTCAAGGCGTTGCTGGAAACCGGCGAGCTGGCCTATGAAGGCGCCAGCAAGCTGAACCGCGCGGGTGGCTGGGATTACAGCTGGTACCTGTTCCTGCCATTGGGCATGGCCCTGGAAAACCGGCGCAGCGTCGAGTTGCTGCACTTTCCGCCGGACTATTCGCTGACCCGTTATCAGGATTACCTGAAATCCAACACCACCGACCGCTGGGCCACCCTGCTGACGTTCAACGGCATTCCTGCCGAGCAGACTCCGGCGTTCCAGACCATTGTCGATATCGCGCCGATTGCGGCGCCCGCCTCTGCTGGCAAGAGCCTTGAGGGGGTCTACGGGTACTTCAGCGATTACCAGCTGCGCATGGTCAAGGAAACCACCAAAACCCAGGGTGATGTGTCGCTGCCGATGGTGGCCTTTGGTGCGCCGGTGCGGGCCTGGATTCAGCAGCAATACGGGCCAGTGGTAAAGGTGCTGGGGCTGGTGACGATCAAGCCGACGCCTGAGCAATCAGTGCCGGTGCTGGGCTCGAACCACCCGAGTGCGATCTGGTATGCGGCTGACCCGGCGAACAATGATGGCAGCCAGGAGAAGGCGGATGAGTCCGGCTTGCGGATGATGGGCCAGGATTTGAGCGCCGCGTGCTGGCAGGCCGGGATGGGCAGCAATCCGAAGGCGGATGCCAAGGCGACATTGAATGCCTGTACGCAGAAGTGGCAGGTGACGGCGAAGAAGCAGACCTGTGAGCTGTTCTTCCGCAGCATTCGCGAGATGACGCCTGAGCAGGCGGCGGCCAAGTGCAATACCGGGCCGATGACCCGGGCGTTGCGCGAATTGCACAAGCCGCTTGAGATGGATTGAGGCAGTTCCGGCCTCATCGCCGGCAAGGCCGGCTCCCACAGGGTATTGCATGCACTGATCCATAGGGTGTGCAGCGCACAACTGTGGGAGCCGGCCTTGCCGGCGATGGGCCGCGCAGCGGCCCTAGTCTTGCGGACGCAACCGATACTGCGGCGGCGAGGCAGTTCCGGCCTCATCGCCGGCAAGGCCGGCTCCCACAGGGTAGTGCATGCACTGATCCATAGGGTGTGCAGCGCATAACTGTGGGAGCCGGCCTTGCCGGCGATGGGCCGCGCAGCGGCCCTAGTCCTGCGGACGCAACCGATACTGCGGCGGCAACTGGTCCAGCCCGCTGATGGTCGCGTTCAAGCTCTTCCAGCGACCATCCTTGATCCCGTAGATGCAGCCATGCACCGACAGGCTCTGCCCACGATGCCAGGCGTTCTGCACGATGCTGGTGTGCCCGACGTTGGCCACCTGCTGGATCACGTTCAGTTCGCACAAGCGGTCCACCCGCTCCTCTTCGGTCGCAAGCTTGCCCAGCTCCACACGTTTCTCGTAGTACAGATCACGAATCGAACGCAGCCAGCCATCGATCAAGCCCAGCTGGCGGTCCTGCATCGACGCCCGCACCCCCCCGCAGCCGTAATGCCCAGTCACCAGAATGTGCTTCACCTTGAGCACATCCACCGCGTACTGGATCACCGACAGGCAGTTCAGGTCGGTATGCAGTACCACGTTGGCGACATTGCGGTGTACGAACAGATCACCCGGCAACATGCCGACGATCTCGTTGGCCGGCACCCGGGCGTCCGAGCAGCCGATCCAGAGGAATTCCGGGGTTTGCTGGCGCGCCAGCTTGGCGAAGAAGTCCGGGTCTTCCTGCTTGATTGCATCGGCCCAGCGCGCGTTGTTATCAATCAGTTCTTGTAGATCGTGCATGGTCAAGCCTCATGGATGATGCGCATGTGTGACAGGCGCGGGCGCACCCAGGTCACTCGAACAGCGTGCAGGCCATCACCAGGGCGTCTTCACGCCCCCCGGCAATCGGGTAGTAGTCACGGCGTCGGCCAATCTCATTGAAACCATAGCGCTCGTACAGCCGATAGGCCGACTGATTGCTGGCACGTACCTCAAGGAAGCACTCGCGGCCATTGGTCGCGTAGGCTCGCTTCATCAATTCTTCAAGCAGCCGCAAGCCCAGGCCACGGCCCTGGCTTTCCGGCTTGACGGTGATGTTGAGCAGATGCGCTTCGTCGATGATCACGTTGATCACGCCATGCCCGACCTGCTGCCCACCTTCGAACATCAGCCAGATTTCGTAGGACTTCAGCCCGTCGAGGAAGATGCCCCGGGTCCAAGGATGGCTGAAGGCGGCGTATTCGATCTTCAGTACGGCATCCAGATCCGCCTCGGTCATGCGGCGGAAACTGATCGTGTCACTCATTGCGTGGTTTTCCAGCGCGCCATCAGCCGGCGCATGGCTTGCCAGACGTCCGCCTTGCGGTTCGGCTCGTCCATCAACAATTCAAGGCCAGGCAAGGCCCAGGCGGTACCCAGGCCCTCCACCGGCAATTCGCGGTAATACGCCTGCTCGTCCGCTTCACCAGCAAAGCGCACGGCGGGCAGGCCGACCAGCCACAGGCAAGTGCAAGGCGCTTCTTCAAGCCGGGCAAGGATGAAGCCCTGGACGAAGTCACGCGCCGCCTCCGGCCCCTGGTCGAGGTTGCCACGCACCAGCAACGGCCAGCGCACCGGCTCGCCGATGATTTGCGGGCTGTCTGGCAGGCCGGCAGCGCGCAGCATGTCCTTGAGCAGCAGGTAGGACGGGTCACGGCTCTGGAACGGCTCACCGGTGGCCAGCTCGACCAGCACCAGGCAACTGCCGGCGCGCAGCAACTGCAAGGCAAAGCGCGGTGGCGGCACCACGACTCGCTTGACCGCCACTTCAGCGGCCTTCTCAGCCTCGACCGGCTTGCTCGCCGCCTTGGCCAGCACGCTCGGGCGCGGGATCTCGATCTTCGGCCGCTCTGCCGGCTTGCCAACCGGCGCTGTCACAGGCGCGGCGACCACGGCCGGCAGCGCCTCCTCGACCAGCGGTTCGAGCGGCAACAGCAGCTCGGGCCGCGACGGCGCGGCGAACGGCAGTTCGGTACGCGGCAGCCAGTGCACCACTTGCATGGCGTTCAGGAAGGCGCGGCGGCGGGACTCGATTAGCAAGAAGGTTCGGCCATCTGTGGATAAGTCAGGGCCGCCATTCTACCGCCGTTACGGCAGATACGCCGCACTCGATCGGCAGAAAACCGCCCGGTCACCTCGCGAAGCGATCAAGGGGGTGAAGCCAAGGGCATCCGATGCAGTACAATCGGCGCTTTTATTTGGCAACGAGTCGACCCGCCAATGATCGAACCCAAGCGCGTCCTGCGCGCCCTAGCTGAACACTGGGCCCTCCTCGAGCCGCTCTGCGAGCGCTTCGACGGCGGCACGTTGAGCCTGGGCGAACTGCGTCAGCAACTGGCTGCCCAGCAGCTGGACAGCACGCCCCAGGACATCACCAGCCTGCTTGACGTGTGGATCCGCCTGGACATTCTGGTCCCGGTCGCCAAGAGCCCGAACCGTTTCGAGCTCAACGCACAGATCCACGACTTCCTCGCCTACCTGCGCCGCGAACACCGGCTGGGCCTGTGCCTGGAAATCGAAGCCTACCTGCGCCACCTCGAGCGCCTGGCCGGGCATATTCAGGACGCCTTCGAGATTCGCGACGGCAACGACCTGGCGCGCCAACTGCGCCTGCTCGACATGCGCGTGCGCGACGTGCTCAAGAAGCTCGACAACGACGAGCAAGCGCTGGTCGCCGTGGCCGAACGGGCCAAGACCAGCGACCGGCAGATCCCGCTGCGCCAGCGTTACGCCGAAGTCCTGGCAACCTGGGACGAGTACGTCGAGCCGATGATCCAGCTGGTCAACGCCGACGGCGCCTTCGAGCAGGGCGTGCGCAAGGTCGAGACCGTGCTGCTGCGCCTGCTCGGCGAGCAGGCACGCCTGGGCCACCTGGTCGACGACGACATGCTGCTGCGCACCCACGCGCGCATCCTGGAAATGCAGACCAGCGCCCAGCTGACCCTGCGCAAGGCCCGCGAACTGCTGCTGCCGCTGCGTGAAGAAGCGCGCCGGCACAACGCGGTGACCCGTGGCGCCGCGCTGGCGCTGTCGGTGATCCGCCGCAAGGGCCTGGACGCCGTGCCGCAAGCGGCCATGCCGCTGTTCACCCGCCCCCAGAGCACCTTCCTCGGCAACGCCAGCCAGGTCGAAGCCTACGTGTACGCCCTGGCCCGCTTCGAGCCCAAGCCTGCGCAGTTCCCCAAGGCGCACAAGAGCCACAAGGGCGAGCCCCAGCGTGCGCCGCGCACGGTCAAGGAAATGCTCCAGCGCTGCGAAAACGCCCTGCCGTTGCCGGACCTGATGGTCTGGCTGCTGGAGCAGGAGCCCGAAGGCGCCACCGACGAATTGCTGTACTGGTTCTCGCGCCTGTCGCGGGAAAAACGCTTTGCCCGCGCGCGCCTCGACCGCCGTGACTACCTCACCCGCGAACACCAGGTCAGCCTGCGCTCCTTCGCCCTGACCTCCAGCCGCGAGCCATCGCCCGAGACTACTGCGAGCCCTGTCCATGCATCTTGATCTTTCCGAACTGTCCCAGCTCGCACCGATCTTCCGCGAACTGTTCAAGGGCTTCCATATCAGCCGGCGCGACCCGGAACTGTACGCCCAGCTGTCGAACTTCCAGGACCAGTACCGCGGCCTGTTCCGCGCCCTGGGCTACGAGCTGGTGTGCGACACCCGTGGCTTCTACTACTTCGTCCCCGAGCAGGCCGCCGCGCAGGTCAACAAGACCGCCCAGCGCCTGTCGTTGTTCACCTTCATCCTGGTCGAGCACCTCGCCGACCAGGGCCGCGACCCGATGGCCGTGCTCGATGGCGGCAGCCTGGGCCGTGACGAACTGCCGTCGCTGCTGGAGAAGTACCGCGACCTGTTCATCCAGGCCGAAGTGCAGACCCCGGACGAGCTGGAAGAGAAGATCATGCGCCGCATGACCCAGTTGGGCTTTGCCAGCGAAGACAACGGTATCTACCGCTTCCTGCCGCCGATGCACCGTTTCCTTGATGTCTGCCTGTCGGTCCAGCAGGACCGCGACCTGGCCGCCAGCCTGCACAGCGCACTGCCGCTGCCAACGCCGGTGCTGATCGAGGAAGAAGACCCGCAAGAGCTGAACAAGACTGACGACCCGCTCGACTTGAGCCCCTTCGACGAAAGCGAAGAAGACGCCTTGGCCCGCGCCATCGCCGACGAGCAACAGGAGATTGATGCATGAGCCAGGAACGCTACGGCATTCGCCGCTTTGCACTGCTCAACACCGCCGGCTACAGCCTTGGCCTGTTCCCGCTGGAACACCCGCTGTCGGTCTATGGCGCGAACAATCTGGGCAAGAGTGCCTCGATCAACGCCCTGCAGTTCCCGATCCTGGCGCGCATGTCGGACATGAGCTTCGGCAAGTACAGCCTGGAGCAGTCGCGGCGCTTCTACTTTGCCAGTGACACCAGCTACATCCTCTGCGAGGTCAACCTGCCCCACGGCCCGCACGTGATCGGCGTGGTCGGGCGTGGCCCGGGCGGTGGTTTCGGTCACCAGTTCTTTGCCTATGCCGGCGAGCTGGACCTGGGCCACTACCAGAAGAACGACACCTGCCTGCGCCAGAAAGAGCTGTTCAGCAACCTTGAGCGCAATGGCCTGAAAGCCTATGAGCTCAAGCCTGACGAGCTGCGCCGCCTGCTGGTTGGCGGCCACACCTCGGTGCCGCTGGACCTGACCCTGATCCCGCTGCGCTCCACCAGTGAGCAAAGCCTGAAGACCTTCCGCGCGCTGTTCATCAACCTGCTGCACATGCGCGAAATCACTGCGGCCAAGCTCAAGCAGCTGTTCCTCGATGCCTTCGAGCACAGCTTGCGTTCGGGCAGCGTCGACTACATCGCCGCCTGCGAAGAAGCCTTCCGCGACGTGCGCCGCATGGAGCAGGACTACAACTCGCTGGTGTCCGCCGGCCCGCTGGTCGAGGCCTTGGCCAACGGCGTGACCCAGCGCGACATCCTGCGCGGCAAACTGCACCGCCTATCGCCATTGCTCGACTCGCTGCTGGGCACCTGGCAGGACTATGCCCAAGCTCGTCGCGAAGAGCTGGTGATCCAGTCCGAGCACTACAAGGGTGAACAGGACAGCCTGCAAAACGGCCAGCGCGGCGGCACCCAGGAACTGATGCGCCTGGAGCGCGAAATCACCGGCGTACAACGCTGGCTTGGCGAGCTGTCGGTGCTCAAGCACCGCTTTGCGCTGGTCGACGACGTGAAGGTGCTGGAGCAGCAACTGCTGGCCGCCAAGGACGCCCACGACGAACTGGCCGGTGCCCTGGCACAGTCGCGCCAGTTCAGCGCCGAAGACCTCGAAGAGCGTCTGCGCGACCTGGAAAAACGCCTGAAGTCGGTGAAGCAGCAACTCGATCACGCCGACAACAACAGCTATGCGCGCCTGCGCGAGGAGTTCTCGCAGCAGGACGTCGAGCGCCTGATGCGCCTGTTCAACGGTGCGCTGTTCAGCCTGCCGCTGGGTGATCGCGGTATCGAGCTGGATGACAGCGACCTGTGGGTCAAATCCCTGGAAGCGGTGCTTGATCGCTTCAAAGGCGAGCGCTTCGAAGCGCCGGGCCTGTCCATCGACCTGTCGCACATCGAGCCGCCGGCCCTGCAGGCCCTGGCCGACCGCGCCGCCTTGCGCGACCAGAAGGAGCGCCTGGAAAAAGAGCTCAAGCAGCTCAAGACCCAGCAGGCAGTCGCCGCCGACCGCGCCGCGAGCAAGACCCAGACCGAGGCGCTGTACCAGCAGGTGCTGGACGCGCAGAAGGCCCTGGAAGATTTCCGCCGCGCCCAGACCCTGTCCGCCGAAGAGGGCGACAAGCTGGAGCAGTTGGCCCAGATGGAAGCGGCCCAGGACGACCTGAAGCGCTCCAGCGATGCCTTCACCGAGCGCGTCCAGCAGCTGTCGGCCAAGTTGCAGCTGGTGGGCCGGCAGATCGCCGATCTGGAAGCCAAGCAGCGCACCCTGGATGACGCCCTGCGTCGTCGCCAGTTGCTGCCGGCCGACCTGCCGTTCGGTACGCCGTTCATGGAGCCGGTCGACGACTCGATGGACAACCTGCTGCCGCTGCTCAACGACTACCAGGACAGCTGGCAGGGCCTGATGCGTTGCGACGGGCAGATCGAGGCGCTGTATGCCCAGGTGCGCCTGAAGGGCGTGGCCAAGTTCGACAGTGAAGACGACATGGAGCGTCGCCTGCAATTGCTGATCAACGCCTATGCGCACCGCACCGACGAAGCCCTGACCCTGGGCAAGGCGCGCCGTGCCGCGGTTACCGATATCGCCCGGACCCTGCGCAACATCCGCAGCGACTACGACAGCCTTGAGCACCAGCTGGCGTTGTTCAACCGCGAGATCAACAAGCGTCAGGTGTCGAACCTGCAAAGCTTCCGCATCGTGCTCGCGCCGAACAAGGAAGCGCTCAAGCACATCGACCAGATCATCCACAGTGCCGGCCAGTACGAAGAAGGCGAGACGCTGTCGGTGTTCGACCTGAGCCAGAGCGCCGAGCAGGACAACAAGAACGAGGAAGCCAAGGAGTACCTGGCGCGCCTCGTGGCGGCGAACCACAACCAACTGGGCCTGAAGGACCTGTTCGAGCTGGCGTTCGAGATCACCAAGGTGGGCGGCCAGCCGATCATCCATACCGACATCGACGGCGCGGCCTCGAACGGTACGACGATGACCATCAAGGCGCTGACCAACATGTACCTGTTACTGCACTTGATGGACCGCGACCTGGCCGGGCGCGTGCGCCTGCCGTACTACCTCGACGAGGCGGCGGACATCGACGAACGCAACCAGGCGGCGTTGCTGGAGACCAGCTTGCAGCTGGGCTTCGTGCCGATTCTGGCGAGCGTGAAGCCGCAGGTGTCAGCGCATGTCGCCATCGACCTGGAAGGTGGCAGCGGGCCGAACGGGATCTACATCGACGAGGATGACTGGAAGTACATCAGCCGCCTGGATGTGGAGAAGGTCGAGGTGCGGGAGGAAGAGGAAGAAGCGTCGGCCTGAGGCATCTTCAAGGGGCCTTCGGGCCCCATCGCCGGCAAGGCCGGCTCCCACAGTGATCCGTGTGAAGTTAAAACCATGGATGGGGAGAGGCTGAGGGCAGATGGGAGCCTCGGCCTGAGACATCTAACCCATCGCCGGCAAAGCCGGCTCCCACAAGGTGAGGATCACACCCATCACTGTGGGAGCCGGCCTTGCCGGCGATGAATCCAACGCGGTGTTACTGAGCCCACGGCAAGATCGGAATCGCCGTCACCGCGTTCTGCGGGCTGCCTTCGATCAAACGGTCGCTGTACACCAGGTACACCAGCGTATTGCGCTTCTTGTCCAGGAAGCGCACCACCTGCATGGTCTTGAACACCAGCGAGGTGCGCTCCTTGAACACTTCCTCACCGTCCTTGAGCTGGCCCTTGAAGTTGATCGGCCCGACCTGACGACAAGCGATCGACGCTTCCGCCCGGTCCTCGGCCAACCCCAGGCCGCCCTTCACGCCGCCCGTCTTGGCCCGCGACAGGTAGCAGGTCACCCCGTCCACCTTCGGGTCATCAAACGCCTCGACCACAATGCGGTCATTCGGCCCGACGAACTTGAACACCGTCGACACCTGGCCAATCTCTTCCGCCGACGCCAACACCGGCAGCGCCAACAGCGCCGCCATCATCATCCCTTTGAACACAGGCAACTCCTCAGACCAGGATCAGGTTGTCGCGGTGCACCAGTTCAGGCTCCGCGCTGTAGCCCAGCAGGCCTTCGATCGACTCGGAAGACTGGCCGATGATCTTCTGCGCTTCCAGCGCGCTGTAGTTGGCCAGGCCTCGGGCAACCTCAAGGCCATCCGGGCCGACACACACCACCATCTCGCCGCGACGGAAGCTGCCCTGCACGGTCTTCACGCCGACCGGCAACAGGCTCTTGTTGGCCTGACGCAAGGCCTGCACCGCCCCCGCATCGAGCACCAGGGTGCCACGGGTTTGCAGGTGCCCCGCCAGCCACTGCTTGCGCGCCGCGAGCATGCCGCGCTCTGGCGACAGCAAGGTGCCCAGGCGCTCGCCGGCCTTCAGGCGGTCCAGCACACGCTCCAGACGGCCACCCACGATGATCGTGTGTGCCCCGGAACGCGCGGCCAGGCGCGCAGCACGCAGTTTGGTCTGCATGCCGCCACGGCCCAACGCGCCACCGGTGCCACCGGCCACGGCGTCCAGCGCCGGGTCATCGGCACGGGCTTCGTAGATCAGCTGGGCATCAGGATTGTTGCGCGGGTCGGCATCGAACATGCCGTCGCGGTCGGTAAGAATCACCAGCAGGTCGGCTTCGACCAGGTTGGCCACCAGCGCCGCCAGGGTGTCGTTGTCGCCGAAACGGATCTCGTCGGTGACCACCGTGTCGTTCTCGTTGATCACCGGCACCACGCCCAGCTCCACCAAGGTGCGCAGGGTGCTGCGGGCGTTCAGGTAACGCTTGCGGTCGGAGAGGTCGTCATGAGTCAGGAGGATCTGCGCGGTGTGCCGGCCATGCTCGGCAAAGCTCGACTCCCAGGCCTGCACCAGGCCCATCTGGCCGATCGAGGCAGCCGCTTGCAGCTCGTTCATCGCACTCGGTCGCTTGGTCCAGCCCAGGCGGCTCATGCCGGCGGCTACAGCCCCCGAAGAGACCAGCACCAACTCGATCCCCGCCTCATGCAGGGCCACCATCTGCTCGACCCAAACACCCATCGCCGCGCGATCCAGGCCCTTGCCATCTGCCGTCAGCAGGGCACTGCCGATCTTGACGACCCAGCGCTGCGCACCCGTCACCTTGCTCCGCATCTTCTTCCAACCTATGCCGGTGAGAGGCGCGACAGCGCGCCCCCCATAATCTGTGGATACTAAAACGCCGCTTGAAAAAGCGGCGTTTAGTGTACTGCAACGAATCAGTCGCGCACGTAAATGATTTCCGGACCGTCTTCGTCGTCCTCATCATCCCAGTCGTCATCTTCGCCGAAGTCATGCACGCTTTTCACGCCGGTACGGCGCAGGGCGCGGGCATCGTCCAGGGCCTGCAACTGGGCACGGGCTTCGTCTTCGATACGCTGATCCAGCTCGGCCAGCTCTTCGGCGTAGGCCGGGTCGGCAGCCAGGCGGTCGGCGCGGTCTTCGAGGTAGCGCATGATGTCGCGGCTAAGCTGCTCGGTGCCCTGCTTGGAGATGGCCGAGATCACGTAGACTGGGCCGTCCCATTGCAGACGCTCGACAATTTCCTTGACGCGCTCGTCACGCTCATCGTCCATGAGCATGTCGGTCTTGTTCAGGACCAGCCAGCGGTCACGGTCAGCCAGCGCCGGACTGAAGCGCACCAGTTCGTTGACGATGATTTCGGCGGCATCGGCGCTGCTGCTTTCATCCAGCGGCGCGAGGTCGACGAGGTGCAGCAACAGGCGGGTACGGGCCAAGTGCTTGAGGAAGCGGATACCCAGGCCGGCGCCTTCGGAAGCACCTTCGATCAGGCCAGGGATGTCGGCCACGACGAAGCTCTTCCAGCGGTCGACGCTGACCACGCCCAGGTTTGGCACCAGGGTGGTGAACGGGTAGTCGGCGACTTTCGGCTTGGCGGCCGAGACCGAACGAATGAACGTACTCTTGCCTGCGTTCGGCAAGCCCAGCAGGCCAACGTCGGCCAGCACTTTCATTTCCAGTTTCAGGTCACGCTGCTCGCCCGGCTTGCCCGGCGTGGTCTGGCGTGGCGCACGGTTGGTACTGGATTTGAAACGGGTGTTGCCCAGGCCGTGCCAGCCGCCCTGGACGACCATCAGCTTCTGGCCAGCCTTGACCAGGTCACCGATGACTTCCTGGGTGCTCGCATCGATCACCGTGGTGCCGACCGGCACGCGCAGGAACAGGTCTTCACCCTTCTTGCCGGTACAGTCGGTGCTGCCACCATTGGAGCCGCGCTGGGCGTCAAAGTGACGGGTGTAGCGATAGTCGACCAGGGTATTGAGGTTCTCGTCGGCGACCATGTAGATCGAACCGCCGTCACCACCGTCACCGCCGTTGGGACCACCGTTTTCGATGAATTTTTCGCGGCGGAAGCTCATGCAACCGTTACCGCCATCACCGGCTTTGACCCGGATCGATACTTCGTCAACAAACTTCATAAAAACCGCCTCTCGTCAGTTGGACGAGCTGATTGACTCAAAGACATAAGGCTCTTGCAAAAATGAGCGCGGCGGCCCCGTAAACGAAACACTCTCGCCCGCAGCCCATACAAACAGTTTTGCAAGAGACTCACCCCACAAACGAAAAAGCCCCGTCGCGAGACAGGGCTTTTCCAGCGTCTTCGCGATTAGGCCGCGACGATGCTCACGTAGCGACGACCGAAGGCGCCTTTTACTTCAAACTTGATCTTACCCGCGATCTTGGCGAACAGGGTGTGATCTTTACCCATGCCAACGCCGTAGCCAGCGTGGAATTGGGTGCCGCGCTGACGCACGATGATGTTGCCAGGAATGATAGCCTGGCCGCCATACATCTTCACGCCAAGGCGTTTGGCTTCTGAGTCGCGACCGTTACGGGTACTACCACCAGCTTTTTTGTGTGCCATGAGTTCAATTCTCCTAGTGAGGAATTAGGCTGAAATTAAGCCTGAATACCGGTGATTTTGATCTCGGTGAACCACTGGCGGTGGCCCATACGCTTCATGTGGTGCTTACGGCGGCGGAACTTGATGATGCGCACTTTGTCGTGACGACCTTGCGAGATCACTTCAGCGACAACCTTGGCACCAGCAACGACTGGGGCGCCGATGTTCACGTCGTCGCCATTGGCAACCAACAGAACGCGGTCGAAAGTCACGGATTCGCCAGTGGCGATTTCCAGTTTTTCGATCTTCAGGTATTCACCTTCGGCGACTTTGTACTGCTTGCCACCGGTAACAATTACTGCGTACATGTGTATTTCTCCGATAATCCTGCTCACCCAGCTCTTTATAGGAAGAGTATTGGCTGGCATGGCTGCATAGGGCTGGAACGGCCCAGTGCAATTGCGTAAGGCAGGTGCTGCCCAGGAAGTTCAGGGTGCGCGATTGTACGCAAGGCAGCTTTACCTTGCAAGTGGGTCGATTGACCCCACGGGCCGTGCGCCTTGACAGGCCGGGACCCGCAACCTAGCATGCCGCGCAACCTTTATGGAGCACCTGTGGCCGATGCAACCCCAAGCTTTCTACCGCGCGGTAGCGGACGATTTCAGCGCCGTTGACGAGATCATCAAGAAACAGCTGACTTCGCGCGTCCCGCTGGTGTCGAAGATCGGCGACTATATTACCTCGGCCGGGGGCAAGCGTCTGCGCCCGTTGCTGGTGCTGCTGTGTGGCAAGGCCCTGGGTCGCGAAGGCGACGACCTGCGCCTGCTGGCCGCCACCATCGAGTTCCTGCACACCGCCACCTTGCTGCATGACGACGTCGTCGACATGTCCGGCATGCGCCGTGGCCGCTCCACCGCCAATGCCCTGTGGGGCAACGCGCCAAGCGTGCTGGTGGGCGACTTCCTGTATTCGCGCTCGTTCGAAATGATGGTCGAGCTGGGCTCGATGCCGGTCATGCAGATCCTCTCCAAGGCCACCCGGGTAATCGCCGAGGGCGAAGTGCTGCAGCTGTCGCGTATCCGCGATGCGAGCACCACCGAAGAGATCTACATGGACGTCATCCGCGGCAAGACCGCGATGCTCTTCGAAGCCTCGACCCACAGTGCGGCGGCCCTGGCCGGCGCCACGCCCGAGCAGACCGAAGCGCTGCGTACCTTTGGCGATCACCTGGGCGTAGCCTTCCAACTGGTCGACGACCTGCTCGACTACAAGGGCGACGCTGAAACCCTGGGCAAGAACGTCGGTGACGACCTGGCCGAAGGCAAGCCGACCCTGCCGCTGATCTTCACCATGCGTGAAGGCACCGCCGAACAGGCCGCCCTGGTGCGCCAGGCGATCCAGAAGGGTGGTATCGAAGACCTCGAAAGCATCCGCAACGCCGTCGAAGCTGCCGGCGCCCTGGAGTACACCGCACAGATGGCCCGCGACTACGTCGCCCGCGCCATCGCTTGCCTGGACGCCCTGCCGGCCAGCGAATACCGCGACGCCCTGGTCGAACTCAGCGAGTTCGCGGTCGCCCGCACGCACTGATGCCCTACCCCGGCCCATCGCTCGATGGGCCCGGTTTTCCTCCTGCGCACTAAACCCTATACAATGTGGGCTTTCTGTACGCACACCCCGAGGAACCTTAGTGAGCACTTTGCCACCCTGCCCGAAATGCAACTCCGAATACACCTATGAAGATGGCGTTCAGCTGATCTGCCCCGAGTGCGCCCACGAGTGGTCCGCTGCCGGTGAAGCAGAAGCGGCCAGCGACGAAACCGTGAAGAAAGACTCGGTCGGCAACGTCCTGCAGGACGGCGACACCATCACCGTGATCAAGGACCTGAAGGTCAAGGGCACCTCGCTGGTGGTCAAGGTCGGCACCAAGGTCAAGAACATCCGCCTGTGCGATGGCGACCACGACATCGACTGCAAGATCGACGGCATCGGCCCGATGAAGCTGAAATCGGAGTTCGTCCGCAAGGTCTGACCCGTGATTTGTCGAGGCTGCCACGCGGCCTCGACAGACACTGCAACATTTGCCGAACACCGTTCAGCAAAAAATCACCAATAGTTACTTGCTATTTTGATAATAAGAATTATTCTCATTGGACGCTTCCAAGGAGAATAGCCATGACTTATTTGATCGACGCTTGGCTTGACCGCCCGCATCCCTACCTGAGAATTCTGCACCGCGAGACCGGCGAGGTCTGTGCTGTGCTCGAAGAAGACGCGCTCGATGAATTGCGCGACCAGGGTGACCTGGACCTGAACGGATTGAATTCGAGTGAGCCGATAGTGCTCAAGGAGCTGGTGAGGAACCTGTTCCTGTTCTGCTATGCCCGGGCGTTGCGCCCTGGGATCGGGTTCCACTAACCCTGCAAAGCATCGCCGGCAAGGCCGGCTCCCACAGGCCTGGGTGCCCAGCACATCTGTGGGAGCCGGCCTTGCCGGCGAAGAGGGCCGCTAGGCCCTCCCCCGAAGGGTCTTACAGAACGTCCAGCAGCTCGACGTCGAACACCAGCACGCTGTGCGGCGGGATGCTGCCAACGCCCTGGGCGCCGTAAGCCAACTCGCTCGGCACGTACAGGCGCCATTTGCTACCGGCATTCATCAGTTGCAGCGCTTCGGTCCAACCAGCGATCACGCCGCCGACCGGGAACTCGGCTGGCTGGCCGCGCTCGTAGGAGCTGTCGAAGACAGTGCCGTCGATCAGGGTGCCGTGGTAGTGAGTACGCACGCTGTCTTCGCGGCTTGGCTTGGCGCCTTCACCAGCGGTCAGCACTTCGAACTGCAGGCCCGACGCCAGGGTGGTGATGCCGTCACGCTTGGCGTTCTCAACCAGGAATTCCTTGCCAGCACCGGCAGCGGCTTCAGCCTTGGCTGCAGCTTCAGCCTGCATGATGTCACGGATGACTTTGAAGCTGGCCGACAGCTCTTCTTCGCCGACACGGCTGTCCTGGCCATTGAAGGCATCGGTCAGGCCCGCCAGGATGGCGTCCAGGCTAACGCCCGGTGGTGGGTTGTCGCGCAGTTGGCCACCCAGTTGACGGCCGATGCCGTAGCTCACGCGGGTTTCGTCGGTAGACAGATTGATTTCGGACATTGTCTCGCTCCGCTGCAGGGCGCAATCACACCGCGCCCTTCATTAAAAGGGCGAGCAGACTAGCACACTGCGGCAAAGCAGATCAGCTAGCCGTTCTACCAGGCTGAGCGTCGCGAAATCGGCATTTTCAGGTCTTCTTCCGGCGTACCACTCATCCCGCACATTTCATCCTGTACCGACCAGTGCACCAGGTTCAGCGGCATGTCCGGCAGACGCTGCAACCAGCCCCGCGCTTCATCCAGCGAATGCGCGCGCAAGCGCCGGCCACGAACATCGGCCAAGGGGTGGGGGCGGCCGTGAACACGCGCCTCCAGCAGGTAGTCACCGCCCTCGATGGCGATCAGGTTGAGTTCCTGGACATGGCCAGCCCTGGCTTGGGTGTTCAGATCGTGCAGGTTCATGGAGGTACCTCACTACGGGAGTAGTCGAGCGACCGTTCATTTTTCGTACAGCCCCCGGTAAAGCACAAGGCATAAACGCAACCGCCCGTCCGTTTTGCAACGGACGGGCGGCCAAGGTGCCATGGTCGAGGTGCCGATCAGTGCTTGGTCACTTTATCCAGGTAACCCATGGCAAAGGCCGAGATCACGAAGGTCATGTGGATGATCACGTACCACATCAGGTATTCGGTCTGGATGTTGCGGGCATCCATGAACACGCGCAGCAGGTGGATCGAGGAGATCGCCACGATCGAGGCGGCGACTTTCATCTTCAGCGACGAAGAGTCCATCTTGCCCAGCCAGCTGAGCTTTTCCTTGCCTTCGTCGATGTCCAGTTGCGAGACGAAGTTCTCGTAGCCGGAGATCATCACCATCACCAGCAGGCCGCCTACCAGGGCCATGTCGATCAGCGACAGCAGGACCAGGATCAGGTCGGCTTCGGCCAGCGCGAACACGTTCGGCAGTACATGGAAGATCTCTTGAAAGAACTTCAGCGCCAGCGCCAGCAGGCCCAACGACAGGCCAAAGTAGATCGGTGCGAGCAGCCAGCGCGAGGCGTACATCGCATTTTCGATAAAGCGTTCCATTGAGCAAATCACCAGGTGGCGGGAAAATCGAGCGCGAGTATACCAGCCACCTGTGACAGAAAAAGCCCGCGTCACGTTGGCGCAGCGGGCACATTGCCAGCCATTCAGGTTTCCGGGTGGAACTCGAAGTCGCCCACATGGTGCACCGGCTCACCGTTGACCCGGCGCAACTGGGCCTGCAAGTGCACGCACCAGATCTGCGGGTCGTTGGCCACCTGATAGCCGTGCAAGGTCAGGCTGTCGACAATCGCGCTGAGCACAGACTCTGCCACGTAAGGCCCGTGGAACGGGCCCTGGGCCTTGATTGCCGAGGGTTGTTCGCCAGCCATGCCGGCGGCGAAGAGCAGGGTCCACATGCCGTTGTCGCCGGCCAGGGGACGAATACTGCATTCAATGCGGGTCACCAGGCCCAGACATTGACGGGTGAGGCTGAGGGTGCGCGGCATGGCGACGATCCTCGGTGGAACGGTGTTCAGCCCCCACGATGGGAACTGGTTCAATCCTGTATCAACGGCTGTCCTTGATTTGAAGGATAGAAGAAATCCACCCGCGACAAACGGTCGTGGCCAAGCGGGCGCCGAACGGTCGTGACCGCTCGGCACCCTGGTGGTTCAACTCAGCTTGGCTTGACCTGGGCCAGGGCCTGTTCGGCCAGCTCCTTCTCGGCCTCCTTGAGGTCTTCTTCGCTGATCATCTCGGCGATCACCCGCAGCCGCTCGACCACGCGGGCGTTGACGCTGCCCTCGGGGAACTCGCCATTCTCGTCAGGCTCGCCGGCAGGCTCGCCGACCAGCAGGCTCAGCGCCTCGTCGGCCTGGCTCACCGCATAGACGTGGAACTGCCCGGCACGCACCGCCTGCAATACCCGCTCATCGAGCATCAGGGTGGTGACGTTGGCCTTGGGAATGATCGCGCCCTGCTCCCCGGTCAGGCCGCGCGCTTCGCAGAGGCGGAAGAAGCCTTCGATCTTCTCGTTGACCCCGCCCACCGCCTGCACTTCACCAAACTGGTTGATCGAGCCGGTGATCGCGAAGCACTGCTTGAGCGGTGTTTTCGACAAGGCCGAGATCAAGGTGCAGGCCTCGCCCAGCGACGCACTGTCGCCGTCGACGTAACCGTAGGACTGCTCCAGGGCGATGCTCGCGGAAATCGCCAACGGGAATTCCTGGGCATAACGGCTGCCCAGGTAGCCGGTGAGGATCATCACGCCCTTGGAGTGGATCGGCTGGCCGAGGTTGACCTCACGCTCGATGTCGACGATGCCACTGCCGCCCGGGTACACCGTGGCGGAAATCCGCGCCGGCACGCCGAACGCCGAATCGCCCACCTCAAGCACGGTCAGGCCGTTGCACTTGCCGACCGCCGCGCCTTCGGTATCGATCAGGATGATCCCGGCGAGCATGTCATCGAGGATCCGCGCCGAGACGCGCCCGGTGCGAGTGGCCTTGGCCTTGAGCGCTCGCTCGATGTGCCCGGCGTCAGTCATTTGGTCATTGGCCAGGTGGCGGATGAAGTCCGCTTCGCTGACCAGCTGGAACAGGTCGCCAATGCGCGCCGAAAGGCGCCCCTGGTGCTCCGCCAGACGCGCGCTGTAAGTGGCCAGGCGTGCCACCGCATCGGCGCTGAGCGGCGCCATGCCCTCCTCGCTGGTGCGGGTCTTGAGCAACTGGGCGAACTGCTCCAGGGTCTCGTCGACCATGGGGATCTCTTCGTCGAAGTCCACCAGCACCCGGAACATCTCCTGGAAGTCCGGATCGTGGTCCTGCAGTGCGTAGTACAACTGGCGCGCACCGATGATCACCACCTTCACCTGCAGCGGGATCATCTGCGGGGTCAGGGTCACGGTGGCCAGGCGGCCGAGCTCACCCAGCGGCGATTCCATTTTCAGCTTGCGCGATTGCAGGGCACGCTTGAGCGCATCCCAGACGAACGGCTCGCCAAGCATTTTTTCGGCTTCGAGGATCAGGAAGCCACCATTGGCCCGGTGCAGCGCACCCGGGCGTAGCTGGCGATAAGTGGTGTATAGCGCGCCCTGGTCGGTGCTGTATTCGATACGGCCGAACAGGTTGTCGTAAGTCGGGTGCGGCTCGAACACCACCGGCGCACCGCCGTTGACGTGATGGCCGACCACCAGGCTCGGCGCGTATTGCTCTTCGAGCATCTTGCGCGCCACGGCGTCGGTCTTGCTGTCATCGACCAACTGCTCCACCAGGGTGCGCAGCAGGTTGACCTGCATGGCTTGCAGGTAGGCGCAGACCGCGGCGTTTTCCGCGTATTTCTCCGACAGCGGCGCCAGCAATGGCTGCAAGGCCAGGGTGATGGTTTCTTCGTTGAGCTGGCGCAGCTGGTTGTTCGACTCGCGTTTCCACTGCGGCAAGCTGGCCAGTTCTTCGTTCAACTGCTCTTCCAGCGCGGAGATATCCTCGTGGAAGCGCTCGCGCTCGGCTTCCGGCAACTGGGCAAACTCGGCTTCATCCAGCGCCTTGCCATCGGCCATCGGGGTGAAGGCGACGTTGCTGCTGTCACGGTACAGCGCCACATCCTTCTCCAGCGAAGCGCGCTCGATCACATCCAGGGCACGGTCGTAACGCTGGTTGAAGGCGCGGTCGATGGCGCTCTTCTTCTGCTGGTAGGACGGGTGTTCGAACACCGCCGGGAAGGTGGCCAGCAGGTTGTCGATCAGGGCGCCGATATCGGCGGTGAACGCACCGGCGCTGCCCGGCGGCAACTCGAAGGCCTTGGGCTCGCGCGGCTCTTCGAAATTGTTGACGTAGAGCCAGTCCGAAGGGGTCTGCAGGCGCTTGCCCTCGGCCTTCAGGTAGCGTTTGACGAAGGAGAAGCGGCCGGTACCCGGCTCGCCCATGACGAATACGTTGTACCCGGGACGTGGCATGGCGACGCCGAACTGCAAGGCTTCGACGGCACGTTCCTGGCCAAGCACACCGCGAAAAGGCTCCAGATCATTGGTGGTGGTAAAGGCGAACTGTTCGGCGGAAAACGGCCGGGTCAGCGCTTCTGGCGCAAGACGCAGGCTCGCAGCGACAGGATCGGGCATCGGGCTTCCTTACTTCGGCGGGGCGGATGACGGCATTCTGGCGCCGGGCACAGGCGCCTTGCAAGGCTCTTGAACGCTTTATGCAGCAGGGTCGAAAAGCTGCTTCCCGTCAATTTTTTCATGCATTGTTTTGCAATTAATTACGCAACCCTTAGATCGTGCCTAAACTCCAAGCTGCGCGGCTGGGTGTACAACCAACCCGCCTCTGGCAGCGGCCCTGTAGCCAAGCCGGAAAACCCTGACCTTTGGTTTGAACCATCAGAAAGAGAACAATGCTATGAAACGGATTCTTCTGGGTACTCTGTTCACCGCGGTATCGATCAACGCCATGGCCCAAGCGCCAGGCGGCCCGGACTGCGGTTGGGGCAACATGCTGTTCGAGGGCCAACGCGGCACCCCGGCACACTTCCTCGCTTCTACCACCAACGGCACTTCCGGCAACGCCACCTTCGGCATGACCTCGGGCACCAACGGCTGCTCGACCAACGCGTCACTGACCTACGGCGGCAAGTCGTGGTTCGCCATGAACGGCATGATGAACGAACTCTCCGAAGACATGGCGCAAGGCCAGGGCGAAGCCCTGACCACCTACGCCGTGGTACTCGGTGTTGCACCAGAAGACCGCGCGCACTTTGCCGCTGTCACCCACCAGCACTTCCAGGAAATCTTCAAGACCGCCAACGTCACGGCTGAAGATGTCCACAGCAACACCCTGGCCGTGCTGAAAACCGACGCCCGCCTGGCCAAGTACGCCACCCCGGCTTAAGCTCGACCTCCCGCCCCTGTGAGGGGGCGGGCAGTTTTCCGCCTCTATCGGCATCATTCAGACGTAGTTGCCCGACATGCTCAAACGCCTTGCCTACCTGGCGCTGTGTGCCTGCGCCCCGCTGCAAGCTGCACCCCTGCTCGATGACGCCCGCCTGCAACAGTTGGCGAATGATCGCTATTGGATTTCCCTGGGGCATTACGAAACCGCCAAGCTCGGTGGTTGGCGCAGCTATGTCGATGACCCACGGTTCTTCCTCGACGCTGATGGCGCGCACCACCCGGACCGTGAGCTCAAGGCCACGCTGAAGGCCCTGTATGCCCCGGCCAGCCTGGGTGAAAAACATGCCCAGTGCGTGTTCCCCGCGCGTACCCGCTGGCTGCGTGAGCAATTGCAGCTCAACGACCTGCCAACGCTTGCGTGCAAGGACTACACCCAGTGGTTCAAGGACGTCTCGCCGCACAGCGCGGTGATGATCTTCCCGGCCGCGTACCTGAACAGCCCCTCGTCGATGTTCGGGCACACCCTGCTGCGTATCGACCAGGCCGATGTACAGAGCGACAACACCGCCCTGCTCAGCTATGCGGTGAACTTCGGCGCCTACATCGAAGGCAACGACAACAGCATCCTGTATGCCTGGAAGGGCCTGATGGGTGGCTATCCGGGCCTGTTCGCGCTGGTGCCCTACCAGGAGAAACTTGCCGAATACCGCAGCCTGGAAAACCGCGACCTGTGGGAATACCGGCTGAACCTCACCCCGGCAGAAACCGGGCGCATGGTCGAACATATCTGGGAGCTCAAGCAGATCCAGTTCGACTACTTCTTCTTTGACGAAAACTGCTCGTATCGCCTGCTGGAGCTGCTCCAGGTCGCCCGGCCAAGCCTGGACCTGACCTCGCAATTCCCCCTCACCGCCATCCCGACCGACACCGTAAAGGCGGTGAAACAGGCCGGTTTGGTGGAGCGCACTGACTACCGACCTTCGCGTGAGCGTGAGCTGCTGGAACGCGCGGCGCCGCTGGACAAGGCCGAGGAGCAACAGGTGTTGGCGCTCAGCGCCGATACGGCGCGCTTGAACAGCGCTGAATTCACCACCCTGCCCAAGGCGCGTCAAGCCCTGGTGCAGGACGCGGCGTACCGCCTGGAGCGTTACCGCGCCAATGGCCAGGAACGCGACCCGGCCCGCACCCAGCGCAGTTTTGAGCTGTTGCGGGCGATCAACCGCAACCCGCCGCCACCGCTGCAAATCGAGCGCCCGGGGCTGCCGGAAGAAGGCCACGAGTCGCGCACCTGGCAGTTGGGCGCAGGCACGCGGGAAGACCGGGCTTTTGCCGAGTACGGCCTGCGCATGGCCTACCACGACCTCAACGACAACGCCTATGGCTTCCCGCTGGGCGCGCAGATCGAGATCCTGCAACTGAAGGTGCGCCAGTACGAGAACAACGACTGGCAGGTGCAGCGCCTGGACCTGGCAACCATCCGCTCGCTGACCCCGCGCAACGAGTTGCTGCAGCCCTTGTCATGGCAAGTGACCGGCGGCCTGGAGCGCGTGCTGGGCAAGCACGACGATGAAGTGCTGGTCAGCCATGTGAATGGCGGTGCCGGGGGCACCTGGCAATTGGCGGACGAAATGCTCGGCTTTGCCCTGGGCACGGTGCGGGCTGAGCACAACAATGATTTTGCCGAGTTCATCTCACCGGCAGCGGGGTTCAATACGGGAGTGTTGTGGCGCAACGGGCTGGGCAACCTGACGCTGGAAGCCAAGGGCGACTACTTCACCAATGGCGAGATTCGCCGCAGCCTGAGCCTGAATCAGCAATGGGAGCTGTCGCGCAGCCTGGGCCTGCGCCTGAGTGCCAAGCGCGAGTTCAGCCAGTTGGCCAGCGCGCAGAACGAGGTGATGCTGGAATTGAAGTGGTATCACTACTGACCGCTGTAGGTGATATCTGTGGGACCAGCCCGCTCCCACAGGTTTGCCGCGTGCTTCACCGGATTTTGACAGCCCATCGACAATTCCCCGCCTAGACTTGTCCACAGTTCGTGGAGAGTCTGAGCATGCGCGGTTGGGTGTTGGCAGTCATGGTGTTACTCGCGGGTTGCCAGTCAACCCACGATCAGTTGATCGATCAGGGCTACCCCCCCGCCTACGCCGATGGCTTCCAGGACGGTTGCGGCAGTGGTCGCCAGGCGGCCGGCGTGATGGCTGGCGAGTTTCGCAAGGACGTCCCCCGCTACCTGCACAACCGCCAGTACGAATCCGGTTGGGACGATGGTTTTCGCCAATGCCAGGCCATGCAGGAAAACCGCGACCAGCAAGACTACCGCGCCCGCCACTGGGACCAGCGAGACGAACAATGGCAACAGGAGAAAGACCGCGACGCCGCCCGCGCCTATCGACCCAACTAGGTCGCAACCAGACCGCCAGGCGAACGTTTTGCCTGCCAGCATGGTCTGCCCTGAAAGGAGGCCGCCCATGAGCCGAGCATTCGTCAACGAAGACCAGGCCGCCGCCCAGGCCAACCAGCCGGTGGAGCGCCGGGTCAGCGAACAACCCAACTACGTCACCGCCCGTGGCCTGACACAGCTGCACGAGCGCCTGAGCGAACTCGACGGGCAGCGCAGCGCCCTGCTCGCCCAGGGCGAACAGGCCGACAAGCAGCAGCTCGCCGAAATAGAACGCGACCTGCGTTACTTCAGTGCCCGCGTGCAAAGCGCCCAGGTGGTCGCCCCGGCCACATCCACCGACAAGGTGCAGATCGGCAGCACGGTTCACTACATCGACGGGGAAGGCAACGCGCACAGCATCCAGCTGGTCGGTGAAGACCAGGCCTATGCGGCCAATGGCTTGATCAACTGGGGTTCACCACTCGGCCGGGCCCTGCTGGGTGCAGGCCCCGGTGACGAGGTGCTGTGGCGACGACCGGCGGGCGATCAACTGATCGAGGTCGTCGCCATCGAGGCGCAGGCTTAGACCACGCCCTGGGCCAGCATGGCGTCGGCTACTTTGACGAAGCCGGCGATGTTGGCGCCTTTGACGTAGTTGATACGGCCGTTCTCTTCGCCGTAGTGCACGCACGCGTGGTGGATCGACTGCATGATGTTGTGCAGTTTGCTGTCCACTTCACCGGCGGTCCACAGCAGACGCATGGCGTTCTGCGACATCTCCAGGCCACTCACCGCCACGCCACCGGCGTTCGATGCCTTGCCCGGGGCAAACAGGATGCCGGCCTCGATGAAGATATCCACAGCCTCCAGCGTGGTCGGCATGTTCGCCCCTTCGGCTACGCAGATGCAGCCGTTGCGCAGCAAGGTGCGGGCGTCTTCGTCGTTCAGCTCGTTCTGCGTGGCGCACGGCAGGGCGATGTCGCACACCAGGCTCCATGGCGTCTGGTCTTTGCGGAACTCCAGGCCAAAGCGCCCGGCCAGTTCGCTGATACGGCCGCGCTTGACGTTCTTCAGCTCCATCAGCGCGTCCCACTGCTCATCGTTCAGGCCGGCTTCGCAGTACAGGGTGCCTTCGGAGTCGGACAGCGAAATGACCTTGCCGCCCAGGTCCATGACCTTGCGTGCGGCGTACTGGGCGACGTTGCCAGAACCGGAGATCGCCACCCGGCGACCGTCGATGCGCTGGCCCTGGCGCTTGAGCATTTCTTCGGCGAAGTACACACAGCCGTAGCCGGTGGCTTCCGGGCGAATCAGGCTGCCGCCGTAGTTCATGCCCTTGCCGGTCAGTACCGAGGTGAACTGGTTGGCCAGGCGCTTGTACTGGCCGAACATGAAGCCGATCTCACGCGCACCCACGCCGATGTCACCGGCCGGCACGTCAAGGTCAGCGCCGATGTGGCGGTACAGCTCGCTCATGAAGGCCTGGCAGAAGCGCATGACTTCCGCATCGCTCTTGCCCTTCGGATCGAAGTCCGAGCCGCCCTTGCCGCCGCCCATGGGCAACGAGGTCAGGGAGTTCTTGAACACTTGCTCGAAGGCCAGGAATTTCAACACGCCGAGGTTGACCGACGGGTGGAAGCGCAGACCGCCCTTGTACGGGCCGATGGCGCTGCTCATCTGGATGCGGTAGCCGCGGTTGACCTGGACCTTGCCCTGATCGTCGACCCAGGAAACCCGGAACAGGATGGCCCGCTCGGGCTCGACCATGCGTTCGAGGATACCGGCCTGGAGGTAATGGGGGTTGGCTTCGAGGAAGGGCCAGAGGCTACGCAACACCTCTTCTACTGCCTGGTGGAATTCGGGTTGGGCAGGGTCGCGCTGTTTGAGCCGCGCAAGGAAATGTTCGACGGATTCGATCATAGACATTCACCAGAGAGATTTAGACTTTTTTGGTTTTTTCGGGACTTTAACAAGAACCGGTCGCACTGGAACAGGGCGGAATGTCGTTTTTATGAAATTAAATGGTGCGTTTCTATAACTGTATACAGTTTCAAGGTCATCGCCGGCAACGCCGGCTCCCACAGAGAACGTCAGTAAACCTGTGGGAGCCGGCCTTGCCGGCGATGAATCCAACACAAATCCGAGACAAAAAAAACGGGACCCGAAGGCCCCGTTTCAGTGCAAAAACCCGAAGGTTTATGCCAGTTTCTTGTGCCGTACGCGGTGCGGCTGTGCAGCCGCTTCGCCCAGGCGCTTCTTGCGATCGGCTTCGTACTCGGTGTAGTTGCCTTCGAAGAACACCGCTTGCGAGTCATCTTCGTACGCCAGGATGTGGGTCGCGACGCGGTCCAGGAACCAGCGATCGTGAGAGATCACAATGGCGGCGCCCGGGAAGTCCAGCAGGGCTTCCTCCAGCGAACGCAGGGTTTCAACGTCCAGGTCGTTCGACGGTTCGTCGAGCAGCAGCACGTTGGCGCCCTCTTTCAGGGTCAGCGCCAGGTGCAGACGGCCACGCTCACCACCGGAGAGGTCCTTGACGAACTTCTGCTGGTCGCCACCCTTGAAGTTGAAGCGGCCCACATAGGTACGCGACGGGATCTCGTAGTTGCCGATACGCAGTTGGTCGGAACCATCGGAGATCTGCTGGAATACGGTCTTGTTGCCGTCCAGGTCGTCACGGCTCTGGTCGACGCACGCCAGTTGCACGGTGTCACCGATCTCGATGCTGCCGGAGTCCGGCTGCTCTTTGCCCATCAGCATGCGGAACAGGGTCGACTTACCGGCACCGTTGCCGCCGATCACGCCGACGATGGCGCCTTTAGGCATGGCGAACGACAGGTTGTCGATCAGCACGCGATCGCCATAGCCCTTGGAGACGTTCTTGAACTCGATGACCTTGTCGCCCAGGCGTGGACCGGCCGGGATGTAGATCTCGTTGGTCTCGCTGCGCTTCTGGAATTCCTGCGACTGCATCTCTTCGAAGCGTTGCAGACGAGCCTTGGATTTCGACTGGCGGGCCTTGGCGCCTTTGCGCACCCACTCCAGCTCTTCCTTCATGGCCTTTTCATGGGCCGACTGCTGCTTGGATTCCTGGGCCAGACGATCGGACTTGGCTTCCAGCCAACCCGAATAGTTGCCCTCGTACGGGATACCGGCGCCGCGGTCGAGTTCGAGGATCCAGCCCGCGACGTTGTCCAGGAAGTACCGGTCGTGGGTAATCGCCACAACGGTGCCCGGGAAATCGTGGAGGAAGTGTTCCAGCCAGGCGACGGAGTCGGCGTCCAGGTGGTTGGTTGGTTCGTCGAGCAGGAGCATGTCCGGGGCCGACAGCAGCAGGCGGCACAGGGCCACACGACGCTTCTCACCACCGGAGAGGTGTTCGACCTTGGCGTCCCAGGCCGGCAGACGCAACGCATCGGCGGCAACTTCCAGCTGACGCTCGAGGTTGTGGCCGTCGCTGGCTTGCAGGATGGCTTCGAGCTTGGCCTGTTCGGCCGCCAGCTTGTCGAAGTCGGCATCCGGTTCGGCGTAGGCCGCGTAGACCTCGTCCAGGCGCGCCTGGGCGTTCTTGATCACGCTGACCGCTTCTTCGACCACTTCACGCACGGTCTTGGTCGGGTCCAGTTGCGGCTCTTGCGGCAGGTAGCCGACGTTCAGCTCCGGCATCGGCCGTGCTTCGCCGTCGAACTCCTTGTCGACGCCCGCCATGATTTTCAGCAGGGTCGATTTACCCGAACCGTTCAAGCCGAGCACGCCAATCTTGGCGCCCGGGAAGAACGACAGGGAGATGTTCTTCAGGATTTCCCGCTTCGGCGGAACAACTTTGCTCAGCCGATGCATGGTGTAGACGTATTGAGCCAAAACCAAGCCCTCTATAGAAGTGTAAAACAGCGGCGAAAACCCCTGATACCCGGCTAAACGGCGGCTATCGGCGATGGTGAATACGCGGGGTCGGCGATGTGTTTACGAAGTGTCAATGAACAAAGTCGACCATTCTACGTCAAGACGATTGTTTGCGCAGATGGACTGATCACAGGAGGGGAAGCCCCCGGCGCGTCGGCATCGCGCCACGCCAGGGGCAGGCTGCAGCGTTCGCCTGGATCAGACGTGAACTTGCCCGGCAACACCGCGTGGCAGGCGGCATAGGTTGGGCAGCGCGCTCAGGTGCACACGCCAGTGGGCCTTGACGCAGAAACGGCTCGCCGGGGCGGCGGGCTTTTTACGCAGGTCGGCCAGCGACGGGGTCTTCTTGGCCGGTGCCGCCGCAGGCTTGACCAGCGAGCGCTGGCAGGACTTGCAGGAAACCTTGTCAGTGTCCTGGGTGCTTGCCAGGGACGGGGAAGTGCGACCGCATGCAGAGTCGCTACCATTCATCGAGTAGTGTGTAACCAAACCGTACATCTCCAAAGCTTTGTAAAAACGCGGCGGCATTTTCGCACACGTTGACCGTGGATGCCGACTGACTGTGCCACGAAGCCAGCAACAGAGCGGCGACGAACAGTGCTGGCACTTTGATACGCTTCAAGGCATGCTAGCCGCCCTTCGGGTGTCGGCTTATAGTGCGCAACTGGACCGTCGCCTACGTAGTCGGCATCTGCCCTGTGCAGCAAGTGCCTGCCACAGCCAGCCATACCGCAGGATCACCGTTTGACCAATCTCACTCAGCCGTCATCCTTGCGCAATGCCTCTGCTGCGTCTGGTTCGCCCTTGCGCGGCTCATTGAAAGGGGCCTTGGCCATCCTGGTGTTGCTGCTGCTCGCCCTGCTGTTCTGGCAGTTGCTCGATCAATTCCGTCACACACTGGCCGACCGCCGCCAACACAGCGTGGATGCCAGCGCCGAACTGGCCGACCATCTCAACCTGAAGATGGCGCTCAAGGCCCAGCAAGCGCTCAACCAGCTGGGGCCGTACGTCGAGGCTCCCCGCGTCGAGGCACTGCCAGCGCTACTCGCCCAACTACAGAAAAAGCTGCCGGCACTGCAAAGCCTGGCCTGGCTTGACGGCAATGCCCAGGTGCAACGCGACAGCCTCGCCAACAGCCCGGACAGCGCCGCGTTCGACGAGCTGCTGCGCGAGGCTGGGCAGCACGCCTTCTACTTCAGCAACGCCAGCGACAACAGCTACATCTACCTGCTGCTGCGCCAGCCCGACAGCGCCGGCTTCTGGCTGCTGCGCCTGGCCCCGGCGTACTACGCCGAACTGGCCGACCGCCTAGAGCACCCGTCGCACCCACTGTGGCTGCTGGAAAACAGCCGCACCGCCGAGATCATCAGCGAGCATGGCCGGCTGCGGGCGAGCAGCACCGACACCGACCAGTTGCAAAGCGTGATGCTGACCTACCTGGACAACAGCGACTGGCAACTGCGCGGCCTGTTTGACGCCAGGCACAGCCGCCAGCAACTGCTCCCGGCGCTGATCACCAAGTGTGTGCTGGGGCTGGTCTGTGCCCTGCTGCCACTGCTCGCGCTGGTCAGCATGCGCCGCCGCCATCGTGCCTTGCAGGAAGGGCGCCGGCGTTATCACGATATCTTCGAAGGCACCGGTGTTGCCCTGTGCGTGCTCGACCTGTCGGGCCTGGGCGCCCTGCTCGATCGCCAACGCCTGCGCAACCGCGATGACCTGGCACAACGCCTGGCCCAGGATGACCAGCTTCGCGCGGCCTTGCTGCAAGAGCTGAAAATCACCGAAGTGAACCAGATGGCCCTGCAACTGCTGGGCGTCAAATGCTGCGAAACGGCGTGGCAACGCCTGGTGGAAAGTGGTTCGACCGATGGCGCCGGGATCGGCCTGCAACTGGTCGAGGCGGTGCTGGAGAACCAGCACCAGCTGGAGCTGGAACTACGCCTGAGCAACGAACACGGCCAGGACCTGCACCTGTGGCTGGTGGTGCGCTTGCCGCGGGACCACCGCGACTATCACGCGGTGATCCTCAGCATCAGCGACATCACCAGCCGCAAGCAGGTCGAACTGTCGTTGCTCGAGCGCGAGGGCTTCTGGTCGGACGTGATCCGCACCGTGCCCGACCAGCTGTATGTGCAGGACGTACACACCCGCCGCATGATCTTCAGCAACCGCCACTTCGGCCATACCCTGGGCTACACGGTCGACGAGCTGTCGAACATGGGCGAGTATTTCTGGGAGGTCCTGCTGCACCCGGAGGACGCCGAGCTGTATCAGCGCATGCGCCTGGAGCAGCGTCAGAGCTTCTACATCGAGCAGTTGCATTGCCAACTGCGCTTCCGTCACAAAGACCAGCGCTGGCGCCGCTATGACATTCGCGAGCAGGCCCTGACCCGTGACCACGCCGGGCATGTGACGCGGATCATCGGCGTGGCCAAGGACGTCACCGAGCAGATCGAGGCCAGCGAATCGCTGCGCGACAGCGAGAAACGCTACCGCATGCTCGCCGAAAGTATCAGCGACGTAATCTTCTCCACCGACGACCACCTGCAACTGAACTACGTCAGCCCCTCGGTGCACGCGGTACTGGGCTATGGCGTGGACTGGATTTTCGACAATGGCTGGCAATCGACGATTGCCAACCCGGCGCAACTGACCGGCCTGTACAGCCTGGTCGAGCGCGTCAACCGCGCCCTGGGTGATAACTGCCAGCTGGAAAAACTGCGCACCGAGGTGCCGACCCAGTTGTTCCTGTTCGACTGCCTGCGCGCCGATGGCCGCAAGATCCCCATCGAACTGCGCCTGGTGCTGGTGTGGGATGAGCACAATCATTTCGAAGGCATCCTCGGCGTCGGCCGCGACATCAGCCAGCAGCGCCGCGCCGAGAAAGACCTGCGCATGGCCGCCACGGTGTTCGAGCACTCGACCTCGGCCATCCTCATCACCGACCCGGCCGGCTACATCGTGCAGGCCAACGAGGCGTTCAGCCGGGTCAGCGGCTATGCGGTCAGCGACGTGCTCGACCAGTTGCCGAGCATGCTCACCGTCGACGAGCAGCAGGAAGCGCACCTGCACTATGTGCTCAAGCAGTTGCATCAGCGCGGCACCTGGGAAGGCGAAGTCTGGCTCAAGCGTCGCAGTGGCGAGCACTACCCGGCGTGGGTCGGCATCACTGCGGTGTTCGACGACGAGGGCGACCTGGCCAGCTACGTGTGCTTCTTCACCGACATCAGCGAGCGCAAGGCCAGCGAACAACGCATTCACCGCCTGGCCTACTACGACGCCCTGACCCACCTGCCTAACCGCACGCTGTTCCAGGACCGCCTGCACACCGCGCTGCAACAGGCCGAACGGCAGAAGGCCTGGGTAGTGCTGATGTTCCTCGACCTCGACCGTTTCAAGCCGATCAACGACTCCCTGGGCCACGCCGCCGGCGACCGCATGCTCAAGGACATGGCCGAGCGCTTGCTCGACTGCGTCGATGACGACGACACCGTGGCACGCATGGGTGGCGACGAATTCACCTTGCTGCTGCAACCACGGGCGACCCGCGAAATGGCGCTCAACCGTGCCATCCACGTTGCCGAACAGATTCTCGGCAGCCTGGTGCGCCCGTTCGTGCTGGAGAACCGCGAGTTCTTTGTCACCGCCAGTATCGGCATCGCCCTCAGCCCGCAGGATGGCGGCGAGCTGAGCCAGCTGATGAAGAACGCTGACACGGCGATGTACCACGCCAAAGAGCGCGGCAAGAACAACTTCCAGTTCTACCAGGCGGACATGAACGCCAGTGCCCTGGAACGCCTGGAGCTGGAGAGCGACCTGCGCCATGCCCTGGAGCAGAACGAGTTCATCCTCTATTACCAGCCGCAGTTCAGCGGTGATGGCAAGCGCCTGACCGGCGCCGAGGCGCTGCTGCGCTGGCGCCATCCACAGCGCGGGCTGGTGCCGCCGGGGGACTTCATCCCGGTGATCGAGGAACTGGGCCTGGTGGTCGATGTGGGCGACTGGGTGATTGCCGAGGCGAGCCGTCAGCTCAAGGCCTGGCACCAGGCCAAGGTGCGGGTGCCGAAGGTCTCGGTGAACATCTCGGCGCGGCAGTTCTCCGATGGTCAGCTGGGCACGCGGATCGCCAACATCCTCAAGGAGACCGGCCTGCCGCCGGCGTGCCTGGAGCTGGAGCTGACCGAGAGCATCCTGATGCGCGAGGTCAACGAGGCGATGGTGATCCTCGACAGCCTGAAGAACCTCGGTTTGAGCATTGCCGTTGATGACTTTGGCACGGGCTATTCGTCGCTGAACTACCTCAAGCAGTTCCCGATCGATGTGCTGAAAATTGACCGGACCTTCGTCGATGGCTTGCCTGCGGGCGAGCAGGATGCGCAGATCGCCCGGGCGATCATTGCCATGGCCCACAGCCTGAACCTGGCGGTGATCGCCGAGGGTGTGGAAACCCATGAGCAACTGGAGTTCCTGCGCGAGCATGGCTGCGATGAAGTGCAGGGTTACCTGTTCGGGCGGCCGATGCCAGCCAACCAGTTCGCTGCGCAGTTCAGCAACGAAACGCTGTTCATGTTCGAGTAATGCCCCCTGTGGGAGCCGGCC
>NZ_JAMDGY010000028.1 GCF_028656955.1 Pseudomonas fontis
AAAATTACTTGACCAGTTCAAGCCCGCTCCCACAGGGGCGGCGGTGGCACTGCAACCCTTGTGGGAGCGGGCTCGTCCCGCGATGCTGTTCAGACCACCATCGACAGCAGCATGATGAAGATGATCCCGACCACCGAGAGGATGGTTTCCATCATGCTCCAGGTCTTGAAGGTCTCGGCCACGGTCATGTTGAAGTACTGCTTCACCAGCCAGAAGCCGGCATCGTTCACGTGCGACAGGATCAACGAGCCGGCACCGGTCGCCAACACCAGCAACTCGCGGTTTACCCCCGGCATCATGCCGATCACCGGTGCAACGATCCCCGCCCCGGTAATCGTCGCAACCGTCGCTGAACCGGTGGCAATGCGAATCACCGCTGCTACCAGCCAGGCCAGCATGATCGGCGAAATCTGCGCCTGCACGGCCATCTGGCCAATCACGTTGCCTACCCCGGTATCCACCAGCATCTGCTTGAAGCCGCCACCCGCACCCACAATCAGGATGATCGCCGCCGTCGGCGCCAGGCTCTGGTCGAGCAGTTTCATGATTTGCTGGCGGGAGAACCCGCGCGCCGCGCCAAAGGTGTAGAACGCCAGCAACAGCGCCGCGAGCAGGGCGGTGATCGGGTGGCCGATCAGGTCCATCCATTGGCGGAAGATGTGTTCGGGCGGCAGCACCACGTCGGCGAAGGTCTTGAGCAGCATCAGGAACACCGGCAAGAGCACGGTGATCAGAGTGATGCTGAAGCTTGGCAGGTTCTTCTGGTCGGACTCCTTGGCAATCTGGTCCATCAGCTCCTGCGAAGGTGTGCCCGGGATATAGCGCGAGATGAAGTTGCCATACAGCGGGCCGGCGATGATTGCCGTCGGCAGCGCGACGATCAGCCCATAGAAGATGGTCTTGCCGATGTCGGCGTTGAAGATGCCGATGGCCAGCAGCGGCCCCGGGTGCGGCGGCACCAGCCCGTGCACCACCGAGAGGCCGGCCAGCAGTGGTATGCCGATCTTGATCAGCGATACCCCGGAGCGCCGGGCAACGATGAACACCAGCGGGATCAGCAGGACGAAGCCGATCTCGAAGAACAGCGGAATACCCACCAGGAAGGCGGCAAACATCATTGCCCAGTGCACGTTCTTCTTGCCGAAGGCGCGGATCAGCGTCTGGGCGATCTGGTCGGCGCCGCCGGAGTCGGCCATCAGCTTGCCGAGCATGGTGCCCAGGGCGAGCACGATACCGACAAAACCGAGCACCCCGCCGAAGCCGTCCTGGAACGACTTCATCACCTTGACCACCGGCATGCCGGAGGTCAGGCCGAGAAAGCCTGCCGCGAGGGTCAGGGCAACGAAAGGGTGGACCTTGAAGTGGGTGATCAGCAGCACCAGGCCGACGATGGTGACCAGTGCATCGAGCAGAAGGTAGGTATCAGTTGCCAAACCAAACATGGTTCAGTGCCTCATATTGTCATTGTTGTGGGCGGAGCAGTTACAGCGTAGTACGGGTGAGACAGCGCTATCTTTGGTGAGCCGGAAAACTGCCGTGAAATCAGGCAGTTCGCGCCAGTACCGGGTCACCGCAAGGCTTTAGCCAGTTATCCACCTGCACGGCCAGCGCATCGATGGCCAGGGTGGCGTCCAGCGCCAGGGTCAGCGGTTCGCCATGCGGGGCTTCGAGCGCGGCGAATTGGCTGTCGATCAGGCTGGCGGGCATGAAGTGGCCGGGGCGGGCGAGCACGCGGCGCTCGGCTTCTTCAGGGGTGAGTTCGAGGAACACGAAACCCAGGTCCGGCACGGCGTGGCGCAGGGCATCGCGGTAACGGCGCTTGAGTGCCGAACAGGTGAGGATCGGCCGTTCACCGGCCTTGATCGTCGCTTGCAGCTCCTGGCCCAGGCGGATCAGCCAGCCGGCGCGGTCATCGTCATTGAGGGGAATGCCGGCGCTCATCTTGTCGATGTTGGCCTTGGGGTGAAAGGCATCGCCTTCGATCAGGCGGCCGCCACTATGATCGGCAATGGCGGAACCGACGCAGCTCTTGCCGCATCCAGCCACACCCATCACCACAATGGCGGACAGGGGATAGTTCATCGGTACCTCCTGCAGGGCAAGATAGCGCTGTCTTTGGCCGAGGCTGCGAATGCCTCGGTGGCTATCCACCCGGGTCTTATTGGTTTTGTAGAAGCAGTTTGCACGCTCATCGCCGTACACCTGCAGTTATGCATTGCCTGACGTCTGAGACAGCGCTACCTTAGTGCCCGTTCCCTTCTCTTTGCAAGTCGAAAAATAAAAATCCCCATGTCCCGTATTGGCTCCCGCACCACCGGTCGTCCCACCCTGGCTGAAGTCGCCAGGCTCTCCGGGGTTTCCCCGATCACCGCTTCGCGTGCCTTGCGCGGCGTCTGCACCGTTGCGCCGGAACTGGTGCAAAAGGTCAAGGATGCCGCCACTGCGCTCGGCTATGTGGCCAACCCGGCGGCGCGTGCGCTGGCCTCGGCGCAGAGCCAGTCGGTGGTGGTGCTGATTCCGTCGCTGTCCAACCAGCTGTTCATCGACACCCTCGAAGCGATCCACGACGTGATGCGCCCGCGCGGCCTGGAAGTGCTGATCGGCAACTTCCACTACGACGTCGCCGAGGAAGAGAACCTGATTCGCAACTACCTGGCCTACCAGCCCTGCGGCATCCTGCTGACCGGTTTCGATCGCACCGAGGCCGCGCAGCAGATGCTCGCGGCCAGCGGCGTGCCCTGTGTGCACATGATGGAACTGGGCGGGCCGGCGGACGCCATGTCGGTGGGCTTCTCCCAGCAGCAGGCGGGCCGCGCGGCGGCGCAGCACCTGATCGAGCGTGGCCGGCGTCGGCTGGGGTTTGTCGCCGCCCAGCTTGACCCCCGGGTGATGCAGCGCGCCGAAGGCTTCCGCCAAGCCCTGGCAGAAGCCGGCCTGTACGACCCGGCGCTGGAAATGCTCGCGCCGCAGCCATCGTCGATCGGCCTGGGTGGTGAGCTGTTCAGCCAGTTGATTGCCGGGCATGGCGACGTTGACGGGATCTTCTTCTGCAACGACGACCTGGCGCAGGGCGCGATTCTTCAGGCATTGCGCCAGGGCATCGACGTTCCGGGGCAGGTGGCGATGGTCGGTTTCAACGACTTGCCGGCCTCCGCGCACCTGGTGCCGCGCCTGACCTCCATCCGCACACCGCGTGCGGCTGTCGGCCGACAGGCGGCGCAAGCCCTGCTGGCACGCTTGGATGGCAAAGTCGTGCAAACCCGCTCCCAGGACCTGGGATTTGAGCTGGTAGTGCGCGAAAGCAGCTGATTACAGGCGATGGGCGGTGATGTCATATCGCTTGCAGGGTGCTTGCGGCGTTCTATGCTCAGCAAATCCCGCCCATGGAGTTGTAACGAAATGTTTGACTTCCATCACAAATCCGATCTGGCTGAAATCGAACGCAGTCATCAGGCGCTGTCCGGCACCCAGGCAAAATTGGAAGCGATCAGCCGTTCCATGGCCATGATCGAGTTCACCCCGGACGGGATCATCCTCAACGCCAACGAAAACTTCTGCACGGCAATGGGCTACAACCTTGAGGAGATCCGTGGCAAACACCACAAGATCTTCTGCGAAGAGGCATACACCAAAGGCGATGAGTACCGCCAGCTATGGCGCGACCTGGCGCGCGGCGAGCCGCGCACCGGCACCTTTGCGCGGGTTGACCGGGCAGGGCGGGAGGTCTGGCTGGAGGCCAGCTACATGCCGGTGCTGGGCGCTGCCCAGCAGGTCACCAGCGTGATCAAGGTGGCGTCCGACATCAGCCAGCGGGTGCGCGACGAGCACGAAAGCGAAAGCCTGATCAACGCCATCAGTCGCTCCATGGCGATGATCGAGTTCACCCCGGAAGGCCGGGTGATCCGCGCCAACGAGAACTTCCTCAATACCATGCATTACCGGCTCGACGAGGTGATCGGCCAGCACCACAGCCTGTTCTGCCACCGCAGCGAAGCCGAATCCTCGGCGTACAAGGCCTTCTGGGCATCGCTCAATCGCGGCGAATACCACTCGCACCGCTTCGAACGGATCAACAAACTGGGCCAGATGGTCTACCTGGAAGCATCCTACAACCCGATCTTCGACACCAAGGGCCGCCTGTACAAGGTGGTGAAGTTCGCCAGCGACATCACCCAGCAGGTTTCCACCCAGCAGACCGCTGCCGAATCCGCCCACGCCACCTCGGTGCAGAACGATGCCTGCGCGCGCAAAGGCTCGGAGGTGGTGCAGCAAACCGTGCAGGTGATCGAAGAGATCTCCCGCGACCTCAACGAGGCTGCCCGCAGCATCGATGCGGTCAGCAAGCAGTCCGAGCTGATCGGCCAGATCGTCCAGACCATCCGCAGCATTGCCGACCAGACCAACCTTTTAGCGCTCAATGCTGCCATTGAGGCCGCCCGCGCGGGTGAACATGGACGCGGGTTCGCGGTGGTCGCCGACGAGGTGCGCAACCTGGCGGCACGCACCAGCAAGGCGACCCTGGAAATCGTCGAGGTGGTGCGCCAGAACCATGACCTGTCATTGACGGCGGTAGCGAGCATGCAGTCGAGCCTGACGCGAACAGGCCTGGGCGTGGAGCTGGCCAATGAGGCGGGTGAGGTGATCCTGGAGATTCAGCAGGGCTCACAGCATGTGGTGGACGCCATCAGCCAGATCAACTCGACGCTGCAACTGCACTAGGACGTTCTTGAGCTCGCCAGGTGCTGCTGGAGTTCTTCCAGGCTGTCCTCCAGCGCCCGCACCAGCGCGACCACGGCCTCGTTTGGCGCATCACCGACACTGGCTTGCTCCAGCGCATCGCACTGGGCGACCAGGCCGCTGGCCTTGAGCATCCTGGCGCCGCCCTTGATCCGGTGGGCGACTGCGCGTACTGCGGGGCGTGCGGGCTGCGCACCCAAGGCGCGCAATGCCTCGAGGTCCTCGGCATTGCTGACCATCAATTCGCCAAGCAGGCGTTGAATCAACTTGGGGTCACCCAGGGTCAGGTGGCGCAGGCTATCGAGGTCGAAGCCCGAGCGTGTCTGGGCAAGCACTGCGGTACTCGTACTGGGCGGTTTGATCGCTGACAGGTGCAGGCGCAGTTCGCTCAGCCCGATCGGCTTGAACAGGCACGCATTCATGCCGGAGGCCAGGCAGCGAGTCTGCTCTTCCAGCTGGGCATTGGCGGTCAGGCCGAGGATTACGCAGGGTTTTTGCTCGTGCTTGGTTTCTTCTGCACGGATCAGGCGCGTCAGCGCATGCCCGTCCATACCCGGCATATTGCAGTCGGTAATCACCACCTCGAAGGTGTCGGCTTGCCAGGCCTTGAGCGCCGATGCGCCATCGCGCGCCTGCTGCACCCGGTGGCCGAGCACATGCAACTGTTTCTCCAGCAGGAGCAGGTTGGCCG
The DNA here is from genome assembly GCF_028656955.1 of Pseudomonas fontis. GTDB lineage: Bacteria > Pseudomonadota > Gammaproteobacteria > Pseudomonadales > Pseudomonadaceae > Aquipseudomonas > Aquipseudomonas fontis. The sequence continues at coordinate 5,429 of NZ_JAMDGY010000028.1, forward strand.
GGTAGTCATCGACCACCAGTATGTTCAGCGCCGGGCTGTCGAGTGCTGGCGGCGCTTGGGTAGCCGGCGCGGGCAGGGATTTTGCGGCGGCCTGATCCAGCGTGAGCTGCAAGGTGACCTGGGTGCCGGACCCCGGCGTGCTGGCCAAGGTGAGCTGGCCGCCCATCATTTCGCACAGCGTGCGACTGATCATCAGGCCCAGGCCACTGCCTTGCTGCGCGGTGGGATGCTCGGCCTGGGCGAATGGCTGAAACAGGCGGGACTGGTCAAGAGCGCTGATGCCGATGCCGGTATCCTGCACTGTCAGGCTGATCTCGATGCGTCGATTGCTGGCGGGCGCCTGACTGCGCAGGGTGATCGCCACTTGCCCGCGCTCGGTAAACTTGATCGCATTGCTCACCAGGTTCGACAGCACTTGCCTGAAACGCAGGGGGTCGACCTGCACCAGGGTGGGCAGCGGGTCCAGATCCAGGCGCAGGATCAGGCCTTTGAGCCGTGCACTGCTGTCGAACACGCCGGCAGTAGCCGTGATCAGCGCTTCAAGGTCGGTGGCCTCAGGCACCAGGTGCATGTGCCCGGCTTCGATGCGGGCAATATCGAGCACGTCGCCAATCAGTTCCAGCAAGCCATTGGCCGAGTCGTATGCCACCTTCAAGGCGGCAGGATCGATCTGGCCGCGCTCGGCATCCTGCAGGGCCAGCTCCAGCAAGCCGATCACTGCATTCATCGGCGTACGGATTTCATGGCTCATGGTGGCGAGAAAGGTACTTTTCGCGTTGTTGGCGGTGTCCGCCTGTTCCTTGGCCAATTGCAGCGCTTCGAGCAGGTGCTTGCTGATCTCCAGTTGCTTCTGCAAGGCCTGCTCGGCCTCGGCACGCTGGCGGATGAGCTTGCGCAAATAGCCGTTCCAGAAGGCAATGGCGCCAATCAGCAAGCCCGCCACTACCAGGATCTGCAGGATCAGCGAGCGGTAATTGCGCCAAGGCGTATCGCTCATGAACGCATTGACCCGCCAGCGGTTGATCAGTTGGGTCATTTCGTCCGGCGGGATGCTCAGCAGGGTCTTTTCCAGAATGCCGTGCAGTACGGTCGATTCACGTGCGGTGGCGAAGGCTGCCAGGGCCGGCACATCATCCAGCGGCGCGGCAATGTGCAGGCGGCCCTTGAACAGGTGATCGGTAAAGTAGGTGGCATTGATCAGCGAACTGAGCCCCACGTCAGCGCGGCCCTGGGCGACGTACTCCATCACGGCAAGCGGGTCGTCGAGCTCGATCAGGCTGATGTCCGGGTAGCGTTGGCGCAGGGCGTCAATGGCCGGGGTGCCGCGGATCAGTGCCAGGCGCTTGCCGTTCAACTGCTCCGGGCCATGCACGGCATTGTTACGCATGCCGGTGACCAGCACGCGCGGGTTGGCCAGGTAGGGCCGGGTGAAATTGAGGGTTCTTGCACGCTCGGCGCCATAGTTGAGGGCGCCGACGATGTCGGCCTTGGCGCTTTCCACCTGGCTGACCATGGCGGGTACCGAGTCGGTCTCGATGATCTGGAATTTCAGGCCGCTGCGCCGGCTGATCTGCGCCAGCAGGTCGATGGTAATGCCGCGAAAACGCTGGTTGTCATCGATGAAGCTCACGGGCGCGAAGTATTTGTTGATCACCACGCGCTGGGTTGGGTGCTGGCGAATCCACTCCTGCTCCGCAGGCGTCAGGGACAGCGTGGTGCGATCCAGCAGGATATTGCTGATGCCACCGCTCCAGCGCCGGGCGATGTTCATCCGGTCGCTGTCGGTAATGCTTTGCAGCGCCAGGTTGAGCAGGCGCAGCAGGGTTGGCTCGTTGCGCGACAGGGCAAACGCGAATGAGGAACGCAAGGGCCTGATGTAGTGGGCAATCTGCAGGCTGTCGCGATAGTTCTTGCCGACCAGGTAGTCGACACTCACCGCATCGCCAATGAACGTATCGGCCTGGCCCAAGGCGACGGCGGACAACGCGGCCATGGTCGAAGGATAGAGCTGAAGGTCGGCGCGGGGGTACAGGCGCTTGATCTGCGGGTGCGGCAGGTAGTGATAGACCATCGCCAGGCGCTGGCCGGCAAGGTCGTCTGCATGCGGCTTGCCGAACGGGGTGACGACCACCGGTTGGTCGTCGGCGTAGGCCTGGCTCAGGGCCAGGCGATCGTCGGCGGCCTCGTAGCCATTGGCACTACCCAGCAGGTCGATCTTGCCGTCGATCAGGGCGGCAATCGCCTGGTTACGGTTGGCATAGCGAAAGACCTGGACGGGGATCTTCAGTTGTTCGCTGACCAGGCCGGCGTAATCGGCGGTCAGGCCCTCGTAATCATCCTGGCTGATATTGATATCGAAAGGCGGATAGTCCGGCGCGGATGTGCCGAGGCGCAGCACCTGCTTGTTGTGCAGCCACTGCCGATCAGCGGCCGACAGTTCGGGCGCAGCGCCACTGCTGACTGAGCGCGCCAGCAGGGTCCGGGGGCTGACCGGGTCCTGCGCCTGGGCCACCAGCAGGGTTGAACCGAGCAGGCCTCCCAGCAGCCAGGCAATCAGCGCGCGCGTGATCATCGTTGCATCAGTTCACCGAGTGACGGTTGGCAAGGTCAAGCAGTTGCACCAGCGACTCCACCTGCAGCTTCTCCATGATCCGCGACTTGTAGGTGCTGATGGTCTTGGCACTGAGGATCATCGTTTCGGCAATCTCGTTGTTGGAGGCGCCTTTGGCCAACTGGCGCATCACCTCGAACTCACGGTTGGACAGCTTGTCCATGCGTTCCAGCTCCGAGCTTGAGCGGTCATTGATACGCGAGGCGTCAGGCAGGTAGGAATAACCGGCCAGCACGGCCTTGAGGGCCGAGCGCAGGATGTCCAGGTCTTCATCCTTGCGCACGAAGGCCGAGGCGCCGGATTCGATGCAGCGTCGGGCAAACAAGCGGGGTGGGCGGCCAGTGAGGACCATGATGCGTGGCGCCGACGGCAGGGTATGCAGCCGTTCGAGCACGCTCAGGCCATCCAGTTTTGGCAGGCCGAGATCAAGAATGACCACGTCGGGCTGGAGCCTACGGGCCATCTCGACGGCTTCGGAGCCGTCTCTGGCCTCGCCCACGACGTGATAGTTGTCGCGCTCAAGCAACATGCGGATGGCGAACAGGATAGTGGTGTGGTCGTCGACGATCAGGACTTTGTGCATCGTGCAATTCTTTGCCAGGGGAGTGATTTCTCCTGAGTCATTCAGGAACCGGCCTGTCAGCAGAAACCGGCAGGGCAGCCACGATACGTCGAATCAGGTTGCATGAATACGCGAAGTATAGGCGTGTTGAACTAAACGGAAGGTGCTGATGAAATTTCCTACAAATATAGGAAGTGATCTGTCGGATGGCGCCGATTGGCGGAGTGCAGATCCGCCTCTTCAATGAAGGGACGGATCTGTAGGCGGGGTCAGAAAGAGGTAGTCATCGAGGCGAAGTAGGCGCGGCCGGCTTCGTTGTAGGTCAGAGCGCCGGCTTCATCCGAGTTGCCTTCGCGGTACAGGCGCTTGTCGAACAGGTTGTTGATGCCGATGCGCACGCTGAGGTTCTTGTTGAATGCATAGCCGCTGCTGATGCCGACCAGGCCGTATGGGTCGACGTCCTTCTGCACCTTGCGGTCCAGGGTTTCGTTGGCCCGGGCGTTGTAGGTCGGGGCCTCCTGCTTGCCGTAGTAGGTGCCGTTGACCTGGAACGACAGCTTGTCGGTGGCATCCCAGTCCAGCGTGGTGTTCACCGTGTACTTGGGGATGATGCTCAGTGGCTCGCCGGTTTCCTTGTCCTCGGAGTTGATCATGTAGGTGACGTTGGTGTTCCAGTCCAGGCTCGGCAGCAGGGCGATGAACAGGTTGCCCTCGACGCCCTCGACCACGGCCTTGCCCTTGTTTTCCCACTGCAGGATCCGGCGCCCGTTTGGCAGGCGGAACAACGCCTCGTTACCGGCGTCGATCTTGTTCTTGTAGTCGTTGCGGAAGTAGGTAGCGCTGGTGCGCCAGGTGCCTTGGTCGAAGGCCAGGCCGAGTTCCTTGTTGACGCTGATTTCCGGCTTCAGGTCTTCGTTGCCCAGCAGGTAGCAACCGCCGATGTTGACTTCACCGGAGTTGCAGCCGGCGCCTCGGCTGTACAGCAGGTAGTTAGGGTTGGCCTGGTACAGGTTGGGCGTCTTGTAGGCTCGGGCAATACCGCCCTTGATGCTCAAGGCGTCGGTGATCTGGTGTGAGGCGTTCAGGCTGGGGCTGAAGTTGTCGCCAAAGCGGTCGTGGTGATCGTAGCGCAAGCCTGGGGTGACGATGGTGTCGCTACCGAGTTCGATGTTGTCCTCGACAAACAGGGCGTGGCTGCGGGCCGTGCTCTTGGTTTGCGAACGGTCGAAACCTGCCGGGTCAAAGCCTTGCGGGCGCAGCGAACCAGGGTCGTTGAGCGACTCATAGAGGTACTCAGCCCCGACGGTCAGCACCTGTTCGGTGCCAAAACTCAGCGGAATATCCAGCTCGCCGGTTGCCCGGGTATTGCGCAGGCGCGATTCGAAGCGACCGGCGCCATCGCTCGGGGCACCTTCGCCCCAACCGGCCAGGCCTTCGTTGAGGCGATTGTTGCGGGTCAGGTCATAAGACAGCGAGGCCATCGAGCTGCCCCAGTCGAAGTCACCATGGTGGGTGAGCGCAAAGGCTGAGCGCTGCATGATGTTGGTTTCCTTGCCCACCTGGCTCTCGACGAACGCGCCGCCGGCATTGAGCATGGTGTCGCCGGCAAAGATGTTGCCCTGGCGACTGTAGCTGGACTCCAGGTCCAGCGTATGTTCCGGGTTGATCCGCCAGCTCAGCAGGCCGTTGATGTCCTTGTTGCGCACACCTTCGCGCCCGGCCATCAGCGATTCCTCGAAGGCCTGGTGGTCGGCGTTGATCTTCTGGTCGTCGGCGTCGGTCTTGTTGGCGCTGCCGTACACACGGAAGATCAGGTCATCGGTGATCGGCCCGCTGAGGCTGAAGTTGGCGCGTTTGCCCACGCCTTCAGCGTCGTCCTCGGGAAGCACGGTGTACAGGGTGACCGAGCCTTTGAGCTCCTCGCTCGGGCGCTTGGTGATGATATTGACCACGCCGCCCATCGCCCCGGAGCCATAGCGGGTGGCCGCCGGGCCCCGCAGGATCTCGATGCGCTCGACCGCTTCGGCCGGTACCCAGTTGGTTTCACCACGGGTGTCACGGTCGCCACTCCAGCCATAACGCACGGCGTTGCGGGACGTAGAAGGTTTGCCGTCGATCAGGATCAGGGTGTTTTCCGGGCCCATGCCGCGCAGGTCGATCTGGCGGTTGTTGCCACGGGCGCCGCTGCTGCTGTTGCCGGTCAGGTTCACCCCGGGTTCGCGACGGATGATGTCGGAGAGGTCGTTGACCGGGGGGCGTTTCTTGATGTCTTCGGCGGTGATGATCGATACGCCGGGGGCCTGTTTCAGTTCTTCTTCGGCAGTCCCCAGTACACGGGTATTTTCCAGCTGGATCGCCTGGCGGCTGCCATCGACGGGCAGGTCGGTGGTTTGCACCGGGACCTTGTCCGGGTCGATTTCCAGCGTTGCGGCAGAGAGGGCAGAGGCGCCAGTCATGGCCAGCACAGCGAGGGTCAGATGGCTTAGGTTGAAGCGCGACACCATGTCATATCTCTCCTGAGAAAATGAACAGGGCTAAGGGGAGCCTGCTCAAGAAAGGCGAGAATGATAGGTATTATCATTAACATGTAAAGGCTTTGGCGGAAAAATAAAATATTAAGGGAGAGTGCGGGGCTAGAGCTGTTGGAAGGGAAGTTTGAAGAAGGTGTATTTGTTGAAAATCCTTATAAAACAGAGATTTATGTAATTTTTGTAATGTAATTTAGTTAATGTGAATTCTATTGAAGGCTATGATTTATAAAAATAAATAAAAACAACGGCTTATGATCACTATGTGAAGCTGATTGTCTGATATTGGGTATCCCTCTCGCTCGCCACGAGAGGGTCGTTGCCCTCAATGCTGAGTGCAGCCTTGTGCCTTGACGATGCGCTCTGTCGAGGCCGGATTTCGGCTCAGTGCATCACCCACCCGCGCAGGTCGCGCTACCAGTTCACCGCCACAGTTGGGGCAGCGTCCTTTGAGCGTCTGCTCGCTGCAGTCACGGCAAAAGGTGCATTCGAACGAGCAGATCAGCGCATCACGGCTGTCACCTGGCAGCGGTGTGGCGCAGCATTCACAGAACGGGCGTAACGCAAGCATGGGCACATCCTCGTGGGGGGTATGAACGAGCGCTCACTGTGCGACGGTCAGCCCCGCGATGCAATGCCTTCAGGGGCGATAGAGGTGAGCGTGCCCGGCGCGATAGAGCGCAGATTCGGCAAAATTGTCGCTGCCCAGCACGCGCCCGACCAGGATCAGCGCGGTGCGCCGAAAGCCCTTGGCCTGTACCTGCGCGACGATGTCGTCCAGGATGCCGAGCACCCAGTCCTGATCCGGCCAGGTTGCCCGGTGCACCACGGCAATCGGGCAGTCGTCGCCATAGTGCGGGCGTAGTTCCTCGACGATCTTCTCCAGGTGCTTGACCCCCAGGTGAATCGCCAGGGTGGTGCCGTGGCTGGCCAGGCTTGCCAGCGACTCGCCTGCCGGCATCGGTGACTTGTCGGCGTAGCGCGTGAGGATCACGCTCTGGGCGATGTCCGGCAGGGTCAGCTCACAGCCAAGCAGGGCGGCACTGGCCGCCGCTGCCGTGACGCCGGGGACGATCTCGTAGGGGATGCCCAGCTCGCGCAGGTAGCGGATCTGCTCGCCGATGGCGCCATACAGGCTGGGATCGCCGCTGTGCACCCGCGCCACGTCCTGGCCGTTGGCATGGGCGGCCTGGATTGCCTCGATGATTTGCGCCAGATGCAGCTCGGCACTGTTGATGACGGTCTCGGCACGGTGGCCTTCGAGCACGGCGGCGGGCACCAGCGAGCCGGCGTAGATGATCACCGGGCAGCGATGAATCAGGCGCTGGCCCTTGACGGTGATCAGCTCCGGATCGCCGGGGCCGGCACCGATGAAATAGACAGTCATGCTAAATCCTTGGAAAGAGTCGGCGGATTATCCGCCAAAGGGCGGCGCCCAGGCCACTGCCAGGCTGGCATCGGCGCTCAGGGTGCGCGGTAGTAGAAGCTTGGCGCTGCCGGCCGCGTGGTGCTCGGCCAGGGCCAGGGCGGCGCTTTCAGCGACCCCATGACACCCGGTGTGCTTGAAGGAGGCGGCGGAGCGATGACTCAGCCGTGGCTCGAAGGGCGCGAGTTGCTCCAGTGGGAAGAACAGCAGCGGCACGCCAAGTTGGCGTGCCAGTGCATGCAGCCCTGGCTCATCGTGCTTGAGCGCGATGCTGGCTAGGCCGGCGAGGGCATCCAGGGGCAGGGCGTGCGCCTGGAACGTCTGTCTCAGCAAGTCATTCAGTGTCGAGGCTGGGCAGCCACGCCGGCAGCCCAGCCCGACAAACAGCTGCAATCGCTCGATTGGACCCTGCATCAGGCCTGCTGGCGGCGATACAGCCAGGCGCTGATCAGGCCCATGGCCACCCAGAACGCAGCGTTGGTCAACAGCGAAGCCACTTTGAACTGTGTTTCCAGCGCTTCTGGCGCCAGGCTTTCGTGCACTTGCGGTTGCGGTGCGCCGATCACATGGGGGACTACCAGCAGGGCGACGCCCACGGCCTTGAGTACCCAGTTGTGGGCAAACACCATCAGCGCCAGGCCGACAGCGGTGGCCGCAGCCGTACCTGCCCACCAGGCCTGGCGCTGGGCCAGGTCGGCAGCCGCCGTGCCCGGCAGCTCCGGCGGCAAGCCCAGGGTCGGCGCGAGGCAGAACACGGCGAAGCCGGCCAGGCCCCAGAGTGCGCCGGTGGCCGTGCGTCCGGGGGCGCGCAGGGTGTAGAGCGCCGCCAGGATCAGGGCGAAGCCGACTGCCACCACCAGGTTGCCGCCGGTGGTCGACAGCACGCGCTGCCAGCCATCTTCCGGCGACCAGGCTTCAGCGTCGTGATGGTGCTCGGCGGTGCCGGCCGCATGTTCATGGGCCTCGGCAACCGGCGCGCTGTTCTCATAGGTTTCCGCCTGCAGAATCAGCGGTGCGACCCAGAAGCTTTGCAGCAGGGTCAGCAACAGGGCGGCAAGCAGGCCGGTGAAACCGGCGGTGCGGGCAATGCGCGTGATCATCGGGGCAGGTCTCAGTGGCAAGGGAAGGCAGCGCTGTGACGGGTATCGTGCGCCGCGTTGTGCACGGCCTCGATGTGCGAGAACCCGGCGAAATACACCAGGCACAGGCCCAGTAGCGATGCGCCGACGGCGACGGCAATGCGTTGGCTGAGGCTGCTGGAGGTCACTGTCGAGTGACTGGTGGAGATGATCGGCATGGCGCTTTCCTCTTGGTGTTGTTCGGCAACAGGCAAGCGCAGGAAACCCCTGCACGATGATCGCCCAGGGGTTGCAACAGCGCCCGCCCACCGCGGGTATGTCAAAGTCAGCGTTGGGCCGGTCTCCGGGCTGGCGAGGGCTGGCAGTGTGCTCAGCCGAGGCGTCACCTTCCCATGCCGGACTGCTGGCACAGTGGTCTAGACGCTTTCCTCGCTTACCGTTGCGGGGGCAGCACCGGATTGGTCGGCCTCTGCAAAAGAAGCGCACGACGTACCGGTTTCCCGTTTCACCTTGTAAAAAGGCACCCAAACGAATCCGGCTAGGAAATCACGGGCGCCGGCATCCGTCAATACAGCGGTTGACCTGTCCGGGGCCACTGCGTAGCCTAGCCGCTTCGAGGTTCTTCGGCCCACGCCGAAGCTAAGATGGGAACGCGGTGCACTCCGCGGCTGCCCCCGCAACTGTAAGCGTTGAACGCATCGACACAGCCACTGCACCTGGTGCGGGAAGGCGTCGCTGCTGCTGGCCCAGGCCGGCACAACGCAAGCCAGGAGACCTGCCTCGAACAGTTTCCGACTTTCAACCGGGCGGGGTGATCCGGTGGCGAATGCGCCCAGGCTGCATGGCACCTGTGGCTCTCGTCCTGCATGCCCGCCATCCTGCCAAGGGCATCGACATGAAAACACTGGCCAAACTCCCCGTCACCATCGTTACCGGCTTCCTCGGTTCGGGCAAAACCACCTTGCTCCGGCACATGCTCGACAACGCCCAGGGCCGGCGCATCGCGGTCATCGTCAATGAATTCGGCGAGCTGGGCATCGACGGTGAAATCCTCAAGCAATGCAGCATCGGCTGCACCGAAGAAGAAGCCAGCGGCCGGGTCTACGAGCTGGCCAATGGCTGCCTGTGCTGCACGGTGCAGGAAGAATTCTTCCCGGTGATGCGTGAACTGGTGGCCCGTCGCGGCGACCTGGACCATATCCTCATCGAAACCAGTGGCCTGGCCCTGCCAAAACCGCTGGTGCAGGCCTTCCAATGGCCGGAAATCCGCAATGCCTGCACGGTCGATGCGGTCATCACCGTGGTCGACAGCCCGGCCGTTGCCGCCGGCACCTTCGCCGCCTTCCCCGACCAGGTCGATGCCCAGCGCAAGCAGGACCCGAACCTGGACCACGAGTCGCCGCTGCATGAGCTGTTCGCCGACCAGTTGGCCAGTGCCGACCTGGTGATACTGAACAAAGCCGACCTGATCGCCGCCGACGCCCTGGCTGCGGTACGTGCCGAAGTGCAGGAAGAACTGCCGCCTGCGGTCAAGGTGATCGAAGCCAGCAATGGCCGCCTGCCGCTGGACGTGCTGCTGGGCCTGGGCGCCGAGTCGGAAGTGCATATCGATGGCCGTCGCACCCACCACGATTCGCACCATGACGGCGACGACGACCATGACGATCATGACCACGACGCCTTCGACTCGATCTCCATCGAGTTGCCTGAAGCTGACGAAAGCCTGCTGATGGATGCCCTGACCCAACTGGTCGTGCAGCACGGCATCCTGCGTGTCAAAGGCTTCGCGGCCATCCCGGGCAAGCCGATGCGCCTGTTGATCCAGGGCGTGGGTACCCGCTTCGACAAACACTTCGACCGCGCCTGGCGCGCCGAAGAGCCGCGCACCACGCGCCTGGTGCTGATCGGCCAGGAGCTGAACGCCGAAGAACTGGAAGCACGCCTGCGCGCGGCCCTGGGCGGCTGACCCATGCACTTGCTGCGGACCCAGCCCGGCGGCTTTGTGCCGGACGACAGTATTGCCGACCTCGGCCAAACCCCCGCCGAACTGGTGATCCTCTGCAGCGGTGACTCCCACCTGGCACTGCTGGCCGAAACGGCCCAGCAGTTGCCCGAGGATTACCCCAGCGTACGCCTGGCCAACCCGATGCAGGTGCAGAACCATGCCTCGGTCGACTTGTACGTCGACCAGGTACTGCGTCACGCCAAGGTCATCCTGGTGTCGCTGCACGGCGGCGTGGGTTACTGGCGTTATGGCGTGGAGCAACTGGTCGAGCTGGCTGCACGTGGCGTGCAACTGATCCTGGTGCCGGGCGATGACCGCCCGGACCCGGAACTGAGCAGCCTGAGCACAGTGCCAGCCGAGCAGGCCGAGCGCCTTTGGCGCTTCCTGCGCGAGGGCGGCAAGGCCAACGCGCTGGCGCTGTTCAATTGCCTGGCCAGCCAGTGGCTGGGGCGTGACTACCCGTGGCACGAGCCGCAGCAGTTGCCGCGCACCAGCGTCTACCACCCGCAACGGCCGTCGGCACAACTGGCCGACTGGTTCGGGCAATGGCTGAGCGGGGAGGCGGTCGTCCCGATTCTGTTCTATCGCTCGCACCTCCAAGCCGCCAACACCGCCTTTATCGATGCGTTCTGCGAGCGTTTGCAGGGCGCCGGGCTCAATCCCTTGCCGATTGCCGTGGCCAGCCTCAAGGAAGCGGCCTGCCTGGAGCAGGTCGAGCAGTGGCTGGACGAAGTCCAGGCCGAGCTCATCATCAATACCACCGGTTTTGCCCAGTCCAGCCCGCAACAGCCGCACCTGCGCCCGTTCCGCCGGGACATCCCGGTGTTGCAGGCCATCTGCGCGCAAGACAACGAACCGGGCTGGCAGGCCAGCGAACAGGGCCTGGGCGCCCGCGACCTGGCCATGCACATCGCCTTGCCGGAACTGGACGGGCGCATCATCACCCGGCCGATCAGTTTCAAGGACCTGGCCTGGCACAGTGAGCGCAGCCAGTCCGACGTGGTCTGCTACCGGCCGCAACTGGAACGCATGGACTTCGTTGCCGAGCTGGCGCGGCGCTGGTGCGAGCTGGGGCGCCTGGCGAACCCGGAGAAGCGCGTTGCGCTGATCCTGGCCAACTACCCGACCCGCGATGGGCGCATTGGCAATGGCGTTGGCCTGGATACGCCCGCCGCCGCGCTGAACATCCTGCGCGCGATGCAGCAGCAGGGTTACCCGCTGGCGCCGTTGCCCGAGTCGGGCACAGCCTTGATCCAGGCGCTGCTGGGCGGCGTGAGCAACGACCTCGACAGCCTGGATCAGCGCCCGTGTGCGCAAAGCATGGCGATGGACGATTACCTGCGCGCCTTTGCCAGCCTGCCCGAAGCCAACCAGCAGGCCGTGCGTGAACGCTGGGGCGCGCCGGAGCAGGACCCGATGTGCCGCAACGGACGAATGATGATCGCCGGCCTGCGTTTCGGCCTGACGTTCGTCGGCATCCAGCCTGCTCGCGGCTATCAGGTGGACCCAAGCGCGGTCTATCACGACCCCGACCTGGTTCCGCCGCACGGTTACCTGGCGTTCTACTTCTGGCTGCGCCACGCCTTTGCCGCTGACGCGCTGATTCACGTGGGCAAGCACGGCAACCTCGAATGGCTGCCGGGCAAGGGCGTCGGCTTGTCCGCCGAGTGCTGGCCGGACGCCTTGCTCGGCCCGCTGCCGAACATCTATCCGTTTATCGTCAATGACCCCGGGGAGGGCGCACAGGCCAAGCGTCGCACCCAGGCGGTGATCATCGACCACCTGATGCCGCCGCTGACCCGCGCCGAAACCTATGGGCCGCTGCGTCACCTTGAAGTGCTGGCCGACGAATACTACGAAGCCCAGCTGCTTGACCCGCGCCGGGCGCGCGAGTTGCAGCGCGATATTCTCGAACTTGTGCGCGACAACCATATCGACCGCGAACTGCAGCTTGAAGGTGCGCTGGATGATGCCGCGATCTGGCTGCCACGCCTGGACACCTACCTGTGCGACCTGAAGGAATCGCAGATTCGCGACGGCCTACACATCTTTGGCGAGTCGCCGGCGGGGCGGCTGCGCATCGACACCTTGCTGGCCTTGCTGCGCGTCGAGCGTGGCGACGGTCGCGGGGCCAATGCCAGCCTGTTGCGGGCATTGGCGCGGGCGATGACGTTGGGGATCGATCCGCTCGATTGCGACCTGGGGGCAGCGTGGCAAGGGCCGTGCCCGGCCGTGCTGCAGTCCATCAGCGCTGATCCCTGGCGCACCGCCGGGGACACCCGCGAGCGTTTGGAGCTTTACGCTGCTTGCTTGATCGAGCACAGCCTGAGCGGTGCTGAGCCCTTGCCTGAAGTCGCGCAGTGGGTGGACGTCCAGGCGATCCTTACTGCGCTGCAGCAACAGGTCGCGCCCCAACTCGACAGTTGCGGCCCGAGCGAGATGCAGGGCCTGCTGGCGGCGCTGGACGGGCGCTTCGTCCCGGCTGGCCCCAGCGGTGCGCCGAGCCGGGGGCGGCTGGACGTGCTGCCCACCGGGCGCAACTTCTATACCGTGGATGTGCGCAACCTGCCGACGGCCACGGCCTGGCGCATCGGCTTTGCTTCGGCCAACCTGATTCTTGAGCGTCACCTGCAAGACCATGGCGATCATCTGCGCCAACTGGGGCTTTCGGTCTGGGGCACGGCGACCATGCGCACCGGCGGCGACGACATCGCCCAGGCCATGGCCTTGCTCGGGGTTCGCCCGGTGTGGGCCAACGGCAGCCAGCGGGTCGACGATTTCGAGATTCTGCCGCTGAGCCTGCTTGATCGGCCGCGGGTAGACGTCACCCTGCGGGTCTCGGGGTTCTTCCGCGATGCCTTCGGCAACCTGATCAAGCTGTTCGACGCCGCCGTGCAGGCGGTGGCCGCACTGGATGAGCCCGACGACCTCAACCCGCTGGCCGCCAAGGTACGCAGTGAACGCGCCACGTTGCTGGAAAGCGGCCTGGACGCCGAACAGGCAGAGCGTCAGGCCGGTTGGCGGATTTTCGGCTCCAAGCCGGGCGCCTACGGTGCAGGCATTCAGAATGCCATCGACGGGCGCCTGTGGCACAGCCGTGAAGACCTCGCCGAGGTCTATCTCAACCACGGCGGCTACGCCTATGGCGGCGCCGACGAGGGCACCGAAGCCCGCGAACATTTCGCCCGGCGCCTGAGCCAGGTACAGGCCGTGGTGCAGAACCAGGACAACCACGAGCACGATCTGCTCGATTCCAACGACTACTATCAGTTCCAGGGCGGCATGCTTGCGGCCGTGGAAAGCCTTGGTGGCTCACCAGTGGCCAGTTACCACGGTGACCACAGCCAGCCGGATCGGCCGCGCATCCGCACCCTCAAGGAAGAACTGAACCGGGTCATGCGCGCGCGCGCCCTGAACCCCAAATGGATCGACGGGGTCAAGCGCCATGGCTATAAAGGTGCATTCGAGCTGGCTGCGACGGTGGACAACCTGTTTGCCTTTGATGCCACCACGCACCTGATTGATGACCATCATTACCAGTCGCTGGCGCAGGCGTACGTGTTGGACGCCCAGACCCGCGACTTTATCCGCCAGCACAACCCCGAGGCGTTGCGCGATATCACCGAGCGCTTGCTCGAGGCCCAGCAGCGCGGGCTTTGGCAGGAGCCGGGCGAGTACCGCCAGGCCCTCGAAGAGCAGTTGCTGGACGGTGAAGAAGAGACTTGAGCATGAGCGAACCAATGCATTTCCCGCTGGCCGCCGTGGTAGGTGCCGATGAGCTGAAGCTGGCCCTGTGCCTGACGGCCATCGACCCGAAGATCGGTGGCGTACTGATCGAAGGCCCGCGCGGCATGGCCAAGAGTACGCTGGCCCGTGGCCTGGCCGACCTGCTCGGCGAGGGGCCGTTTGTCACCTTGCCATTGGGCGCGAGCGAAGAGCGCCTGGTCGGCACCCTGGACCTGGATGTCGCGCTGGGGCAGGGCCGGGCACAGTTTTCACCCGGTGTACTGGCCAAGGCCGACGGCGGCGTGCTCTACGTCGATGAGGTCAACCTGCTGCCGGATCACCTGGTCGATCTCTTGCTGGATGTCGCCGCCAGCGGCACCAACCGGGTCGAGCGCGACGGTATTTCCCATCGGCACAATGCGCGCTTCGTGCTGATCGGCACGATGAACCCGGAAGAAGGCGAGCTGCGTCCGCAATTGCTCGACCGCTTTGGCCTGAATGTGGCGTTGCATGGGCAACCCTTGCCGCAGGCACGTGGCCAGATCATCCGCCGGCGCCTGGATTTCGATGCCGACCCGGAATCGTTCTGCGCGCAATGGGCCCCGGCCCAGGCGGCATTGCGCAGCCAGTGCCAGGCGGCGCGCAACCGCCTGGCGCAGATTCCTCTGGATGATGCTGCACTGGCGCAGATTACCGAGCGCTGTTTTGCAGCCGGTGTCGATGGGCTGCGCGCCGACCTGGTCTGGTTGCGCGCTGCGCGGGCGCATGCCGCTTGGCGCGGCGCCGCACAGATAGAAGGCGAGGACATCGAAGCGGTGGCCGAGTTTGCCTTGCGTCACCGGCGCCAGGCGCCTGCGCAAGGCCCATCGTCGCAGCAGCCACCGAGCGGGCAGGCCGGCCAGCCGGCGCAGGCACCTGGTGATGCAGCGGGGCAGTGGGGCGAGATGGCCGCGCAAGCTGTCGCGGTCGGTGCCCGGCGCGAGGTGCCGAGCTGGCCAAAAAAGCCCTGAACATCCGCCCACGCTCGCGCCAGGGGGCGGATGTGCGGCCCAAGGCGGGGAATCAGGAGCAAGGCACGCGCGGTCGTGCACGTAATGCAAGCCAGGGCAAGGTGGCCTGGCCGGCCACGTTGCTCAAGGGCCGACCGCGCAGCCGCAGCGACCTCAGTTGGGTACAGCGCAAGGCGTCGACAGGTGAGCTGTGGCTGGTCATTGTCGACGCATCTGCCTCTACCCGGCGCCATCAGGCATTGAGCCAGGCCAAGGGTCTGCTGGCCGAGTTCTTCGACCAGGCCTACCGCGCCCGCGCGCGCCTGGCGCTGCTGACCGCGAGCGGCAACGCGCCGCGTTGGCAACGGCATGGCCTCAAGGCGTCTGCCGCGTTGCAACCCTGGCTGGCAGAATTGGGCGCAGGCGGCGGCACGCCGTTGCTGGCCGCCCTCGAGCAGGCGCGGCAGTGGCTACTTGAGCGGCAAAAGCGCTATCCGGATGAGCAGCAACGCTGCCTGGTGTTGACCGATGGTCGGCTAAAAGCCTGGGAAAGATTGGCGCCAATGCCTTGCCAGAGCCTGCTGGTCGACATGGAAAGTTCACCGATTCGCCTGGGCCGGGCCCAGCAATTGGCCGAGGAATTAGGCGCGGACTATCGCCATCTGCAACACTTCGCCGGCTGTTAAGTTCACCGGCTTACTGTGCGGCCTAATGTCGCAGTGCGCCATCCGCTAATGTTACCGGCAACAAAAAATGCACCCTGAGGTGCACTTTTTTATGTGACAAAGTTTGCCGGGAAAGTTACTTCGGCATTGTCCACGGTTGCAAGTCGTAGCCTTTCTGGCTCAACTCCGCACGCACTTCCTCGATCAGGTGGGCCCATTGTGCAGGGTCTGAGTAGGTGCTGCTTGGCACTTGCTTGCTGCCAATGCGGGTGCTGGTTCGGTCAATCACGGACAGGCTGATTTCGCCAGTGCCATTAGGCGCATCCCAGGCAACACACTGGAAAGGTTCGAAGGCGTGGTCGGCAATCAGCAGTGCTTCGTTGACACGCAGCGGAGCATTCATGGGTTCGGTCTCTCTGTGGTCCCAAACATTGAAAAAGTTACCGCGCGGGCTACGCCACTGCGGTGAGTTACTTGTACTGATGCCCGATAGTTGGGGTCGAGTCACACAGTACTGCAAAATATTTTTTCGAACGTCGGAAAAATGCTGTTTTTCCCTGCGCCTCTGACGTTGAATTAACAGGAAAATTCCCAGGCCTGCTGATCCACCCCAGTCTTTACAGACAGACGGTAGTGGGCGTCGCCAAGTTCGTTGCTACTGTTACAAACGGGCTCGCCAACATGCTGTTTCTACTAACTTTTCCAATAATTGGCGCCAAGGAAAAGGTCATGCTTGAACCCGTACCGAACCGCCGCCTATTGATCGTCGACCCCTGCGACGACTGCCACCGCCTGTTGCCTGGCCTGCGCAGTGTCGGCTGGGATGTGCACAGCTGCACCCTGGCGACTGCCCTGGAGTATCCCTGTGACGTTGGCCTGCTGCGTTTGCAGGCGTCACACCTGCAGCACCCCGATGCGGTCAAGGACCTGATCAGTCGCAGCGGCACCGAGTGGATCGCCGTGCTCAGCCCGCAGGAACTGCGCACGCAGAACGTCGGTGATTTCGTCTGCGAGTGGTTTTTCGACTTCCACACCTTGCCGTTTGACGTCTCGCGGGTGCAGGTCACCCTGGGCCGGGCCTTCGGCATGGCGCGGCTGCGTGGCAAGGGTACGGTGCATGTCGATGAGCCGGAGCACGAGCTGCTGGGGGAAAGCCGGCCCATTCGCGAATTGCGCAAACTGCTCAGCAAGCTGGCGCCGACCGAGTCGCCGGTGTTGATTCGCGGCGAGAGCGGCACCGGCAAGGAGTTGGTTGCGCGCACCTTGCACCGCCAGTCGCAACGTAATGAAAAGCCATTCGTGGCGATCAACTGCGGGGCGATTCCCGAGCACCTGATCCAGTCCGAGCTGTTCGGGCATGAGAAAGGCGCGTTTACCGGAGCGCACCAGCGCAAGGTCGGGCGCATTGAAGCGGCCAATGGCGGCACGCTGTTCCTCGACGAAATTGGCGACCTGCCGCTGGAGTTGCAGGCCAACTTGCTGCGTTTTCTCCAGGAAAAGCATATCGAGCGGGTCGGTGGCAGCCAGCCGATCGCGGTGGATGTGCGGGTGCTGGCGGCGACCCACGTGGACCTGGAAAGCGCCATCACCACCGGACGTTTTCGAGAAGACCTGTATTATCGGCTCAATGTATTGCAGGTGGTGACGGCGCCCCTGCGTGACCGGCATGGCGACCTGTCGATGCTGGCCAGCCACTTTTCGCGCTTCTACAGCCTGGAGACCGGGCGGCGACCGCGCACCTTCAGTGAAGACGCCTTGATGGCCATGGGCAAGCATGACTGGCCCGGCAATGTGCGCGAGCTGGCCAACCGGGTGCGGCGTGGCCTGGTGCTGGCCGAAGGGCGGCAGATCGAGGCGCAGGACCTGGGCCTGCAAGGGCAGATCAGCGAAGCCGCGCCCATGGGCACGCTCGAAGACTACAAGCACCGCGCCGAACGGCAGGCGCTGTGCGATGTGCTTAATCGGCACAGCGACAATCTGAGTATTGCCGCCAAGGTGCTGGGGGTTTCCAGGCCGACGTTTTACCGGTTGTTGCACAAGCATCAGATTCGCTAGGGGGTATGGGCAGGGAGAGTAGTCACCTGCCGTGAGTTCCTCGATCACATGGTCCGTTTGAGGTATGTCGAGCCAGCTTCGGCTTGCTTGAATGCGCGATGGAGGCGGCTGGACGCCTCGCAGCACGCGCGCCCCGGCGGACGGGGTGATCAGAGGAGAACCACCAAGATGCCCAATCAAGACCTGATACGCCAGCGTCTGGCCCAGCGCGCCCGCGAACTGGTGCCGGTCCTGCGTGAATGCGCCCCGCAGGCCGCACAACTCGGCCAACTGCCCGCCGAAACCTTGCAGGCCTTCCACGAAGCCGGCTTCTTCCGCATCCTCCAACCCGCCCGCTGGGGTGGCTATGAACTGGAGCCCAAAGACTTCTTCGACGTGCAGATGACCCTTGCCGAGGGCTGCATGTCCTCGGCCTGGGTGCTGGGCGTCATCGCCATCCATAACTGGCAACTGGCGCTGTTCGACGACCGCGCCGCGCAGGATGTCTGGGGTGACGACTCGAGTGTGCTGATCTCCTCGTCGTATATGCCGGTGGGCAAGGTCGAGCGGGTCGACGGTGGTTTCCGCCTCAGCGGGCGCTGGGGCTTCTCCTCGGGCAGCAAGCATTGCCAGTGGGCCTTCCTCGGCGCCCTGGTGCCGCCGGCAGAGGCGGGCGGGGCGCCGGACTACCGGACCTTCCTGGTGCCGCGCAGCGACTACCAGATCCTCGACAACTGGAACGTCATGGGCTTGGAAGCCACCGGCTCGCATGACGTGCTGGTGGAAAGTGCCTTCGTCCCCGAATACCGCACCCACCGCGCGCTGGACGGCTTCATGCAGAACAGCCCGGGCAACGCGGTCAATACCGCGCCGTTGTTCCGCCTGCCGTTCGGGCAGATTTTCGTGCGTGCGGTTTCGTCTGCCGCGATTGGCGCCTTGCAGGGCGCGGTGGACCAGTTCGTCACGCACAACCGCGCGCGCGTCGGCGTCAACGACGGGCGCAAGATGCTCCAGGACCCCGCCGCACAGACCGCGCTGGCCAACGCCATGGTCTGCGTCGATGAATGCAAGACCGTGCTGTTGCGCAACTTCGAGCGCATGTTCGCCGCCGCGCAACAGGCTGAGCCGCTGGACATGCAGGCGCGGGTGAAGATGCGCTACGACTCGGCCCTGGTGGCCGACAAGTGCGCCAAGGCGGTGGCCGAGCTGATGTTCAACAGCGGCGCCTCGACCATTTTCCGCAGCCATGCGATCAACCGCGCCTTCCGCGACATCCACACCGGCCGTGCCCACGTTGCCAACAACCCGGCCAAGTACGCCTGGAACCTCGGTGGGGTGAGCATGGGCCAGGACAGCAGCGACTTCTTCCTCTGAAACGATTGCCGGGCCGTCAAAACCGGCTAGTCCGTTTGCGTGATTCGAGCGGCCCGGCGATCCCGGAGCATGGCGGCAAGGCGTGGGCTTCGTGTGCCGGCCGAGTCGATAACAGAACAAGGATCAAGCATGAAATTCTCATTGATTTACGAAGCGCAAACCGTGGACTCCAGCCGCGAAGGCGACCGGCGGATTTTCGACGAAACCGTCGAGCAGGCCGTGCTGGCCGACAAGTTGGGTTTTGACACCTTCTGGTGCGTGGAGCACACGGCGCTGAGCAATTACTCGCACATGTCCGCGCCAGAAACCGTGCTGGCCTTCGTTGCCGGCAAGACCGAGCGCATCGGTATCGGCCATGGCGTGGTGTGCCTGCCGCCGGCAATGAACCACCCGGTCAAGGTGGCCGAACGTATTGCCACCCTGGACCTGCTGTCCAAGGGCCGGGTGCATTTTGGTGTGGGCAAGGGGGGCACGCAGCAGGAGGCGGGTACTTTTGGCTATGACCTGGCGACCTTGCAGCCGCAGATTGACGAGGCGATGTACCTGATTCCGAAGATCTTCGTGCAGGACGAGATCGAGCACCATGGCGATTTCGTGCAGATCCCCAAGCGTCCGATCCATCCCAAGCCGTACCAGGACCCGCACCCGCCGATGTACCTGGCGTGCACCAATACCGAGTCGCTGAAAAATACCGGTGGTCGTGGCATGGGCGCGTTGGTGCTGGGCTTTGGTGGCCCGGAAGAGATTGCCAAGAAGGTCGAGGTGTACCACGCGGCCTGGGATTCGCGCGATGAGAAGCAGCAGGTGGGCTTCCGTCCGAACCGGCATGTTGCTGCGTTGTGCCCGGCGATTGTGCTGGAAGACAACGCCCTGGCTCGGCGCATTGGCATTCGTGGCCAGCGCTACTTCATGGAGTCGCTGGGGTATTGGTATGGCGGTGGTGAGCGTCCGGACCCGGAGAAGTGGAAGGATGACACCTTTGTCGATGGTAACGGGCAGAGCGTGATCAAGTCGCGCTTTGCATCGGAGGAGGTGAGTGTCGACTTCTCCGACCCGACCATGGCGATGATGAACCCCAACCATGCCTATGGCACGGTCGAGGACTGCATTGGTTATGTGCAGCGGCTGGTGGACGCCGGGGCGGACGAGATCTTGTTCATCTGCCAGATGGGTACGGTGCCGCAGTGGGCGCAACTGGAGACGTTGCGCAATATTGGCGAGAAAGTGATCCCGCATTTCCGCAACAAGCAATAACGGTATGGCAAGGCCAGTTCCCACAGATTCAGCGGTGCAGTTTGATCCCTGTGGGAGCCGGCATTGCCGGCGATATGGTCCGTACTGGCACCCGGATAGATAGTGCTTGCCCGGCAAGTGCTGCGCACTTGATCGCTGGCAAGGCCAGCTCCCACAGTTTCAGCGGCGCAATTCGATCCCTGTGGGAGCCGGCATTGCCGGCGATATGGCCCGTACTGGCACCCGAATAGATATTGCTTGCCCGGCAAGTGCTGCGCACTTGATCGCTGGCAAGGCCAGTTCCCACAGATTCAGCGGCGCAATTCGGTCCCTGTGGGAGCCGGCATTGCCGGCGATATGGTCCGTACTGGCACCCGGATAGATAGTGCTTGCCCGGCAAGTGCTGCGCACTTGATCGCTGGCAAGGCCAGTTCCCACAGATTCAGCGGTGCAGGGCGATCCCTGTGGGAGCCGGCATTGCCGGCGATATGGTCCGTACTGGCACCCGGATAGATAGTGCTTGCCCGGCAAGTGCTGCGCACTTGATCGCTGGCAAGGCCAGTTCCCACAGATTCAGCCGCGCAATTCGATCCCTGTGGGAGCCGGCATTGCCGGCGATTTGGCCCGCACCGGCACCCAGGCAGATATTGCCTGCCATGCAAGCCTCTCCCGCTAGTCCCATCGGACGATGTTGCCCCTCGCCGAACCCGCTTAAATCCTCCTCCATCAGCCTTCCGATCAACGCGAGGAGAACACGCATGGACATCCGCGGTCTGGGTTACGTCACGCTGCTATCCACCGACCTGGCGCAATGGCGTCACTACGCCAGCCAGGTCCTCGGCATGATGGTCAGCGATGCCCCCGGCAACACCGAACAGCTCTACCTGAAAATGGACGACCGCACCTACCGCATCCTCGTCCAGCACAGCGACCGCGACAGCTTCGGCTCCTGCGGCTGGGAACTGCCCGGCAAGGCCGCCTTCGAACAGGCGCTGAGCGAACTGCAACACGCCGACATCGCCATCGAGCGCGGCAGCGCCGCCCAGGCCAGCCAGCGCCAGGTGCAGGAACTCGCGCATTTCCAGGACCCCGACGGCAACCGCCACGAACTGTTCTGGGGCCCACGCCAGGACTTCGCCCGCTTCGCATCGCCCATCGGCGTCAAAGGCTTCGTCACCAACGACCTGGGCATGGGCCATGTGGTCCTGCCAGCCCCCACCTTCGAGCGCTGCCGCGACTTCTACGAGCGCGTGCTCGGCTTCGGCCTGTCCGACCTGATGAAAGTACGCTTCACCCCCGACCCGGCCGAACCGGAAAAACGCATCCACTTCCTGCACTGCAACAACGGCCGCCACCACTCGCTGGCGATCTTTGAATGCCCGATGCCGCACGGCTGCGTGCACATGATGGTCGAGGTACACGACCTCGAGGAAGTCGGCCGCGGCCTGGACCGCATGCACGCCAACGGCATCAAGCTGACCGCCACCCTCGGCCAGCACACCAACGACCAGATGGTTTCGTTCTACATGAAGACCCCCTCCGGCTTTGACCTCGAATACGGCTGCGATGGCCTGGTAGTCGACTGGGACCGCCACACCCCCTTCGAAAGCACCGTGGTCAGCCAGTGGGGCCACGACTTCAGCGTGGGTCGCCAATGAGTACACCAACCATGAACAAACAGATGACCACGGCCCAGATGGTCGCCCAGCTGCGCGACGGCATGACCCTCGGCATCGGCGGCTGGGGCCCACGACGCAAGCCCATGGCGCTGATCCGCGAGATCCTGCGCTCAGAGCTCAAGGACCTGACCATCGTCGCCTACGGCGGTGCCGACGTCGGCATGCTGTGCGCCGCCGGCAAGGTCAAAAAGCTGGTGTTCGCCTTCGTTTCACTGGACTTCATCCCGCTTGAGCCGTACTTCCGCAAAGCCCGGCAAGAAGCCTCGATCGAGATCATGGAAATCGATGAAGGCATGCTCCTGCTCGGCCTGCGCGCAGCGGCCATGGGCGTGCCATTCCTGCCGACCGCGGTTGGCCTGGGCACCGACGTGCTGCGCCACAACCCGCAGATCAAGCTGGTCAGCTCGCCGTATGCCGATGGCAAGGACTGGGTCGCCATGCCCGCCCTTGCGCTGGACGCCGCGCTGGTCCACGTCGACCGCGCCGATACGCGTGGCGTATGCCAGATCAGCGGGCCGGACCACTACATGGACGACCTGTTCGTACGGGCCGCCCGCCACACCTACGTGACCTGCGACCAACTGGTCGAGGGCGACTACTTCCACAGCGCGCCGGAACGCGCGCACCAGGTGTTCTGGGAACGCAACCTGACCACGGCGGTGGCCCACGTGCCGGGCGGGGCGCACCCGTCGTCCTGCGCGCCGCTGTACGGCTTCGATGTCGCCCACTTCAAGACCTATGTCGCCTCGGCCCAGGCCGAGCAAGGCTGGCCGGACTACGTCGCGCAGTTCGTCACCTGCACCCATGAACAGTACCTGGAACGGATCGGTGGCCTGGCCGCGATTCGCCAGCTGCCCCTGCCGGTTTTCTGAGCGAGGTTCGAGATGACTACACCAGCAACCCCCTACAGCCTCGCCGAGCTGCTGATCTGCGCCGCCGCCGAAGCTTGGCGCAACGACGGCGAGGTGCTGGCCACCGGCATCGGGGTGATCCCGCGGCTGGCCGCCTCGCTGAGCATGCTCAGCAGCAACCCGCAGCTGTTGATGACCGATTCCGAAGCCTACATGGTCGCCGAGCCGGTGCCGCTCGGCGCGCGCAACGGCTACCAGGTCAAGCGCGACAGCTGGATGGGCTTTTCGCGGATCTTCGACAACGTCTGGGGCGGGCGCCGCCATGCCCTGGTCGGGCCTATCCAGATCGACCGCTTTGGCCAGGCGAACATTTCCTGCATCGGCGACTACGCCAAGCCCAAGGCGCAGATGCTCGGGGTGCGCGGCTTCCCCGGCAACTCGATCAGCCACGCCAACTCGTTCTTCGTGCCCAGCCACAACCGCCGGGTCTTCGTTGAAGGCGAAGTCGATATGGTCAGCTCGGTCGGCTACAACCCGGCGCGCCTGGCCCGTGGCTGGTCGCTGGACGACATCGACATCCGCCTGATCGTCACCGACCTGTGCGTGCTCGACTTCCTCGGGCCACAGCGGCAGATGCGGGTGCGCTCGCTGCACCCCGGGGTGAGCCTGGACGAGGTGCTGGACAACACCGGCTTTGCCCTGCACGTGGCGGACAACTGCCCGACCACGGCGGCCCCGGATGCCGCCCAGTTGCGCCTGATCCAGCGCCTGGACCCGCACAACCTGCGTGCCAGCCAGTTGAAAGACAACCCACCCGGCCAGCGCACCGCGCGCTGAGCCCGGTTCGCCCAGCCCGCCCAGCCGGAGCAGTAATCGATGAGTGAACAACCCAACAACAGCGAGGCCGAGGTGGTGCTGTACGAGGTACGCGGCGAGGTGGCCCTGGTCACCATGAACCGCCCCGAGTACCACAACGCCCAGAACTCGCGGATGACCTATGCGCTGGATGCCGCGTTTCGCCGCGCCTGCGATGACGACACGGTCAAGGTGATCGTGCTGCGCGGTGCTGGCCGGCACTTTTCCGCGGGCCATGACATCGGCACGCCCGGGCGGGACGTCGACCAGAGTTTCGAGCGGGTCAGCCTGTGGTACGACCATGTCGACAAGCCCGGCGGCGAGTTCCTCTATGCCCGCGAGCAGGAGGTGTACCTGGGCATGTGTCGGCGCTGGCGGGAGATCCCCAAGCCGACCATCGCCATGGTCCAGGGCGCGTGCATTGCCGGGGGGCTGATGCTGGCCTGGGTGTGCGACCTGATCGTCGCCAGTGAAGACGCCTATTTCACCGACCCGGTGGTACGCATGGGCATTCCCGGCGTCGAATACTTCGCCCACGTGCACGAGCTGAACCCGCGCATGGCCAAGGAAATGCTCTTCATGGGCCAGCCGATGCCGGCGCCACGGGCCTATCAGATGGGCATGGTCAACCGCGTGGTGCCCCGTGAAACGCTGGAGCAGGACACCCTGGCCATGGCCGAACGCATCGCGCAGATGCCGCGCCTGGGCCTGCAACTGAGCAAGCAGGCGGTGAACAACGCCGAAGACTTGATGGGCAAGCGCGCGACCATGGACATGGTGTTCGGCCTGCATCACTTCGCCCATGCGCACAACGAGCTGGTGTCTGGCGACCGCCTGGGCGGCCAGGACGCACGCAGCATGGCGCGCGCCCAACGCAATCAGGAGGGGGCGTGAGCATGGCCGTGTCACTCAAGACGCCGCTGACCGAACTGCTCGGCTGCCGCTACCCGATCATCCAGACTGCCATGGGCTGGGTGGCCGACCCGACGCTGGTGGCGGCCACGGGCAATGCCGGTGGCTTCGGCTTCCTCGCCGGCGCGACCATCGAGCCGGCGCAGATGGAAGCGGCGATCCTGCAAACCCGCCGCCTCACCGACCAGCCGTTCGGGGTCAATTTCCACATGTACCAGGCCAATGCCGCCGAGATCGTCGAGCTGGTACTGCGCCATCAGGTCAAGGCAGTGAGCTACAGCCGCTCGCCGGGCAAACAGATGATCGCCCGGCTCAAGGACGCCGGGGTGGTCTGCATGCCCACGGTGGGCGCGCTCAAGCATGCGCAGAAGGCCGTGGAGATGGGCGCCGATGCGGTCACCGTGCAGGGCGGCGAGGGCGGTGGGCACACCGGTTCGGTGCCGACTGCCTTGCTGCTGTCGCAGGTCGTTGAAGCACTCGATGTGCCGGTGGTGGCGGCGGGTGGCTTCAAGGATGGCCATGGCCTGGTCTCGGCGCTGGCCTATGGCGCGGCCGGTATCGCCATGGGCACGCGCTTTCTGATGAGCGCCGAAAGCCCGGTGCCGGCCGCCACCCTGGCGCGTTATCTGGCGGTCAAGGACCCGGCTGCCGTGATCGTCAGCCGCGCCATCGACGGTATGCCGCAACGCATGATCCGCAATGAACTGCTCGATGAGCTGGAAGCCAGCGCCGGTTTCAAGCGCTGGCTGCTGGCCTTCAGGAGCGGCCTGGCCTATCGCCGGCTGAGCGGCGCGAGCCTGTCGCAGCTGCTTGGCAGCGCCCTGAGCATGCGCCGCAGCGGCGAACTGACGGCGGCGCAAAGCCTGATGGCGGCCAACGCGCCGATGGTCATCCAGAAGGCCATGGTTGAAGGCCTGCCGGCCGAGGGCGTGCTGCCCGCCGGGCAGATTGCCGCCAGCATCGACAGCCTGCCGAGCTGCGCCGAACTGATCGAGCAGATCGTCGAACAGGCCGAAACGCGCCTGGGCGAGCTGTGTCGCCGAATTTCGCAAGAAGGGGAAAGGCATGAAACCGTTTAGCGTGAGTATCGACAATGGCGTGGCGGAGATGGTCTTCAACCGCCCGCCGGTGAATGCCTTCGACTGCCAGGGCTGGGCCGCCATCGCCAGCACCCTTGAGGCGCTGGGCGACGATGCGGCGGTGCGGGTGATCGTTATCCGGGCCGAAGGCCGGGGCTTTTGCGCCGGCGTCGACATCAAGGAACTGGCCGCCGACGGCAACCTGATCGTCGCGGTCAACAAGGGCAATTACGACAGTTTCAAGGCTGTCCACCGCAACCCGAAACCAGTGATCGTTGCCGTGCATGGCTTCGTGCTGGGTGGCGGGATCGGCATTTGTGGCGCGGCGGACATCCTCGTGGCGGCCGAATGCGCGCGTTTCGGCGTGCCGGAAGTCGACCGTGGCGCCATGGGCGGCGGCGCGCATTTGCAGCGACTGTTCCCGGTACAGAAGGTGCGCCACATGTACTTCACCGGTGAAATGATCGATGCCGCCGAAGCCTGGCGTTTGGGCGCGGTGGAGCGGGTGGTCAAGCGTGAAGACCTGCGCGAGACGGCCTTGACCATTGCCCGGCAGATTGCCGAGAAAAGCCCGGCGATGATCCGCCTGGCCAAGGAAGCCTTGAACGGCATCGAAGACGGCAATCTGGAAGACAAATACCGCTGGGAGCAGGGCTTCACCCTCGAAGCCTACCGCACCCAGGACTCTCAGGAAGCGCGCGATGCCTTTGTCGGCAAGCGCGATGCCCAATTCTCCGGTTGAAGGGATGCCCATGGACCTGACGTACACCGCGGCCCAACAGGCCTTTCGCGCCGAGGCGCGGGCGTGGCTTGAAGCCAATGTCCCAGCCCGGCCGTTGCAATCATTCGACACCGAGCAAGGCTTTGCCGAGCACCGCGCCTGGGAGGCGCGCCTCAATGAAGGGCGCTGGGGCATGGTCACCTGGCCCACCGCCCTCGGCGGGCGCGGCTGCGACCTGATCGAGTGGCTGATTTTCGAAGAAGAGTACTACCGTGCCGGCGCGCCGGCGCGGGTCAACCAGAACGGCATCTTCCTGCTCGGCCCGACCCTGATGGAGTACGGCAGCGACGCGCAGAAAGCACGCTTTTTGCCACGCATGGCCACCGGCACCGACATCTGGGCCCAGGCCTGGTCAGAGCCGGGTGCCGGCTCCGACATGGCGGCGATCCGCTCGCGGGCCGAGCGGGTGGGCGATCACTATGTGATCAACGGCCAGAAAACCTGGTCGACCCGCGCCGTGTGGGCCGATTGGGTGTTCGGTATCTTCCGCACCGACCCCAACTCGCAGCGCCATCACGGCCTGACGTTCATCCTGCTGCCGCTGGATTCCCCGGGCATTACCGTGCGTCCCATCGAGCAACTGAACGGCTTGCCGGGGTTTGCCGAGATCTTCTTCGACGACGTCAAGGTGCCGGTGGAGAACGCCCTGGGCGGCGAGGGCATGGGCTGGCATGTGGCGATGTCCACGGCCGGCTTCGAGCGTGGCCTGATGCTGCGCTCGCCTGCCCGCTACCAGGAAACAGCGCGGCGCCTGGTGCAGTTGTACCAGCACAACCGCGAGTCGGCCGACCGCGACCCGGCCATCGGCGAGGCGGTGATGCGTGCCTGGCTGGATGCCGAGGCCTACACCCTGGCGACCTACCTGTGCGCCTCGCAGCTGGAGAAGGGCGGCAAGATCGGGCCGGAGTCCTCGACCAACAAGATCTTCTGGTCGGAGCTGGACCAGCGCCTGCACGAAACCGCCCTGAGCATCCTCGGCCTGCGCGGCGAGTTGCTGCCCGGGGCACCGGCGGCGGGGGATGTCGGGCAGTGGCTGGACGGTTTCCTGTTCGCCCAGGCCGGGCCGATCTATGCCGGCACCAACGAGATCCAGCGCAACATCATTGCCGAGCGCATGCTCGGCATGCCCCGCGCCTGAGGAGCAGACCATGGACTTTAGTTTCAGCAGCGATCAATTGCTGTTTCAGGACAACATCCGCAGCTTTCTGCTCAATGAAGTGACCCCAGAACGCCTGCGCGAGCTGTGGCTGGTCGACGGCGGGCGTTGCGATGCGCTCTGGGCGCAACTGGTGGAACTCGGCCTTAGCGCCATGACCGTGCCGGAGATACACGGCGGCATGGGCATGGATGAGCTGGATTTCATCCTGCTGGCCCAGGAATGCGGCTATGCCGGGCTGCCGGAGCCGCTGGTGGAAACCATGCTGGTGGGCGTGCCGCTGCTGGTCGGGCTGGATGAGCGCCATGCTGCGCTCAAGCACCACTGGCTGGCGCGGGTGGCCGAAGGCACTGCGCGCCTGGCCATCGGCGAGCCGGGCAACCCGCTGGTCAGTGATGCACATGTCGCGGACTTGCTGCTGTTGCCCTATGGCGATGAGGTGCATGCCGTGGAGCGCGCAGCAGTGGGGCTGACCCACAACGCCTCGGTCGACCCGAGCCGGCAACTGTTCCAGGTCGAATGGGCGCCGAGCGCCGCCACCTGTGTGGCTGAAGGCGAACAGGGGCGGCGACTGTGGGCGGCCGCGTGCAATCGCGGGGCGCTGGCCAATGCAGCGCAACTGCTTGGGCTGGCCAAGCGCATGGTCGACCTGGCGGTGGACTACACCTTCGAGCGCAAACAGTTCGGCAAGCCGGTCGGTTCGTTCCAGGCGGTCAAGCACCTGATGGCCAATGTCGCGGTGCAGATCGAGTTCGCCAAGGGGCCGTTGTATCGCGCCGCTTACGCGGTTGCCCACGGCCAGCCCGGCCAGGCGGTGCCGGTGTCGCACGCCAAGCTTGCCTGCGCCGAAGCCGCGGCCCTGGCGGCCAAGCATGCAATTCAGGTGCATGGCGCCATGGGGTACACCTGGGAAGTCGACCTGCACCTGTTCATGAAACGCGCCTGGGCCCTGGACAAGGTTTGGGGCGATCGCGGCCTGCACAAGGCGCGGGTGCGGGCGGCGCTGTTCGACGGCCAGCTGGCGATTGGCGCCGGCACCACGTTCTGATTGTTCCTTTGCGAGAGAGACCATGCCTGAAGCCTATATTGTCGATGCCCTGCGCACGCCCACCGGGCGGCGCAAGGGTGGCTTGAGCCACATCCATGGTGCAGACCTGGGCGCGCACGTGTTGCGCGCGCTGGTCGAGCGCAATGGCATTGCCGATCATGAATACGACGACGTGATTTTTGGTTGCGTCGACACCATCGGCCCGCTGGCCGGGGACATTGCCCGCACCAGCTGGCTGGCCGCGGGCCTGTCGGACGCCGTGCCGGGCACCACCATCGACCGCCAGTGCGGCTCGTCGCAGCAGGCCGTGCACTTTGCCGCCCAGGCGGTGATGAGCGGCACGCAGGATGTAGTGGTTGCCGGCGGTGTGCAGACCATGACGCAGATCCCGATTTCCTCGGCAATGACTGCTGCCGAGCCGCTGGGTTTCACTGATCCGTTCAGTGGCTCT
Source organism: Pseudomonas fontis (assembly GCF_028656955.1). Taxonomy (GTDB): domain Bacteria; phylum Pseudomonadota; class Gammaproteobacteria; order Pseudomonadales; family Pseudomonadaceae; genus Aquipseudomonas; species Aquipseudomonas fontis. The sequence continues at coordinate 34,473 of NZ_JAMDGY010000028.1, forward strand.
GAAGGCTGGGTGCGCCGCTATGGCGCGCAGCCGCCGACGCAGTTCCGCTCGGCGCAGCGCATTGCCGAGCATTGGGGTTTGAGCCGGGCGGATCTGGAAGCCTATTCACTTGAGTCGCACCAGCGTGCCTTGCGGGCCATCGAGCAGGGCCGCTTTGCCCGGGAGATCGTACCGTTGGCCGGTGTCGAGCACGACGAAACGCCGCGCCATACCAGCCTGGAGAAGATGGCCGAACTGGATTACCTGTTCGGCTGCGACCGGGTCACGGCGGCGGTGTCCAGCCAGACCTGCGATGCCGCCAGCGCGCTGTTGATCGTCTCTGAAGCGGCGCTGCGCCGTTATGGCCTGACCCCGCGGGCACGGATTCATCACCTGAGTGTGCGCGGGGACGATCCGGTGTGGATGCTCACCGCGCCAATCCCGGCCACCGCCCATGCGCTCAAGCGTGCGGGAATGACGCTGGCGGACATCGACCGGGTGGAGATCAACGAGGCGTTCGCCTCGGTGGCCATGGCCTGGCTGAAGGAAACCGGCTACCCCCATGAGCAGACCAACGTCAACGGCGGCGCGATTGCCTTGGGCCATCCGCTGGGTGCAACCGGCACGCGCTTGATGTGCAGCTTGCTGCATGAACTGGAGCGCAGTGGCGGCCGTTATGGCTTGCAAACCATGTGCGAAGGCGGCGGGCAGGCCAACGTGACCATTATCGAGCGGTTGTGAGCAACCGGGGCAGGAGAGCGGCGATGCGCCAATGTGAGAATCGAGTAGTGGTCATTACCGGCGCCGGTGGTGGCTTGGGCCGCGCTTATGCGCAGGCGTTTGCGGCCGAAGGGGCCAGGGTCGTGGTCAACGACATCAACCGCGAGGCCGCGCAGGCGGTGGTTGCGCAGATCGAGGCGCTGGGCGGGGTGGCGGTGGCCAACAGCAACGACATCACCCGTTATGACGACGCGGGGCTGATCGTGCGTCAGGCGGTGGAGACCTTTGGTGGGTTGGATGTGCTGGTGAACAACGCTGGCATCTGCCGGGACCGGATGTTCGCCAGCCTCACCGAGGCGGATTGGGATGCGGTGATCGCGGTGCACCTGAAGGGGCACTTTTGCCTGTCCAGCCATGCCGTGCGTTATTGGCGCGAGCAGGCCAAGGGTGGGCTGGCGGTGGCGGCGCGGATCATCAACACCAGTTCCGGGGCCGGATTGCAGGGTTCTATCGGGCAGTCCAATTATGCGGCGGCCAAGGGCGGGATTGCCGCATTGACCCTGGTGCAGGCGGCGGAGCTTGGGCGTTACGGTATCACCGTGAATGCCTTGGCGCCGGCGGCGCGCACAGGGATGACCGAGGACGTGTTTGCCGAGGTGATGAAGCAGCCGGACCAGGGCTTTGACTACTTTGCCCCGGAGAATGTGGCGCCATTGGTGGTGTGGCTGGGGTCGACAGCCTCGCAGGCGGTGACTGGGCAGATGTTCGAGGTCGAGGGCGGCAAGGTGTCGATTGCCGACGGCTGGCGGCGCGGGCCGCAGGTGGATAACCAGGGGCGCTGGGCGGTGGCTGAGGTGGGGGCTGCGGTGGAGCAGTTGCTCGGGCAGGTGGTGCCGGCGCAGAAGGTGTACGGCAGTTGAAGGAAATCGTGGGCGCTGCTGATCAGGGTGGGCGCTGGCTTTGCCAGCGATTGATTGCGCAGCAATCACCGGTGCTGTGTTGACTGCGCCGGCTGCATCGCCGGCAAGGCCGGCTCCCACACCAGATCGGGGGGCGCTGCTGATCAGGGTGGGCGCTGGCTTTGCCAGCGATTGATTGCGCAGCAATCACAGGTGCTGTGTTGACTGTACCGGCCTCATCGCCGGCAAGGCCGGCTCCCACACTAGATCGGGGGCGCTGCTGATCAGGGTGGGCGCTGGCTTTGCCAGCGATTGATTGCGCAGCAATCACAGGTGCTGTGTTGACTGTACCGGCCGCATCGCCGGCAAGGCCGGCTCCCACACCAGATCGGGGGGCGCTGCTGATCAGGGTGGGCGCTGGCTTTGCCAGCGATTGATTGCGCAGCAATCACAGGTGCTGTGTTGACTGTACCGGCCGCATCGCCGGCAAGGCCGGCTCCCACACTAGATCGGGGGCGCTGCTGATCAGGGTGGGCGCTGGCTTTGCCAGCGATTGATTGCGCGGCAATCACAGGTGCTGTGTTGACTGCGCCGGCTGCATCGCCGGCAAGGCCGGCTCCCACACCAGATCGGGGGGGCTGCTGATCAGGCTGGGAGCTGGCTTTGCCAGCGATTGATTGCGCGGCAATCACAGGTGCTGTGTTGACTGCGCCGGCTGCATCGCCGGCAAGGCCGGCTCCCACACCAGATCGGGGGGCGCTGCTGATCCGGGTGGGCGCTGGCTTTGCCAACGATTGATTGCGCAGCAATCACAGGTGCTGTGTTGACTGTACCGGCCGCATCGCCGGCAAGGCCGGCTCCCACACTAGATCGGGGGCGCTGCTGATCAGGGTGGGAGCTGGCTTTGCCAGCGATTGATTGCGCAGCAATCACAGGTGCTGTGTTGACTGCGCAGGCTGCATCGCCGGCAAGGCCGGCTCCCACACTAGATCGGGGGGCGCTGCTGATCAGGGTGGGAGCTGGCTTTGCCAGCGATTGATTGCGCAGCAATCACAGGTGCTGTGTTGACTGTACCGGCCTCATCGCCGGCAAGACCGGCTCCCACAGAGATAGGAAGCCCCCCAGCACATCGGCTATTCAGACTAGGCAAAGCCAACGATTCCGCCCCGCGCACATCCCGCCACACTCGTCGCCATCTTCGCCAATCGAGTAAAAGGCGCCGCGATGGAATTTGCATTCAGCGACGAACAGGAAATGATCCGCAGCTCGGCAGAAGGCTTTCTCGCCGATGTCTGCACCAGCAACGCCACCCGCGCCGCCATGAGCAGCGCACGCGGCTACGATGAAAACCTCTGGCAACGGCTGTGCAACGAGATGTGCTGGCCCGCGCTGCATATCCCCGAAACCTACGGCGGCTTGGGCCTGGGCTTTGTCGAACTGACCCTGCTGCTCGAACAGATGGGCCGCCGCCTGCTCTGTTCGCCATTCTTCGCCACCGCCTGCCTGGCAACGCCAGCCTTGCTGTTGCACGCCAATCCAACGCAAAAAAGCCACTGGCTGCCACGCATCGCCGAAGGCAGCCTGACCGCCACCCTGGCCTACACCCGCGGCAGCGGCTGGGGCGCCGACGACATCCAGGCGACCGTGAGCAAGGAAGGCGACGGTTTCGTGCTGGACGGCCTGTACGGCCAGGTGATCGATGGCGACACCGCCGACCTGCTGATCATCGCCGCCCGCACCCCCGCTAGCCACGGGGAGGAGGGCATCAGCCTGTTCGTCGTCGAAGCCGCCAACCCCGGCATCGAACGCCAATGGTTACCCACCATGGACCAGACCCGCCGCCTCGCGCGCCTGCACTTCAACCGCGTGTACCTCGGCCCCGACGCGCTGCTGGGCCAGGCCGGTGAGGGCTGGCAGGCGCTGGAGCCAGTGCTGCAACTGGCCTGCATCGGCCTGGCTGCGGAGCAGACGGGTGGCGCGCAACAGTCACTCGACCTGAGCGTGGCCTATATGCAGGAACGCCAGCAGTTCGGCCGCCCCATCGCCAGCTTCCAGGCCATCAAACACCGCGCCGCCGACATGATGTTGCAGGTCGAGTGCGCGCGCTCGGCGAGCTACTACGCCGCCTGCGTCGCCCAGGAAGTGCTCGACCCGGAGGGCGATGCCCAAGTCGCCCGCGAACTGCCGCTGGCCGCCGCATTGGCCAAGGCGCAGTGCTCGCAGGCGTACTTCCACTGTGCGCAGGAGTCGATCCAGCTGCATGGCGGTGTCGGCTTCACCTGGGAGTACGACCCGCATTTGTATTTCAAACGCGCCCGCGCCAGTGAAAGCTACCTCGGCGCGCCCGCCTGGCACCTGGAACGGATCGCCAGCCTGATTATCGGGGAGCAGCCATGAAGATCAGTTTCAGCGAGCAGGACGAGCAGTTTCGCCAGCAAGTGGCCGACTGGATGGCCGCCAACCTGTGCGGTGAGTTCGAAACCCTGCGCTTTCGCGGTGGCCCGGGCGACGAGCATATGTACCCGCACGAACGCAAAGCCTGGGAACGCAAGCTCGCCGAAGGCGGCTGGACCTGCGTGGGCTGGGCGCCGGAACACGGTGGCAAAGGCCTGTCGATCAACCAGCAGGTGATCTTCCACGAAGAATACGCCCGCGCCGGCGGCCCCGGCCGCATGGGACATATCGGTGAAGGGCTGGCCGGCCCGACGATTGCCGCGTTTGGCAGTACCGAGCAGCAACGCCGCTTCCTGCCGGGCATCGTCAATGGCACGGACTTCTGGTGCCAAGGCTATTCCGAGCCGGGCGCAGGCTCTGACCTGGCCAACGTCAAGACCCGCGCGAGCCTCAATGAACAAGGAGACAACTGGCTGATCAACGGCCAGAAAGTCTGGACCTCGCTGGCGCACGAATCGGACTGGTGCTTCGTCATCGCCCGCACCGAACCCGGCAGCGTCGGGCACCGTGGCCTGTCGTTCCTGCTGGTGCCAATGGCCCAGCCCGGCATCAGCGTGCGCCCGATCGAGCAATTGACCGGCACCTCGGAATTCAACGAAGTGTTCTTTGACGACGCCCGCACCGACGCCAGCAACATCATCGGCCAGCCCGGCGATGGCTGGAAGATCGCCATGGCGCTGCTGGGTTTTGAACGCGGGGTCTCGACCCTGGGCCAGCAGATGCAGTTCCACAACGAACTGAACGAGATCATCGCCGTGGCCAAGGCCAACGGCGCCGCCCGTGACCCGGTCCTGCGCCAGCGCCTGGCCGAGGCGTGGTGCGGGCTGCGGGTGATGCGCTACAACTCGCTGCGCATGCTGTCCGGTGCGCAGGACGGTTCCCTGCGCAAGGAAGCGACCATCTACAAGCTGTTCTGGTCCAGCTGGCACGCCGCCCTCGGCAAGCTGGCCATGGACGTGCTGGGCCCCGAGGCGGAACTGCTCGAGGCCGCGCCGTATCAGCTGACCCGGCTGCAATCGCTGTATCTGTTCAGCCGCGCCGACACCCTGTACGGCGGCAGCAACGAGATCCAGCGCAACATCATCGCCGAGCGCGCCCTGGGCATGCCCCGGGAACCGCGCCTGCGCCCCTGATCGCAAGGAGTCATTCGATGTCTACCCCCCACTATGTAGCGGGCCACGGCCTGCTGCGCGGCAAGTCGGTATTGATTACCGCGGCTGCCGGTTCCGGTATTGGTTTTTCGGCGGCAATGCGCGCAGCCGAGGAAGGCTGCCGGGCGCTGATGATCAGCGATATCCACGAAGGTCGCGTGCGTGAAGCAGTGGCGAAAATTCGCGAGGCCACGGGGCTCGAGCAGGTGTTCGGCGAGCTGTGCAACGTCACCGACGAAACCCAGGTGCAGCGCCTGGTGGCCTGTGCCGAGCGCGACCTGCAAGGGGTCGACGTGCTGATCAACAACGCAGGCCTGGGCGGCTCCCGCGCGCTGGTGGACATGCCGGACACGGAATGGCAGCGGGTACTCGACGTGACCCTCACCGGCACCATGCGCATGACCCGCGCCATGCTGCCGCACATGATGGAGCGCCGCGCCGGGGCCATCGTCAACAACGCCTCGGTGCTGGGCTGGCGGGCGCAGAAGGAGCAGTCGCATTACGCGGCGGCCAAGGCCGGGGTCATGGCCTTGACCCGCTGTGCGGCGGTGGAGGCGGCCAGCCATGGCATCCGCATCAACGCGGTCAGCCCAAGCATTGCCCTGCATGACTTCCTCGCCCGCTCGGCGCCGCAGGCGGTGCTTGAGCAATTGGCGGCCAACGAAGCCTTCGGCCGCGCCGCCGAAGTCTGGGAGGTGGCCAACGTGATGATGTTCCTGGCCAGCGACTACAGCTCGTACATGACCGGCGAAGTGCTGTCGGTCTCCAGCCAGAGGGCCTGAACATGACCCGTGTGTTCGCGACACCGCTGGCCCTGCATGACGCCGTTGGCGAAGAACTGGGGGTCAGCGACTGGCTGCACATCGAGCAGCCGCGCATCGACCTGTTCGCCGAGGCCAGTGGTGATCACCAGTGGATACACGTCGACCCGCAGCGCGCGGCCAGCGGGCCGTTCGGTGCCTGCATTGCCCACGGTTACCTGAGCCTGGCGCTGGTCAACCTGTTCCTGCCGCAGATCGTCGACGTGCGTGGCATTGCCATGGGCGTCAATTACGGCTGCGAAAAAGTGCGCTTTCCGGCCGTGGTGCCGGTGGGCTCGCAGGTGCGCGGCAGTGCGACGTTGGTCAGTACCGAAACGCTCAACGGTGCGGTGCAGGCGGTAATCCGCGTCACCGTGCAGATTGAAGGCCAGGACCGCCCAGGCTGCGTGGCCGACACCATCAGCCGCTATTACCCCGCCTGAGTGCAGGCATTCGAGGATTCGAACATGAAAGAAGCGGTAATTGTTTCTACTGCGCGCACCCCGATCGGCAAGGCCTTTCGCGGTGCCTTCAACGACACTGAAGCGCCGGCGTTGGGCGGGCATGTGGTGCGCGAGGCGGTGCGCCGCGCAGGCATCGACCCGGCAGAAGTGGACGATGTGATCATCGGCGCAGCGGCCCAGCAGGGCACCCAGTCCTACAACCTGGGGCGCTTGTGCGCGACGGCGGCGGGGTTGCCGACGTCGGTGTCCGGCATGGCAGTCGAGCGCCAGTGCGCGTCGGGGCTGATGAGCATTGCCGTGGCGGCGCAGGGCATCCTCTGTGGTGACCTGGAGATTGCCGTCGCCGGGGGCCTGGAGTCCATTTCGCTGGTGCAGAACAAGCACAAGAACCTCTACCGCAACCAGTCCAGCGCGGTGCTGGAGCACGACCCGCGCGCCTATATCCCGATGATTGAAACCGGTGAGGTGGTTGCTCAGCGTTACGGCATTTCGCGGCTGGAGCAGGACCTCTACAGCGTGCAGAGCCAGCAGCGTACGGCCTTGGCGCAGGCAGCCGGGTTGTTTGACCGGGAACTGGCACCGCTGGCCATGCGCAAGGCGCTGTTCGACAAGGCCAGCGGCGAAACCCGCTACGAGACCGTGACCCTGCTGCAGGATGAATGCAATCGCGCCGATACCACCCTGGAAAGCCTGTCAGCGTTGGAGCCGGTATGGCCGGGCGGCCAGTGGAGCGGCACGGGGCGCAGCATTACTGCGGGCAATGCCTCGCAGCTGTCTGATGGCGCGTCGGCCTCGGTGCTGATGAGTGCGCGCATGGCCGAGCAACGTGGGCTAGCGCCACTGGGGATCTATCGCGGGATCACGGTGGCGGGCTGCAACGCCGACGAAATGGGTATCGGCCCGGTGTATGCGATCCCCAAGCTGCTCAAGCGCCATGGTTTGACGGTGGCGGATATCGGCTTGTGGGAGATCAACGAGGCGTTCGCCTGCCAGGTGGTGTATTGCCGCGATACCCTGGGCATCGACAATGAGCGTTTGAACGTCAATGGCGGGGCGATTGCCATTGGGCATCCGTTCGGGATGTCGGGTGCACGGATGGTCGGGCATGCCTTGATCGAGGGTAAGCGACGTGGTTTGCGCTATGTGGTCGTGAGCATGTGCATTGGCGGTGGCATGGGCGCCGCCGCATTGTTCGAGGTGGCGTGAGCATGGACGTATTTTCGCCGAAGAATATCCAGGCTGCGATGGCGCGCTATGTCGAGTTGGTGGATGCCGGGGACATTGACGGGATTCTCGGGATGTATGCCGAGGATGCGACGGTCGAAGACCCGGTGGGCAATGCGCCGCTGAAGGGGGCTGGCGAGATTGCCGATTTCTACCGCCAGGGGCTGGGGGCGGGGAAGGTAACGGCGGTGCAGACCGGGCCGGTGCGCGCGACGCACAATGGCAGCGGGGCGGTGCCGTTTCGGGTGCAGATGCAGTGGGCAGGGCAGCCGTGTGCGTTGGATGTGATCGATGTGATGAGCTTTGATGGGCAGGGCCGGATTGTGAGCATGAAGGCGTATTGGAGTGAGGTGAACCTGAGCGTTTGTTAGCCCGCCGCAAGGCTGCGCGCCGCCTTTGGGACCCCTCACGGGCTCCAGCGCAGCCTGTCGGCAGCGGCTACAACGTTGTGCAAGGCAGTTGCTCCCACAGTGTCAGCAGTGCTGGTGATTTCTGTGGGAGCCGGCCTTGCCGGCGATTGACTGCGCAGCAGTCACCGTTTCAGCTGTTGGCGTTCAGGTAATCGACATTCTGGGTCTGCCCACTCTCGTAATAGGCCCCCAGGTTCTCGCCAATCTGCCGGACCACCCTGGCAAAGCTTGCGCGCAACAAGCGCTCCACCAACCACCCACCGCGCAGCCGGTAATGCAGGCTGGTAGTGATCCGTGTCCCTTGCCCCTGCGCCTTCAGGCTGTAGTGAAAGCTCGCCTGGCGAAACGGCAGCGGCGCGCCACCACTGGCCTTGTGCAACACCAGCACAAAGCCCTCGCCATCCTGCCACTGCACCACGCTCTCATCGAGCCACTGCCCACCCTTGCGAAACACCCGCCGACTCGCCCCGACACCCTCGCGCACACCCGGGTGCAAGCGCAGCCCGGTGAGCCCCGGCACATAGTGCGGCGCCAGGCTCAGGTCCTTGAGTTTCTTCCACGCCTGCGCCGGGCTCAGCGCAACCACGACACTGTGGCTGGCAACCTTCATTGGGCTTTCCCCGCATCAAGAAACGCCGGCCGCTCGCCACCGCCATGCACCGCAATGTCTGCACCACTGACATAGGCCGCCAGTGGCGAGGCCAGGTACACACAGGTGTCCCCGATGTCTTCCGGGGTCGCCAGGCGCTGCAACGGAATGGTCGCCGCCACTTGGGCCAGCTCGTTGTCATCGCCATAGTGCAACGCCGCCTGCTCGGTGAGGATCAACCCCGCCGTGACCGCATTGACCCGCACCTTGGGCGCCCACTCCACCGCCAGCGAACGGCCCAGGTTGAGCAGGCCCGCCTTGGCCGCGCCATAGGCCGCCGTACCGGGGGAGGGGCGCGTGGCGCTGACGCTGCAGATATTGATGATCGCGCCGCCCTCCGGCTGCCCCTGCATTACCCGGTTGGCCAGCTGACACAGGTTCAACGGGGCCAGCAGGTTGAGGCGGATGATCGACTCGCTGAAGCGCGGCGAGGCACTGGCGGCCTCGGCATACGGCGCGCCGCCGGCATTGTTGACCAGCACGTCGAGCCGTCCGAAGCCTTCAATCAGCGCCTCGATCAACTGCCGGGCCTGGTCGAACTCGCGCACGTCGCAGGGCAGGAACGTCGCTTCGCGGCCCGCTGCTGCCGGCAGGGTGGCCGGCGCCTGGCGCCCGCAGATCACCACTTCAGCGCCACACTCCAGAAAGCGCCGGCTGATACCGCGCCCGACACCCTTGCCACCCCCGGTGACCAGTACCACCTTGCCGCGAAAATCCATAGGGTCGTGCATGCGCGCCTCGTGTTCGTCAGGTTAATGAGCGCGATGCTAGGCAGGCGCCGGGCCAGGGCCAACGTCCAAAGGGACTAGTAGTCCTGTCGGACGATGTTGCCCCGCAGGCCCCGCTGAATAATCCCGGTACCACAACACACCGGGAGAACACCTCATGGGCGCATCCGCGCAAGGGCACGTGGTCACGCTGCCCGAGGGTTTGCAGCTGCATTACCAGGACGTTGGCACAGGCGAGGCGGTGGTGTTCATCCACGGCAGCGGCCCCGGGGCCAGCGGGCACAGCAACTTCAAGCTGAACTACCCGCAGTTTGCCGAGGCCGGCTACCGCGCGATTGTCCCGGACCTGCCGGGCTACGGCGCTTCATCCAAGCCCGAAACGGTCTACAGCCTGGATTTCTTCGTCAATGCCCTGAGCGGCCTGCTCGATACCCTGGATATCCAGCGCTGCGTGCTGGTCGGCAACTCCCTGGGCGGGGCGATAGCCATCAAGCTGGCCCTGGACCAGCCACAGCGGGTCAGCCGGCTGATCCTGATGGCCCCCGGTGGCCTGATGGAAAAGGAGCAGTACTACCTGCAAATGGAAGGCATCCAGAAGATGGGCGCAGCCTTTGCGGCAGGCGAGCTCAAGGACGCCGCCGGCATGCGCCGCCTGCTCAGCCTGCAGCTGTTCGACCCGACGTTGATCAGCGATGAAACCATCGAAGAGCGCGTAGCGGTGGTCCAGCAGCAACCCACCTGCGTACTCACCAGCATGCAAGTGCCCAACCTGGCCGCGCGGCTGGGCGAACTGCAATGCCCGATTCTTGGCTTCTGGGGCATGAACGACAAGTTCTGCCCGGCCTCGGGTGCACAGACCATGCTTGAGGCATGCAGCCGGATCCGTTTCGTCATGCTCAGCGAGTGTGGGCACTGGGTGATGGTCGAGCACCGCGTACTGTTCAACCGCGAATGCCTGGCGTTCCTCGCAGAGGCACGCGCATGAGCGAGCAATTGCGTCGCCACTATGGCGAGGAGTTGTACCAGGCACTGCTCAGCGGGCGCACCCTGGCGCCACTGACCGAGCGCTGGGCGCAGATCAGCATCGAGGACGCCTACCATATCTCGCTGTACAGCATCGAACGCCGGGTAGCGGCGGGTGATCGCATCGTCGGCAAGAAGATTGGTGTCACCTCGGCCGCCGTGCAGCGCATGTTGGATGTGCACCAGCCGGACTTCGGTTTCATCACCGAGGCCATGGCCTTCGCCGATGACGCGCAGATCTCCCTGGCGCAGAACCGCCTGATCCAACCGCGTGCCGAAGGCGAAATCGCCTTCAAGCTCAAGCATGACCTGGTCGGCCCCGGCGTTACCGAAGCCGATGTGCTGGCGGCCACTGAATACGTGATGCCGTGTTTCGAGATTGTCGATTCACGCATCCATGACTGGCGCATCCGCATCCAGGACACCGTGGCCGACAACGCCTCCTGCGGCGTGTTCGTGCTGGGTGACGCCCAGGTCGACCCGCGCGAGCTCGACCTGCCCAACCTGCGCATGCAGGTGTTCAAGAATGGTGAACCCATCAGTGAAGGCCTGGGCTCGGCCGTGCAGGGCAACCCGCTGACGGCGGTGGCCTGGCTGGCCAACACCCTGGGCGCCTTCGGCATTCCGTTCAAGGCTGGGGAAATCATTCTCTCCGGCTCGCTGGTGCCGCTGGAGCCTGCCCAGGCCGGCGATCACTTCTCCCTGACCATCGATGGCCTGGGCAGTGCCCGGGTGTCGTTCCGTGCCTGATCCGCGAGGTAACAAATGAAGAAGAAACTGAGGGCTGCGATCATCGGGCCGGGCAATATCGGCACTGACCTGCTGATGAAAATCTGCCGTTCGGAGTGGATCGACCCGGTCTGGATGGTCGGCGTCGACCCCGAGTCTGAAGGGCTCAAGCGTGCCCGCGAGATGGGCATCAAGACCACGGCCGAGGGCGTCGACGGGCTGATGCCGCATGTGTTGGACGACGATATCCGCATCGCCTTCGATGCCACCTCCGCCTATGTGCATGCCGAGAACAGCCGCAAGCTCAACGCGGCAGGGGTGATCATGATCGACCTCACGCCGGCGGCCATCGGCCCGTTCTGCGTGCCGCCGGTCAATCTGAAACAGCATGCGGCCACCCTGGCGATGAACGTCAACATGGTGACCTGCGGCGGCCAGGCGACCATCCCGATGGTCGCGGCGGTGTCGCGCATCCAGTCGGTGGGTTATGCCGAGATCGTTGCCACGGTGTCCTCGGGCTCGGTAGGCCCCGGCACCCGGCAGAACATCGACGAGTTCACCCGCACCACGGCCGGCGCGGTGGAGCAGATCGGCGGGGCGCGGCGCGGTAAGGCGATCATCGTGATCAACCCGGCCGAGCCGCCGCTGATGATGCGCGACACCATCCACTGCCTGACTGACGACGAGCCCGACCAGGAGGCGATCCGCGCCTCGGTGCTGAGCATGGTCCGGGAGGTGCAGCGCTATGTGCCTGGCTACAAGCTGATCAACGGCCCGGTGTTTGATGGGCGCAAGGTGTCGATCTTTGTCGAGGTCGAAGGGCTGGGGGACTTCCTGCCCAAGGCAGCCGGCAACCTCGACATCATGACTGCGGCAGGCTTGCGCACTGCCGAAATGTTCGCCGAAGAAGCCTTCAAGGGCTCTTTGCAATTGCCTGTCCGCTGAGGGGATAACCGCCATGAACCTGCGCGACGGCATGCATGCCAAGCGTCATCAGATCAGCCTGGACGAGATGGTCGCGGTGGCCACTGGCCTGGACGCGGCGGGTGTGCCGCTGATTGAAATCACCCATGGTGACGGCCTGGGCGGAGCTTCGTTGAACTACGGCTTGCCGGCGCACAGTGACGAAGAGTACTTCGCGGCGGTGATCCCCCTGCTCAAGCAGGCCAAGGTGTCGGCGTTGCTGCTGCCGGGCATCGGCACCCTGGACCATCTACGCATGGCCCATGAGCATGGCGTCTCGACCATTCGCGTGGCGACCCATTGCACCGAGGCGGATGTGTCGGGGCAGCATATCGGCATGGCGGCGAAGATGGGCCTGGATACGGTCGGCTTCCTGATGATGGCGCACAAGGTCAGCGCCGAGAAGCTGCTGGAGCAGGCGCGGTTGATGGAAAGCTATGGCGCCAATTGCATCTATTGCACCGACTCGGCGGGCTACATGCTGCCGGGTGAGGTCAGCGAGAAGATCGGGGTGTTGCGCGCGGGGTTGAGTGCGGGCACCGAGGTGGGTTTCCATGGCCACCACAACCTGGGCATGGCGATTGCCAACTCGCTGGCGGCCATTGAGGCTGGCGCGGTGCGTATTGATGGTTCGGTGGCCGGGTTGGGGGCGGGGGCGGGCAATACGCCGCTGGAGGTGTTCGTCGCGGTGCTTGAACGCATGGGCGTGCACAGTGGTGTGGATTTGTACCGGATCATGGATGTGGCCGAAGACCTGGTGGTGCCGATGATGGACCATCCGATCCGCCTGGACCGCGATGCGTTGACCTTGGGGTATGCGGGGGTTTATAGCTCGTTCCTGTTGTTTGCCAAGCGAGCGGAGCTGAAATATGGCGTGTCTGCCCGTGAGTTGCTGGTGGAACTGGGACGCCGCGGGACGGTGGGCGGGCAGGAAGACATGATCGAGGACCTGGCGCTGACCTGGTCGCGGGCGCGGGGGATTTATCCAACCTGACGGTGGCGGAACACCCTCTATTTGTGGGGAATCGGGACCGTTTGTGGGAGCTGGCCTTGCCAGCAAAGCCTTGCCAATCGGGACCGCTGCGCGCTCCATCGCCGGCAAGGCTGAACTGGCCTAATGATTTTGGACACCTTCTTCGGGCGCTATGATGGCGCCCAATTGGCCAAGCTAAGATCAATGCGAAAATTCTAAATCACAA
>NZ_JAMDGY010000029.1 GCF_028656955.1 Pseudomonas fontis
CACACTATTCCGAATAGCCGAAAGATTACGCAGAGCGCTATCATCTTGACCCTAAGCTTCCCAATGCTCCTCGCGCAGTGTACAAAGAGTGTGCATCATGGATGCAATTTATCCTTCCTGAACGATGCACTACTTATGAAGAGGCAAAATTTGCCGTCAAAGTGATTGGCATAAAAAATAGTGCTGAGTATCGCCAAAAACAAGCACTACACCCTTGCTTGCCCGCCAACCCGCATCGCGACTTCCATAACGACTGGGTCGACTGGTATGATTTCTGCGATATTGTTCAGCCATATTCTTTTGAAGAAGCGAAAGAACTTCTGAGAAACCTTAACTTGTCCTCCGCTGCCGATTACAAAAAACATATCGTAGCCAGTAATGATCGCCGCTTTCCATTCGCACCAGACAAAGTATATCAAGCATCGTGGATTAACTGGGCAGACTACCTTGGGCGAGAGCAACCGTATACCATTGTCACGATCCCGAAAAGCCATGCAGCGTGGCAGTATGTCCTCGGATCGCACCTGAAAGCGGTAAAATCCGGTAGTGTGAAAGAAAACTATTTGGTGCGATTCGTGCGCGACTTCCTTGTGCCATTGAAAATCGGGCAGGATCCAATAGCGGTGTTCACCACGGACAGATTCACGCTGACTGAATTCGAGTTATTCATTGGGAGCATCAAGGAAACCCAACAACGCAAAACTGTGCACGCGCTTCGAGAGTTTGCAGAGTGTTTCATCAAGGAAAACCTGTGCATCATTTGCGAGGATACCGGGGAGCGCACGTTGATCCCAGGCGCGCGCGATCCGTTCGCGCCATTGAACAAAGAAATTGGAATCGCCATCTCGCCCACTGAGACGGTTAAGCCCGCTCTGGCCTATCATTTTGTTGACGAACTGAAAAACTGGATCATTCCTCCAACCGCCAGTAGCTTTTCCGACCTGACTCACCTTCATAAATTTCAAGCGGATTGGTACGATATTGACGAAGATAAAATTGATCATGACGATCCAGACTGCGTTTGGAAGTGTGAGAAAGGGAAATACAAAATCTGGTTCCCTGTCTCTTGGATGCATACCTATGCGCTGGCCTCTGTTCCAGTTCGCGGAATCCAACTCGCCTACGTTGATTCCGGTGAAGGCGACGATGAAATCCCTGTATTTGAAGACGGCAAGATTTCTTGGATTCCCAATCCTTCGCCATTTCGCGGCTGTAAGAAAAATCAGGGGTTTGTAAAAAAGTACCCCAATAATGAGCTCGGGATGCACATAACGACCAACAAGACGTCGCGTAAGAGGCCGGAGTACGATGTTCCTTGGATTCCGGAGTCGCTGGCAATCTGGTGCATTCGACTTCGAAACTGGCAAACAAAATACAACCCCATCAGTAAGCCCATGCGATGGGAAGACTGTGAAAACACCAATTTAAATCTTGAAGATCGAAAAGCAAAAGAAGAAAATTGCTTTTTATTCAGAGACCTTCATAAGGAAGAGTGCATCGGAAGCTTTGGCATTCGATTAGGATGGCGCATTGCAATTGCACTTTATAATATCCAGCCACCTGAAATTGAGCTAGCTACGCTTGATGGTGACCCGGACAAAGTTAGCTCATATTCGTCCCAATACACCGCTCACACAATGAGGGTCAGCCTCATTACTGCATATGTCATGGAGTTCAGGCTGCCTCTTGCTGACATTGTAAAAATTGCCGGCCACAGTTCAGTAATCATGACCATCTATTACGTCAAAGCGAATGGCGAAATGTTGCGCATGAAATTTGAAGAAGGTGAGAAACGGGCGCTAGCCGATCGAGCCAAAGCGGTTTGGCAGAAGGTTCAGCAAGGACGAACCAATGCAGTCAAAGGCCAGCTCATCACTAACAACGAGGAAGCTATCAAGCGCTTTGTTGGCGACATTGCCGCTGGTAGTGCATTGTTCCGCGATTACGGCCTCTGCACCTTTGCCGGGAGCCGCTGCCACGACGGCTATCTAAATGAGCTTGGCAAAGCAGTAGCAGTACCTGCGGGTTACTTGGGAAGCGATAATTGCATCCGTTGCCGTCATTTTGTCACCGGGCCTGTTTTCTTGGGCGGACTTCTCTCGCTCGCCAACGAAATCTCGCTTTCTGCCAGAATGCAATTTGACCACCTTGACAGCATGGAACAGGAAGTCGCTAAGATCGAAGATCGCCTGCGAGAGCTGGGCTTCCAGCAACATGATGCGGAGGCTCTAGGACTAGTGTTTGACGAAGCACCGATCAGCGAGCTTGAGATTGAAAAACTAGCCATTAAGGGACAGATAGAAACTGCCTCCCAGAAAGCAAACATGTATTTGTCAGACATGAACTCTATCAACCGGCTCGCCAAACAATGCCAGGCCGTCATGAATGAGCGCATTGATAACGACGACAGCGCCGACTCAACTCAGCTTATTATGCACAGCGATCATGAGATCACGCTTCAAGTTGAAGAAACCTCATTCTTTCACCAACTAAACGAAGTTTGTGAAAACGCTGAAATTTATATTTCTGCCAAAGCTGAACTAGCAGTCACGCCTCGAACCCAGCTTCTTGATCGAATGATTCAGTTCAACGAGATGAAGCCATCGCTTTTCATGCTAGACGCCAAACAACAATTGGCCATCGGCAACCAATTAACAAAGTTCATGTTATCCCGACTCAAATCTTGGACGAAGCTTGATGCGGTCGTCGATGGGCGCATTTTGATGTGCGATCTTCCTGAGCATGAGCGAGTGTCAGAGCACTCTATCCAACAATTAATTTCTGGCGCCAAGGCCCAAGAGTTGCTGGGTATCGAAAGCGACGATGGGTCACACCTCAGCCACTCCAGCCGTCAGTCCAAAAATGCAATCAGCACGCCCCAGTCTCGAGTATTGATCGAATATGAAGAGGAGGTTTTCGTATGATGTCGCCTGAAGAAGTCCTGGAAAGCCTTAAGGCCAGCAGTCCGCCTCGCGTGCACAAAACCCTTGATGCTGTGTATCTGGCATGCAAAGAGCAGAAGGAACGGAAGAGCACCGACTTCAGCTATGCGATGATCGCGAAAGTCGGCAAAGTGTATGGCGTTCCGGCTAAACAGAGCCTTCACAATGAAGGCGGTGCCCGGTACCGCACCTTGATCGACGCGTTTGCAGCGGAAGTACCGCCAAAGCCAAAACCGGTTTCTGGCAAATACGCTTGGATTGAAGGGCTGCCCATTGGGGAGCAGAAGCTGCTGACGAAGATGCTGCTCGCAGAATTGAAAGCTGCAGAGTTTAAACTAAGGGAAATCTTACCGCCGAATAAGATCGTCAGTCTCGATACTCGTCAACAGCCATCTGAGCTATTCAAGCTTTTGCCCGGTGAAAGGCGCGCCCTTGAGTACTTGATTTCTAGCGATTTCCTGTCCGAACGCTCACTGACACTTGGTTCTCGCGGCGATGCGTATGGCCCTAACGGCGAGCAGTTGTTCCGCCCAGGCACCTTCAATGCCTTGAAAAAAGCGCTCGAGCATCTCTGATGCCGGCATACGAGCCTGGTAGGCTCGTCTCTAGCGGTCTCTCGCAATCGAATTGACCGCTTAGAAGTGGCCAGCGCCAAGGCTGTAGCACAAGCACACACAATCCCCCCCAGAGAGAACAGCCGGCCTCATCTATGAGGCCCTAAGCACTGCCCTATCGGATGCTGTTCAAAGAGCAATCCAAGGCGTGGTAGTCTCGCTAGAATCTGACTTGGATCATCGTCCCGGCGGCGATTGCCTAAGGACTCTCCTGGCGGCTCCGTCCCCACTGATCCAGGTGCCACCGTATCTGTATCAGGAGTAGAGGTTGCCGACCAACATCATCACCAGAGAAGGGCACGCTGCTCTGAAAGCTGAATTAGACCACCTCTGGCACACCTACCGTCCCGAAATCACTCAGAAGGTTACTTGGGCCGCCTCTCTAGGGGATCGGAGTGAGAACGCGGATTACCAATACAACAAAAAGCTTCTTCGAGAGATTGATCGTCGGATCAGATACCTCCGGAAGCGGTTGGAGGATATCCGGGTTGTCAACTATGCCCCCGAGCAAGAGGGCAAAGTCTTCTTTGGCGCCTGGGTTGAGATCGACAATGAAGATGGTGAGAGCAAGCGATTCCGAATCGTCGGGTACGATGAGATCTACGGTCGGAAGGACTACATCTCGATTGATTCTCCCATGGCCCGCGCCTTACTGAAGAAAGAGGAAGGGGACGAGGTCGTGGTGCAGACGCCGACGGGCGAAGCGACTTGGTTCATCGCTAGCATTTCCTACGAACAGCCTGCCCAGGGGTAGCCTCCCCCACGAGGATTCGGCAGCATTGCTTGCATCACGAGAGAGCCAGCGCCTACAAACAGGTCAGACAGGGTCGGTTATCAGCAAAGATCGATCCTCGAAGGCTAAACAGACACACCAGCCTGGGCTGTAACAGCTGGCTTAGCAGGCCTCACCGTCGCATCTCAGCGACGCTGCTCCGCCCGCCCGAGGATGTCTTTTCCGTTCTGATCTTCTGCCCGAATCCACCCCGCGGCCATCTCCACACTCCAGTAATCATTGATTCGAACCAGCAACGATGCACTGCCCGAGAGGCTGTACCCCCTTGAGGCAAGGCCCTCCTAGTCACCCACCGGGAGCATGCCGTATCTTGTAGCGGCACGGTGCCACCTCCTCACCCTATTCTCGTAAGTCCGAGCGAGAGATCAGGAGGAACCGAAAGGAATCCCATCACATGAAGCTTTGCAGTCTGCGGATCAGCGGTTTTCAGTCGTTTGGACAAGACGTCACGGACATAACGTTCGACGGCGTTACATACCTTCTAGGGCCAAACGGTGCCGGGAAGACTGCGACTCTGCAGGCATTGGCGCGCATGTTTGGTTTCGAGCCAGGCCTACGTCGCCTGCGTCGATCAGATTTCCATGTCCCCTTGAACGAGCAGGAGGTACCCGCTCAGCGCTCGCTCTGGATTGAGGCGGACTTCACGTTCGACGAAACGCTCGATGATGAGGAAGACGACACAGTACCGCCATTTTTTACGCAAATGACGCTGCAGGCGGCTGATGGGGTTCCCCGTATTCGCTACCGCCTGGAAGGCGTTCTACACGCTGATGGCGAGGTAGAGGAGCGTTTACTCTACGTGACCCGGATGGACGAGCATGGGCAACCCACGACGCTCAAGCCCGTTGCGAAGCGTGAACGAGACGAGATACACGTTCATTACCTACCTGCTCGCCGGGATCCTGCTGATCATATTGCCTTTGGTGCTAGCGCGCTTTTAGGCCGCCTCCTTCGAGCCGTCAACTGGAGCGATGACCGGGACTCTATCAAGCAGCTAACTGAGCAAATCACTGACTGCTTGTCGGAAAACGAGTCGATCAAGACCTTGAGCACTAGCCTCAGCGGTGCATGGCAACGTCTTCACAAGGGCGACTTCTTCGCAAATCCATCTCTTACCTTCGCGAACTCTGAAATAGAGGCCATCCTGCGGCACCTCTCGATCTCCTTCACGCCTGGCCATGGTGAAAGCCACGTGGACTACGCCAGGCTGAGCGATGGGCAGAAATCGATGCTGTATCTCTCGCTCGTTCTCACATCCCTGACCATTGGCCGTGAGGTCAGATCAGGACTGAACACCTCGTTCGATCCCCTCAAGCTTAAGCCTGCTGCCTATACAATTCTGGCGGTCGAAGAACCCGAGAACAGCCTGTCTCCCCATTACCTGGGGCGTATCGTGAGCTCCCTGAAATCATCCGTGGGTGTGGACGCACAAGCATTGATCGCCACGCAGGCCCCATCGATGCTCAAGCGAGTTGAGCCTGACCAGATTAGGTACCTGCGTCTGAATTCAAAGCGCGAAACGGATGTGTCGACCATCGTGCTCCCAGACAAGCGCAGCGACGCATACAAGTTCGTCAGAGAAGCTGTCCAAGCCTTCCCCGAGCTCTATTTCGCACGCCTGGTGGTGCTCGGTGAAGGCGACAGTGAAGAGATCGTGCTGCCTCGCATTCTTCAAGCTAAGGGAGCTCCCGTTGATGAGTACGCTGTGGCGATCGCTCCGTTGGGAGGCCGGCATGTGAATCACTTCTGGCGACTGCTGAACGCGCTAGGTACACCTCACATTACTCTGCTCGACCTCGACCTTGGCCGTTATCAAGGTGGCTGGGGACGTGTGAATTACGTACGTGACCAACTCGACAAATTTGATCCAGTACGTAGTATCCCCAAGGAGTGGGTACGCCTTGATTGGAATGATGCCCAGCGGCCTGTCAGAACCCACCACTGGTTCGATAATGGCTCGGAAAAACAGATCGACTTGTTCGAGGAGCTAGAAAACCGAGACGTCTTTTTCTCGGATCCACTGGATCTAGACTTCGCGATGCTCAAGGCGTTTCCCGACGCCTTCCTTGCTGTGCGATCTAACCCGACGCAGCACGATCATTTAGCTGTCCTCGGTAAATGCCACTTCAATCCCGGGCAGTACGACGCTGATGAGCAGCAACTCCTCTCGGCCTACCATGTCCTGTTCAAGCTGAGCAGTAAACCAGCAGCTCATTTGGATGCGCTGGGCAAGCTCACCGACGCGCAGCTGTTGGCTTCGCTGCCACCATCCCTCGATCGACTAGCAGACAAGGTCAAAGCCAAGCTCGAGGAATCTCCCGAGTGATTTCTCATGATCAATGGGCTCCCTCGCCTGGCGTGCGTTTGGAGAAAAATGCATGGAGCGTGGTTCGCGAGCTTGATCGGTCGATCTTGCTTACCGCGGGGCCAGGCGCCGGCAAGACCGAGGTGCTGGCCCAACGTGCCGATTACCTTCTGCGAACCAACAGCTGCCGCTTCCCCAAGCGAATCCTTGCGGTGTCGTTCAAGACAGATGCCAGCCGTAACCTAAAGGAGAGGATTCAGCTCCGCTGCGGCTGGAACTTCGCATCACGCTTCGACAGTGTGACGTTCCATGGCTTCGCAAAACGGATCATCGATAAATTCCTCCCCATCATTGCGGAGGAAGGCTTGAGTCCGGATTACACAATTGGCGCAGAGGCCATTCCAGGCAAGCAGATCACCTTCAAGCAGCTTCTACCCCTCGCCATCAAGATCATTCAGCGCAGCGAGGTTGCCCGGAACGCAATCCGCAAAACCTACGCGCATGTGTTCCTGGACGAGTTCCAGGATTGCACCGCTGACCAGTATGAGCTCATCAAGCTGCTCTTCCTCGGTACCGGCATCCACCTCACCGCAGTCGGAGATCGCAAGCAAATGATCATGGGGTGGGCGGGAGCGCTGGAGGGCATCTTCAAGACGTATGCGACTGACTTCGATGCCCTTCCCCTCCACCTATACGCGAATTTCAGATCGAAGCCCAATCTGCTGCGCGTTCAGAATGAAATCATCCATGAAATCGACCCTGCAGCAGTGACGCCGGCAGAGCTGATCTCGGGTGATGAGGGGGAGGTCTTGGCGGTTCATTTCCAGAACTCTTCACAAGAAGCGATGGTGCTGGCTGACAACATTCGCCAGTGGATCGAAGCGGGAGTTCCACCGCGGGAAATCGCAGTATTGATGCCTCGCCAAGTAGACGACTACGGCTCGGCCCTGATGGCGGAGCTTGCCAGCCGGGGCATTGCTGCACGGAACGACAGCGAGCTGCAGGAGTTGCTAAAAGAGCCAGCAGCCCGGCTGATAATTGACTACCTGACCTGCTTGTATGGCAAAGGCCAGTCGGATGCCTGGGCGCGTCTGATGGACTTGTTCACCCCCTATGAGGAGGCAAGTCGTGACCACCTTCACAGGTTGTTTGAAACGACATATCGCGCCCATGTGCGCCAGGTTAAGGCCGCGGCTAAAACCACCTCGCCCTATGAGGCCTGGTGGACTCTCTCAAGCAGCTTCCTCAAGGACGTAGGCTATCCGATTCTTACGGCGCTTTCTGGAGAGTACGAGTCGAAGCCGCGCCTGCGTGAAATTCTGCGCGAAGTCCGAGATCGGATCGGAGCGCTGCTCGTCAGCGAGAACACCATTCCCGGTGCGCTCGCCCGGCTGTCAGACGACAATGCCGTACGCTTTCTCACAATCCACAAAAGCAAGGGACTTGAGTTTCACACGGTCATCATTCTCGGGGCCGAAACCCAGGCATTCTGGAGCAAGCTTGCGGAGGAACGCTGCGTCTATTTTGTAGGCGTTTCACGTGCCAAAGAACGACTTTTGATCACAACAGCAGAGTACCGAGCGAAGCCCAGGGGCGCGGGCCGCTGGACGGAGCACCGCACTCCTCACGGCGAGTTCGTCTCTCAAGTGACAAGGCATCTTACAGGCCGGTTATAGGCTCTCGGGGCAACATTTGTGATGCGACTCATACATTGCGCGCAGATCAACCCAGACGAGCCTCACACTCCCCTGTACTTGAGAAACGTTTTCCAATACTGTACGCACATACAGCATAAGTCACAGGTTCCACATGCTCGCTCAACAAACCAAGCTGATCACCATTCCCGAGTGGTATCACCTCCTCCAAGACACCAATGCGCTGATCAGCGAACCCAAGAAGCATCATCGAGAACTGTTGCACCAGGCATACGCGCTGCGTGATGCACACGCCGTGGATGCGGAAACGTTAGCGAAAATGCTTGAGTTGGCGGAAGAAGCACTGGTGTATGCAAACGAGGCAAACCTTAGCGCTCAGTGTTGATCAGTGGCTGTCATTGGGTTGACCGGACGCGTACGTTGCTCTTGGGTTCCCGGCGCAGCGAGTCGGCATTCTTCCCACTAAAGGCTAACTCTATGGCTTGCCCCCAGTTGCTGCGCTCCACCTCGCAAAACTGCCGGTGAGTCTTGGCGTAGATACCCTAGTGCTCGGAGGCAATGCAAACCCGTTCATGCTTATGCAAACCTGTATGAACCTTGCCGTCGCTTGCACCGGTGACGAGCAGGCAATGACCGCGCGTGATGTACTTCACTGGGCAACGCAAGGGGCCGCTGACATCATGGGATGGGGCGATAAGACCGGTTCCATCACTGTCGGTAAGCGAGCGGATCTGGTCATGATCAGTACTCGAAATATCGGCATGATTCCCGTCATCGATCCTGTCGCCTCGGTTGTTCAATCTGCTACGCCAGCAGACGTGACCAACATCATTGCTAACGGAAGGTTGGTGAAACGCGGTGGGGTAATGCTGGGTTTCGATATGCACGAATTAGCGCGAGAAGCTCGTCAGGGTGTTCATTATCTGCTGGAGAGATAGCCGCCCCCGGAACTAGGTTTCATGGCAGCCTCAATCACCAATTCGCCGTTGCGCTCGAAAAGTATCGTTACCCTGTGCATTCCCCCGACAGGAACACATTGCAAGAGCTTGAACTCACTACGGGACAAATCAACCGAGCCCCAGCTCCGAGCACATGTGCGTGTTGGCTACGTCCCCCTTAGCTGTACGCCCTTGTCCAGCAACCCTCGAAGAAAGCTCTCCCTGTCCTGCGAACTGCGAGTTGCCTGTTCCACAAGCGCCGCTGCACAGGCAGCAGCCAGACGTCGAGCTTCAACGCGCTTCTGAGTGGGGATCCTCTCAATCCCACCTCTTCCGTGTATGAAGGCACTTCGCAGGTGGTACAAGTCCGCGTAAATGCCCAGAGCGGTGGCATCATCCAGCAAGGCGGCCAATCGAGTACCAACCCGCTTGGTTGCCCCAAGGTTTTTATGATGCAGCTTTCGCTCGTTTGGGTTGTGATCTCCCTGAAGCCCTAAAGCGGCTTCAATGGAGGTCAGGTGCGCCATGAACTCATCAATGCCATCGGCTAGAAACGCTCTGACCAAAAAATGCATGACCGGAGGCTTCAGCAGCTCCGAATCGAGAGCCTGTTGGAAGCTTACCCATCGTTCTTCACAGAACAGGGTCATCTCGCGGGTCGCAGAGGCGGTCAGGGGAAACTCAATGGGACGTTCTATCTCGACTGCTTCTCCCCACTCATCGTCGTAGATGAAAGGTTCCCATGCGAGGATATCAGGATCCGGTGGTCGGCTAGGTGAATCGAAAATATCATCCGTTCGGCAGTACACCCAGGGCATTTCGAAGCCACGCCAGCTCATTTCATTCATGGTTGACCACTCCTCCCAGGGTGCTAGCAGGAGGAAGAAAAGCACCCTCTCCACCGCAAAGGGGAAACGGCTTTCATGAGGGTTGATCGCACCACTGTCTCTTTCCATGAACGTTGAAAAGTCCGGCAAAGCACGTTGCCCTGCACTGGTCGGGACAGCCACAGTTTCTTCGATCACCAGCCAGTGAAACTGACAAAGTCTTGCTGTATCGAGTGCGTGACTCGGGTAGTGCCTTGCGAGCCTGGTCTTGTCAAAGAGAAGCTCCAATTCAGCGGGTTTAAATCTTCCCAGCTTGGCGGCCCCAAACGCTAGGGATGGGATATCCTCCGCGTAATTGAGTGGGCAGATGTAGATGCGACGTGCTTCCGTCTGCCCAAAAGCCGCATCAAGCTTGCTCGCGGCTTCAGCTATGTCGCCTGTGTCGTTTATCCGGCCTGAAGTCTGACCGCATGGAGCCCCGAGAGATCTCAATGCGTTATTCAGCGCAAACTGCAAGCCAAAACTGTGCTTGCCTTGCTGGTATTGATCTCTGCATACCTTTTCGAGCCGCTTGAACGCCGGCTCAGAAAAAAAACCACCGTTGGATGGCGGTACGCCCCACACATCATTGAGTGCATCAACAATCTCTGGCACAACGCCTGCCATCTCAACAACTCCATTCATTGGCATCAACTGGATCGAGCTTAACATCTCGCAAATTTTGAACGGAGTGATCCGTCTTCAGGCCCTGTGCCCGACTCAAATTTTTTTTGCCTGTAGAAGCTTCATTTTGGAGTCAAAGCGAAAGCGGCGGCCTTGCCGCCGAAGTACCGATCTCCCCCTCCCCCGCCGCCTGCCGGCTGACGCATCCGGCTGGAAAACCGAATACCTTCAGATCAACATCAAGAGCAAAGGCCAGAGCAGAAAAGCGAAAGCAGAGCGGATTTTTCCTGACAGAGCGGCGAGGCTCAGGCACCGCAGCTTTTCTCTTGCTCTCAAATATAAGAACTCCGTCTCGCTTAAAAATTTTCAAGAGGGGGGGGTGGACAGGATGTCGCATCTATAAAAGTAATGTCCCTTTTTGGAAAGTTTGTCCGAGGCCGGCCTACGTTTTCAGCAATTAGAGTTGTTCTCCCTGATTGATTTCGGTGAGCGTTTAGGAGGCCAAGCGTGCCAGATCAGGTATCGATATCGCACCAATCCCCAGGCTGCCAACACCGCTGCGAAACTCTCAGAGATCGTCACATGAATGGTTAGATTTCGATGGTGAAATCAGGCGAGAAGCCAGTGGGCTCGCCAGGATAACCTCTCGGGTTCGATAACACTCTGCAGCCTGCCACAACCGTGTCGACTGCTTGATGAGTGTGACCAAAAACCCAGACATCAGCCTGAGCGACCAGATCATGCCACTGATTGAAGTACGCTGCGCCGAGATGCCCTTCGTGACCCTCGCCGGCGACATCTTGGATGGGGCAATGGTGGGTTATAACGACAGTCTTGCCGTCAAAGTCCTTTGCCAACTCTGAAGCTAGGAACTCGCGTGTTGCGATATTTCGAGCGATGAGATCGACAGGGCGAAGCTTGCTGTAGCCCTCTCCGATTCGAATCCTCTTGAAGTCGGTCATCCACTCCGCACAGACCCTCATCGCCGCTTTGTAGTCGCCCGTAGCCGTGTAGTCCGTCCAAGCTGTAGCGACCAGAAAACGCGTGTTACCGATGATCAGGATTTGGTTTTCTAGAACGTGCACGTGCTCAGCAGCCGCATCACGCATTTTTGTGAACGTCCGGTCTAGATGACCCTTGTAGAACTCGTGGTTGCCACAGACGTAGACTACCTCGCACTTGAAATTGTCGTTCGCCCACTCTACTCCACGGCCACGCACTGAGATGTCGCCGGCCAATACGACCAGATCAGCACCCGTGGCGGGAGGATAGAATTCAGCGAACTCCAAATGAAGATCTGAGTAAATTGTGATTCGCATCGTATCGCCAGGTCTCCGTATCGACAGGCTAATTGGCTCTCTGGTACATCCAGCGAAGCGGGGGCCCTGCAGGAGTAGCTGCTTCCCTAGGCTATCAGCGTACGGAGATACCAAACGCTGAGAATTCATCAATCAATTTTTTCCGACTCAACATTTTTGGAAGCCTGAACACATTGCGATAGCCGTAATAAACCCCCATAGGGATAATTACCAAACCTAGTCCAAATGTCGCCGTAGCAGCGATAACTCCTCCGGGAATAGAGAGTAGCGCAACCACAATTCCTTTTAAGACCGTTGTCCTTGCAATGACCCGAAAATCATCGAGATCATATTCAACTTTACCATCAGCTTTTTCATAAGCAATTAGGACAATGGATTTTTTTGCCACATGTTTGAAATACCAGGTACGCGGGACATCTTTAGCCATGGCCCCGTGCCCTCTAAGGCATTTAGGCACTACAACTTGCTTATAGTAGAACGTATTGCCTTGCTCATCCTCCAGCCGCACACGACTATAAAGCTCATCAAGATCACCGGCAGCTTGGAAATCATAGTTCTTGATAGTGACAACCATTTTCTTTAGATCAGACATGCATTTTTTCCTTAATCATGCAAAGCTGCGATTTTTACGAAGCGCCGCGGGCACGAGGTCGCTCGCCCCCGGTCAGCTTGCACGCAGGATCAGCGCCTGGGGCACGCCATCGACGACGTCCTCAATGAAAAGCATGTGGCTTACGGCTACATAACAGGAACCATTTTCCGTCATGTACAGTGTGTATCCATGCTCTTGACGCACTTCTCTAACCGCGCTTGTTGTAAAGGTGTCTCCGTCTTCGTAGCGATTGCAGGCGTCATTAAAAACCGCACCCCTCACACCCTTATCCTTGAGGCGGGCATCTAATAAAAAGCCCGTCACTGGATGGCTGAATTGTTGCTGAGCCGCCTCAGCTATTTTTTCCAGATAGTTATACATTCCGCTCTCAGCACCAATTTAAATCTCAACAGTAAAACGTGGATCAAATCCACAGCCTTCCTGTGGGTAGCCACGAGGATTACTCACTACTCGACAGCCATAAAACTCCACGTCAACATGACTATGCGTATGCCCAAAGACCCACAGGTCAGCTTGAGCGACGAGTTCCGGCCACTCATTAGTGAAAGCTGGCATAAGTGAAGAGCCTTGTTCAGGCCCAGAGAGATTTATAATCGGGCAATAATGAGTAACAACGATAGTTTTGCCATCAAACTTTTTCGACAGCTCTTGAGCCAGCCATTCATATGTGATCCGGTTTCGGTTAATGACATCAGAGATGCTCAGCGCACGATACCGTTCCCCACTGCGAATCAGACGAAAGTCATTCATGCTTCGTCGCGCTACCTCAGCCGATTGAAAAGGGCGTCCGCCAGCGGTGAAGTCTGACCAAGCAGTGGCTCCCAAAACGCGAACGTTGCCAATCTCTAGCGTCTCATTTTCCAGTACATGGACATTACTGCCTGAAGCGAGGTGCTTCATTTTCTGAAGGGTGCGGTCGATATGACCACCATAAAATTCGTGGTTGCCGCTGACGTAAGCGACCAGCGGCGTGAATGTGCTCTGGGCCCAGGCCACTCCCCTGCCTTTCGTATGGACGTCACCGGCCAGTATGACGAGGTCAGCCTCACCGGCCTCCAGATCGAGAGGAGACTGCGAAGGGAATTCTAAGTGCAGGTCTGAGTAGATCTTCACTCTCATGACAACAGCTGCTCTCCGGATCAGGCTGGCAGGAATGGACTAAACGTTTTCCTAGAAAATTGACGTCGCTTGAGGACGTACTCGCCGCTCGCCAATCCTAAGGAGGATTTAGCAGAGTATTGAGCGTGCATCATGTGATGCGGCACGCCTTAGACAGTGATGGGGCTGCTGCTCAGGTAAACGCTAGGACACACACAAACAATGGCTCCACAGGAATTACTATAAGGGTTTGAGTCGAACTGCGCAAACGCGGCATATAGTCGGATTTCGGGTACGGGATGCTCATGCTCCGGCAAGCTTTTGCTTCAGCGCTCAAATTCATGCGCCTTCGACGCCAAGTCTTCCAAAGCGATTTCGAGGGGGGCGTGTCCCAGTCGCACGTCTCTCGGCTTGAAAGGAGCGAATCGAGCGTCACACTGCAACGGCTCGATGAAATTGCCGGTCTGCTGAAAATCCATCCCCTTACTCTGATTGCTTTGACGTATGGAGCTAGCGAAAAAATGCCTCCGGCGGAGCTTTTGGAGCTCGTCCGCACTGAGCTAGAGGCTGTTGATGCTCTTGACCAGCCGCTCTCGATTGACGATCAAGCCGCGCCTCATCCTCGCGTCATCGAAGCGGGAAAATTGCGCGATGAAGTTCAGCGATTGAAATCTCTTGGCCACTCGAAAGCGGAGACCTCCAGGATGCTGGGGATCTCAAAGTCGACCGTGGCGAGGCATTGGTGAGCTGAGTGAGCGCTTGCTTTGGTCATTTTCAGTGGATAGCTGGCAGGGCCACTAGCAGCCGCGCTTCAGCGCCCGATACGCATGAAGATCTGCCAGCAATCTGTGACTACTGCTCGCTGAGTAAAAACCAAGGCACTCGATTCGGGAAAAGCAGTGATGCGCAGATAGCGCCGATCCGCGTTGCTGGATCTCGAAGTGACGGGTCACTATCCATCTGGGGTTTGCACACGGCCTCCCAACGCTGGACAACATCTGCAACTGTCCACACCTTTTGGCCGATCTGAAACACATGGTTTATCCCGTTAGGAACGAAAGACACGCCGAAGTCCAAGTAGCTTTGCGGGATGAAAATGTTGAGGTGTGCGTGGTCAAGACTCGCAAGGTTATAATCCAGCTCCTCCTCCAGCGAGTGGCGCCCGCTGATGAGCAGGACAAGGGCCAGTGTTTCTGAAGGAGAATTGCTCAAAGTGCTCAGAGCAGCAGAATCCTTGTCTGCGCGCGCCTTGAGATACGCGTACACATCCTCTGCCGGCAGCAATGGCCGGGCGAGTCGCCCATCATGCTCAACAAGCGCATTGATCAACATGCTAACGACCAATTCACCTAGGCCATTGAGGTCATCGGCTTTGATCGATGTGAGGAAAGCTGCCCAGTACGGTGCTTCGTCTTCGCTCATACCAGCACACGTGCTTGCATAGTGCTCCATCAGCAAGACGCTCAGTTGCTCCAAGGCCTCTCGAAGTCCAGCCTCTCTGATGCCTAGCTCCCGGGCCAGGTGCATTGCTGCGCCAGCCCAACCCAAGATCCGCGATATACGCTGCGGAAGGTAGAACAGGTCAGGAATACCATGACAGCATAAGGAACCCGGATTCTCATGAAGTCCCTGGACGATCGCGCAAAGGAGGCGCTCAACATCCCTGACAATCTCGTGGGCAAGCCCTTCAATGCAATCTCGAGCGGTGTTGTCCTTGTGAGACGACTGAAGGAGCAAAGCTACGCATGTCGCGCTCAATTCTACCCTTGAGAAGCTATTAGCATGACGCCCTGTGCTTTTCTCCAAGGATTGCCAGATCCCACCTATGAACACCCCGGTCGAGTTGGGTATCTCGGCCAGGCGATCGACAAATCTGATTAAAACAGGGAAAAGCTTGTCCGGAGTGAGCTCGTGCTCCGGGGCAAACATGAGCGTGTAAAGCTCGGCGGAATGACTGCTGATAGCTTGCCCAGCTAAAGAGGTGGGTAAGATCCCAGTGAGGCCCAGCAATGAGGAGGCTGGATTGTCGGCAGCATGCGGATTGCTAAACAGCGGCATGTGGCCGTAGAGATTCACGCCCCAGACCGATGGCATTTGCCTCCCTTGGGTTTGTTCTGCCACATACTGCGCAGCAGGCCGCCCCATATCTACCAGATCGAGCATCCGTGCCCGCGATCCCGTGTCGATCTCCCCGTCTAAAACCTTGAGCAATGCGAGGGTTCCATGGCCACCGCGGCGGGTCTCGCCGGCATACTGATCCGCAGCCGAGGACACAAAGAAAGAAACGCCGAATGTCTTGGCCTTACCTATCACTTCAGGCTTGAGCAAAATGCCCAGGTTGGAAACCATACCGCCAGCGTGGCAGGCGTCGATTATGACGTTACAGTGAGCAGCTTTGAGCTCGTTAAAATATTCGAACAAACGACTGAGTGCGAAGCCAGTGGTCGAAAGGCGATCGCCCCGGGTATCGCTCAGGCACAGGAAGTAACTGTCATTCGCTTCTCCGCCATGGCCGGCAAAGAAAAGCGTGAAGCTTTCGATCTCATCGTAACGATCTTGAATCTGCAGCAGCGTGGCATCCAGATCATGCCGGGCCGGAGATTTAAGCAGATAGGTGTCGGCTGGCTGAATACTGCTTAGTGGCCCAGTGCAAAGCGCGGTATGGATAGAAATCGCGTCACGCTCGGCCCCAGTCAGCTTTTTGAGGGACTGATAGTCGTCACAACCAATGCACAGCAATACCTTTGCCATCACTGCTCCCTGCATCGAAACTTGGATTTCCGCGACGCTTCCTCCGCCAGTGCCTGGGCGGTTTTGAGCGCCTTGATTTCCTCGGCTTTCGCCAGCAGTACCGGATCTCGGAGCGAAGGATCAGAATGAAGGCGCTTGGCTAGGTCGGGGTGCATCCGAAACTCGGGAAGCGATACTTGACCGTTCCGATCCACCGAGTATTCGACTTGCTCGATGGCCTTAAGCATCTGCTCGCCCAAGCTCCCAGCCGAGCCATCAATGACGTTGCCGCTCTCTTCGCACGTATTAGAAAGCATTTGGTAAAACGCTTTGGCATAGCTGTCCGCCATGCTGCTGGATATTTCCTCGGCAGTGCGCTCAATGACCTGGAGCTGATCTTCCATGATGTCCTCTACGCCCAACCTTGTTTCGTGCTTAATTGTCTGCATCTGATCGACACGGTCAGGGGCATAGCTGTGGTGTGACTGCCAAGATCCTCCATGGCTAAAGCGCTGGACGTCGCCACCGCCCCCCACCTCTCTGCGCGCTTGATCGAGCCTTGCCCCTGTAGCTTTCATGAATGCTTCCATGACGAGCTTCGACTCCGTATCAAATGGGAAAGGATGGGCTTTGTCCCTCATGCGTCACTCCTCATTGGCCCAGTTCAGCTTGGCCGGCCTGAGCGCTCTGAGCATCGCCCTTGCTCATGCCCCTCGACCTGCGCGATTGCCAACACGCTGCCTGGAGAGGCTCGCCGGATTTAGAAAGAAAGCGATCGCCATTGTATGGCATCTGTCGATACCGCACCCGACAACGTTTCACCGCGACCCTGTGACTAAACTGGCTCTGCATGTCATCCTGCTTGTCGATCCGATCACCCTAGTGGCAATGCGGCTATGAGTACATTCATCGAGCGGAACCCAAAAGAACGGGCGGTAGAGGAAGCTTTTCAAGAGCTGGCCAAGAACGACTATGTATCCGATAAACCTGACCCTGCAGACGACGTATTCAAAGTCGCTGAAAAGCTCAAGCGGCAGGCTACGCACGGAAGTGAGGCGAATAAAACGGTCACTCTTCCCAACGACGTCTGACTCTATTGACGTCTTCAGCTTGACTCTCAGTTCAAAGGCTGACCCGCCCTAGCAGTATGTACTCTTGGCGAGCCTCCACTGGCCTACCAGTAATATTGCACTATCAACTAAACCTCTTCATTGCCGATATCACTTTATCACGCGTTACTAGGCGCAGATCTGTCATACAACCTGAAATCTGTTCTCGATAGCTAGCTGGCCTAATCTTACTTCCAGGAGCTCTTGACACTAAGTCAACCCTATACCCTGTTCTCGCATCGCAGCGAGCGGCACGTGCCAGTGCAGCAAAAACTCCTGCCTCTGAAATTAGCGGCTTAGCAAATATGCTCCCTGAGCCGATGGCAGCACAGCCACCACTAACGTTCTCATGCAAAGGTTTTTTACCTTCCAGCCAGACCTTGTAGCACGCGTCTTCAGTCAGAATCAGAAGACTCGTATAAAGTGTTTCATTTATCGCCATTCGTGCATCTTCGGCTAACTGTAACTTCACTTCTTCAAGTGAGACAACCGCACTGTCTGACAGCAGGGCCTCGAAGGTCTTAATGTACAACGATTTTCCAGCCCCACCAAAAGCGATAAGTGGAGAGCCTTCAAACAGAACTTTAATTTTTGGCGGGAAAATCTTTGCATCATACGTCTTCGCCGCGATCCTACTCGAGTGAAGCCTATCTGCAGCCAGGATAGTCCCATCCCAAACAATCGTAGTCAAAAGTTAGCTCTCACTTTTATATAAAACAACATCTTAGATGAAACCGCCATATCTTGCACCATCTTCGACCACTGCATTAGCCACGCAAACACCGTGGCGCATTCTCACAGCGCTGAGTTCCTCCAGTAAGAAGTCAGGCACCGAATCGTAATCTCGGCGGCGCCATCCACGGGTGCGTTTGATTACAGAAACGGTCATATGGCTGCGACCCGTTATCCGTCATCACTTCCACAAGTTTTTCTTGGGGAAGATGGGGCTCTGCGGGCTACATCCGGATTTGGGTAAACCTTGCAGCACCATTTCCTGCTTGAGCTCGAGTTCATCACTGGTGAAATCAGGTAGTTCAAATGTTTTCCGTGTCGGCTGACCACACCCTATGGAAACTGGCGGCGAGAACTCCGCCCCAAGATCTCGCCGCTTACACTCATCCCAAGGCCATACGCCCTTAACCTCCCCTGTCCAGATACTTTGCATTACTTCGCCTCACCTCCCAGCACTTACTCATCCATCAAGACCTGATAAGTAAAGGCGACGTGCTCTGGAATGTAGTTTTCCTCATTAACCTCACGCTGCACTTCACTTATTGAGATAACACAGAAATTACCTTGCAGATTGAGTAAAACCACACTCTGCCCGACCACAGGGGAGACCGTTCTCCCCAGAGTTAAAAACGACTCTACTTCGAGTCGATCATAACCCGGATCAGTTATCAGGCCGATCGCCTTGAGGCTACCATCGGTGTAAACGTACACACTATTGCTGTTACATCCACTAAACTTTATCTTGAACGAATAGTCACCATAACCAACGGTATAGTTTGCATTGTCGTTATATCTAAAAGTCACACTACCACTGAGTGAGGGATTTACATAACGCGCAGGGTCGCGGCGAACATCAATACGCTCAAGCCGTGCGGCTCGCTTCCTAACTACCGACAGTGGGACGGTATGAGCTTTACAAGGCGGCAGTCCCTCTACCCATCGCCAAACATCTTCAAGCTGGAGCGATCCTGGGAACTCATTTTTTTCAGGGTCACAGTTAAAGTCAAAACCCATTGGTTTGTAAGTCGTAAGCCAATCTGGCAAAAGGCGGTTAGGGTTTTGCACGAAGATGACTGACAACCAAGTAGACGGTTTGTTTGAGAATACTTCACTCATCCATTTTGTCTCAATGCCGACTCCAGAGGCGGGAAGGTTGTCGGCCCTGTCGACATAATTTTCGTCGACAATCAAAAGAACATGCTTAGCTTCAACCACTTGCCGCATGAAACCATGCAGACTTTCCCCATAATCGACTTCTTCATCAAGTATTACGTTAAACCCAATGAGGTGAAGCTGGCTAGCGAGCATTCGAACCCAGGAACGATGACTATCTGAAGTCCAGGCATATGAAATAAATAGATCCGCACTCATGAGTCCACTTCCAACTTGCGCAGTAAGGCTGCGACACCCGTTACTTGCTAAGTAACATCATAAATTCTGTACCTCACCCAAAACTTAGTTAATCAGCGCCTTTCCAAACCCGGCCATCCTCATGCTCCTTGTATATTATTGGATTGGTTAACTCCTCAGAACGCCTATGAGCATTCAGGCAGTCCTCCGCATAACCCACCAGCCTCATCGCGTCCTCATTAGATATTGCATCACTTGGTCGGAGTATGTTCCCACCCTTGACATCCACATAGGTGGAAAGATTTTTCCTATTGTAGGATTCAAGTATGGCGCCGTTCGCAGCCACCAGCCAAGGAACACCCTTATCACCACTCAACTCAGGTGTTCGGCCAAAGGCATAGAAGTGACCGTTTTGCGAAGAGATTTTCTCCACATGGCTAGTAAAGCGCTTTTTAATATTCTTCCAGTCAATCGCCTCCTCTTTTTCGAGCTTGAAAACAGCGCCAATCAAAATTGGAATCTTGCCAAGTTCCTCGACACAGAAATGAGCCAACAAATATGCGCGACTGTACATGCCATTTCTTAATAAAAGTTCAGCTTCTCGATGCAATGCCGCTGCATTATCAAAGATCGCCATGCGCAAAGTGTTTAGCTGTTCCACTGATAAGGTATGCACGCTATCCAACCTCCCTTTAAAAGACCACTTATACTTGCATAAGGCAAAATCAAATATCGAAAAGATTTTTGCTTTTACCGGCGAAGGGCGCCCAATTTAGATCCCGTTTGTGCGAGATCGACATCCACCGGGTTCTGGTCAGCCACTGGCGACTGCTGACCTTCCCTCAAACACCTTCCCCGATTGAGCTGTCACCACGCAAAACCATGCTCGAGCCTGTCTAGCGTTTCTTTAGCAAGCAGATAACTGGCCTCGTCCTGCACAAATTCCAGCGCGCAACGTCCATTGAAGCTCGACCGTGGCTGCCTTAGCCACACCGCAGCTTTGACCCTGTCACCGAATACTTGCTCGGCTTGATTGCGAAGCAGATCTGAGAATTCAATCGTCACCATCGTTCAAAACCTCGCTTAGGGCATGTTACCGATATGCATACACTGATCGACGCCAGGGTAGACAAACGCATCAACACATCAAGGCGCAAGCTTCGCGCCCACAGGCTCAGCCCCTGCATTGAGACAACATCAGCCATCAACCAACGCAATGCTACCTAGCGTACCGTTACAGCTCAGTAGGGATGAAAAAAGCCCCGGACTTTTGCATTTCGTTCGAGCGCCAAGCCAAGCACAGCCAACGCCTGATCAAGCAACCTTTCATCACGCTCAGACCCATCAACGGGATCTACCCGCCCGGTGGCTCGGTCACGGTACTTAGCTCCATGCACCAGGTTGTTCCGGGCACGGCGGATTGCGAGAAAAAGCTCCACAGAGTTGTTGACTGCGGGAGGCTCGCGCCACCCTAGCCCACCGCCATTGGGAAGCACGACTTGTAGCTTGGGCGGGCTGTGCAGCAATTCTGGAGCTAAACCCTGAGCCTTCACCTCTTCGAAAAAACCATTCCCGAGATCTTTTGCGAAAGCATCCCAATTGGCGTTTACCTTTGCGTTGTCGCCTGGCGCTGCATAGTCCGCTGACCGCTTGAGAGCACATTCGAACCTGGAGAACACGATGAAAAACTCAATCGCAAGCTTGGGCAATTCCCCACTCAGCGCCAGGTCGACGAGATGTTGATGTTTTCCCATGACCATCCCCTTCAGAAAGTTTTCATTTACCCCAAGGTCTTAACCACCACGCGACGCGGTGCATCTTACCCTTAGGTACACTCAGTGCAGCCTCCCTGCTTGAAGTCGACTGTCGGGCCCTTAGTCGGCGTCTTAGGATTGATGAAGCTGGAACAGGAGCGCTCACACGATTCCAGTACGGTCTAGCCGAATTGATATTACGGCTGGCCCGTTCGATCATAGGGTTAGCCCCTCCATCAGGTACCAGTAGCAATAGGTATAGATCGAATGCGGTACCATTCGAGGCTTAGGTCACGATGAGCCTACCACCAGAGCGGACGTCTCTCTCAATGGTTCTCGTTGAATGCCCTCCCCGCGACGCACGCACTGTGCCGCATCTCCCACGCCCGATTTTTGCGTGTACTTCAGCGACGGCGGATTGGGGACATTCAAACGAATACCGAGAAGGTCTACTAGGGCGCACTATGGAAGCGCTTGCGAACGAAAAATCTCAGATGCCCTAGATGCCCAAAAAATAGGATGAGCAAGACCAGCGCAATGTGAAATTCTGTCAGTTCACGCGTTGCCCCTAGCAAACCTCAACAATTTAACAAAAAAAAGCCCCGCGAACGGGGCCCTACTCATTCGAAATCTGTCATCTTACACACTTCACTTGGAAGCCCAAGCCTCTACTTCTTCAGCCCCATATTTTGCCTTCCATTCTTTCAGAAGCTTATGGTTGCCGCCTTTGGTTTCAATCACCTCGCCATTATTAGGGTTTTTATAGGTCTTAACCTGGCGTGCTTTTCGTGCAGATTTAGCCACTTGAGGGGTCGCGCTAGCACGACCAGCCTGCGGATCAAGGATATTGATGATATCACGCAAACTATAGTTATACTTTGCCAACAGATCCCGTAACTTTTGCTCGAATTCGATTTCATGCTGAAGCTCAGAGCTCCCCTTCATCGCTTCTAATTCGGCAAGTTGCGCTGCCAGCTTCTGCTCTAACTGCCGAAATTCAGCCAAACGAGACATATTAACTCCTTAGTACGCGGATCATCAGGTGAACAATAGCTTTATCTTAGTTGATTAACCCGAGCGTGTCGTCAGAAATTTCTCAAGCTGGGCAGCAGCCCACGCTTGGATAGCAAACGGAGGCTACGAATCACTCCAGCGGTAGTCGCAAGGTTCTAATACAGGAGGGTGACATTGAAAGCAGCTTAATTTGAGAGTTTCTGAGAGGC
Source organism: Pseudomonas fontis (assembly GCF_028656955.1). GTDB lineage: Bacteria > Pseudomonadota > Gammaproteobacteria > Pseudomonadales > Pseudomonadaceae > Aquipseudomonas > Aquipseudomonas fontis. The sequence goes on from NZ_JAMDGY010000029.1 coordinate 22,666, forward strand.
TGCGGTAGCCCCAGATATGAAGATCTAATCGGTGGAAAGTCCTGGCTCTCACCTTCCAAGGCGCACTGAAACTGGCTTAGCGCTGCAGAGGCTCAAGAAGTTTCGCCCAAAACGCCTCCGCGGCCCCTTCGTGACTCAGCTTTTCATCCCGTGCATTCCAGGAGAAACCCATCAAAGGCTTGAAGAAAATCGACTGGTCATCGGTGCTAACGGTCAGCATTTCATTAAATCCACTCGAGGACACTTGACCCGAGTAGGTAATACCATTCCGACTGATACCATCCCCCATCCCAATCGCACATTCCGAAGCGACCTTCCCGTCTCGATAAATGGAGGCGGAGAACCGCGTGTCGCTAAGTCGTCTCAATGTTGCTTGAATCCCAGGGTTACGCGTCTGGAGCTCAGCTAAAGAGTTCTCGAAGAAACGCTGGATGTAAGTGAAACCATCATGAGCGAACTGGTCAATTTCGAAGTCTGTAAAGGATTTTCGAAGCCTCAGGTTACTCGATCGCCCCGACTCAAACATCGTCGAAATTACCGTATCCGCTGCTGCACCATGGGTAGCAGATGGTCGATGGGATTGAGCAACTGCACCCCGTGCAGATGTACCAGGAGATAATTCCTTGATCAGTACCCGAATCTGACGTACCACATCAGTGAAAGCCTCATCAAGGTTCGTCCAACTGGTGATCGGTTTCCCATCCTGGGGCACCGCTAGTAGCTTGCCCATCGGAGTATGAGTCCAATCACACGCGCGCAAAATGACGGGCACAACCCGGCACTCCCCAGCAGCATGCCGGGCCAGCGCGCGTTGCATCTCTACCGAATAGCAATAGTGGGAGCTCAGGAAGCTGGCACTGACCAACAGCAACACGATATCTGCGGCATCAATTTGCGCGTCGATCGCACTGTCTACCATCTCGCCGGCGACCAAGCGCCGGTCATGCCACGAATCAACCAGCCCCTCGTACCTCAGGGAGGCGAGGTGCTTTTCCAGTTGATTGCGCAGTGCTTCATCATCATGACTGTATGAGAAAAACACTTTTGCCATTACGGCGCTCCCTATGAATTCGTGGTTCCGACGTTATCACGACTCGAACCCGCCTCGGTAGCGAGCTGATTTAATCTCAGGGCTCGACGAACCGGCCAGATTGAAGCTCGTCCAGCTCCCAATGATCGCTGGTGCATCACAGCGGCTTCCTCGCACAGCCGGCTTGTAATGAGATGCTTTCGCATTTATTATTGTTACTTTATATCATTGCAATTGGAGCTTTTGATGAAACCCGGCATCCATCCAGACTATCGGCCCGTCCTGTTCCATGACGTGTCCGCGAACGCCTTTTGGCTGATTGGTTCGACCATTGATACCGACAAAACCTATGCTCACACCGATGGAAACACTTACCCTTACGTAACCCTGGACGTCTCCAGCGCCTCGCATCCTGTGTACACCGGCCAAGAGCGCAAAGCTAAATCTGAGGGTCGCGTAGCAGGGTTCAACAAGCGATTTGGTGCTTTCACTTCGAAGTAATGGCCCACCGAACGGAATAGTCGCTCCGCCCCACTTCACTATGAGCCTTCATTAGAAGGCTAATGGTATCTGACCGCGGCAGCGACTCCGAACCCATGGTGAACAGCGACGAGCGATCACGGTACTGCCCAGCTTGATCACTCGTCGCAGCTCCTCAATCTGATTTTGGCTCAGAAGTAGTATCTGACCGACGCCCCTAGGGTAGTCGAAGGCTGCGGGACGATCACGAGACCATCGTTTGTCCCGTAAGCAATTTCAGTCCCGTATCGATGGGGTTGGAAGGTGCCATACACACTGAATTGGTAGTCCTGATAGTCGTAGCTCGCTCGCAAGTCATAGCGGGTATAGGGAGGCATTTCATGCTTCTCGGTTCGGATGTAATAGGGGATCCCATCCAGGTGGTAGACATCCGCGTTGAGGGTCAACTGGCCGCCCATGAACCCATTTCGATATTGAACACCGGCCTTGTAGGTGTGCTCTGGCACAACCAGTTGTGCCCCGGTACCTGACGGTGGATTGTTGATCACCGCGTCGATGATACGACCGTAGCTCATGTAGGCACTGACCGTGGATGTCGCCTGATAATTGAAGCTGGTTTCTGCTCCTCGCCGAGTGGTGTCGCCCACCTGTTCATAAACCCCGGGCGAGGTCTGCACGGTTTCGCTGTCGTTCTCGATGTAGTAGAACTCGGTGGTGTTTGACAGTCGCTCAGTTGGCCTCACTGTGAAGCCTACGTAACCTTGCTTGGGCGAACGCTGCTGTTGATCTGGCCACCCGTTTGGCTCGGTGGCAACGCACTGCTGCTACCGGAGCTGATGTATTCAGCTGCAGGTGACCGAAATCCCTCTGCAGCGTTGGTGAAGATTTCAAGCTGCTCAATCGGAGTCCATACCAGTCCCAGCTTCGGCGTGGTAACAGAGCTGTGATATCCCGTATCTGCGTTGCGGAATTTCAGGTTGTCGATGTCGTAGTCGAAACGATCATAGCGAATTCCGGCCAACACCTTCAGTGAATCAAACGGCTTGTACTGGCCCTGGGCGAATACGCCATAGGTGATCAAGTCCATGTCAAAGTCGTAGTAAAAATTCGGCGTTGGCTCGAAATTTCGATACTGCTGCCGAAAGGCATCTCCTTTATCTCGGCGTACATCTGCGCCCACCATCAAGGAGGCGATTTCCGGGTAGACGAAATTGTACGCTACACGGCCACCATAGATGTCGCGATCGTCCTTGCCGTAATTGTGGGTAAAGGTACCGTTGGAAATAGCTCGGACACGTCTAAAATTTTCGTAATAGCCCGTGTAGTACAGACCGGCTTCGTCATAGGCTGGAGCTCGGTTGACCACGATCGTATTTCGATTGGCGTTGCCAAAACCATACAGGTTGTCAGTGTCTCGCCGACTGATGGAACCTGCTCGCAGAGCGGGCAGGTTCAGATAACCATCATTTTTGAAATCCGACTCGTAGTGGCTGAACCGGGCCGAGTATTTTGCATCATCGAAGACCTTGGAAAGCTTCCAGAAATAGTTGTCACGGTTGGTTTCTGCAGCTTTCCGATACCCATTCGTCTTGTAGACATCGGCAACGAACAGGGACTCGAAGCCTTCGTGCTCTCCTGCGAGAACCAGGTTTGCTCGGCGACCGTCATAGCTCGCGATGTCCAAACCGATGCTTGAAGCAACATCGCCCCCATCCAGTGTCTCGATGTTTACTGCACCTGCTCGATTTTGATCGCCAAACAACGCCGACACAGGCCCCTTGATGACATCGACCCGCTTGATCATCTGTGGCGTAAGCCACTCCATGAACACAGGGCCATGACCAGCACCACCTTGGCTGGACGGAATGTTTTGGGGTACGCCGTCCACATACACAGCCACGTCCGCACCGTGAGTACCATTCGTGGCGAAACCACGCATGCGGAAGCCATTACCGGTGTCGCCCTGATCGATGTTGTTTGCAACCACGCCTGGCACGCGGCGGTAAATATTAGAAATGTCACGACCCACGTTGAGCGTGCGAATGTCTTCATCGGTGATCGTCGAAACCGCCGCCGGCAAGCTTTCTGGTGCGGTGCTGACCTTGTTGCGTACTAATGGCTCAATACGATTAGTGCTCCCTCCCTCCCCCGTGACCTCGATTGCTTCGAGCTCGGTTACCCCTGCGGCTTGCACTTCAACCGCGCTCACCGGCTCCAATGCACTCAACCCTGTCAACGCAGCGCCTGTGAGAATCCACACCCTGCTGCACATCGCACATCCAGACATAAAAACAACTTTAGAGTTATGTTATAACGTATAATTAACACCATACAGGATTGCATAGACATCCGCTATGAATCGGTATGCGTGCTTTGGCAAGAGGCACACCCGACGCAGGCGTGCCCTTCATTCCAATGATCGCGGCGTTCAAGAGGTTAGGCAGACATATGAAGCTCGTACTTTCGCTGGCAGCGGTTATCAGCGCGGTTAGTGCTCAAACCGCAAGCGCACATGGCATTTGGACGGAACAGCGTTACGGTCACCTTGAGGTCGTTTACGGTCATGGTGCAGAGGATGAGGCTTATCAAGCGGAAAGGATCAAGGGTGTCTGGGCATATGACCAGACCGGTCATTTGGTACCAGTCACCGTTGAACGCCTGGATGACCATGCTCGCCTGCACCCAACGGCATCCCCTGCTGTGGTTACAGTCGCACTGGATAACGGCATATGGAGCAAAGGAAAAGATGGTAAGGCCATCAATGCGCCCAACGCTGATGTCCCTGGCGCAATCAGCACCAGTCATAGCTACAAATACAACCTGGCTATTCTGAGGCCGCATGCTCAAGTGCCTCACCGCCTCAAGCTTGCGATGATCATTCGTCCACTCAAAGACCCGCTTGAAGTCGGTGTTGGAAAGCCCTTACCGGTGGAGGTAACCATCGATGGTAAGCCTGCAGCGAATATCGCTTTGTTTGAAGATTATCGGGGCTTGCCGGAAGGCAATAGCGTCAAGACTGACCCCAACGGGCGAGCGACCGTGATTGTTCGGAATAGCGGTCTCAACATCATTGCAGCGCAAACTAAGGTTGCCGTGGACGGAGATCCGAGCTCGGAGAGGAGCCTGTTCACCTCGTTGAGTTTTGTTGGCGAGCCACACCACCACTGACGGAGCACTCCGAGGCTCAGGTTTGATGCCAAAGCCCAAGGCGTAGCCCGCTGCATGATTTATCGAACCGCGCTCAACATGGATCGCTGCAGCGCGGATACTCCTTACTTCTTCTTCACACCACCCTGCCTGGCTTTGAACCGGGGGTTCGATTTGCAGATCACGTAAAGCCTGCCCCGGCGCTTAACGACTTGGCAGTCCCGGTGACGACGTTTAGCTTGCTTGAGCGATGAAAGAACCTGCATTGAACACCTCCTGTTATGTGATAACGTAACGATAACGAATCTCATTCTCCATCACAAGCAGTAATGAGGCTTGCCTGCCAGGTTTCTCCATGCGCCAGATCATGCTGCTCGGGCTACTGAATAAGTCAGCTCTCACGCATATGCCGCTCTTTTGCCTCTATGCTCAGCGTCGCTGTAGGCCGCAAGAGCAATCGCCGCAAGCCAATGGGCTCGCCGGTCTCCTTGCACCACCCATATTCCGCGCGCGAGATTCGCTCCAAAGCTTCATCAATCTTGTCTAAGAGCTTTTTCTCGCGCTCCAGAAGCCGTAATTGCCACTGCCTCTGCTCTTCAACCGTACCCAGATCGGAAGGATCGCTGCTGGGCTCAAACTCACGCATCACCTGGAACTCTCCGGAGATGCGCTCCTGAAGCTCCGCCCGCTGAGACAGCAAGAGCTCGCGAAAAAACTCCTGCTGTGCAGCATCCATGTAGGCCTCATCGGGCAGTGATAGCAGTTCTTGTTCGGTCATGTCGGTCGCTTCCACATCAGTAATTAGGTTTATCAGGAACGCTGCGCACCGAAGGCGAGTGGTAACCCTTGGCAACCCTCATTAAGCCGCCCTTCGTGCCATGCAATCTGCCCAGATACGATCGTGGTGCTGACACGATGACGCAGCCGATGATTCTGGAACGGCGTCCACTGGCAGTGAGCCAAGATGGAATCAAGGCTGACGGGGCGCGGACTTTCAAGCCGCTCAATCAATGCCAGATCCGCCCAGTAACCTTCGCGCAGATACCCACGCTCATGAATGGCGAACAAATCGGCGACCGCATGGCTAGTTTTGCGCACCAGCTGAGTGATCGGCAGAACGGCCTCTTCAACCAGTTCGAAAAGAGCCGGAAACGCATGCTGCACAAGCGGCAGGCCTGAAGGCGCCGATGCATATGGCCGCTGCTTCTCCGCCAAGGTGTGAGGCGCATGATCAGTGCCAATCACATCGATACGGTCACAGAGCAATGCTTGCCGCAAAGCATCTCGATCCTCACGAGTTTTGATGGAGGGATTGCACTTGATGAGATTCCCAAGGCTTGCATAGTCACGGTCATCGAACAGCAGATGGTGCGCGCAAACCTCAGCGGTGATCAGCTTGTTTGCCAGCGGCCCAGGCTCGAACAATCCCAGCTCTTTGGCGGTAGTCAGATGCAGCACATGCAGCCTTGTACCGAACTTGTTAGCCAGCTCTACCGCCAAGCGGGAGGAACGGAAGCACGCTTCTACATCACGAATTTTTGGATGCATCTTCGGCGGTATGTAATCACCGAATTGCTCCCGGTAACGCGCCTCATTAGCCAGGATTGAAGGCGTGTGTTCGCAGTGCGCCAACAGGATAGTGGGCACGCAGTCAAAGAGGCGCTCAAGCACCTTGGGATCATCAACGAGCATGTCTCCCGTAGATGCCCCCATAAACACTTTCACCCCAGCGACGCGACGAGGATCGAGTCCGGCAACGATATCCAGATTGTCTTTGCTCACGCCAAAATGAAAGCCATAGTTGGCTACTGAGGACGCAGCAGCCCGTGCCTTTTTGTCGTCAAGAGCGTCGACAGAAAGTGTCGCAGGATTGGTGTTTGGCATGTCCATGAAACTGGTGATCCCACCTGCGACAGCGGCTCGCGATTCACTTGACATGGTCGCTTTATGTGAGGCGCCTGGCTCTCGAAAATGCACTTGATCGTCAATCATTCCGGGCACAAGCCAGCAACCTTGCGCATCGATTTCGACGGGTACGTTATGGCCACTGATGCTTCCGGCGATCTTCTCAATCCGACCGTAGGCAATAAGAACGTCGGCATCGAAGACGTTGCCCTCGTTCACTAGCCGAGCATTTCTGATAAGAATGCGGCTCATGCTTCAGCCTCCCCTGGATTGCCAGTCACCACCACCTCATCACCGTCGATTACGTTATAGAAACAGCTGCGACGACCCGTGTGACATGCAGCCCCGACCTGGTCTACGAGTAGCAGCAACGCGTCCCCATCACAGTCCAAGCGAACCTCCTTAACGTGCTGAACATGCCCAGATGTCTCGCCCTTACGCCAGAGGCCCTGCCGAGAACGCGACCAGTAACAGGCCCGACGGGTTTCCAAGGTTTCTCTGAGCGCATCTTCATTCATCCAGGCGAGCATCAGCACCTCACCGCTGTCATGCTGCAGCGCAATTGCAGCGACAAGACCTTGAGAGCTCCAGGGCACCTGGCTGAGCACGTCACTTAAAGCGAAGCGGCTTCCCGCCCCCGCCTGTTCAAGCTTGAGAAACATGATCCGAGACCCAAATCAAAATAGTTATGTTATAACGTATCATATATTTCTTCTAGCATGAGCATTTCACCTCCCAATTCAGACCCATGAGGTAAGCATTTATGAGCGAAGCCCCTACCCTCTCCGTCAACACTGAAACGTACGCCGACACCGAGCTGGCCTGCCTCGCGGGAGCTAAAGCTGCCCTCTATCGGTGGGCGGCAACCGTCGCTACTCGCGATGTCGACAAGATTCTTGAGCTCTACGCCGCAGATGCCATTCTGGTTCCTACACTGTCCAACCAGGTGCGTGATTGCGATGACAGTCGCCGGAACTACTTCGAGAACTTCCTAGCCAACGATGGCCTTGTCTGCGACATCCAGGTCTTCAAAAAACGGGTAAGCCGAAAGCTGGGTACCGTGGTTGTCGGAGGGCTCTACACCTTCGTCTACCGGGATGGCGGCGAGCAGCGCGTTGTACCAGCGCGATTCCTTTTCACTTTTGAGCGCATCAACGACGAGTGGCTGATCACTGGCCATCACTCTTCGATCGAGGCTTGATCCAATCTGGGCTTATCCTTATAGGGATGAGCCTGTTCTTCTGATTGCTCGCTAATACAGACTGACTCATGAATCACTTTCCAGCACTAGGAAGCTATCCTGCCGCACGTCTTCGTCGTAACCGTGCTGACGATTGGACGCGTCGGCTGGTAGCTGAAAACACGCTGTCCGTAAACGATCTGATATGGCCCATTTTTCTAAAAGAAGGTGTGGGTCGAAATGAACCCGTGAGCTCGATGCCTGGCCAGCTAAGGGTGAGCCTCAACGAACTCATTGACCATGTCGGGCGAGCCGTGGAGCTCGGAATTCCCGCTATCGCGCTGTTTCCGGCGACATCACCAGAGCGAAAAGATAGCGAAGGCAGCGAAGCGCTTAATCCGGACAACCTGGTCTGCAAGGCAGCCAGATTACTGAAGTCGACCTTCCCTACACTCGGCCTGATTGGCGACGTAGCCTTGGATCCCTACACCGACCATGGTCACGATGGCGTGCTGCGCAAGGGTTTGGTCGCAAATGATGAAAGCCTGGAGCTTCTGGCGTGCCAGGCTATTGTGCAGGCACAGGCTGGCATCGACACGCTCGCGCCTTCGGACATGATGGATGGACGCATCGGCGTATTGAGATCAGCCCTGGACGCAGCAGATCTCAAAGACGTACGGCTCATGTCCTATGCGGCCAAGTATGCCTCTGGATTTTACGGGCCCTTCAGAGATGCCCTCGGCTCCTCTGGAGCACTGAAAGGCGATAAGCGCACTTACCAGATGGATCCCGCAAACAGCGACGAGGCCCTGCGAGAGGTTGCTCTGGATCTTCAAGAAGGTGCGGACATGGTCATGGTCAAACCAGGTATGCCTTATCTAGACATCATTCAGCGCGTCAAGGCGACATTCGCCGTTCCGACCTTTGCCTATCAGGTAAGTGGTGAATATTCGATGCTCAAGGGCGCCATTGATCATGGATGGCTGGATCCGGACAAAGTCATCCTGGAGTCCTTGCTGGCGTTTAAGCGAGCCGGCTGCAGTGGCGTACTCACCTACTTTGCCATCGAGGCCGCTCAGCGATTGAACCGTGGCTGACATCACGATCTCGCGACGCTGAGCAGGCTGCAGCGTCGCGAGAGTGCGCTATCCCTCAGGCTGTTTCGGCTCTGGCCTGAGAGGCGATCAGGCTGCCTGGTGGTGGCTGCTGCCGGAAATAGCTATCCACCCCCGCGAAAATCGCATCGGCAATTTTGCGCTGGTGACGTGTATCGTGCAGCCGTCGACAGTCCCTGACGTTGGAGATGAAACCTGTTTCGACCAGAATTGATGGTATGGCGGCAGACTTGAGTACCGCGAACCCAGCCTGCTCAACCTTCGACTGATGCAGCCCCGAGACCTGTCCCAACTGCGAAAGCACCTGATGCCCAAGATCCAAACTGGTTGAAATGGTGGCATTCATCGACATGTCGAGCAGTACACCCGCAACCATCGGGTCTTCTTTCCTTAGCTTCACGGCCAAGCCCCCACCGACAGAATCAGCCCCGTTTTCTCGCTGAGCCATCCAACGCGCCATTGAAGAACTGGCGCCATTCTGCGAAAGCGCAAAGACAGATGCCCCTGATGCGGTAAGTCTTGGGGCTGCATCAGCATGAACAGAAACTAACAGGTCAGCGTTCAGACGCTGTGCCACCTCTGCTCGCTTGCGTAGCGGAATGAAGATATCGCCGGAGCGCACGAGCCGAGCCTTGTAACCCTTTTGGGCATCAATTCGTTTAGCCAGCAGCGTAGCGATCTGCAGTGCAACAATCTTCTCCTGCTCCCCTTTTGCACCAACCGCACCCGGGTCTTTGCCGCCATGTCCCGCATCAATGACTACCAGGAGGTCTCGGTTGACCTTCCCCTTTGCTTGTACCGGTGATTGCTGAGTAGCAGCTGCGACAACGCTTCCCCTGACAGGTAGATCAGGAAGAAGCAGCTCCAACTTACGGCCATTGCCTGAGATAGGTCGAAGCTCCCCTTGGATACCTGACTTGGCCAGATCCAGGACAATTCTCAGATCCCCCGTGGGTGTTTTCCCGCTACGCACAGCGCGGATCGATGTACCGTCGAGCAAGAGACCGTCCAGCGTCGTATCAAGTGCAGCTTGCTGAAGATCAAGTACCAAGCGCGGTGGAGAATCCAAACTCAAGCTGTTCGCAATCACCGGGCCGCTCAGGTCAAGCAGAAGCTTGGTAGATCCCCCCGAGCGAACGACGCTCACCCGCCGAACTGCCTGGGATGCCTGCGCAGCAAACGAGGCCGGCAGCGCTAGACCAGCCAAGATAAATTTCAACAAGCTACGTCTGTCCATACACCTTCCGCACATTCAAAAATTTCCGCCGGCCAGACAGAATCTCGGCATTTCATACGCCTTCACCCGCCCGGAACCCTGACACGCCCTCGCGACTTTTTTGTGGCGCGCCCACAAATGTTACGTTATAACATGCCAAATATAGATATTCAGACTCAAGTTTCACGTTCGACAGGGGGGCCGCATGCAATTGACCACTAATCAGCAACGGGTGCTGGCAACCCTTCAGCAGTCGAGCAGGCCGCTGAGCGCATACAAGATTCTTGAACGCTTGAAGAGCGAGGGTTTCAAGGCGCCCACCCAGATTTACCGAGCACTCGGTTGTCTCGCCGAACGTGGTTTGGTGCATCGCCTGGAATCTCTGAATGCCTATGTGAGATGTGCTCCCCCTTCCACCGAGCAAGGTGTAAGGGCGTTTGCAATCTGCGACTCATGCGGCCACGTCGATGAGTTCATCGTCCCATCGCTCAACCGGTACCTCGGCACCTGGATGAAGCAAAACGTATTTTCCCTGGGCAGCTCAACCATAGAGCTTCATGGGAAATGCGCGACTTGTAGCAAGCTCGATCGCACCTCCGACAGTTAGCACCGACGAGTCCCTTATTTTCGTCACCCTTTTCCGTGAGACCTCCTGATGACAGCCCAACATTCAAGTGAAGCGACAAAGCTTCCTGTGACAGTCCTTTCTGGCTTTCTGGGAGCCGGCAAAACCACGCTGCTCAACCACATTCTGAATAACCGTGAAGGTCGACGGGTCGCGGTCATTGTCAATGACATGAGTGACGTCAACATCGATGCTGCGTTGGTTCGTGAGGGAGGCGCAGAGCTTTCCCGTACCGATGAGAAGCTGGTTGAAATGAGCAACGGCTGCATCTGCTGCACCCTGCGTGAAGACCTGCTGCTTGAGGTAGATCGCCTGGCCAAAGAAGGACGATTCGATCAGCTAGTCATCGAGTCCACTGGCATTTCTGAACCCCTGCCCGTGGCGGAGACCTTCACCTTTGAAGGTGAGGATGGTCGCAGCCTCGGCGAGGTAGCTCGGCTCGACACCATGGTCACAGTGGTGGATTCGTTCAATTTCCTCCGCGACTACAGCTCGCGCGACAGCTTGCAGGCACGAGGTGAATCGCTGGGAGAAGAGGATGTTCGCACCGTAGTAGATCTGCTGATCGAGCAGATCGAGTTCTGCGATGTGATCGTTCTCAACAAGATTGATCTGATCAGTGAGGACGAGCGGCAACAACTCATCGCGATCCTCAACAGCCTGAATCCTCGGGCAAAGATGGAGATCTCAGAGTTTGGCAAAATCCCTCTGGATCGTGTGCTCAACACAGGCTTGTTCGACTTCGACGAGGCCTCTCGAGCCCCGGGCTGGCTGCAGGAAATGCGCGGCACCCATACACCTGAAACGGAAGAGTATGGGATCCGCAGCTTCGTATACCGCGCCCGTCGACCATTCCATCCCGAGCGATTCCATGAGCTGGTGGAGCGTGAATGGCCAGGCGTCGTGCGTTCAAAAGGCTATTTCTGGCTCGCCAGCGAGCCGGCAATGGCGGGCAACTGGTCGCAAGCAGGCGCAGTGGCCCGACATGGCCCTGCGGGCTACTGGTGGGCAGCCATCCCACAAGACCGCTGGCCGACGGATACCGAGTCCGTCGAGAACATTCGCGCCAAGTGGGACAAGGACGTGGGCGATGCACGACAAGAGCTCGTACTCATCGGCATGGACATGGATGAGCCCGCGCTGCGCGCAAGCTTCGATGCCTGCTTGCTCACCGATGAAGAAATGGCGTTAGGCCCGAAGGGCTGGATGAAATTGGCCAACCCACTTCCAGGCTGGAACTGAATTGAAAGAGCCCTCCTGTCATGGGAGGGCCAGACACCTGCGGACATACCAAATGAGTGCACAACTACCCGACGTTTCCGTCACCGATCTTGCCCCGACCCTTGGCCCCCTGGAATGGGTTGGCATGCAAGGCATCGACATACCGGTGACGATTGACGAAGCGGGCTATCACCGCGAGCTTCATGCCAGAGCGGACGTACAAGTCGACCTACCTGCACCCCAAGTCAAGGGCATCCACATGTCCCGGCTCTATCGCCTACTGGACAGCTGGGGAGAAGGTCATCACATCTCACCACCGCATGTTCGCGAGTTGCTCAGCAGCATGATCGAAAGCCATCACGATTGTGATAGCCGAAGCGCTCGCCTTCAGCTGGACTTTGATCTCCTCGTGCGCCGACCGGCACTAGTCACCGAGGGTTTGTCTGGCTGGAAATCGTACCCAGTGAACGTTAATGCGTCCTTGGTAGAGGGCGCGTTTTCCTTGAGCGTTGAAGCCACGATCGGCTACTCATCGACGTGCCCCTGTTCAGCGGCATTGTCGCGTCAGCTAGTCGAAGAAAGCTTCCTGAAAGCGTTCACAAATCAGTCCGCAGTTGAACCCGCGATCGTGGCGCAATGGCTGCGTGCAAACGCATCCATAGCAACTCCACATAGCCAGCGGAGCGAGGCGCGTGTCTCTGTCTTAATTGATCAACAAGCTGCCAATTTGGGCCTCCTCTCGTTGATCAACTCGGTAGAAAATGCGCTGGGTACGCCGGTGCAGACCGCGGTGAAACGAGCCGACGAACAAGCCTTCGCAGCACTGAATGGTCAGAACCTCATGTTCGTAGAAGATGCCGCACGGCGGATTCGTGCAGCCCTTTCGAACTACCGAGCCCCAAGAGTCCACGTCAGACACTTGGAAAGCCTGCACCCTCATGACGCTGCTGCGTGGTCTGCTCCTCACCGACATGAGGCTGATCATGGGAAGTGAATCGCAGCGTTCGCTGATCCCCGTCACGCTGCTGACTGGATTCCTGGGCAGCGGCAAAACGACATTGCTAAACCAGCTGGTGAGGCAGCCGGCGTTTGCCAACACGCTGATCATCATCAACGAATTTGGTGAGATGGCTCTCGACCATCTTCTGGTTACCCACAGTAACGAGAACATCGTCATGGAAATGGGCAGCGGCTGCGTCTGCTGCACCATTCGCGGAGACCTTGTCCAGACGTTGCGAGACATCACATGGCGTTTCTCGCGGGAGGGGAACCGCCAGTTTGACCGTGTACTGATCGAAACGACCGGCTTGGCCGATCCTGCACCGATCATCCACACGCTCATGACGCATGCCCAAATTGCGCCAAAATATCGACTTGATGGTGTAGTTGCGACAGTAGACCTGGCCACCGGAATGGGAACGCTTGATGGTCATCAGGAGGCGATCAAGCAAGCAGCCATGGCTGACGTGCTGCTGCTCACCAAAGGTGACCTCGTGATTCCAGAACACAGGGCCGATCTGCTTGAGCGGCTCGCCGACATCAACCCGGCAGCACCTCGTTGGGAAATCCAGAACGGCGAGCTGCAGGCTGAGAAGATTCTCGGTTTGGGCCTGTTCACCCACGAGGGTAAGTCGCCCGATGTTGAAGGCTGGTTAAAGGAGCACGCGTACCAGATCACCTCTGCCCCTAAATTCCAAGTCGCACCTCAGCCTGAGAACAGTATGAATCGAGGGCTGTTCTCTGCGGGCTTGCGAGCACCGCAGCAGGACGTAAACCGCCACGGCGACCGAATTCGTGCGTTCTGCTTCACCATCGACAACCCCATCAGTGAGCTTGCTTTGGAATGCTGGCTTGAGGTGTTAATGACCTTGCTGGGAAGCAACATCCTCCGGGTTAAAGGCATCCTCAACATTGAGGGACGAGACACGCCTATCGCCCTGCATGGCGTGCAGCACATCTTCCATCCGTCCGCGCCTCTTCCTGCCTGGCCGACTGACGACCGGCGTTCCCGCTTGGTCTTCATCACTCAAGACGTAACACGAGAGATGATCGAGGCGACGTTCAGAGCCTTTAAAGACAAAGCAGGACATATCGAAGGCATCAGCGTATGAGGTCGAGCATTCTCCTTCACAACACCCTCACCCGCCAGAAAGAAGCGTTGCGCACAGAGCAGCCTGATCGGGTGACCATGTATGTATGCGGCCCTACCGTCTACAACTACGCGCACATCGGGAATGCCAGACCTGCAGTTGTCTTCGACATCCTTGCCAGAGTGCTGCGCCACGAATTTAACGAGGTCGTTTACGCGCGAAATTTCACGGACGTGGACGACAAGATCAATGCGGCAGCAATCGCGTCAGGCTCTCCCATAGCGGACATCACTAGCCGCTTCATTGATGCCTACCATGAAGACATGGCAGCCCTTGGAGTCGCCTCGCCCGACCTGGAGCCACGTGTTACCGACCATATTTCAGAGATCATCGCGCTGATCAAACGACTCGTTGATCGCGGCCATGCCTACGTCGAGCAAGAGCATGTGCTCTTCCATGTCCCCTCGTACCCCGCATACGGCCACCTATCAGGGCGTTCACCCAAAGACATGTTGGCGGGGGCAAGGGTCGAGGTAGCTCCCTATAAGCGCAGCCCTTTGGACTTCGTTCTCTGGAAACCTTCGACATCTGAAATGCCCGGCTGGAGCAGCCCTTGGGGGCGAGGTAGACCAGGATGGCATGTAGAGTGCTCTGCCATGATTGGTCGACACCTGGGCCATACCATCGACATTCATGGTGGAGGCCAAGACCTCATTTTCCCTCACCACGAGAATGAGATTGCTCAGGGCGCTTGTGCGAACGGCACACTTTACTGCCGCACGTGGGTGCACAACAGCTTCGTTACCGTCGATGGGCAGAAGATGTCCAAATCACTGGGCAACGTATTGCTAGTCCGAGACCTGCTTGCTCAGGCACCTGGAGAAGCGATTCGATTTGCGCTGCTGTCTACCCACTACCGCCGCCCAATGGACTGGAATACGCAGCGCCTGCAGTCTGCTGTCCAAACCCTGATTCGGTTCTATACCTCCCTGTCGAAGGTCAGTTCGCTGGCCGCCCCTGCTGATGTGGTGCCGGACGACCAAGTGCTGAATTCGCTGAAGAATGACTTGGGCGTGACCGAGGCACTGGCCCGGCTGCATGTAATCAGGGCGGAGCTTGATCAGGCGGAGACAGATGAAATGCGGTCGCTCAGTAAAGCACGGCTGCTCAAATCTGCTGGACTGCTCGGCCTACTGCAGCAAGAGCCTCACGCCGCCCTCGCTGCCTTGAGCCCCCCAGTAGCGCCTTTGGAACAACCGCTGAGTCATCGACAGCATCTTGAGTCATTGCTGGAAGCAAGAAACAAAGCACGTAGTGCGCGCGACTTCGCGAGAGCCGACGCTTTGCGTGACGAGTTGCTAGAAGCTGGCTTCAGCATCGAGGACAGCCCAGAAGGCTCCAAGCTGCGCCCGGCAGCAAGGAGCGTGATATGAAGCGATGGCCGAACGCGATCTTGATTGCATTGGTGCGCGGCTACCAACTGTTCATCAGCCCAGCCTTAGGCAATCGATGCCGATTTCACCCTTCATGCTCCCAGTACTCGATAGAAGCACTGCGAACTCATGGCGCGCTGATGGGCAGCTGGTTGACGCTACGCCGGCTCTTGCGTTGCCACCCACTGCATCCCGGTGGATTTGACCCTGTACCGTCGAAAGGCAGCAAAGAAAAAGGTGGTTCATGCTGATCCGTAAGCTATTCAAATTCGAGAATGCGCACATCGTGCGAGGCTGCAGCACCCGTCGCTGCTCTCACTCGATTCATGGGCACTCCTACAAAGTGGAGCTGCTCTTGCAAGCTGACGCCCTGGATCACGGGCAGATGGTGTATGACTTTGGGCTGCTTAAAGGGGACGTTCGTGAATTGATCGACGCCTTCGATCACGCCGTCGCGATCTGGTCACAGGATGATCCTGATTACATTGCGTCCATTCGCAGGCATTCAGAGCGCTGGGTACTCATCCCCGTGTCACCGAGTGCTGAGCAGTTCTCCAGATTGATCTTCCGCTTGGTGGAAGCCGCCTTGGAGAACACCGAAATGAAGAGCGGTGAATCCGGCGTTCAGCTCCACTCTGTGATCGTGCACGAAACCGAGACGGGGTATGCGCAGTGCTTCCGCGAGGATGTTGTGAACCCCCGTATGGGCTTGATTGACCTCGACCTCATTGAGTTCTCTCCCGCGATCACTGCCCAGTGGACTGACCCCAAGCTGTACGAACGGGTGAAGTCGAAGCCCACCATGATCCAGACCGAGCTGGAAGGTTTGTGTAGCTGATGCCCTGCGGGAGTAGCCGTACTCGCTGCTAGAACTTGCAGCCCACTCAATTTATGACCAGGGCGTCCGCTAGCGGACGACCCACAGTATTTTAAGATCGAGAAGCCTGTGACGATGCCAGATAACGCACACCCCTCCCCTGTTTCCATCACGCTGCCAGATGGATCAATTCGTACCTACGACAACCCCGTCACTGTCCACGACGTAGCAGCATCCATCGGCGCCGGTTTGGCACGTAGCACAGTGGCAGGAAGGGTTGATGGCCGCTTGGTGGACGCCTGCGAGATGATTGACCGCGATGCTAAATTGCAGGTAATCACCCCTAAAGATGATGAAGGCTTGGACATCATCCGTCACTCATGCGCCCACCTGGTTGGCCATGCACTCAAACAACTCTACCCGAATGCCAAGATGGTCATTGGCCCGGTGATCAATGAGGGCTTTTACTACGATGTAGCGTTTGAAAGGCCATTCACCCCGGCAGACCTCGAAGCCATCGAAGCTCGCATGCGCGAGTTGATCGCCAAAGAGTACGATGTCGTCAAGCGCATGACGCCGCGCGATGAGGCCATCCAGATCTTCAAGGCACGACACGAAGACTACAAACTTCGGCTGATCGAGGACATGCCAGATACCCAGGAGATGGGGCTCTACTTCCACGAAGAATACGTGGACATGTGCCGCGGCCCTCACGTGCCCAATACTCGCTTCTTGAAGGCATTCAAACTGACCAAGCTAGCGGGGGCTTATTGGCGCGGTGATGCAAAGAACGAGCAGCTACAGCGCATCTACGGAACGGCTTGGGCCGATGCAAAGCAGCTGTCAGCCCACCTCGTTCGACTTGAGGAAGCCGAGAAGCGTGACCATCGCAAGATCGGAAGAGAACTCGACCTTTTCCATTTCGAGGACGACGCACCAGGATCAGTTTTCTGGCACCCGCGGGGATGGACGGTGTTTCAGTCTCTCATCGCCTACATGCGACGCCGACAGAATGACGCGGGCTATGTCGAAGTGAACACGCCAGACGTCATGGATCGCAGCCTGTGGGAAACGTCCGGGCACTGGCATAACTATCGTGATCACATGTTCACGACCGAAACCGAGGATGGTCGCGCCCTAGCTCTCAAGCCGATGAATTGCCCAGGCGGCACCCTCCTCTATCGACACGGCCTCAAGAGCTATCGCGACTTGCCGATTCGCATGGGCGAATTCGGTAAAGTCCATCGGTATGAGCCCTCCGGCTCTCTCCATGGGTTGCTTCGGGTACGTCACTTCACCCAAGACGACGCGCACATTTTCTGCACCCCCGAACAGATGAACGAAGAATGCCGATCCGTCGTGGGTCTGGTACTGGACATCTATCGCCAGTTTGGCTTCGAGGACGTGCGCATCAAGCTGTCTACTCGACCTGCCAACCGAATCGGCAGTGACGCAACCTGGGATCAACTCGAGGGGGCGTTGATCCACTCCTTAGAAGAAATGGGCCTCGACTACCAGATCAATCCAGGTGAGGGGGCGTTCTACGGGCCCAAGCTTGAGTTCGTTCTGCGCGACGCGATAGGCCGGGACTGGCAGTGCGGCACGCTTCAAGTGGACATGAACCTGCCTGAACGGTTCGGCATTGAGTACGTCGACGAAGATGGCCTTCGCAAGCGCCCTGTCATGCTGCATCGAGCACTCTTCGGCTCTCTGGAGCGTTTCACTGGAATCATGCTTGAGCATCACTCTGGCAAACTCCCCGCTTGGCTCTCACCGATTCAGGTGGTCGTCTGCTCTATTTCGCAGCAGCATGCAGATTACGTTCGAGACATCGCCACATTACTGCGCTGCAATGGCCTGCGGGTTGAGACTGACACCCGGAACGAGAAGATCGGCTACAAGATCCGCGAACAGACATTACAGCGCATCCCCTACCTCCTTGTTGCTGGCACTAAGGAACAGGAAGAAGGAACCATCGCGATTCGTAGCCGAGATGGCGAGGATCTGGGCGTGATGGATCTGACCCAAGCTATAGCTTGGCTGCTTGCAGCAGTCGAAGCTCCAGACGCTCTGGAGCGCCGTGTAATTTCCAGGGAGGCTCAGCTGCGCTTGGAAGCCAGTAAGGCCAAGCAATCGGCGTAACTTGAACTGCGCACGCTCAAGAACGAGCGTCCAGCGCAAGCGCTTGAGTCTGCGCAGCCTTTTTGCAAGCGTGATGTAGCGCCCCGAGAGTAGCGGCCCTATGATATCAACGCCCTCGCAGCGCCGAGAATTCGGTGCTGCATTACCTGCGCGGAGACGGAATCATGCGCCATTGCTTCTACAGCTTTCACTACGAGGCCGACAACTGGCGAGCGGCTAAGATTCGCTCGATCGGGGCTATCCATGGCGCCCGCGAGGCCTATGACAACGGCTGGGAAGCTGTGAAAAATGGCAGCGAACAGGCAATCAAAAACTGGATTGCCGCCGAAATGAACGGCTGCTCCTGCGCGATTGTGCTTATCGGCTCACAAACGGCGGGACGCAAATGGATCAACTACGAAATTGAGCAAGCCTGGAACAAAGGCATGGGCCTGGTCGGGGTCTACATTCACGGCATAACTGATCGCATCAACCAGACCTCCAGAGTCGGTTCAAATCCGTTCAACGGCTTCGATGTGAACAATGTCCCTCTTTCCAACATCGTTCGCACTTACGATCCAGCGGGCTACGACAGCGCGACCCGGTACGCCAACATCTCCCAGAATCTTGGCAGGTGGGTCGAAGAAGCGATAGCGATCCGCAACCGATACTAGCCGCGCGCCCTTCACCACTCTGCCCTTGAGAATCATCATGCAGGAAGCCTCCTACCACCTGGCTATTTTCGGTTCACCTCCCGAAGGCTTCGTTGATGAATTCCACGAAGCATTGCAAGCGAAGCTCGCGGTACTGTCACTCAACCTCGGTATTGAGGTCGATTGGTATACAGGCATGCCTGCCGAGTACCGCGTAGCCAACGGAAAATGCACCGCAGCCCTGTGTTTTCCTCTCCCTGATGGACAAGACGTACACATCACTAAATTGATGAAGGATGGTGTCCCCGTCATTCCTGTCGCATCGAAACTCGGGCATCTGGCCGCGGAGTTTCCTCCGTCAGTATCGATCCTCAATGGGCTGGGACTGGACTCATCGGACGTCCCAACCATCGTAAATTGCTTGCTGGAATGCGCCTCGCTCTTGCCTCGCCAACGACGCGTTTTCTTGAGCTACAGACGAACGGAATCAACCACCGCAGCGCTACAGCTCTATGCGGCACTTTCAGAACGGTTGTTTGACGTTTTTCTCGACACGCATGAGATCTTGCCAGGGGAGCACTTTCAGGAGGTGCTGTGGCAAAAGCTGTGCGACAGCGATGTCATGATCTACCTGGATACCCCGTCCTACTTCGACAGCCGTTGGACAACAGCAGAGTTTGGGCGCGCCGTGTTCCGCGGTGTTCCCATTCTCAGGGCTGGCTGGCCAGAAGTAGCTCTCGATGATCGAAGCCAAGCTACGTTGGATTTACGCCTGACCAAAGACGATTTCTTGTCGGATGGCGTGTCGCTCACCAATGAATGCCTCGCACGGATCTGCCGATCGGCTGAGGATCTGCGCGCAGAAGGCGTCGCTACCCGTTATCGCCTGCTGATGAACGCATTCGGTACCTCCTTGGAGCGTGCCCAAGCAACAATCGAGGGCTATTCACTCCGACGCAGCCTCACCGTCAAGCCAAAACGTGGAGAGCCAATTTACGTCTATCCAGCGCTCGGCGTGCCGACGACCTACACCCTGCACGACGCCACCCTTGACAATCACCCTGCGCCGGTGGCCGTAGTATATGATAATGCGGGTATTGAAGAACGTAGGTGGCAGACACATATGGAATGGATCAGCAACTACCTAGAAAAGGATGTGCGGTTAGTCGAACCCTACAATTCGGGCTGGCGATTCCTGGATTGGCGAAAATGAAGAAATCAATATTTCTATCCGCCAGCGTGCCAACCTATGGTAGAGAATTTTTTGATTCTTGCCATCCGTATCAAATACAAATAGCGGTAAGATCACTGTTGCTCCTGGCACTGGGACGACAACGCTTGGTATTTGGCGGGCATCCTTCCATCACACCCATGGTTTATGCCGCGGGCAGGAGCTTTGGACTCAACACCATCGAATGTGTGACCATTTACCAATCCGCATTTTTTGAAGACAAGTTCCCTCTCGAGAACCAGGGATTTGCTGACATCCGGATTGTCGCCAAAGAAGAAGAACTGAAAGACAGCATCTTGTCTATGCGCCGGCGGATGCTTGAAGATAACGAATTTGCGGTCGGTATTTTCATAGGCGGTATGAAGGGTATTATCGATGAATATGAAATGTTCAGAGAAAAGTCCCCTGACGCCAAAGTGATCGCAGTCCGAGCCGGCGGCGGCGCTACGGCGACCCTTCCCTGCACGCAATCAGACCCAGCCATCCAGGCGCTTGAAGAGTCTGGAGACTATTTCTCGCTGTTCAACAGCATCCTAGGCATCGACCCGAATAGCGAACGGATTTTCAGTAACTAAGGAAGAGTTTAATGGATCGCGGCTTCAACCTGAGCATTAACACCGGCCCATACCCCGTCGACTTCACGAAAGTCCATGCTTATAAAGATGCAAATCAAAAGCGCGTTGACGACCTGGCCAAGTTAATGATTGATGAGGACACATTCGATGCATCCCTCATCTTGGAGGCTCTCTTTCCAGCAGTGAAGGCCGACATTTTTTTGTCCCATTCCTCCGCAGACGCAAACGAAGCGATCCAAATCGCACTGGAGCTCCAGGAAAAATGCGGCTTGAATGTGTTTGTTGACTCTTGCATCTGGGGCTCGATCTACGACTTGCTAAAGGCCATCGACAATAAGTACTGTCGTCGTGAAGGTCAAAAAACTTACGATTATGACGAACGTAATCGCTCGACAGCGCACGTGCACATGATTCTGACCACCGCCCTGCAGCGCATGATTGATCAGACCGACACGGTCATCTTCATGAATACAGACCAATCGATTTCACTTAAGCACTCGGTGGATGAGAAACAAAAGACGCTTTCTCCCTGGATTCACATGGAGCTCAATTTCAGTACTCTGGTGCGTCGTCGTTCACGCAAATCAACTGTGATAGTAAACAAACGTGCACTTAACGAAGTTTACTCGGGTGAGAATTTGAACGTTGCCCATGAGGCACCTACTAGCCACCTAACATCTATTGCAGAAAGCGATTTCCGAAAGTGGATGCTGCAGGCGTCTATTCTGAAAGGTTCGAAAGCAATCGATCTTTTATACAGTAATTTTTGACGGATACTCTCCATGGATGCCAAGCTCAAACACCTCGAATTCGTTCAAGGCGTAGTCAATCGCCTTTCTACAAACTCGTTCCTGCTCAAAGGCTGGTCGATCATCCTGATCTCGGCACTCTTCGCGTTGTCCGCCAAGGATTCTGACAAGGGTTTCGCTCTCCTGGCCTACATCCCAGGCATCGCCTTTTGGGGCCTAGATGGCTACTTCCTGGCGCTCGAGCGCTGCTACCGGAGGCTCTACGACAAAGTTCGTGCGACGGACAAAGACAAGATCGATTTCATCATGGTGATCGACAAAGGTCAGGGCTGGAAAAACTGGTTCAACGCTTCGTGTTCCAAAACGCTGATTGCCTTCCATGGCGCAGTTTTCGCGGCCATCACTGCAGTGGTCGTGGTCTACCTCATCAAGTCTTGTGCTGCGTAGTTGGATTGGCCAGGGCTCGTAATTTCGAACGTGCCCTGGCCTACCCTCAGATCTATCACCGCATTAAAAGGTAGTGTCAGGAGGCCTTAGCTCCAGCGCTGATGATACAGGGCGAAACTATTAGGCCGTCTTCAACAGCGGCCAGCCCCTCCTCCCTACTTTCTGAAAGCGCGCACCATTTGCTGTGTGTTGTACTCCATCATCTTCAGATAGGTCGGCACCGGGCCATTGGTGTCGGACAGAGACTCCGGATAGAGCTCCCCTCCTGCCTGTGCACCTGTTGCATTTGCGATTTGCTTAACCAGCCTGGCGTCATTCGAGTTCTCGATGAAGTAGACCTTTATGCCTTCCTTACGAATCTGATCAATCAGCGATGCCACCTCTGCTGCCGAAGCTTCAGTTTCTGTCGACACGCCAAGAGGAGACAAGAAAGTAACCCCGTATTCCTTTGCGTAATAGCCAAAAGCGTCATGACTAGTGAGCACCTTGCGCTGTTCAACTGGCACCTCGGCAAGGTGCATACCTATACGAGTATTGAGCGCGTTAAGCTTCGCCAAGTAACGCTGTGCGTTAGCATGGAAAACCTCCGACTGAGACGGATCAGCCTTGCTTAGCTCAGCCTCGATACGCGACACCCAAATTTTTACATTTGATGCACTATTCCAAACGTGCGGATCAGCGATGGTCTTGCCATTTTCCTCGAACGTGTGGGTTTCGATTCCCTCCGAAACGACGACAGGGTTCTTCTCGCTACCAGATGCACGTGCGAGTCTTTCGAACCAGCTCTCCAGGCCTAGCCCGCTCACGAAGGTAACATCAGCTTCCTTGAGCGCCTTAGCATCACTTGGCGACGGCTGGAAATCGTGAGGATCGCCGTTAGCAGGAACAAGACTTTTGACCTGGACATTATCGCCACCTACGTTTTTCACCACGTCTGCCAATACTGTAAAACTGGCCACAACGTGTAAAGTCTTAGCTGTTGCTGGCAAAGCAAATATCACTAATCCTATAGCACTAATCAGAGCAAGCAGAGCACGGGGGAGTCGCATCTCATCTCCTTATTTCACAGGTTGTGTGACACAGGGCGAACCATTCGCCATAGAAAGCCATTAGGGCCGAAGAGCAGTGCGAGGATGTAGATAAAACTGCAGACTAATATGATCGTGGGCCCAGATGCGACACTCAAGTAGTAGGAAAGCACCAAACCAACATACCCCGACACAACCGCACTTGCAGCAGCAATCATCAGCATTGTGGTGAGGCGCCTTGACAACAATTGCGCAATTGCTGCCGGCAGCATCATCATCCCTACCGCCATCAACGTACCAAGTGTTTGAAACCCAGATACTAAATTCAGCACGACAATCAGGAGAAAGATGAAGTGAAACACCGCTCCCCGCCCACCTACAGCTCGTAAAAATCCTGGATCAATGCACTCTACTATCAAAGGCCTGTAGACCATAGCAAGCACCAACAAGGTGCAAGACGTAATGCCACCCACTAAAAATAAAGCAGAATTATCTACCGCCAGTATCGTCCCAAACAACACATGCAGAAGATCAAGATTTGAGCCATGCAACGAAACAATCATTACGCCTAGTGCGAGAGACATGAGATAGAAGCTTGCAAAACTCGCATCCTCTCGTAACGAAGTCACTCGACTTACTAGCCCCGACAACAAGGCGACGCTGAGGCCCGCGATCAACCCTCCAAGCCCCATAGCTGGCAGAGAAAGTCCGCCTGCAATCATAAAGCCAATCGCAGCACCAGGTAGTACAGCGTGACTCATTGCGTCACCGACTAAGCTCATACGCCTGAGCATTAACAACACACCGACAGGCCCAGAACTCAATCCGATAGCAAGGGTTGCAACCAAAGCACGTCGCATAAAGCCGTAATCTACAAATGGCGATATGAGCAAAGAAAAAAGCGTCATGCCAAATACTGCCTTTGATCGGTAGATTCGCCCCATTGCTCAGCCAGAGCGCGAGCCCTGTTCAAGTTTTTATCTGTAAGCACATCTTTAGTACTACCCCAGCCAATGACGGTATGGGATAGCAATAGCGTTCTCGGAAAGGTCGCTCTGATTTGATCGAAGTCGTGCAGCACCGCTATTACAGTCCGCCCTTCTTGCTTCCATTTCAGAATGATCTGAGTCAGGTCATGGACGGTACGAGAATCGACTGCAGTAAAAGGCTCATCAAGAACGAGTACCTTCGCATCCTGAACCAGCAATCTTGCGAATAGGACTCGCTGGAACTGCCCTACCGACAGTGCATTGATATGGCGATCGCCCATGCCCACCAAGCCGACGTCCTGCAAAGCTTGACGCATGGCGA
Organism: Pseudomonas fontis; assembly: GCF_028656955.1. GTDB lineage: Bacteria > Pseudomonadota > Gammaproteobacteria > Pseudomonadales > Pseudomonadaceae > Aquipseudomonas > Aquipseudomonas fontis. The sequence continues at coordinate 47,040 of NZ_JAMDGY010000029.1, forward strand.
TAGTAGCTTTGGAGGAGACGCCACCAAAAAAACCCATGTGTTTCCAAGCCCCCAAACAAACGACATCTGCCACCGTGATTGGGAAACTTCTGTCGATTGAGGATGCCTGGGGAAGGTAGCCAATGTCGCGAGCCTTTAACGCACCACGGTCGATGGTGCCTGTAGCAGAAACCTCCCCCATCAAGGCCTTCAAGAAGGTAGATTTACCAGCCCCGTTCGGGCCTGCGATGGCTGTGAGACTTCCATGTTCAAACGCTCCCGAAACCCCGCGGATGGCGGGAGTTGAGCCGTACGAGACCGATAGATCGTCTACGCAAATCGCTACGCTGCTCATGGCAAAGACACCGCCCAGGTGATGGCGAGCCATAACGGAATCAATGCGAACGCCGCACCTATCAGCCGGTGCCACGCGGACATCGCCAGCAGAGAATTGAAGGAATGTTTGTGCATAGGAAAGCAGGAGACCCAATCACATAATGATACATTATAACATATCACTTAGATTCACCTTCTGCACCGTTGATCTGGAACGATGATCAGACCTGCGCCCCAGGAGATCAGCTAGATCTGGAAATTGCTGATCAGAACAGTCTTTTCTTATGAGCTCATCCACGGCGGCAGAGCTGCACCCCGGGATACCTGTGGCGACCATAAGCTCACCTACGGCAATACTCGAGATCCTTATTGCTGCAGGCCGGGGGTGGTAGCCAGACAGTGTGCCTCCCTAGAGAGCCTCGTCCATCGGCTAGCTGCGATAGATCAAAACAATGAAAAACACACCACCTATCGCCGCAGATACGACACCGATAGGTAAATCCTGAGGCGCTATCACAGTCCTGGCGACGACATCCAGGCACACCACTAGCAACGCACCGAGCAGCCCACAGAGCGGAATCAAGCGTCGATGCTCGGCGCCCACAAGTCTCCGGGCCATGTGAGGCACCATCAACCCCACAAATCCTATTGATCCGCTCAGCGCAACCATTACCCCTGTCATGCATGACGTCACGACAAATGCAGCGATCCGTACCCGATGGACATCCACACCCAAGGTAACTGCCGTCTGCTCTCCGGTCATCAGTGCGTTCAGAGAACGGCCACACGCCCACAGCGCAAAACCGCCCAGCAGAATCACGCTGAACGGAAGCCACAGCAGCTCCCAACGAGCCGCGCCAAGTCCACCCATCATCCAAAACAACACAGATGAGCTCGCGCGGTGATCACCCAAGAACAGCAAAAGATTGGCCGCAGCCATCAACACAAACGAGACAGCTACACCGCTCAGTAGCAGCCGATCACTCGTGAAGGTACCGTGCTTGCGCGCGATCGCCATCACCAATAACAGAGAGGCGGATGCTCCGAAAAATGCGGCCAGCGGAAGCGTTAACTGACCTAGCATTTCCCCAACGTATATGACGACAACCACGGCTCCAAGGGTCGCACCCGACGTGGCCCCTAACAGGTGTGGATCAGCCAACGGGTTACGCGTTACCGCTTGGAGAGCAGCACCAACCATTGCGAGCCCCGCTCCAACGAGCACAGCCAAGACAACCCTTGGCGCCCTGATCAACCAGATGATGTGATCCTGCCCATATGTGGCATCCAGAGGCTCAGCCCCGAACAAATGACTTTGAACGACTTGCCACGCAACGTTGAGCGGCACAGGCGCAGCACCGATAGCGAGTGCTGATAAGCAAGCAAACACAATCAGGCATACCAGCAATACAAGGAGCCAGGCGTAAGCGCTTGAGGTTTTGATCGGGGCCACGATCATCGCCCCCTATCAAACGCATCAGCTAAAGATTCGATGGCATCGAGGTTCTGAATTCCCGGCGTCATCGCACTGTAGGGAAGCACCACGAAGCGCTTGTTTCGGATCGCTTGTACAGACTGCAGTGCTGGGCTCCCGAGCAGAAACTGGATCTTTTCCGCCGCGCTTCGTTCGCCGTAGTCGACGATGACAATGAACTGCGGATCTGTCTCTACCAGGCTTTCCCACCCCACCTGAGTCCAACTGGCATTCAGCTTGTCCATGACGTTCTGCCCGCCAGCCGTATCAATCAGGGCTTGAGGGATAGCCTGTCGGCCCGCGGTGAATGCACGATCCTCTCCGCTATCGTAGACAAACACCCGCGGCCTTTTCTTGCCAGCCACCCGATGAGTAACCGCCTGCTGACGCTTGCGTAGCTGTGTGATCAGCAATTGTGCGCGATCTTCGACATCAAAGATTTTCCCGAGGTTAGCCAGGTCGGTGTAGACCTGTTCCAGGCTAGCCGCGGCACTTGAGTCAAGGAGCGAGCAGGACTCGGTCAACTCATAAACCTGGATACCAAAAGGCTCCAGCGTCTGAGGCGTGACATCACCCCCAACCTTCATTCCGTAGTTCCAGCCAGCGAAGAAGAAATCTGCGTTCACGTTCAGCAGGGTTTCCATGGTTGGATAGTGCGTGGCTATCTCAGGCAACCCCTTGAGGGCTGTCATCAATCCCGCAGTTGGTTTATTCCAGCCCGTGACACCGCTATACCCGACCATTCGAGACTGCAGCCCAAGAGCGACCATCATTTCTGTCAGATTTACGTCCTGGCTTACCGCGCGTGCAGGTGGGTGGGTGAAAACGACGCTTCGATTGCAGCTTTTGACGGTGACGGGATATGAACTCGCCTGGCCATTGATCGAGGCCAACAAGCTGACCGCAAAAACTGCCAGCGTAAGGATAGGTTTCACGCGATTTTCCAAGTAATACGGGGCGTCCCGGTTTGCGGATGCGCATCAACAAAGGCTTCAACGCCGTAGGTCTCGAACAAGGTGTCCGGTGTAAGGACATCCCACGGGCGTCCTTGGGCAGCGACCCGCCCATCCTTGATTACGTAAAGTCGGTCGCAAAAAGCCGCGGCTAGATTGAGGTCGTGAAGACTCGCGATCACCGCCACGCCCAGCTTCTTGACGTGAGCCAGTAGCTCAACCTGATGCTTGGGATCAAGGTGATTGGTAGGTTCATCCAGGATGAGTACCTGGGGATCTTGAGCCACCGCCCGGGCGAGCAACGTCCGCTGTTTTTCTCCACCGGAAAGCAGCCCAAACTCGTGATGTTGGAGGTGGACTATGTCCATGGTCGCGAGTGCATCATCGACCCTTAGGCGATCTTTGACGCTTTCGCTCTGAAAGCCCCGTTGGTACGGAATGCGCCCCATTGTCACCACCTCCCGCACGCTCAAACCGAACGCCGAAGGGAACTCTTGCCCAACGACAGCAATTCGCTGGGCACTCCATCGCGCCGGCTGCGCCCACAGGTCATTTCCTGCCAGACCTACCAGCCCACTTTCGGGCTTGCTGTAGCGCATGGCGCAGCGCAGTAAGCTGGTCTTTCCTCCTCCGTTAGGCCCTATAAGCCCCACGAATTCGCCTGACTCGATGCGCATGTAGATGTTATTGAGCGTGAATGGCTCCACGCCAGAACCACTCCTTGGTGATGTCCAGCCCACGTCCCTGATGGTTAATAGGGCGCCTGTCATATCAGAAGTCAATGTCGGCAGTCAGATAGAAGGAGCGAGGCTCGCCCAGGATCCACTGCTGCCCCTCGTTGTATTGCGTGCTCGCATACTCTCGGTCGAAAACGTTCCTGAGCTGCAGACCCAATGTTGTGTTCTTCAAGGCTTTCCAGGAAACGGCTGCATCGACGACGGTGTAGGAGGGAAGCTTGTTCGTGTTCGCGATGTCGGCATAGCGAGCATCGACATAGCGCAGGCCCGCCCCTGCATTCAAGTCCTGCGAAAACGCCTTATCCAGCCAGAGATTGGCAGTGCGGCGCGGTACATTAACCGGTCGATTGCCGCTGCGTGACACCGCAACGCCATTCACCGCCTGATCAAAATCGTCGTACTTCGCCTTTACCAGAGCGGCATTTGCTTGGAGCTTCCAGTCATAGGGCAGTTGAAGATCCAGACTGGCTTCGACTCCGTTCGACGACTGCTGACCCACCTGTAATGACGACCTAGGCGCTTGCGGATCTGCGGTTAAGAGTTTCTTTTTTACAATGTGATAGGCAGCAACTGTCCAAGACCCCTTTTGATCCCAAAACATTTGCTTGAAGCCCATCTCGGTCTGACGGGCTGTGGCTAGGTCAAACTGTTGCTGGCTCGGGCTCAGGCTGATTAGCCCCCCTACCCCGTCCGTGCTGGTCGACTGCTGACCATAGATGGACATGTCAGGCGTTAACTCATAGACGATGCCGACCTTCCAATTATTTCCAATCAGATTTTTTCCGGAGCTCGAGCCGCTTCGCAGGTCGTCTCGGTTGATATCCACATAATCACGTCGCAAGCCGGTGATGAGAGACAGACGCTCCGTCAATTCAGTCCGATTTTCTGCAAAGAATGAAGCTTGGCGGGTAACGCTTTTCGACAATGGAAGGTATTCCGAGGCGCTGTGGAATCCGTCCCGGTTCGGGTGGTGCAGATCGATCGGCTCGCCAGCCGTCACCACATCATAGTAAGGAGAGTTATTGGTCAGCTTGAAGCGAATACGGTTGACATCAAACCCTACAAGACTCTGACTGTTCAGCCCGAATAAGGAGTGCTGAATCGTGAAGGTTTGTCGGTCGCCAACCTGCTCCTGATTGTGCTTGATACCGTAGAACCCGCTACGCAGTAGCTGCTGGTTATCGGTGTCCCAATTGTAGTTTTCCGCGTTAGCCCATCGACGCCGCGACTTCAGGTAATACAGTTCATTGGTAGAACTGACCGCATCGGAAATCTGCCAGGTAGCCGTCAGCCGCGTCCACTGGTCATCGTAATGCTGCTTAGCCCCGCCAACGTTATAGTTTTTGTATCGCAAACTGCTCTTGTAGTGACCATCAACGAGGGGCACACCGAAATAGTTAATCGGGGTGTGGTCACCCGAGTCATGCGATAGCTGAAGCGAGAACGCCTCGTTTACCTGCCAGCGAAGCGAGCCACTAATAAATGTGCCTTGAGAATCGCCGTGATCGATCCATCCATTGCTACGCAGCTGATTCAGATTCAGTCGATATGTGAATGCATCACTCAGTGAGCCGCCACTGTCCAGTGCCGTCTGCTGGCTGTCGTTGGAACCGTAACCCAGGCGAAGTCGATTGCGGATCTCTCCATCAAATGGCTTTTTCGGGATGACATTCACCACTGCCCCCGTCGCGCCTTCTCCATAAAGAACCGAAGCCGGGCCTCGAAGCACGTCGATACGATCGACCGACCAGGTATCTACGGGAAACGTCGATGAGCCCATGCCCGAATAGAGACGAGTACCGTCGAAAAGCTGCATGACTGAGCCCTGCCCAGTGAATCCGCGAGCAGATAACGCAGTCCCACCATCGCCAGGCGCGCCAATATTCGTGATACCAGGGCTGCGGGCTACAGCATCTTGGACGGTGGAGTCTCCATGGCTCCGAACGCTATCCCCAGTCAGGGATGTGGTGCTTGCAGGCGTTTCTAAAGCGGTAAGGCCCAAACGACTCCCAGCCGTGGTCGCCACGTTTAGTCCCACGGTAGATTCGTCTTCCAGGAGGTCGGCGGCTATGGTGCTAGCAGGCAAAGCAATCGGAGTGGCCTCTGCGCCGAATGCGCTGGACTCGAAAAGTGGGAGGCAAAGCGCAGACAGGAGGAGCGGCGTAGATCTGAGTGATTTCATGAGGTCATTCATGCCTTGGGTAGCCGTGCAATGAATGCCCAGCCAAAAAAGATACGTTATAACATATCTTTATGATTAACCCAGCACGGCCTGGTCAGCGCTTACTCCTCAAGGCGCGATTCTTGGAGCGGTAAGCAGCTCCAAATCGCCCCTAGGTAGAGATCAGAATTCCGTTACCAGCCCCAGCGGGAGGCTCTCGTCGATCTCTCCCATGACATCGTCAGCCCACTGCTTCTCGAGCTGAAGTGGGGATCTAGTCGTGAGTCTGTTTTTGCGAGGTGCTCTGCTCAGGCATCAACAACCGGAATGCGGCCAGGCAGCCTCGTGGACAAGTCGCTCTCCGCGTGTCTAGGAAACGAGAACCTTCTCTGGGCATGAAATCGGAGGCAAAAAAAAGCCCGCGATGGGGAGAGCGGGCTGGACTCAATCATTAGGGAGCTATCTCAACGTACGCTGCGCATTGTGAAAATTACGTCATCGATCAAAGGTATATTTTACCGAACCCCGGGAGCGGCCCGCCCGGAAGTCCCCTGCGCAGGGCCTCCAGATCCCTAAGGGGGTCTCGACTCTGCCGAGAAGGCTCGCTCAAGCTGTCTTTGTCTACGGTCGGATACAACCCCAAGTACTCCTGCCCTTCGAATTTCTGGTTTTCCTTATCCAGGACAGGGAGGATGGCGACTTTGTCAGGTTTGTGGCCGTCGAAATAGCCCAGCTCCCATGGCATCCACTTCGAATTCGTAGCGTTCTCGGTAGCGATGTAGAGGAGCGTCTTGGACTGTTTCATCCGGCCCCGCAGCCGCGCCGCCGTATGCTTGTTCACCTGGCTACGATCCAGTTCAGGATCGTCCACCCAATCGACGTAGACCTTTTTGCCCATTTCCTCCAGCAACACCTTCACCCCGAGTACCAGCTCAGCATCGTTGATCGAGTGGGACAGGAAAACGTCGAAGCTGGTCGCCCGCTTACTGGACTCCATCGATTCGGTCATCATCTCGCCGAGGCTGCGATTCCTCATCGCTCGTCTTGCTGCGGCACGAGCCTCAGACTTCGTAAAAAATGCCATTTTTCAATCCATGTAGGTGTTGAGAAGGTGCCAGGAGCCTTCTTACAAGAGCTTTTTACTCCTAGCAGCCGCCTGAGCCCGAAGCCGTCTGAACTGGCCTGGTATCTCAAAGCGCCCATACAAGCTGTCAAGAGCGAGCTCACCCTTTTCGAGCAAAAGCTCAATCCAGCCACTGAACTCTGAACCGTCGACTTTGGGCAGGTGAGAGTTGAGTGCCTTGTGAGCAAAATTTGGCAGCAAGCGTTTGGCCTGCTCGTGTTCCAACGACAAGACCTCTGGGCTACGGCGTCTGCGGCGAGCTGGCACCCGACGTCTCACCATTGCGCTGAACTGAAGCTCCGAATATATCCAGGGCGAGAACGTGCGATCTGAACCTTCGTAAGCCTTCAAGGGAACGGAATTTTCAGTGTTCAGGAACACGAAAAGCTCCGTTCTATCAATCATCTCCTGAAGCGCACCTACCAGCATCAGATGCACGCCAGCCGAAAGATCGCTTACTTCACGCTCACTCAGTGGCTGTCCGTCTGCTTTCTGGTCTGCGTAAAAAGCCATCAGCTTCTCAATAAGATGCTGTGACGCCCCCCAGGCACAGGAATCCACGAATACGTTGACGCCACAATTACGGAGCTTAATTGCAAGCTCGACAGCCCTATCCTCGTCAGCATGGGAGTGCGAGAGAAACACGTGCGTCCTCTGCTGCTGAGGGAAGATATGCCTCGACAGCAGGTTAGCGTCGATCAGACGCCTGCCTTCGAATACATCGACCAGGTAGTCGGACACCTCACCGAACTGACCTTGCACCTGATCCTTGAACTTCTGGATTTCCGACGCGGGTACCGAGCTATAGCTTTCATAGCTGGTCAACTCAAGCCCTACATACATACTGAATCCCTTCTGATCTGTAGTTTCTGCGAGGTTTTGAAACCTCCTGAACCTGATCCGCATAGCGGACAATGCTAAGCACACCCGTGTAGAAGCAGGCAGGCAACAGCACTCTGAACGCAAACACGGCAAATTGCCAGCACTTGGACTGGACGGGGGTGAACTGAGGCGAGCATCCTTGTGGCATGGAGCTCATGCCTACGTCGGCTCGGTACCAAGGGACTGAAATGCACGACTGCCTATGAGCGTATTACGCTTAATGACCGAGGACTCCGCATGACCGCAACAGCCCCTGATGCCACTGCTCAAATTGCTTTCTCCATGTTCGAGAACAAAGGCGTCTACGCAGTCCTTGTTGGCTCAGGCGTCTCCCGCTCCGCAGGAATACAGACGGGCTGGGAGATCACAATGGAACTGGTCAAACGCTGGGGCATCGCCACAGGAGCGGGCGATCAGGATGACTGGGTCTCTTGGTATGTAGCGCAGACGAGTGAACAGCCCAACTACTCTAAGCTGCTTGAGCGCCTGGCGGCGACCCAAACCGAACGCAGAGCCATAATTCAGGGTTTTCTCGAACCGAATGAACAGGAGGCCGAGGACGGCCTTAAACTGCCCACACGTGCACACCGAGCTATCGCGAACATGGTCAAGACGGGCCACATTCGCGTGATTGTGACAACGAACTTCGATCGCCTGATGGAAAACGCGCTAAGAGATGTCGGCATCGAACCTAGTGTGGTCAGCTCGGCTGATAGCTTCGCCGGCGCGGAGCCGCTTACCCACTCGACTTGCTACATCCTGAAAATCCATGGCGATTACAAGGATGCCAGGATCCTCAACACGGATGATGAGTTGGGAGACTATCCACCCGCATTCAATACGCTCCTTGATCGCATCATCGATGAGTTTGGGCTGATCGTCGCGGGTTGGTCAGGTGAGTGGGATCATGCGCTGAGAGCTGCGTTCATCAGAGCCCCCTCTCGTCGTTATCCAACATACTGGCTAGCTCGAGGCCGCCCAAGCGAACGCGGCCAAGAGCTCATCACGCAGCGCAGAGCGACCGTGGTGAATGGCTTGGATGCGGACACGTTCTTTGATGACTTGAGCTTTAAGCTGGAAACCATCCAACAGTCCCGGCTACCCAACCCGGCAGGAATAGAACTGACACTTGCAATGGCCAAGCGTTTCCTCGCGAAGCCGGAACACAGGATCCAGCTAGATGACCTGATCACAGCACAGACTCAGCGCTCCCTCACACAGCTGACACCATTGTTCACTTCACCGCCTCAAGGAGATGCACCGAAAGACTTCACAGAGCGGGTCGTCAGCTACGAAGCCACTATCGAACCTCTCGCTCGCCTCTGCGCAGTTTTGGGACGCTGGGGAAGCGGTGGCGAGTACCCATTGGTACTGGACGCCATCAAAGGGCTGTATGCCGCATCTCAAAAAGAGCAGTCCGGCTGGCAGCATTGGGTCTCACTGAAGAGCTATCCCGCGACGTTGGTCATCTACGCGTACGGAATGGGGTTAGTCCGGGCTGAACGCCTGACAGAGCTCCGTAAACTGTTCAGCACTCCGCTAATTGCCCGCCACGAAATCCCTAGCACCATAGGGGAAAGGTTCGCTCCGCTGTACGTCGAAGCGGGCATCGGCCTGTTCGAACGCTGGCGAATGTTCGAGGGGCAAGACAGCTCCACTACACCGTTCTGCAACCGCCTCGCTGAAGTACTGGCACCGCGCTGGGCGCCAGATTTTGCAGGTCTGCACGACGCAGGATTGCTCTACGAACGGTTTGAGTTTCTTTCTTTCCTTTTCTTCTGCGAAACGCGCCTAATCAGCGAGGAATCGCTGATCGACATCATTCACAATCGTAAGATCAGAACCATCGCAGGCGGACGGATCTCATGGCATTCGGAGACCATCAACCGCTTCGCTCACGAGTACGCAACCGAAGAATTCAAGGCCCCTACCCTGGCCGCAGGATTCGCCTTCGGCTCTGAGAACTACCTCTCGCAGATGCTTGAAGGCCTACTGGGGCTCGCAAGATTCCGCTTTTAATGATCAGCTGATCAAGTCGTCACATACAGGAAGTCCGTAACCTTGCTACAGAAAAGAGACCAGAAATTTGGTTTTATCCGACGCGCCCGCAGAGAACTGACCTATGCCTTTTTCCTCGGTGCACCGCCTTTCTTTGCGTGCACATCTTCCAAAGAGGTCAGCGACCTGGTGAATGCGCTCTTGGCGGCTCCTACCCTGATGTCTTACTACCTTTGGCTGCTTTTCGCCTTCGGCTTGGTGAGTGTTTTCATTTTCAGGGTGACGTTCCGGGCGTACCGCCTCATTCGGAAATCTCGCGAGGTACATTCGTTCTTCGTTAACATCGGTGGAAGCCTGCTGACAGCTTTTCGCGCGGCACTGGGCGCAATGATGGGGTACCTGATGGTGTGGTGCTATCGAGACGTGGAATCCATGAGCGTCGCTGGAACTGCGGGAGTGCTTGGGTATGCATGCATGGCACTTGCGGTATGTGTATGGCTCGCGTGGACTGATGAAACGCTCAGAAATCCTCATGCAGTCAGCTGTTACAGCTGAAGCTCAAGCGCTGTCAGTTTACATTCAGTGCTATGAGGCGTTGGCCATTGGTTTACACAGAGAATCAAGCCAGTTTGAGTGTATGGCTTGTGCTTCTTCAGGCGGACTGGGCTGGTTCGCGCCGTCACTGAACCTGATGCAGCAGATGAACGTGCCGCAGCGAGACTGTCGACCTCCCGGGCTTGAGGTTTATCAGATAGCTGGCAGAGAGATTTTCTAAGGTGCCAGCGGGTCGCATCAATACGGAGCCAGAAAGTGCACCAGGTCGCAGTGTTGGACAGCATCATCTTTGAGGCTCATGAACTAGCCAAAAATCTGAACGACCACCACATCGTGGTCATCAACTCCTGTATGCGTCTGCAGGCTCTCAAGCTAGAGGATCAGATAGTCCGAGCTCTGCAGGACTCGAAGGGGCGCGGCCCCGACATCATTTACAACGAATTCGAGGTCTTTCTTTCGCCGCACGACAGAAGGTTCGTGCCAACCCTTTGGCATCCTGAACGGAATATGCTCAATCTAGCCAGTACACACCGGATCGTTCAGCGTGCCATGGAAGTCTGGGCTGCTCGAGGTTCTCCGAGTCGCTTCCTTTACACAAACCGCGCCCAGCATTCCTGAGAGACCATTCCTGCTATCTAGTGTTGATCCGCTTCACCACAGAAGCGAGTCTACGCTTCACGCCGATTTTAGGGTTCAGAGAAAGCGCTTCTTCGTAAACCTGCACTGCCTCGGCATACTGGCCCAGGTGCTCGTGCGCGAGCCCCTGTACTTTCAAGGCAGTGGCTCTCCAAGCAGGATATTGGTCTGCGCCAAGCGACCTGGCACGCTGGACAGCATCGAGGACTTCAACAGCGCGCTCGTTTGATAGATCGACCTCCCCTAGCACCTTCTCTGCTGAGAGGAGAATGCGCTCAAACCGAGACGAGGTGAGATTCGCATCCTCGAGTTGATCACCATCAAGGAATTGGCCATCTATGCCGTAACGGAAGCTCCCGACCTCCTTGAAATGTGCAATCAGTTCTCCCGTTTTCTCGTCGACCTCATAGCTCTCGGGCCAACCGGCTTTTGGAGTGACGCAATACAGCTCTACCCGCTTGAGCAGGTCGAACAGGAAGACCTTGTTGCCATGCTCACTGGGACTGTTTGCTGTGGCGCAGAAAGCGTACTTCCCATTCCTAGAAATGCCGCTGGTGAAGATATTGGCCGTGAGCTCTTTCGTGATGATTACAGCTCCCGCGGGATCGAAGACACTGAATGTTCCAGAAAGGGAGCTGCCAAAATGCCAGTCCTCCAAGCAGAAAACACCGGAGTCGGAAACGTGACCGTTGTTCGGCCTGGCCATGGTTCCGTTGCAACTGACCGTACCGCTGCTCAGATCCGCCAGAACGTAGGCTCCAAGGCCCGACTCCCGATGTCCTCCTCGGCCCGCCGCAGGATCTGAGTCGCGCCACCCAATCGCCCACTGCTTTGACTTAGACAGCTGATACAAGCCGTAAAAGTCGAGCGACTCCACCGTCAAAAAAAGCTCATCACGCGAAACCTGGAGCGTTGGGCGACGCCCCTTTGGAGACCCGGAGTCGGCTTCAGCGTTGACGGCCTTGGGCCTTTTGAACAGCCAACTAAAAATGCTCATTCCCTGCTCCTTCGAAGCTTGAGCGTGCCGAGGTGAGCATTGCTACCCATCTCGAACACTGAGTGCGTGACTCAATTGACCCTGCCCCCGACTCTCAAAACATGCCCTGTAGCCCGCGGCGCTTGAAGTCGTGATCCAGCAGCGTAGCGGCTTTGCGGAAAAGCCGCAGGCTAAGAATCCAGCAAGCTCGACCTAGTTCTTGAACGCGTAAACACTGAGTTTGAGCACATACCCCATGACATTGATCGGCTTGTAGGTTACCGCGGGAGAGGTAACCAGATGGTAGCGATCAGCCAGTTGGTTACGATAGCGCTGAAGCCGACGACGCTCTATAGCGGTTAGATCATCCCGAGCCAATGCCGCATCCGTGGCGGCCAGTTTTTGTTCATACTCACGTTGCCACGTAGCCCGAACGAAGTTCTGAATCCACTCCATTCGAAGAAACAAGGTTGCAGCCACACCCAGCGTCAGAGCTGCAGTTAGATTCGTCAAATCGTCTTGCATCCATAGCGCTAACATCGCCAAGCATGGTATCGCGTAGGTCAACGCGATGTAGGTGATGCGGGTTGGAGGGTCGAATCTCATCAGCATTGGATTTCCTTGAGATAGAGCGCTGTGATGCGGCAATGGTCGCACGGAGCATGCCTGGCCATCTCGACTTTTATGGTTTCCATTTGTGAGCCCCGCAGAGCCACCAAAAGCTCTGGATTGTCTTTGCCAGTCCAGCCGGCGTAACCATTGGGGGGTGAGCCTCTCTGGCGCGGTTTTCAAGAGGAATGCGCCTTGAATACCTGATAGCCTATCGCCACTCTTCAGCTCGTAGCCAGCAGACTGAGCGTTACCCATACGGCATTTGGGTGGCGCAGTCCTCGCAACGGTCACGCGCATGTCAACGATACAGAGAGGCTCGGAAGCTTGATGGACGCTCGCTACTCCCTCGCCCTACTAGGCGACTTTCCCACCGTTATTGCCGATGAGATCGAGGCCGCTCTAGAGGAGCGAATTTCGGAACTCGGATTAGTGCTTCATGAAGACGTGACACTGTTTCGGGGAGATCCCAGGCGCTTCCGACCCAAGTTTGATCGCTGCTGCGCAGCCCTTTGCGCAAGCATCAATGCCACTGATGAGGCGACCATTGAGTATTTGATTGACCGCCGAGTACCACTGATTCCGGTTGCGCGGGATCCAGACACTTTTAAAGCCGAATTTCCTGGAAAACTTGGAGCATTGAATGGCGTTGCGATGACCCAGGGCCCAGCTATCCTTGCGAGCTGTCTCCTGGAGGCAAGCTCGCTGATCCCACGTCAGCGCCGGGTGTTCCTCAGCTATCGACGCAAAGAGTCCACAGAAGCTGCCCTGCAGCTGTATTCAGAACTGTGTGCGAGGCAGTACGACGTTTTCCTCGATACCCACGGGATTTTACCTGGAGAGCACTTCCAAGAGGTGCTATGGCAGCGCCTCTGCGACTCCGACGTACTCGTCTACCTCGATAGCTCAGGGTACTTCGAAGGCCGCTGGACAGAACTGGAGTTCGAAAGGGCTTCGTTGAGGAAACTCGCCATGCTTCGCGTTGGGTGGCCACGCGTTGAAGCAACCAACATCCATTTGATCAGCGGACAAGTTCAGTTGGAGGACTCTGATTTCGGGGCAGATCGGCTGATTCAGTCAGATGCTTTGACCGAGATTCTCGAGAAAATCGAGCTCTATCGAAGCAAAAGCGTATCGATCAGGTACCGGGATCTTGTCGGGAAGCTAACGTCTTCGGTAGAGGCCGCCGGCGGTAAAGTGCTGGGCGCTTCGTCCCGAAGAGGATTGGTGGTCTCAGTAAAAAATGAAGAAATCGTTGTTTACCCAGAGCTTCGCGTACCAACCAGCGAGTCATTCTATGAGGCATCGCTGGAGGAGCACTCGCCTCCAGTTGCCGTGATTTATAACGAAGAAGGCATCGAAGAAAGAACCTGGAAAGCCCACATGCAATGGCTCGGAGACAGGCTTGATGGGCATGCGCGCTTAGTGAAGGCGAACGCCGCTGGTCATCGATTCCAAGATTGGTACTAGGAACCCCGTGCCTGTTCGACACGATCCTTCCAGAGATTGACCTGCAAGCGTCTCCGCCGGCAATCATGGTGAATGATCACTCGACAGCTCGAGATCGGGCACACGCCTGAACCAGCGCATCCCTCCATCCAGCTAAATCTGAGGCCAACGATATGGGCAAAATCTTCCTTTCTGCCAGCGTTCCAAGCACCGACAACAGTTTCTATGAACAATGTGATCCGATGCTGATCCAGGCAGCGCTTCGGACATTCCTGTATACCGTAGTGGGTCGTAAACACCTCGTATTTGGTGGTCATCCCACAATCTCCCCTCTCATTCTCGCGGTCTGCGAGGATCTAGGAGTCGACAACAGAGCTGCCGTGACGATCTACCAGTCAAAATACTTCGCAGAGGTAGCTCCAAAGGTGAACCTCAGGTTTGAAAACTTGATTGAAGTAGATTCAACTGGCGACCGGCAGTCGAGCTTGGAACTCATGAGAAGAGCCATGTTCAGCCACCACAAGTTCGAGGCCGCGGTCTTCATCGGCGGGCAACAAGGTATCCTCGACGAGCACGTGCAGTTTAAATGGGATCATCCCCAGGCAAATGTGATCGCGCTCCGCAGCCCTGGTGGCGCTTCCGCCACGATTGATCACTTGCTCACACCCGACAAAAAAGATTACGACGAGCTGCTCGACTACGTTGGCCTGTTCACCCATGGCCTAGGAATCGGGCTAAACAGCGAGCGCAATCTATCAGTGAAACCTTCGAAACCAAGGCACGATCCAGACAATACTTTCGGTAAAGGATAACCACCAAATGGAATACGGCTTCAACATTGACATCAACCCCAATCACTTCCCGATTACCAGGGAGGTCAGAGACTTCAAGAGCACCCTTAAAACCTCCACAGTCAAGCTTAAAAATTACCTGTTGGAGGACAATGTCAGCATTGATGCCAAAACCGTTATCAAGCACCTATTCCCGGCCCAACGATGCGACATCTTCATTTCCCATTCCTTCCAGGATCAAGACTTGGCGATCCAACTCGCGCTGGATCTGAAAAAGAAAGGGATAACAGCCTTCATCGACTCTACGGTTTGGGGTTCGGCATACGAACTCCTGAAGGCAATTGATGAAAAACATTGCAAAATCGAAGGTACCACTCGTTATCACTACGGCCTTCGCAATCGCTCGACCGCCCATGTGTACATGATCCTAGCCACAGCTCTGCAGCAGATGATTAGCGATTCCACCGCACTGTTCTTCTTGAACACCGACCACTCCCTGTCCACACAGCACTCGATCGAAGACGAAGACAAAACAGGGTCTCCTTGGATTCATATGGAGCTGATGTTTAGCCATTTCATTTGGCAAGCCAAGCATGCCAAAGAGTTGGTGGTCGCCACCGAATCGCGTGCTCTCGACTCGGTGCCCGTATTCCATGAAGCGAAAACAGATCACCTCAAGGCGCTAACGGGTTTGAGGCTGCAACGCTGGATTGGCGAGCAAGAAACACAATCCACTTCAATGGAAATCCTTGAGTCGCTTTCCAAGCTGCATGGCGGCAGCAGCTTGCGAAGCAGGGTTTGATCTCAGAGAGTAGCTGCCTGGAAGGCGTCTCGACTGAGTAAATGGATCCGACAAGACTTACTCAATGATACCGAGAGCACGCGTCCACAAAGGTTGCTTGAGGGCGGAGTGACATCACCTCCATCATGCGGATGGTGGAGTAACGCTGATGATGACGGTTACAGAGTCCGCATGCCAGGGCTGACCGTCAGTTGTCCAAATCGACATGCCCTGATTCACTCGGGGCTCATGTCTCTTTCGAACGGAGATTTTCCGCTCCGGACTAAATGTATTTCATGTTTACCGGGGCTTCTATCCATAGCCTAGCCTCCGCCGTCCACTCAGCCTCCATGAAGGCCTGGCTTGGCCAATAATTGATATAGCACTCATAATCCAGCTCCACTGCCTTCTGCCGCTCATCTTCGCCGAGAAGGCACCATGCTGTTAGCATTCTACTGGGCCAATCAGGTGCTGCGACGAAACACTCTGCTATCTGCTCTGGCCACCCGCCCGCAGATAGTTGACGCGACACGAATTCATCGGCTTTTGTCTTTAGAGACGGGTCAAAGCGAATAAAGGCGTCCGCAATCCGATAAATCAATCCGACACCCTGAAAAGCAGATACTGGCTGGCTTTCCTGCTTACTAGGTATGCGTTTGAATTCGAACATCGGCCCATTGGGAGCAGGTACAATTTCAACAGAAAAATCAGCCACGACGTATTCCTTCTTCTTATTATTATCCTCTATCAAATTACCAGTGATCTCCTTGTAGCACAACACACCACCAGCAACAGCCCATGACTGACTGCTCTATTGAATGCCAAGTCGCTGGCACTGGATCTACTAGGCTGGTGATATTTCACTAAAAAAACTCACCGATCTGCCGATATCCAAAATATCACCCTCCAAGATCGCTTAGAGCAAGGCTCTTCCACCCATCGAAATAGGAAAAACAGATGCTGCAAAGGATCACCCACGTATTCGGACTGTCTCGTCGATTCCGTCCACCGACTCACTTCCAAGACATACCTGGAAGCTACGAACCCACCATTCATGACCTGCGCGCAGAAGCGATCGAATTCGAAAAAAATGTCAAAGACTACATCGCGTGCATGGCAGGTACAGCACCAGAAGACTCACTGGGAAAACTGGTTCGAAAGACCCTTGAAAACTATCCTCTGCATCCGGAATATCCTGAATTCTGGGATAAATTTGTCAAGGAGGCGATAGAGCTCAAAGGCTATCGCAATAGCGTTATCCACGCAGACGTAGAAGGCCTCCCTCCCCTTCCGGAACTCCATCGTCGCTTTAAGGAAGCGAACAATATTCTCCGCCCTCTTACTGCCTGCTCAGCTAGCAGGGAGCGATTCACACAGTTCCGCTGGAAGTGGAATCGTCTAAATTTGAAGATTGATCAACAGGCATTCAAATTGTCCAAGCAGGATGCTGAAAACCTGCTGATCGAACTGCACCCCTCATCGCGAGGTAGGGTCTACTTCAAATCGGGCAAGAAGGTTCACACCGCCATGCTCGACACTGCAAACACCTCTCGCAGCTTCTTTATCGAGGGCTACGAGCCTTTCAACCTGAGCGATCAAGAGGCCATGGCTCTGAGCGATCTGTTGCTCTGCTTTCTGGGTAACCGCCAGCTCAGACTGCCTTAGCAGCGACTTGGCGATCACCCTCGCAAGCGCACTGGGATGCTGGCGGGTTATTAAGGCCTAAAACCTAGCAGCAGTTCGCCCAATCTGGTGTTTATCTCAAGCCCCGGTGGGCCAGCCAAAGCGGACGGCATTCTCCGCCCCTCCGCATAGCCGGCGTCTTGGGCAATCATCCTGTCCAGGATTGAAAACTGCAGCGAGAGCCAGTTCTCCATCACGAGACTTCAACATCCACAGGCGAAGAGGGCGTTCCGGCTGAGTGCACAGCAACATCACTGGCATCATTTTCTACTGCGCAAAAACAAGACGGGCACGGGCAGGCTGACCAACAAAACTGACGATATCAAGCTGAGAGCGCTCCGTCTCGCCTGCGTTGATAGCGGTGCCCCTCGCTTGAACATACTCGTCCCAACCAGGACTACAGAATTGCGTGTCAGACCAAAAGTTGTGTGCCTCGTCTGCCACAAATTGCTTGGCAATCGCTCGCTGTTCCGCACCGATCAAACACCAAGCTGCAATTACTCTATCATTCCAAGTTGCGGAGGCCAGTAGGTGGAACTCAGCAAAATTCCCTAAATTAAATTTTTCGACCTCTCTGTTAAACGCGTACATCGCATTTAACTGGTCTAGGTAGGAACCTTTGGCCATAGAGTCTACCACCGTGAAAAACCAGCCTATCGCCTGGAATTGACTGAGCCTTACGAGCCGTTTTTGGGCGGGGGACAGACGACTTCTGATAAACCACACATTCGTGCCCGCTCGAGCTTTGGTAGTTAGAGCATGTATATTGCTGGCAGACACTTTCACGTCTCCTTGTTAGCAGATTAACTCTAGGCGCGTTATTCCCTCACGGGAAGCTGCTTCTTATTTTAGAATGCATGTGGAGCAAGCGACGACGCAATCAGCAAGACACGCAGAGCGACCGGCACTATTCACCCCTTCCCCGTTGTTGCACCAGTCGAGAACGCTCTCACATTTGTGCGAAAAAATGAGCATCGGTGTCCCATGCAAGCAGAGATGACCTTTTCGGATTGATCACGAAAGCAAGGCCTTTCTCAGCTATTGGGAGGCTTTCGTGACCCAAGAGGCGTAGAGCTGCTCCGCCTGATCCGGGCTGCTCAGAGTAGGCTTATTTTTCAGCCCAGCAATCCGGGTCGCAAGCTTCTCCAGTTCATCTGCGGCCTTTGGCGCCCAACCACTACCTACAGCCCATGCACGTAACGCTGTAGCATCCAGCGTATGCCCTTTTTTGCGAAGAATTCTGAGCACCCGATCAATCCGTTCTTTATCCGAGTTGTGGAGCACTCCTGTGGCGACCCCCACTGTTGCCGTCAATCCCTCCATCGCCTGTAACACGACACCATCGGTAGCTACCGACCTCGATAGATGAGGCTGTTTGCCATCGACCAAAGGCGACCAAGAGGTCATCCAGCTATTGATAACGTCCTTCGCGAACGGTAGAGCAATGACCCCAGCAACCCGCCCAAACCCATCAACTTTGTCCATCATGCTCTGGCTTGCGTAGGCGCAGACGACCAGCGTATTTGGCGTCAAACCTGACAAGGTGCGTTCGGTTTTCAGCGTGATGGGCATACCCCTCAGCACGGCAGCTTCGCCTTTGTTGAGCGCTTTTGTTGCCTCCGGCCCAAGAAACGACACCAGGCTTGTGGAACCCTTGAGGTTTGCCATGGCCGGAATCACCAACACGATCTCTTTGATCTTGTGTTTGTCATCACTGCACAGGGCCTCAGCATGCTTGAAGGCTGCCCTGAAAGCGTCATTGAAAAATACGGCTCTAACCACTTGGTTTCTAACTCCTTGTTTACCTTGCTGCGGCAGTCCAGCTATCTGGGCTAATCGCTGATTAATTGAGAGGGGTTGCCCTCTGCGCCTTAGGCAGGGCCCGAAAATTCATGGTGATCATCCACTCAGCCAAATCCCCCCAACAGCCTGATGCAGTGCCTCACGGATGGTATCTCGAACCTACCCTATCGAGGGCTGCAAGCCTTCACTGAAATAACTAAAACGCCATAGCTCATCGAGCTGTTGACCTACTTGTGGGGCAACCGCGCGTTGAGAGTGCTTAGCAGCGACCTGGCGAATGGGTCGCTCAATTCTCCCCTTCCCCCCATCACTACCCCGCCGCCCACGAGGAGTACATTTGTACTCTTTGGCTTTGAGCGAACTACGCAACTGCTATCCAGCAGCTTGCTTGGGCTAAAGCCTCATCCAACGTAGCTAAATGCTATCGTATCCCTCTGTCATGGAGTGGATGCCTGAGTGAACGACTACGATTTTTCGCGCCTCAACGACAAAGAATTCGAGGTGCTTTGCACCGACCTCATCGGTGCCTCTGAGGGTGTTCGATTTGAGCGCTTTAAGCCTGGTCGTGACCAAGGCGTGGATGGGCGCTACTTCAGCCCGGATGGTGGTGAGTGGATCCTGCAGGCCAAACACTGGGCTGCTACGCCTTTTTCGAAACTGGTCGCCCATTTGCGCACATCGGAAGCGCCCAAGATCGCTGCGCTTAAGCCTGAGCGCTACATCCTGGTCGTCTCACATCCGCTTTCGAGATTGAACAAGGAGGAGCTGGTAACAGCTCTTGGCGCATGCTGCCCCGTGAGCGTTTACGGCAGAGAGGATCTGAACGATCTGCTCCCTAAGCATTCGGTGATCGAACGCCGACACTTCAAGCTCTGGATTAGCAGTGCTACGGTGCTTCTGGGATTGCTCAACAACGCCATCAATGGTCGCAGCGACGCGATGATGAAGCAGATCATCGAGAAGTCGAAGATCTACGTCCAGACCTCTAATTTTCAGTTGGGAGTGAACAAGCTGAATGACCTTGGGTCGGTCATAATCACAGGTCAGCCAGGAATCGGTAAGACCACCCTCGCCGAGCAACTTATCCTATTCTATGCCGCATCCGGATACGAACTCGTTTGCATCAGCGAACATATTCAAGAGGCTGAGCAAGCCTGGGAGCCCGAGAGGCCCCAGCTATTCTATTTCGATGACTTTCTGGGACGTAACTACCTCGAAGCACTATCCGGGTATAAAGGCAGTCAAATCGTCCACTTCATCAGACGAGTCGCTCATGACCGTGCTCATAAGAAATTTGTCCTGACATCACGATCTACGATCTTGAATCAGGGGCGCGCGCTTGATGACGTGTTTGATCACCACAAAATCGACAAAAATGAAATGGAGGTCAGGGTCGAGTCACTTTCGCTACTTGATAAAGCTCGCATCCTGTACAACCACATATGGCACTCTGGATTGGATCACGAGTACACTGAATCTTTTTATGTTAAAAAACGCTACCACGAGATCATTCGCCACACCAATTTCAACCCGCGAATCATACAGTTCATCACTGATCCTCAGCGCTTAGTGGATGTTCCCTCAGAGGCATACTGGGGGCACATCAAGGATCTACTGGACAATCCTGCCAAGATTTGGGAACACCCTTTCGACGCTCAGCTTGATGACTTCGGTCGCTTCTTGGTTCTACTGGTAGCGTTTAATGGCAACAGGGTCGAGGAGAAAAGATTGAAGGCTGCTTACGCCTCAGGACTTCGGATGCCTGAACATTCAAATTTTGACGGTAAGCGTGAGTTTTCTGTTGCCATAAAATTCCTATCAAATTCGCTACTGACTCGATCAGTGCAAGGCACCAGAAGTTTCTACAAGCTATTCAACCCGTCACTGGCAGACTTTCTAATCCATCGATACGCAGGCAACTTCGAAGCCCTTGAATTCGTTTTCAAGTGCCTGCGGAGCCGTACCTCGGCGTCCATGATTCTTGACCTCACCAAAAATAAGCTAATTGAACGCACAGCTGCGCGCGACATGTTCTTCAAGCTATTTGAGCATGAAGCAGAGCTTAATTTCAAAGAGAGTGATTCTGAGTATCTGGCGACCCTGCACATGCACATAGGAACCAACCCTTCAAACGCAGCCAACGCGAAACGACTTCAAGCTGTTTGTGATGTAGCACTTAGCGAGCCTGCACCCAGGGCGAGTTTAAATGGCTGGAAATTCCTAGTTACCGCCATTAATAATGAAATCGTTTCCGCTGAGTCCGTAGTAGAGCACGTACTGCAAGCTATCGAGTATGGTGTTAATGAAAACGAGCTTCCGGGGTTAGGTGACCTTGTGGGTACGCTTGAGATACATAGCATCAACGAAGCCACTGAACCCTTCACGAAGCTCGCCCATGAGTTCATCAGTAATTCCCTCGACGACATGTTTGATGAGGGCGACATTTTCACCAACGGCGAAGACTTATCCGCTGCTAATAGAAGGCTGAGGGATAAGATCTGCGACAAGTTTACGAGCTGGCAGGTCGATCCCACCGAGGCAATGGTTGATGAGCTGGTCGACGCCTATGACGTGCCCTTCCGAATGAAGGGATACTTTGCTGCCGAGGACTTCAATTTCGTGTCACCTCGTGCGGAGCAAAATAGGCTTGAGGCGATGGATATCGATGACCTGTTTGCCAGGGAGCAGTAGCCTGGCTCGACGGGGATGGGTGGCTTGTTGCACGTTTCTTGATGGGGCTGCTGGGCTGAGGTCGGTACTCAGGATGTTGCTACAGTGGTCAGGACATGTGACGGGTTGGCGTCTGAATTGAGATCGTGGCACCCACTGGGGGTGGGATCTTGAGGGGGCGAAAGTAAGAATTTTTGACGGGTTTGGCAGGCTGACTCTCTGAATGGACTGCACGAAAGAGCCGCACGCTTCTCACAGCAATGGCTGTACGCGAGCAGAGGTAGGTGTGGATACGTTGTCAAGAAATGTGAGGTTTTGGTGCATTTCACAAAATCGCACGGAAAGCGTCCTGACTTTTTCCAGCTTGATCAAGGCAGCACACTCTAAATCATCCTGGTGATATGAGCTCGCTATAGCTTCTTCATTGAGACCTGAGGCTGGGTCGTCAGCTTGGCCCCGAAATGGGCTACAGCTTAGAAACAGGCGCAAGCGAAGCCGGCAATATGCCGGCATGATTATGCGTCAGGAAGCGTTTTTTTCAGGAGGACGGAACCGGTTGAGAAGTCATTTTCAAGGGCGCGATGGGTGAAACGGCAAACGTGAGCCGTAAGTAGAGATCAGGCTATCGCGCTGCTTGACGGTTTCTTGACGCCGCAGCGCTTTATCAGTTGTAGAAATATTTGTGGGCTAATGGTTTAGATGCCAATGCTAGCGAGTCACTGCGCATGCCTCTCGGACGCGAGTGTGTGAGGAGCTTTCGGTTGGTTCACATACAAAGATGCGAGGCATTCTTGGAAGGTTTGAAGCTGCGCGGAGTTGAAATCTAAGCAAATTTGCGTTGCACATCGGCTGTCAAAGCTTGGACAGGCCCTTGAAGCAGCTGCACTTCCTACTCGAAAGAGTAGTCCTGAAATAGTAGGCCTACTATTTCTGCAGGCCTACTCGGTCAAGGGGTACGCTGGAAATAGTAGCTCCGTTGGGGTGCCTGCGCGTAGTCGGCGTTTTCACTGCGATCACCCAGCGATGCGGCCCAGGTAACCTTGCGCGTGACATCCGGGCGCTGCTCGCGCCAAAGGTAGTCGAGTTCCTGCTTCAGCGCTTCGTGCCCTTGCCGGGTGATGATGTTGGTTGCCACTGCTGCCTCCTGCCTACTCTTATGTGCCCGAGGAGTAGACAGGAGCGCCCCGGCGCTTGTCTAGCGCCGGGGCGAAAACACCATTAGCCCGCGTGAGTACTCAGACGACCCGCCAGCGAAAGATTCCCGCCACCGTTACGCGCGCGGACCTCGAAGGTATCAATCGCGCCCGCCTGCAGGCCAGCGAAGCTGTGCTGGGTGGGTATCACCAGCACGGGCGCCCCACCATTGCGCCGTACCTCATAACCGGTCACGCCAATGCTGTCTTCGGCAGCCTGCCAGGACAATGTGGCACTCCCGGCCGAGACTGTGGACAGCTCCAAGTGATGTGGCCGGGTAGGCGGCTCCTGATCGACGGTGCGCACGGTGATGCTTTGCGCAAGCGCCGGATTGGCGCCGGCACTACGCCGCGGCTGGACCTTGAAGTGATAGTCCACCTGTGGCCGCAAGCCGGTTACCGTGCACTCACGCGTGGTCACCTGAAGCGGCAGCAAGCCAAGGCAGATCACCTCGTAGCCGGTCAGGTAGGAAGTGTCGAGCGGCGCCTCCCACACCAGTTGAACGCCAAAACAGGTTTGCCCCGGCACCCGCAGGTTGCGCGGTTGCGTCTGATCCGGGCCAATGGTTTTCTGCACCTCGGCCGGTGGCGACTGGCCGCTTTCATTGAACGCGCGCACTTCAAAAAAGTAGCGGGTAGCAAAGGCCAGGTGGCGAAGGGTCATGCCCAAGCCGGTAGTCTGCTGACGGCCGATGACTGCTCCAACATCATCGTCGACCCCCCAGGCGACTTCATAGTTGGCCCGGGCACCAGACGTCGTCCAGGCCAAGGTCAGCGTATCGAACGTGACAATGGCGGCAGCAATCCGCGGCGTACTCGGAATCGCAGGGCCCTCCAAAGTCTTGCAGGTCACCCGTGCAGACGGTGACTCACCATTGCTGCTTCGCGCACTCACCTCGACAAAATAGAGTGTGTTGCGATTTAACGCGCTCAGCGTGCAACCGCCTGCCGGCGCGATAACGGTACTCACCGCCCCTTTGGGTTCAATACCGTAACGGACCACATAATCCGTTGCCCCCACAACACTGGCCCAGGTGACCTGCAACGTACTGGCAGTGGCGCTGGCCTTGAGCTGGGTAGGTGCAGGCGGCACCAACAGGGTCTTGGCCGTGATGCGTACGGGTGCAGAATCCCCCACGCTGTTGCTGGCCCGCACGTCAAAGTAGTACTCGGTATTCGAGTTCAACCCGGTCACGTTGCAAGTAACAGATGTAGTGGTAGAACTCTTGAGTACCGGGCCATTGGGCAGCACACCGTAACTGACCTTGTACCCGGTGTCCTGGCTCGAGCCGCGCCAGCTTAGCTGTACTGCGTCCTTGGCTGGTTTGGCGACAAATTGTGTAGGCACTGGAGGCAGAATTTTGCCTGCCAACGTCGTGCTCCACGACTCCGTACCGGGAGAGCGACCTGATGCATTGCAGGCATACAGCTGGATCAGGTACCTGGTCTCAGGCCGCAGCCCGGGAATAGTGCACCCCAGGGCGGTGGTCTTGAGCGTGCCAATAACCACTTCGTCCGAGGCCAGGCTATAGTCGACTTCGTAACTTATGCCTTGCCCACTTGTCCGCCAAATAAGTTGCAACTTGTCGGCCCATGGTTGTATGACCGGAGGGGACGGACTGGGTGGTGCGCCCTGCACCTCACCTGTAAATAAGTGACTCATAGTCAGCATCCTTAGCAAAAAACGTACTAATCAAAAAACTGCTTGGCGATAAGCGACCACACCGTGTGCAACTCGCCTCGCCAAGCATCGCGTCAGAGTAGACACTCCCGCGTCTATTCAGCGCTGGAGCAAAGTCAGCAACTACGAACGCACCAACGCCTGACGCCTCATAAGTTCGTCTTGCTGCAAGCGAAGTGCCTGCAGAGCGTCCGACTCCTTACCAAACAGCTCACGCTTCTTCTCGATACGCTCCAAGCTCCGGATCTTTTTATTAACATGCGCTAACTCACTACCCCGAGGAGCAGCCGGCGCCGCACCCTCCACATATCTAAACGGGTAGTTTTTATTCGGACTAGCTTCAATCGCCCCTGCTTCGTAAGTCTTCGCTTTAGCATATGCAGGCCGATATGGTAAATCCACAGGCTGCTGTGCTCTAAGCTGCGCAGCGCGCGTTTGCCAATTGACGTCATTCTTGTGAGCACGCGGTCCGATTTTATTGTTCACACTCGACTTCACAAGAGGGCGGCTCGGCGCAGCACTAATCCCCGGCGAAGCACTGACGACCGTATTCTTAGCCTGCTTACCAGCCTTCGTGGAAGAGCGGCCAAAAAGTTTGCCAAGCCACTTGAAAGAAAAGTGCCCCGTCGGGTCACTAAACCCGATCGGATCGCCCTGGCAATAGGCATAGGCGTTCACCCCACCCTCAGCAAACGGGCTCAGATTGTCCGGGCTATGAAACCGCATCAACGCCGGGCTGTACGCACGATAACCATTGCCCAGCAGGTACCAGCCGGTTTGCGCCTCGCGTCGCTCACCGTTGTATCCCAGGTCGCTGCCTGCCTCGCCAGCTCCCGGCTGATGCCCATAGGGGGTATAGGCCACTTGCGCGACGCGCTCCTGGCTGACAGTCGACAGCACACTGTGCTTGTTGTCAGCGGCCAGGAGCAGGGACTTTGGGTCGGCACCGTCCTTATGTTCGGCAACCACCGAACCATTGGCGCGTACAAAAGTACGCTGGCTGTCACCCTGAACCTGGCTAACCAGTGCACCCTCCTGGTAAAACCGCTGCTCCTCGCCCGCGTCGCCACGCTGATGGCTCAACGTGTCCAGCGGGTCATAGCCATAGCGGCTGCCGCCCCCGTCCGGGCCGGCACTGACACTGCTCAAGCGACCCAGGCTGTCATAGCTCAATTGCCGCCCGGCTTCGTCTTGCAGCAGGTTGCCGTTGGCGTCGTAGATGAACTCCAGCAAAGGTGGATAGTCGCCATGATCATTAGTGACCCTTGTCAATTGGCAAGGGTCGTCATTCGCATACTCGTAGACGCTGACATTTTCCTCGGCCTGAGAGGTGTAAGTACCCGCGCGAAGTTCACTGCTGAGCGCTGCCATAAACACGTTGATTTCTTTTGTCTTGCGCGCTTCATGCAAGTGGCCATGAACGCCCCCCGCAAAACCTGTCAATACAAACTCTATATTATCGATGCCATCAAACACGAACATCTGACTGCCAATGGGTTTGCCGTACGGATCAACTGGAGGTTGCGAACCGGTGCAGCCATAAATCACCAATCGCCCGCGATTGTCATATTCATAGGTTTCGTCGCGCAGTACGTTTCCACCTTCTTTCAACGTCCGCCGCGTCAGCCGATCAACCTCATCATAGAACTGCTCCAGGGTCTGTTTGTTACCCTTCTCTACATCGAAAGTGCGCAGCACTTCACGCCCATAATCGTCATACTCAAGATCAATCTTCAGACACTGCGCTCCGTCGATTGTCTTAATGCCTCTGGTTTGCCCCAACGAGTCGTAGGTGAACGCGGAACGCGTCGTCCCCAACTCAGTGGACGTCAGCCGAGCATAGGTGTCGTACGCGTACGTTTGGACGTTCCCCAGCACATCGGTGTAGCGCATCAAGCGTGCCTGACGGCTGTAGACATAATGCATGACGAAGGTATCTTCATCCGCAGCCACGCCGGTGGCCTGGTCAATCTTCCTGCGCTGTTCGCTCTTGAGCTCACCTGTGCTGAAATACTCACGGGTCAATTGGTGTGTGTAGCCTTGGTCATCGTCCTCCTGCGTACCCAACAGGCGAGCACTCTGCGGGTCGTAAACATACTGGGCCTCAGTGCCTGTTGCACTTCGCAGCTCGGGGTCCTCACCCAGCGCGGGCTGGTACTGATAGGTCGTCACTTCGTCGCTGGGGCGCGTCACACTGCTTGGCTGGCGCAGCCCTGGTTTGAAGTCATAGCGGCTGATCCGCCCACCCGTGTTTGATTGCGTCATACGATCCAGACCATCAAACACCTGCTCACCCAGCAGCTTGCCAGCAGCCGTAATCTTCACCGGCAAATCTTCACTGCTATGGCCGGCATACTCACGAACGACTTCGTTGGAATCAGGCAAGATCGTCTTGATCATTCGGTCGAACATGTCGTACTCGTAGCGTGTCCAATCACCAATGGCATTGATCTCTTCAGCGGTACGCCCCAAGCCGTCGTAGTGGTATGCATGCTCACTGTATTTGGTATAGGCCAAGTCAAAGCGCAGGACTTTGTCGGGTTTGTCGAACACATTGTTGTAGACGACAGTTTTGCCTGTCGCCGCCAGCTTGCCTTGCAGCCATTGAGTGGTCGTTCGGGCAATCGGGTCGGTAACTTCATACGCCTCGATACCGTCCGGCTGGGTAACGCTGCTTTGCTGGCCCCAATGGTCGTAGTGATAAGTGCTGCTCAGGGGCACATCCTTGCTCCCCTCCCAATCAATCACGACTTCTGTCGCCAACTGCTCGAAGATGTCGTAGCTGGCGCTGTAGACCTTGCGCTGTTTTTTGTCGTCACCGCCCAAACCATCCGCATCGCGGCGGGTCTCTTCAATGACCCGGTTGTGCCCGTCCAGCAGGGAAATGGTCTCGACACCTTTTACGTCGATTGCCTGCTGGCTGGCCTGCTGGTTTGCAGCGTTGGTCAGCGTGTAGGAATAACTACGACTGGCCGCATACCGTGTGCCCGGCGCAACCGTCTCCTTGATCACACGGCCCAGCAGATCATACTCATAGGCAATTTCGACATCATTGTCATCACGGTTGAGCAGCGGCTCACCGTTGAGCAGGGAGTGCTGCAAAGTAATGACCTTGCGAATGGGTGCTGCTTCGCGGTCATCAAAACCAATCAAGGTACTGACGGTATTCAGCACCGTATCCCCTGCGTAGAGATGCGCGGTATCTACCGTCGACGTGCCGGGATCAGCGGGGTCAAATTGGCGTGCCAGGTACTCCGTGGTGCTGTACGCGTACTCGGTACGGGTAACCTGGCCATTGACGCTTAGTTGCTCGTCGCGCTTGCGGCCGTGAAGCAGGCTGTTGTCGTTTGGCGCGACGAAGTAGCTGAAGGTGCTCTTCTGTACGTCTCGTGTCGCTTCAGCCAGCGTCTCGCTTACCACGGCCAACCAAGCCGGATCTGTCGTATTCAGGCCGCGAAAACTACCGTAGTCATAGCGGGTAGTCAACGCTGCGGCTTTGCCATACCTTGCACTCGCCGGTGTCACGGTCTTACTTTTCAGCTGGCGTACAAAACCTTGAGGGTCGGCGGGGCAACCAATTTCACCTTCAGCGCGATACCATTCATTGGTTTCCTTGATGCCATTGGCAGCGACCTCAGTGAGCACATTGCCGAAATCGTCGTAAGTGGTAGTGACCCGCTCCTCATGCTTGAGCGTGACGGCCTGACTGAAATACCAGCGTTGAATGACCGTGCCGGGCAATTGGCAGTAATTCTTCTGGTCCTTGAAACTGGCCCCTGCTACCAGGGGGTACAGGGTCTCAGTTACCTGCAGCGCATCGCCTTTGGCGGTGTCCGAAGCTGGCTGGGCCACCTCTTCGAGTGTCAACAGATGGAACCTGTTGAATAGTCGACGTGTTGTTCGAGCTGCTTTATTGGCAACCGCGTCCCAGCGTTTCTCCGTGGTTTCGTAGGTGTAGTCGCTGGTCACTTTGTACAGGTTGTCCAACCCGTCATCCCCCCACCTCAAGCCACTGCCATTGCCCAGAAAGTTGTTGCCCTTGGCGTCATACTCGAAGCGGGTCTCGATAATCGCCTGGCCAAAACCAGGGTTACGCTTGTGCACAGCCACCCTGGGGAGCTTGCGCTGGTCCAGACCGGGAAAAGCATGGGGCACATCCGCATACGTAACCGTTTCCTGGCCACCCGCAGGCGTCGCAACGCTCTCCAGGCAACTAAGGCCTTCCAGCGTCCGGTAGCTAAAACGCCAGGATGCCTTGTCCGCAGTGGGCAGTACGATGCTCTCCGTCAATTCACTGCGAATATTCAATGTAAACACCGCGGCAAACCTGCTGTCCGGGTGAAGCACAAGTTTCAAGACGCCCCCCGTGCGGGTGAGGTGCAACAGCAATGTGCCATCGGCGTTGGCAATGTGACTCAACAACGGGAACGTGACATTGAAGGACTCGTAGTGAAGCGTAACGCTATGCCCCTGTGGGGAGCGCATTTCTACCGGCAATGCCAAGCCGCCCTGAACCACCTTGAGTATTTCCACAAGGCCAGACTTGTGATCGATTTGGTAAGTGTTTGTATCGAGCTTGTGCGCATGAAAAGAATCTATTTTCTTTTCAGGTACAACGCCCTCGCCGGTGCTTGGAAAATTGACCTGAAAGGTTTCACCAGTATAGAGAGACAGTATTCTGCTGGCAGGATCAAACTGTGAAAGCTGCAAATTCCAGCCTTTACCAAAGCCACTGTCAACATTGTTCAGCGGACTGAATCCCAATTGCAGCGGCACCACCGGGCCTGCGAGATTGTTGGCGTTGAGCTCAGGCAATGCAATAGAACAGGTGTACTGCCCTGTTCGCGGATCGACCTGATTCTGCAAGAAGCTCATGAAGTTGAACGCATTGGAATGCAACGCTGTTGAATTGGCCATGCGATTAATCCCTGACTGAATATTCAATAAACCGCGCGAGCATCAACGCCCACGCGGTGCAAAGCGCATGTGCTATACGATTATTCGCAGTGCATCGCGCGTATCAAACGCGACAGACAGTTCATGTTTATTACCAAACCGATCAACCACCACAAGCTGCAACGCCTGATCAAATTCACGTCGAAGGTAAGTATCGTAAAGCAAGTATTCCCGTCGCTGCAGGCTCAGCAACAGGCTGCCGTCCGGCGCATAGCCAGGTTTGATTGTCGCGCTGGGCAAGGGTGAATCATCATTCAGATTGCGCAGTAGCGCTCGGGTCACGTGGTGTACCGACTCGCCAGGCAACGCGTAACCAACAATGCTGTGAACATCTTCGTTTTTCGTATTGCTTTCCCACATGACCATGGCCGCGTTTTTCTTGAACAGCACATCGCGTATGGCCGTTTGCACGCCATTGATCAACAGCTTTAAATAATAGTAATCCAGTGTATTCAAATCATTGTCGTTATTGGCACCACCGACGACGCGCTCATAGGGCGGGTAGTTATCACCGAAGGTGAACTGGTTGCCACCGGACGCACCACCGACCGGTGGCCTGACCGCTATAAGCTCAATGACTTTAGGTGAACCCGACTGCGCGCTGTTGGTAAAAATCCAACCTGCGCTGTCACTGTACAATGCGGCAGCAATTTTCAAGTTTGCAACGTTGTGACATTGCACCAAAAATGCCAAGGGCTGTACTTCTCGCGGGCTGTTCTCAGCCTCAGTTGCACGGCCTTGTGGGAATCGGTCATAACCGTTCGGGGCAATGCTGTAATGCCAGTCGCCGCCTACTGGAACGCCGCTCATGCCAGCTCTATGTAACGGCACATGTTGATCCGCCGAGACCAGGTGAACACGGTCGAGTTCCTCCGGCGACAGCGAGACCTCTTCTCCGTCCAGGTCAATGGCCTTGATTCGCACAACAACCTCAGCCTGCTGCAGACCATTGGCGTACACCATCGGGGACTGCGAAGGAAGCACCTCAAAATCAAAGACTTCCAGGGCGACCCACTTGGAAACCCTGGCATGCTCTGCAAGGCGAATCACGCTGTAACCCGCCACGGCTCGCCCCTCCTTGGCCATGACCACACTGAAAGGTGCATCAATCTTCGCCGGCGCAGTAAACACCCCTGACGCGCTGACACTGCCCGGCCCTGCAACGACGCTCCAGTCGTAGTATTCCGGTGCCTCTACCCTGTTTTGCCCCACGCCGGCCTTCAACAGCACACGCCCGGTAGGCCCTATACCCGGGTGCACAGCAGGTTCGATATTCAAATTGAAGTTGCCGTTGCGCACCAATACGGTAGCGACGGTTTTTTCACCTGCCCCATCAATCACCTCAATCAGCACCGTCCTCACTTCGCCGGCCGGAATCATTTCAGGTGGCGTATAAATGGCCTGATCACCATTGACCTGCAATGTGCCGTTGCCTTGCCCCAGCAACGTCCAGCGATAAGCCCCCCCTTTGAGTGAGTGCGCCTTGAGTGGGATCGGCCCAGGTTTGGCGATGTTGGCGAGTGAGAGTGAAGGGGTCACCTCCACACCCTGAAGCAAAACCGTGACCATTGCCGATGCGCTCACTGCCTTGCCGGTCTGCTCATCGGTATAGCTGGCGGTAACAACTTCACGCAGCGCCTCACCGTCGAGGAAGGCAATGTTTGGCGCGGCGTACTCGCCATTCTGGCTGATGCTGCCCAGGGCGGGCTTGCCGTCAATGCCACGAACCTGCCAGGTGACCGCCGCTGCATTGAGGCCCAACTGGCGAAGGGTGAAGGTTTGTTGATCACCGGACCTCACCAACGGGAGCAGTGGCTCGAGGGTGAATGTGGTCTCGCGCGGGTCGATCTGCCCGACCAGCAACAGATCACCCGGGAAGCGGGCTTCGCTCAACTGCAATACGTGTTGGCCCGGGAACAGGATGTCGCTGATGCTGAGAACGTTGATGCTGGGTAGCACAATCCCTGTGAACCGATCAAAGCCCCCAACCATCTGTGACGTGTACTTTTCCCTTATCAGCTCTCCACAATTCTTCAACGGGTTTTTGGGAAGGTCGGCCAGCGCCAGCTGTATGTCAGTTTTGTCACCTGTACCAACCACGAATGTGACTGAGTTATCAGCCCCCACCTGAGGACGCATGACTCGCCGCATAGAATACTCAACACCGACATTATGATAACTTTCTTTTTTCTGTATAATGTAATCCCGAACATACCTGAATTTATTATCTCTCGCCCCGGCCCACTCCACCCTAAGTTCTCCCTCTTTGGAAAAGACGCCCAAAGACGGATCACCACTGGTAAATCGGAGCTCAAGCGGCTCCTGATTATTCAGCGTGTAATAGACAGGCTTGACGTCCACATTCGCCCATGCTTTAAATATATCCTCAATTCTCAAGTACCCATTATCAGCCTTCAGCTCTCGGGCGAGATAATTTGACTCATCCTTTATTGCAAACTTCAAACCGCTCCCAACTTTATTTTCAACAGCGAACTTTATGTACCAGTCAAACATCACCCTACTCGCCACCACCAACGCGCCCGAGTAAATGGCCCGGCCTGCGTCGTCCCGATCATTCGGAATCAGGTAGTCCAGTGAGCCCTCTATTGGATCATCACCGCCCGGCTGCGAATTGCCCTTGCAGTTGACGAACAGCACCACCGCACCTTCGCCGTAATCATCTGACAGTACTTGGGCCCCGGGTACCGTGGCCATGGTGCGGATCATGAAGGTGTTCGGCGCCAGGTCGTAGGCATCCTGCAGGTCTAGCATGCCCAGTACATAGACACGCTCTTCCGCTGGCTGCGCCATGAACAAGTCCTTGAAGAACGCACCCAACGCCTCCTGGCCATAGACATCCTCTACCAGGTCGCAACGCCCGTTGAAACCGTCGGCAATATCGACAATGACCTTGCCTTCATCAGACACAGCCCCCTGGCTCTTGGCCAGGTCGACGTCCATCGTCACGTACTTTCTTTCCCCCCCGCCGATCCGATAACTGGAGAGCACCGTGGCCGGCGCCTGGTGATCGCCGAGACGCAGATAGCTGACCGTACCCGCGACGATTTCCATCGTTGCGGTTACCCGCGAATTGCGCAATGACGCCTTCTCGAAACTCAAACGTGGTTGGCTGAGCATCAGGCCGCTCAACTCAACGACATTCAGGCCGTCCCGTGAAACCTTGACCGTGGCGGAAACGGGGGGGGAGAACCCCTCGCTGCTGAAACGTTCAACATACTGCTGCTCCAAAAGCGTGTTGACCTTGGTCCGGTTCATGAAAACCAGCGCATCCCAGCCAAGGGTGACTGACTTGCCCTGCAAGTGTTGAGTGAGCTGATCGAGTGAATAATTGGCCATGACAAACACCTTTAAAATAAGTAAAAGACTCACCAAGGGACCGCCGCCAAACAATGTCACAGGCATGCAGAGGCCGCGACCAGCACCTGCCAAACATCATCAAGCGGGGTAAGTTAACGCTAAGAACCAATAACCCTTAGTTGGTTACGCCCATCAGTAAAACCAATACTGAGCGCATGCCGGTTGCCGAAGCGATCAAGTACAATCAGGCTGAGCGCGCGATCAAACTCACGTTTTATATAAAAATCATGAAGCAAATATTCCCGGCGCTGCAGGCTGAGCAATAGCATGCCCTTGGGCACATAAGCGGGCTCAATAGTTTGCGTAGGCAACGGAGAGTCATCATTCAGGTTACGCAGCAGCGCCCGGGTAATATGGTGCACCGACGAGCCGGGAAGTGCATAACCAACAATACTGTGAACGTCTTCATTTTTCGTATCACTCTCCCACTTCACCATGTTGCCATTGGCCATGAATACAACATCCTTGATGTCGTACCTCACGCCTTCAACCATCAGCTCCAGATAGTAGTAATCCAATGTATTCAGATCATTATCATTTTCGCGGTCAATGCCATTGACATAGTCAGACCTGCCGACCACACGTTTGTAGGGTGATGTCCTGCCCTGCTCGCCAGAGAATCTAAACACATTGCCGCCAATGGACCCTGCGCGCGGAGGTGCCACAGCAATCAACTCAATCACATTAGGTGAAACAGGATCAACGTCTGAAGAGTTCGAGTAAAAGCGCTCAAGATTGTCACCTATCAACTCGGCTGCCACTTTCAAATTCTTCACATCATGGCACTGCACAAAAAATGACAACGTGAACACTTCCTGCGGCCTGTGTTCCTGAAGTGCGTGACGGTATGGGAACGTGTCATACCCGTTCGGGGCAATACTGTAGTACCAGGCGCCACCTGCCGGAACACCGTCCTTGCCAGCCTTGGGAAGTGGAACATGTTGGTCTGCCGTGACCAGGCGAACACTGGCAACCTCCTCCGGCGACAGCGAGACCTCGTCTCCGTCCAGATCAATGGCCATGATTCGCACGACGACCATTGCCTGCTGCAGTCCGTTGGCGTAAACCCTTGGCGACTGTTCAAGCACCTCAAAATCAAAGATTTCCAAGGCGTTCCATTTCGAAGCCCTGGCATGCTCTGCAAGGCGAATCACGCTGTAACCCGCCACGGCTCGCCCCTCCTTGGCCATGACCACACTGAAAGGTGCATCAATCTTCGCCGGCGCAGTAAACACCCCTGACGCGCTGACACTGCCCGGCCCTGCAACGACGCTCCAGTCGTAGTATTCCGGTGCCTCTACCCTGTTTTGCCCCACGCCGGCCTTCAACAGCACACGCCCGGTAGGCCCTATACCCGGGTGCACTGCAGGTTCGATATTCAAATTGAAGTTGCCGTTGCGCACCAATACGGTAGCGACGGTTTTTTCACCTGCCCCATCAATCACCTCAATCAGCACCGTCCTCACTTCGCCGGCCGGAATCATTTCAGGTGGCGTATAAATGGCCTGATCACCATTGACCTGCAATGTGCCGTTGCCTTGCCCCAGCAACGTCCAGCGATAAGGCCCCCCGTTGAGTGAGTGCGCCTTGAGTGGGGTCGGCCCAGGTTTGGCGATGTTGGCGAGTGAAAGTGAAGGGGTCACCTCCACACCCTGAAGCAAAACCGTGACCATTGCCGATGCGCTCACTGCCTTGCCGGTCTGCTCATCGGTATAGCTGGCGGTGACAACTTCACGCAGCGCCTCACCGTCGAGGAAGGCAATGTTTGGCGCGGTGTACTCGCCATTCTGGCTGATGCTGCCCAGGGCGGGCTTGCCGTCAATGCCACGAACCTGCCAGGTGACTGCCGCTGCATTGAGGCCCAACTGGCGAAGGGTGAAGGTTTGTTGATCACCGGACCTCACCAACGGGAGCAGTGGCTCGAGGGTGAATGTGGTCTCGCGCGGGTCGATCTGCCCGACCAGCAACAGATCACCCGGGAAGCGGGCTTCGCTCAACTGCAATACGTGTTGGCCCGGGAACAGGATGTCGCTGATGCTGAGAACGTTGATGCTGGGTAGGCGAACATTACCAAGGACGCTGAACGCATTGGACACACTGGTTTTGTAGTTTTTTGTCAAATCACCTCTGAAGTGATCGGGTGCCCTGACTGGCAGTGCCTCGAACTCGTCGTAATCAAACTCGCAATCAGAACGTGAGTCGGGAGACGATATAAACTCGAATTCATTTTCCCCACTGGTTTTGCGCAGTACGTACTCCACATTCACCTTGGGTAACGCATACACATCAAATTTTGTATGCTCTCGTTTGGTGACAATCCCCAACGTTGTCACGACGTCTTCGAAATCATAGCGGTGTGCCACCCTGCCCTGCCAGTCCACGACACAGCAACCGTCTCGCGACAGTACGCGTAGTGCAGGTGAAGCCCCTTGTGCGGCAAAATCGATGACGCGAGCATCTACGTTTTTTATGAAATGCTGGAATACCGTAGTGCCTGCCAAGCTTTCCCATTTCAGGTCAGCATCAGGAAATCTGAACCCACCATGATCGCCCAGCAACTCACGAGCCAGATCACTCGACTCTTGCTTGAGCTTGAACTTCAAGCCGTTCCTGACCTGGTTTTCAACAGCGAACTTGATATACCAGTCAAACATCACCCTACTTGCCACCACCAACGCGCCCGAGTAAATGGCTCGACCTGCGTCGTCCCGATCATTCGGAATCAGGTAATCCAGTGCCCCTTCATTCGGCTCATCACCACCCGGTTGCGAATTACCCTTGCAGTTGACGAACAGCACCACCGCACCTTCGCCGTAATCATCTGACAGTACTTGGGCCCCGGGCACCGTGGCCATGGTGCGGATCATGAAGGTGTTCGGCGCCAGGTCGTAGGCATCCTGCAGGTCTAGCATGCCCAGTACATAGACTCGCTCTTCCGCTGGCTGCGCCATGAACAAGCCCTTGAAGAACGCACCCAACGCCTCCTGGCCATAGACATCCTCTACCAGGTCGCAACGCCCGTTGAAACCATCGGCAATATCGACAATGACCTTGCCTTCATCAGACACAGCGCCCTGGCTCTTGGCCAGGTCGACGTCCATCGTCACGTACTTTCTTTCCCCCCCGCCGATCCGATAACTGGAGAGCACCGTGGCCGGCGCCTGGTGATCGCCGCGACGCAGATAGCTGACCGTACCCGCGACGATTTCCATCGTTGCGGTTACCCGCGAATTGCGCAATGACGCCTTCTCGAAACTCAAACGTGGCTGGCTGAGCATCAGGCCGCTCAACTCAACGACATTCAGGCCGTCCCGTGAAACCTCGACCGTGGCGGAAACGGGGGGGGAGAACCCCTCGCTGCTGAAACGCTCAACATACTGCTGCTCCAGAAGCGTGTTGACCTTGGCCCGGTTCATGAAAACCAGCGCATCCCAGCCAAGGGTGACTGACTTGCCCTGCAAGTGCTGAGTGAGTTGAGACAGTGAATAAGTAGACATGGCAGTTACACTCAAATATTCAAATTAAGGCCCGAAGGCCTTCCAGCGTTAAACATCAACACCCAGCAGCGTGTCATTGATACGGCGACCACACAGGGTATTGTCGACGCCTTTAATTAATTCAGCGTAATGGGCAAGGGGTAATGGCATGGCGACAAAACAACTAAAATAGTTGCGACCATCTTTAAGCGAGGCAGCAATAACAGCCAAACCATTGACGGGTGTTACCGCAGGCGCTGTATACATACCGGTTTTCGAATCCAGTGCGCCATGCCCGCCGAACAACGTCCAGGTAATATCGTAATCTGCAGGGTCATAAATCAAATCACTCGCATCATACAGTTCAAACCTGACCCGCCCGGCTTTCAGGTCACTGTCAGCTGTCATCTTGGGTGTCAACATGTTCCCTTTGACAACCACCACATTGAGCGTGGCCACTTCCCCTGTCGCAGGGTTTGCCACTTCGACAACGTCGCACACAATGGGCACCGCATTGTCAAAATTGCCGGTTGCACCTGCAATTAAAATGTATTCGTTCGGTTTCCCTTCTACAGCTTTTAACGTAGAGCCGATGCTCGATACGACGCTCCACTTCAACGCTGCGCCATCCATCGAAACAGCACTCAGCTCAACCGATTTCCCAGCGCCACAACTGCTGAAGATCGGATTCACTGCAATCATGCTTTCCACCACCGTCACCAACGACGAACTGCGCACATCTTTTTTGCCATTCAACTCAGCCGTCGCCGTCACCAGCACGGTGAGCATGCCATCTGACAGTTTGTCGCGGGCAGGTGCGGTGAACAGACCTTGGGGGGTAATAACATCGCCCAGTACAACACCACCGTCCACATCCTTGGCACTCCAAGTGACTGCTTGTGGTTGCGGATCAAGAGAGAATTGAATCTTGCTGTTCGCCCCCACGATTCTTCTGGAAGGTGACAGTACGGTCGCCGTACGCAGCGGGTCAATTTCCCCATAAACGGCCAAGTCTCCCGGCACGAATGCCTGGCTCAGTTGCAGGGCGTTCTCACCGGGGAACAGCAAATTGCGCAAGACGAACGTGTCAATGGACTTGGGCGCTTCCAAGTGCCGGAGCACCTCTTTGAACTTCGGCTCGTAGAAGCCCAGGATTCTTCCCTTGATTTCATGTTCAAAGCCACCCAAATCAGGCAGCCAGCCCTGATCGGACGTCAGGTCCAGCGCAAACTTGCTGGCCGATTGATCACGCTCAAAGTGAACCACACCGTGGTCATCCAACACGATATTGAAAACGACGCGGTAGTCCAGCGTAAAGGTGACTGTACCGGTCGCTTTATCTTCCGGCGTAGGCCAGTCATACTTAATAACCCGAACAAAGTTTCTATTGTATTTTTTCTGCCAGGTAAACTCAATCCTGCGCCCGACAGTTTCCATGGTCAGTGCTCGACTGTCTTCATCCGGCCCAAACTTACAACTTAAATCCGTTGTAAATTTAGCATCGAAATCGCCTGCACGAACCTTGTAATCAAATACGAATGGATAATCCAGCCCGCCTGCATTGGCTTCCAACTTGAACGCGACATCCTGCCCCCCCCGCGTAGGGTTTAAATTTGATACCGTTGCCGATATTACTGACGACCTGATCCCGCAGCAACTTTTCAACCAACACCCGGCTGGACAGGTACAGGGCACCGGTATACGTC
The DNA here is from genome assembly GCF_028656955.1 of Pseudomonas fontis. Lineage (GTDB taxonomy): Bacteria > Pseudomonadota > Gammaproteobacteria > Pseudomonadales > Pseudomonadaceae > Aquipseudomonas > Aquipseudomonas fontis. The sequence continues at coordinate 85,026 of NZ_JAMDGY010000029.1, forward strand.
TCGCCGCCACCGTCCTGCGGAAGCAAGTACATAGACTCATTACTGGGGAAGGAATTTCCGTCCACCCCACCTTTCAGTGTAATGAACAGCATCACCGCGCCGTCACCGTAGGCCAGATCACCCAACACGGCCTGCGCCTCGGCCTTACGGGTTTTTATTTCAAAATGACTAGGGGTCAACACGCCATTGTCAAAGCCATGCAATTGGCCTAGTGAAAACACCTTTTGTTCCGGCTTGATCTCCGTTTCAAAATACGTTTGAAAATGCCGACCCACCGTTTCCTTCTCCAAGTCGGAGATCTTGTGCGTCGCGATAAAACTGTCGGCATTGGAAATATCAATTAATACGTGACCCAGCCCTTTCACCGAGGCTTTGGTCACCGGCTGCGACATGATCAGTTGCGGCCCACCCTCAGGCAAAAGTTTCCTCACCGCGCTGACATAGGGGGGGGCCTGACATATCCTCGCGGGTACTCACGATCACGCCACCAATCATGTTCAGCGTGAGCGTGGTCTTCGGCGCAGGCGTGGTAGGGTCTGACTGCTCGAACGACAGGTACGGCGAGCTGAACTTCAAATTGTACATATGATCATTCGAGCCCCCGCCTACCGCTGCAACAAACGAGGCAGGGGAGATATAGCCATTCTCCGTAGTAAAGCGCTCGACATACAACTGATAGAGCAATTCGTTAGCCTTGCGCTGATCATATAAAGTCAGCGCATCCCAGCCATACGTCATGGACTTGCCCTGCGACGCAGCAACCAATTCGGCGAGTGCCTTTTTATTGCTCATGATAAGCCCTCATTATTAGGTAGGTATAACTTCACTGCACCAGCTTCAAGCTCAGTGGCGCTTTGAACTCATAAAACTCATCCACCCCGTTAAAACTGACGCTGGCCGTCAAAGTAAAGGGTGAGTTGTCTTTAATACCCAGCAAATCCGACAGGCTCAGCGCGCCCTTTACCCCGGTGGTTAGTTCACCCGGCTGTACACTACGAGACGCAATGATGTCCCGCTCAACGCCCACGGCTCTGAGTGTCAAACGAACGTTCTGTGTGGTTGCCATGAACAACCATTTGCCAATCGTCAGCATCACCCCGCCCGCGGCAACATCAGCGCGTTTCAAGTACGCCGGCGAGCCCGTCCCGGCTTTATTGCACTCGATACGTGGATGATTGGCCGTCGCCAATGGCCGAACGAACAAAGCCAGCGATTCATCTGCCGCCTGGCCATTCACGCTATACGTCACCGCAACGGTCTTGCCAAAGTTTGCAGGCAGCACACTCCCGGGCACTTTGAACTTCATCGGTTCGGGCTGGCTTGGTACATCGACCTGGTACGATCCGCCCTGCCCATTGCCATGCCAGTAGGCAATCACTTTTGCCCCCGCCGGAATGGTTGCGCCGTCTGGCATCCGAATGAACGCACCGTCAATCGCTCTCACCGGGTCCAACTCGGTGCGTTGGTTGGCCAGAACCGTGGCATCCACTGTAGGCGGCGGCAGCACAAGGGGCTCGACGATAGATAACGCCAACGCTGCGCTGGCGCGGCTGGTATTGGCACGTGCGTATTGATAACGCACCGCGACACGGCCACCTTGATTGTCCTTGAGCCACGAATAGGCAACAGGCAGTTCAATTTTCTTGCTACTGATATGGGTGAGATCAAGGCGCAGATGTTCAACCACATTTTTACCAATTGCATTGCCAGGGGCGAGCCGAGTGCCATACACATCCACCTCATCATCCACTTGCATATCGTCATCAAACGGCACTTGTACGCGCAGGCCGTCAGGAAACTGAGCCGGGTTTATTTCTGTGCCCACCAGCCCCTTGACACTCGGTTCGATGAGCGTTGGCTCGGTCGGCGCCTTGATCAGGAAGGTCCGTTGTGCTGACAACGTTGGTGCCTGTCGTGAGTCGGCGTAGGTGATTTCATATTGAAGTGTGAGCAGCCCTTGTCTGATTGGGAGCAGGCTATTTTTTGACACCGCCCACCTCAACACGTGTCCCGGATTATTAGTAGGGTCGGTGTCACTGTCATCCAATGTTTTGGGGGGTAAGCTGGGCCCTGAGACAGAACCTCCTTTTTCATTCAGCCCCTTCCAGATGAGTTTGACGACATCCCCTCGTGACATCACCCCATAGGGAACAACTGCAATAGTCAGGTCGTTACCTACATCAATTGGCGGGGTATGTGAAAGCTGCTGGCCATGCGCCTCCTTTATCAAGGGTGCGAGTATTCTGCCAACCGGCCCAATACCAAAATAAATACGTTTTGACTCCTCTTTCGACGACCCTGCGTTACGCAGCAAAAAGTAGGAATAGAACACACGACCATTGATTTGCTGTTTTACAAAATCACTAGCGACCGGCATCGGATAGCCTTGCGGCTGCACCAGCGCTGGATTGACATCAATAGGGTTGTTGCCCGGAATATCTTTTGGCGTGCCGTCTTCGGTCAAGCCCCACCAACTTTGATACAGCACATCGCCGAACGCCATGCCGGCGTAATTTGCATACGTCATCAGTGGCGCATCCGGCCCCATGTCTTCGGGGTCCAAGGTATCCCTGCGCAACAATGGTATATAGGGCGCCTGGGGCAGTTCTGACATTTCCGTACACCTCTCAACACACATTAATAGCGTCAGTGACACTGCACTGAGGCCACACACTGAGAGATGTTTTACACCCGATCGCCACCATCGAATACTGGTAGAAATGCTAGGTTCCGACGCAAAAAATCGGTGGTAGATTCCATCCAACATCACCACTGGAACCTGGCCTGTTCAGGTTGGGCACAACAGCCAAGAGAGGCAAACTCATGAATATATTGAAGAAAACCCTGCACACTGCCTGCGCCAGCGCCTTGGCACTTTCAGCCCTTCATGCCGGTGCCGTACGAGCGGACGGAACCATCGTACTTACCGACGGCGAAGGCGCTGTTGTCTGTTCGATTCCTGCCGGCTTGCCTGCGGGCCAAGTACGCCACATGTATAACCTCAAGGAGACAAGCGGTTGTAAACAAAACAAGGCCAAAGGATTTGCACTCAGCAGCGTCCCCTCTGCGACATTGATTACCTTTATTAGTTATGACGGCTGTGTACGCGCCAAAAACAAGGGCGAGTATTATTTCACCATCAAAACCACCAAGCAGCCTACCCACTGGGGCGAAAAAATATTCATGCGCTTCGCCGACCTGGCAGCAATCCAAAAAGGAAAATCCATCGGTGACGGTAAAACCGCACGACTTGAGGATGAATTTGTAGGCGCGGACCTGAAAGGCAAAGAGTGGGGGGAGTTGCTCAGTTGCGTGGAAGTAGAACCTTCACCACCGGCCAATAAACCCTGAAGGCATTAATTACTGCAGATGAACGCAGCTCTCCTACCTGGAACACACCATGACCACTTCATCCCCTGTCAGCTCCAACGCCCTCAACTTCATGAACCCGATAAGTGGTGCGGTCGACCCGCGCACCGGGCAATACACTTGCTCACTGTCCCTGCCTGAAGTCAAGGCCAACAACCTGGCAGGCCCGGTCGTTTCGCTGCAACTGATTTTCAACCCTTTGAATAGTCTTGATAGTGGCTTTGGCAAAGGCTGGAATCTACAACTCTCACAATTTGATCCGACAAAAAGAGTACTTTCACTGCATACCGGAGAAACTTTTCGGGTTAACTTCCCAGTACTCGGCGAGGGGGTCGTGCCGGAAAAAAACTCGACTCGTTCCGGATCTACAGAGACAACCCCAACGTCTATCGCGTCGTCCATAAGTCCGGCCTGATTGAAATACTCAAGGTCGGTTTGGGCGGCCTCGCATTGCCAGTAGAAATGCGCTCCCCCCAAGGTCACTCGGTCACCCTCCACTATGAGCCGTTCAATGTCACCTCGCCGCTGCTCAGCCAAATTCTGGCTGCCGATGGTTTCACTCAACTGTTGAGCGTTAAACGCAACAATGGGGTACTCAAGCTGACCTTGCTACCGGACAGCCCTGCCCAAGCGTCGTTTACCCTGAGCATTCTGAACGGCGTTACCAGCAGTATTGTTTTACCCACTGACGACCAGGCGTCCTGGCGCTTTGAGTACCTCACCAAAGAAGGGATGACGTGCCTGAGTACGGTAAGGTCGCCCACCGGCAGTCGTGAAGTCATTACCTATGACACCTCGCACAGGTTCCCTTCCTCGCGCCCTGGCGCACAAGGGCTACCTCGGGTGGCTTCGCATACTCTCCACCCGGGCTTTGACCAGCCGCCGCTACAAACGCGTTACAAATATGACAATACGGAGCGTAACTTCCTCGGCCATGGCAGTGGCTTGGTGTGGAGTGATGATGGCCTGGACAATCTTTACCAGATCACCAATGACTACACCTATGAAACCACTGAAATGCTCTGGGACCCGCTGTTCGAGCAAGCCAAGCGCACCACCAGGCGGGTATACAACCGTTTCCACCTGATGGTGCTGGAGGAGTTGTCACAACGCGACCCTGACCCCGAGAAAGGCTACGCAAGGTTGGAAACCTGCACCACCTATCACCTGGAGAAAGGGCTCACCTTCAAAGACCAGCCACCCTATTGCCAACTCCCGGCGACCATCACCCAAACCTGGTACTACAGCGAGGTCGTTGCCCCCCAGCATCAGCAAACGACCACCATACTGTATGACGTGTTTGGCAACCTGGTGAAAAAGGTCAACGCCAATGGTGTTGTGGAAACCCAGGAGTGGTACTCCGCTGCCGGCGAAGGCGGCGCCTGCCCGGCAGACCCGGAAGGTTTCGTACGCAGCCTGAAGCGCAAGACAGTATTCCCCGCTGCGGCGACTATCGGCGAACAGGCGCCCGTATTGCAGTCCGACTATCGCTATGCTGCCCAACAAGGCCTTGGAGGCGTCGGTACGTGGTTGGCGTTACAGGATGAAACCCTGAACCAACTGCTTGAGAACGGCACTCGCATGGAGCTGAGCCGCGAGACCCATCAGTACTTCGATACACCGCAAGACCCTCTGTGTCATGGCATGTTGCACAGGATCGAAAAGTCGTTCCACGGTGATGCCTCGACCCGCAACAGCACCGAACTCAGTTACCAGATCAAGACAAATGACCGTGTTCACCTCAACACCAAGGTTCTGCAAACGCTCAGCACCCTGACTGGCAACGACGGCTCATGCAAGACGACTATCCAGGAGAACGAACTGCTGACCGGCCGAAGCGTGTTCAACGATGATGGCGACGGCAATGTCATGCTCATCACCTATGACCGAATGGGTCGTGTCACTCGAGAAACCGTAGCGCCGGATACACCTTACGAAGCCAGAAAAACCTATGAATACTGGTTGACCAATGGCCTTCAGGGTCAGCAGGCCATGCAACAGATCACTGATGTAAATGGCGTGCAGACCCGCACCTGGATGGACGGGCTCAACCGCATCATCAGCGTGGAGCGTCAGGACGCCGATGCACTGGGCGGATCCGTCAATGCGTTTCGCAAAACATCGTTGGCCACCTACAACAGCTTTGGACAGTTGGCAGCACACACTGACATCGACTGGGACGGCGGCCAGGACATACCGCTGACCAGCACTTTTGCCTACGACACCTGGGGGGAGCAGTGCAAAACCATCGGCCCGGATGGCGTTGCGCAACTCAGTGTGAAAGACCCTACCCGGCTCACCGAATGTTCATGGACCGAAAGCGCCGACACACCCGCACGTGTCGTCGGCATGAGCCGTACCACCTTCAACCTGTTCGACAAGGAGGACAAGATCGAGCAGTTGGATGCCCAAGGCAAGACCGTGGCGACTCGCGTGTTGCGTTACGACGGCCTGGGCAACTGTGTTGAGCAAATGGACGAGCAAGGCAATGTCACCCGGTTCAAGTTCGACCCGTTCAGCCGCTTGCACCGCAGCACACTGCCCAACGGTGAGGTGGTCAGCCTGACGTATGCCACACATAGCAGTGATGCGCTGCCCATTGCCGTGTCGGCTGGGCTCAGCGAGCAGGATCAGCACGAAATCGGTACCCAGGCCTTTGATGGCCTTTGGCGCCGGACCCAGGTAACCAGTGGCAAGCGGCTCCAGCAATTCGAGTACCACGGTGGTCAGCCCCACGTACGCAAGTTGACCACTGCCAGCGGCAAGGAAATTACCTATGAGTACACACTCGGACTGGTCGACACTCCCGTGGGCAGCCAGGCTCCAGACGAGCAGTCGAGTTTCAACTATGACGCAGCCAACGCCCTGCTGAAGGTGTCGAACAACACCCAGGGACATCACGCGTTCGAGTACAACAAAAGTGGCCAATTGGTCAGTGAACGTTGGCAGGATGCCGCCGTTGCAACCCACTGGCAAACCACCTACACCCAGACCCTTGCCGGGCGCCCGCTGACTCGGCTCGACAGCAATGGCCTGCTGATCACCTACCGTTACGACGAATTGGCACGGGTCAAAAGCATGACCCAAGGCCTGCTGGTGGCAGCGTTCGAATACGACAGCTTCGGCCGCACCAATGTCATGACTACCTGCAACCAGCACACCAACATATCGCTGCGCACGGCCTTGGAGTTCGATGACCATGGCCGGGAAATCCAGCGTACCCAGACATTGCTGCGCACGGCCTTGGGGTTCGATGACCATGGCCGGGAAATCCAGCGTACCCAGGCATTGAGTGGGCAGCCAGAGCACAGCATCAGCCAAACCTGGCGTGAGGACGGCAAACTGGCCAGCCGGCACCTGCAGGTGGCCGGCTCGACAGCGTTGCTGGAGTGCTTTGTCTATGATGCGCGAGGCCGGCTCGAAGCGTATACCTGCGAAGGCTCTGAGCGGCCAAAAGACCGCTATGGCAATGCAATTGCCCAACAAATGTTCACCTTTGATGTGCTGGACAATATCACCTACATGTACACCGAGTTTGCCGACAACAGTACGGACGATGCCTTCTTTAGCTACGCCGTATACGATCCCTGCCAGTTGGTGAACGTGACGCACAACCACCCCACTTACCCGGCGCAGGTTGAGCTTGAATACGACTCAGACGGCAACTTGCGCAAGGATGAACATGGCCAGCGTCTTCATTACGACAGCCAGAGCCGTCTACTGAAGGTGACTGATGCTGCCGGCAAGATTGTCAGCAGTTACCGCTACGACGCCCATAACCACCTGCTGGGTGTCAAACATGGCCAGGACAAGGAAGCGTTGCGTTTCTATCAGGGGGACCGCCTGAGCCGGATCGAACAGGGTAACGACAAGACCCATTTTCTGTATCACGGTAGTCAGCCTCTGGGCCAACAAACTCAGGGCGATGCGGACAAGACGTTGTTGCTGATCACCGACAGCAAGAACAGCGTGCTGGCCGAAAGCAGCGAAAACACCCTGCGCAGGGCGGTTCATGGCGCCTACGGTGAGCAAGCCCTGGGTGAGGCACTCAGTTGCCCGTTGGGCTTCAATGGCGAAGTCCGCGATGAACTGAGCGGTTGGTACCTGTTGGGACGAGGTTATCGGGCTTACAACCCTTCACTGATGCGCTTCCACAGCCCCGACTCGCTGAGCCCGTTTGGTGCGGGTGGCCTCAACCCCTACATGTATTGCCTGGGAGACCCGATCAACTTCGTCGACCCCACGGGGCACCGCGCAGAGTCTGCCATGTATGGACGCAAGGAGCCCAACAGGGTGTGGTCGATTATTGCGCTGACTATCGCTGCCGTACTGACTGCGGCAGCGGCAATTGCATTCCCACCCACAGGGTTTGCTAGCGGTGCGTTGTTCGTAGGCTTCGGTGCCTTTGACGTAGTGGGTATCGCCAGGACCTCCATGGACATTCATCGGGCCAAGCATGCCGATACGATGGCCGAACGGCTGGAAGCGGGACGCCGTTCCAGCACGGACAGTTACATGACACTGGGGTTCAGCTTGCTGCCGTTTGTGCCGAGTGTGTTTAGAGCGGCGAAGGGGGCCGTGGGTAATTTTGGGGGTGTCAGAAATTTT
>NZ_JAMDGY010000030.1 GCF_028656955.1 Pseudomonas fontis
GGGTTTTGTCTTTGTGCGCGAAAAACATCCACACGTCATATCCCCCTGTGGGAGCCGGCGTTGCCGGCGAAAAGCCCTAACACCATGCTAAGGTTCCCCGAACCGCACCACTTCAAGGGACGCTCCATGCCGCACGACAGCTCGCTTCATCCTGGATTCATGGTGGTTCACGGCAACCGCCTGGATGAACTGCGCAGCCTGGTGGTGAGCTGGATGCGGCGTTACCCGCTGGCCCCCCTGGACAACGAAGTGGTGCTGGTACAAAGCAACGGTATTGCCCAATGGTTGAAGCTGGCCCTGGCCGAAGACCCTCAAGATGACGACAGTGGCGGCTGCGGTATTGCCGCCGCCATCGAAGTGCAACTGCCCGGCAGCTTCATGTGGCAGCTGTACCGCAAGGTACTGGGCCGGGAAGAAATCCCCGAGACCTCGCTGCTCGACAAGGCACCGCTTACCTGGCGCCTGATGCGCCTATTGCCGGAGGTGATCGGGCAGCCGCACTTCGAGCCGCTGCAGCGCTTCCTCACCGATGACGGCGACCTGCGCAAGCGCTACCAGCTTGCCGAGCGCCTGGCTGACCTGTTCGACCAATATCAGGTGTTCCGCGCCGACTGGCTGAAAGAGTGGGCGGTGGGGCGGCATGTCCTGACCAACGTACGCGGCGAAGTCAAACCGCTGCCGCCGGCCAACTGCTGGCAAGCCGAACTATGGCGCCTGTTGTTGCTCGATGTTGGCGAGGCGGGCATGGCCCAGAGCCGCGCCGGCGTGCACCAGCGCTTTATCGAGCGCATCAACACGCTGGAACAGGCACCTGCAGGTTTGCCACCACGGGTCATCGTGTTCGGTATTTCTTCGTTGCCGGCCCAAGCGCTGGAAGCACTGGCCGGCCTTGCACGGTTCAGCCAGGTGCTGCTGTGTGTACACAACCCTTGCCGCCACCACTGGGCCGATATCGTTGCCGACAAGGACCTGCTGCGCCACCAGTACAAGCGCCAGCAACGCAAGCAAGGCATGCCGGCGCTGATCGATGCAGAAACCCTGCACCAGCATGCCCATCCCCTGCTCGCCGCCTGGGGCAAACAGGGTCGCGACTACATCAACCTGCTCGACAGCTATGACGACCCCAGCAGCTACCAGACCGCTTTCAGCGATGGGCGCATCGACCTGTTCAGCGATGGCAACCCGCAGAACCTGCTCAATCAGTTGCAGGACGACATCTTCGAGCTTCGCCCCCTGGCTGAGACGCGCACGCAGTGGCCGGATGTCGACCCGCTCAAGGACCGCTCGGTACGCTTCCATGTCGCCCATGGTGCCCAGCGTGAAGTGGAGATCCTCCACGACCAATTGCTCGCCCGCTTCAGTGCCGACTCAAGCCTGCGCCCGCGTGACGTAATCGTCATGCTGCCGGACATCAACACCTATGCGCCGCATATTCGCGCGGTGTTCGGCCAGCTCAAGCGTGACGACCCGCGCTACATCCCCTTCACCCTGACCGACCAGGGCCAGCGCGGGCGTGACCCGCTGCTGATTGCCCTGGAGCACCTGCTCAAGCTGCCTGACAGCCGCTTCCCGGTCAGCGAGATTCTTGATCTGCTGGACGTACCGGCACTGCGCGCACGCTTCTCGATCAAGGAAAGCGACTTGCCGACCCTGCACCGCTGGATCGAAGGCGCCGGTGTGCGTTGGGGGCTGAACGCCGCCCAACGCGCGGGCCTTGGCCTGCCTGACGATCTGGAGCAGAACAGCTGGCGATTCGGCCTGCGGCGCATGCTGTTGGGCTATGCCGTGGGCATGGGCGACAGCTGCGACGGGATCGAGCCGTACGATGAAATCGGCGGCCTCGACGCGGCCTTGATCGGTCCGCTAGTGGCCTTGATCGACGCACTGGATGTCGCCCATGCCGAACTCTCGCAACCAGCCCCGGCGGCAGTCTGGGGTGCGCGCCTGAATGCGATGTTGCAGGTGTTCTTCCTGGCGGAAAGCGAGCACGACGACTATCTGTTGGTGCAGTTGCAGAGCCTCTGCGACACCTGGCTGGAAACCTGCGAATTGGTCGGGCTGCATGATCTATTGCCGCTCACTGTCGTGCGTGAGGCTTGGTTGGCCGGGCTCGACCAGGGCAAGCTGTCGCAGCGTTTCCTCGCCGGCTCGGTCAACTTCTGCACGCTGATGCCCATGCGCGCGATCCCGTTCCGCATCGTCTGCCTGCTGGGCATGAACGATGGCGACTACCCGCGCGCACAACCGCCATTGGACTTCGACCTGATGGGTAGCGACTACCGCCCAGGCGACCGTTCGCGCCGCGAAGACGACCGTTATCTGCTGCTCGAAGCCCTGCTGTCGGCACGTGAGCAACTGTATGTCAGTTGGGTCGGGCGCAGCATTCGTGATAACAGTGAGCGACCGGCCTCGGTATTGATCGGTCAATTGCGCGACCACCTTGCGGCGGGCTGGCGATTGCACGATGCGCTCACCGATGGCAAGCAGGATGCCGGCGAGCAGCTGTTGCACGCCCTTACCGTTGAGCACCCCTTGCAGCCGTTCAGTGCGCGCTACTTCCACGAAGGCAGCCCGCTGTTCAGCTATGCGAAAGAGTGGCGCGGCCTCTATGTCGCGAGCGAAGAGTCGGCCAAGGGCACTGATGAACTCGAGCCATTCCTGCCGGATGAGCCGTTGAACCTGACCCAGTTGCAGGACTTCCTGCGCCATCCGGTCCGGCACTTCTTCAGTCAACGGCTGAAGGTGTTTTTCGAGGCCGTGGAAGCCCCATTGGCTGACGAAGAACCTTTCGTACTGGACGCCTTGCAGCGCTACAGCCTGAGCGACAGTTTGCTCGGCGCCGCACTGGCCGACCCGCAGAACAGTGAAGGCGCATTGAAGGCCCAGGCACGTCGCCTGCAAGGCGCCGGGCTGTTGCCACTGGCCGGGTTCGGCGAGTGCCTGCAAGCCGAGTTGATCGAGCCGTTGCCGGACCTGCTGCAACGCCACGCACAGTTGCTGCGCCAGTGGCCAATCCTGGTCGACAGTGCCTTGCCGGTGCGTTTCGAGTATCGCCAGTTGAAGCTCGAAGGGTGGCTGGGCCGCGTTTATCAGCGTGATGATCAGGCCTTGTTGAGCATCACCACCTTGCCCAACAGCATCAGCAGTGGCCGCACGCTCAAGTGGCACCGCCTGGTTGCCACCTGGGTCATGCACCTGGCGGCCGGCGCGGTTGGTCATCGGCTGAGCAGCGCGGTGGTGGCCACGGACATCACCCTGATGCTCGACCCGATCGAGCAGGGCAAGGCGGTCGAATTGCTGGGCGATCTGTTGGTGGCGCGTCAGGCCGGGATGAATACCCCGCTGCCGGTCGCAGTGAAAACCGCGTTCGCCTGGCTGGCTCAACCCGACCCGGAAAAGGCCCTGGCAGCAGCTGCCAAGGCGTATGACGGTGACGGCCAGAACAGCGCTGGCGAACGCGCCGAAAGTACCGCCCTGGCTCGCCAGTTCAGCGACTTTGCGGCGCTGACTGCCAGCGAGGAATTTGAAGGCTGGTGTGAAGCGTTGTACAAACCCATGCACGAAGCCGGTTGGAAAAACCTGGACAGTGAAGAGGCGCGCTCATGAGTATCGAAGCATCCAAAGCGCCTTTGGCACTGACCTTCCCGCTGCACGGCAGCCAGCTGATCGAGGCGAGCGCCGGCACCGGCAAGACGTTCACCATTTCCGCGCTGTACCTGCGCCTGGTGCTTGGCCACGGCGGCGAGCAGGGGTTCGGTCGCGAGCTGCTGCCACCGCAGATTCTGGTGGTGACCTTCACCGACGCCGCCACCAAGGAGCTGCGCGAACGTATCCGTACGCGTCTGGCCGAGGCCGCACGCTTCCTGCGCGGAGAGTTGGCCGAAGCCGACCCGCTGCTTGAGCAACTGCGCGACCAGTACGACCCGAGCACCTGGGCGGCCTGCGCCAACCGGCTGGATGTGGCCGCACAGTGGATGGACGAGGCGGCTGTTTCGACCATTCACAGTTGGTGTCAGCGCATGCTGCGCGAGCACGCGTTCGACAGTGGCAGCCTGTTTACCCAGACCCTGGAGACCGACCACAGCGACCTGCTCGGCCAGGTGATGCGCGACTACTGGCGCCGCTTCTGCTACAGCATGCACGGCGACGCACTGGCCTGGGTACGCAGCAACTGGGTCAGCCCCGAATCGCTGTTGCCGCGCGTGCGCGCGATGTTCGGGCGGGTAGGCGATGACGATGACAACGCCGACCCGACGCAGTTGATCGAGACCGTTCTGGCTGCGCGCAGCGAACAGTTGGCGAGCCTCAAGGCGCCCTGGGCGCAATGGTCACAAGAGCTGCTGCAACTGTGCCGCGATGCACTGGCAGCCAAGCAGGTCGACGGGCGCAAGATGCAGGCGCGCTTCTTCGAACCCTGGTTCGAAAAGCTCAGTGCCTGGGCACTCGACCCGCAGGCGCTGGAGCTGGATATCGGCACCGGCTTTACCCGCCTGACCCCGGCCGGCATGGCCGAGGCGTGGAAGGGCGAGCCACCGAGCCACCCGGCGCTGGAGGCCATGAGCGACCTGCGCGAGCAGTTGCAGGCGTTGCCAACTCCGGATGCGCGCTTGCTGGAGCATGCCGCCAGCTGGGTCTCGAAACGCTTCGAGGCGGAGAAACGTCGCCGCGCGGAAATGGGCTTCGACGACATGCTGCAGCGTCTCGACCATGCCTTGGGCGGCGTTTCGGGCGAGCGTCTGGCGGGACTGATCCGTGAGCAGTTCCCGGTCGCGTTGATCGACGAATTCCAGGACACCGACCCGGTGCAGTACCGGATCTTCCAGCGCATCTACCGCATTGAAGAGAACGTGCGCGAAACCGGCCTGTTCATGATCGGCGACCCGAAGCAGGCGATCTACGCCTTCCGCGGCGCGGACATCTTCACCTACCTTGGTGCACGGCGCGCGACCACCGGGCGCCTGCACGACCTGGACACCAACTATCGCTCCAGCCAGTCGATGGTGACGGCGGTCAACCAGGTGTTCCTGCAAGCCGAGCGACGTGAGCAGGGGCGTGGTGCGTTCCTCTTCCGTGAGCCGAATGGCGACAATCCGGTGCCATTCATCGAGGTCCGCGCGCAGGGCCGCAAGGAAGTCTTCGAGCTTGCCGGCCAGGCACAGGCGGCGCTGAACCTCTGGCACCTGCAAAGTGAAGACCCGGTCTCCGCTGTGGTCTATCGCCAGCAGTTGGCCGCCAGCTGTGCCAGCCAGATTGTCGGCCTGCTCAATGGCGGGCAGCAGGGGCAAAGCGGCTTCCGCATGGCGGACGGCACGTTGCGTGGCTGCATGCCGTCGGACATTGCCATCCTGGTGCGCGACGGGCGCGAAGCGCAGTTGATCCGCGCCGAGCTGGCGGCACGCGATGTGCGCAGCGTGTACCTCTCCGACAAGGACTCGGTGTTCGCCGCCCAGGAGGCGCACGACCTGCTGGCCTGGCTCAAGGCCTGCGCCGAACCCGACAGCGAACGCCTGCTCAAGGCGGCGCTCGCCAGCATGACCTTCAACCTGCCGCTGACCGCACTGGCGACGCTCAACGAAGATGAGCGGGCCTGGGAAGGCTGGGTGATGAAGTTCCGCGACTACCGGCAGATCTGGCAACGCCAGGGCGTGCTGCCGATGCTTCGTCACCTGCTCCACGACTTCAAGCTGCCCCAGGTACTGATGGTGCGCAGCGATGGCGAGCGGGTGCTGACCAACCTGCTGCACCTGGCCGAACTGCTGCAGCAGGCCGCCACCGAACTCGACGGCGAGCAGGCGCTGATCCGTCATCTGGCCGAGCACCTGGCGTTGTCCGGGCAGACCGGCGAAGAGCAGATCCTGCGCCTGGAAAGCGACGAGCAACTGGTCAAGGTGGTGACCATCCACAAATCCAAGGGCCTGGAATACCCACTGGTGTTCCTGCCGTTCATCTGCACTGCCAAGCCGGTCGATGGCAAGCGCCTGCCACTGGGCTGGCACGATGAGCAGGGGCAGGCCCATGTCAGCCTGACCCCGACCGACACGCAGATTGCGTTGGCGGATGACGAACGTCTGGCTGAAGACCTGCGCCTGCTTTATGTGGCCCTGACCCGCGCGCAGCATGCCTGCTGGCTGGGCGTGGCCGACCTCAAGCGCGGCACTGGCAAGGAGTCGCTGCTGCACCGCTCAGCGCTGGGCTACCTGCTGGGCGGCGGCGAAGCGCTGAAGGCCTCGACCGGGCTGGCCGCGTGGTTGCTGGCATTGCAGGTCGACTGTGCGGCGATCCACAGCGAAATCCTCCCGGTGGCCGACAGCCAGTGCTACAGCGCGCCGCGCAATACCGCCGCCCTGTTGCCCCTGCGCCAACCCAAGCGGCGGGCGGCGGAGAACTGGTGGATCGCCTCGTACAGTGCGCTGCGCATTGGCGAGGATTTGCTCGACCTGAGCGACGACAGCTCCCAGGCCCAGCAACTGCTCGACGACGAGCCCGCCGACCCGAACACCCTGCGCGAAGTGGCGGCCATTGCTGGCGATATCCATCGCTTCCCGCGGGGCCCGAACCCTGGGACGTTCCTTCATGGCCTGCTCGAATGGGCCGGGCGCGAAGGCTTCGAACAGATCGCCGGGCAACCCGAGCTGTTGACCAAGACTGTCGCCCAGCGCTGTACGCGGCGTGACTGGAAGGGCTGGATCACTACCCTGAGCGACTGGTTGCAGCAATTGCTCGACGTACCGCTGAGCGTGGCCGTCGATAGCCCGCCGATGGCGCTGCGCCAACTTGAGCGCTACCAGATCGAGATGGAATTCTGGTTCGCCAGCCATCATGTCGATGTACTGCGCCTGGACCGCCTGGTCTGCCAGCACACCCATGAAGGTACCTCCCGCCCGGCCGCGCAGCCGGCGATGCTCAATGGCATGTTCAAGGGCTTTATCGACCTGGCGTTCGAACACGATGGCCGCTACTACGTGGCCGACTACAAATCCAACTGGCTCGGCCCGGACGACCTGGCCTACAGCGCGGTGGCCATGGAAGCGGCGATTCTCGAGCACCGCTACGACCTGCAATACGTGCTCTACCTGCTGGCCCTGCACCGTCAATTGCGTGCGCGCCTGCCGGACTACGACTATGACCGGCATGTCGGTGGCGCGGTGTTCTTCTTCCTGCGTGGCGTGCATGCGCCCAGCCGTGGCGTGACTTTCATCAAGCCGCCGCGCGCCTTGATCGAGCGGCTCGACGCGATGTTCCAGGGCCTCGGTGAGCCACAGCAACATGACCTGTTTGGAGCCTTGCAATGAGCCGCACCTTCGACGACCTGCTGCCGACGCCACTGGACGCCGGCCACCTGGCCGCGCTGGCGCCACTGGACCTGAATGCCGATTTGCTGGCCTTGCTCGACCGCTGGGTCGAGCGTGGCTGGCTGCGGGCGCTGGACCGGGCCTTCGTCGGGTTCCTTGAAGAGCGCGACCCGCAGGGCAACCCGCTGGTGTTGCTGGCGGCCGCGTTGGCCAGCCATCAATTGGGCCATGGGCATGTGTGCCTGGACCTGGGGGCGACCCTGGCCGAGCCGGACTTTGCCTTGTCCTTGCCCCCGGAAGGTGATGCCCTGGCCGGGCCGTTGTTGCTGCCCTCGCAGTTGCTTGAACGTCTGGACCTGGCCACCTGGCGCCAGCACCTGTTGGCCAGCGTGCTGGTCGCCGAGGGCAGCCAGCCTGAACAGGCCGAACGGCCGTTGGTGATAAGCGGTGATCGTTTGTATCTGCGGCGCTACTGGACCTACGAGCGACGCATCGACAGCGCGCTGCGCGAGCGCCTGCAACAGACCGAAGCTGCGCCGCATGACCTGCGTGCGCGCCTTGACCAGCTGTTCGAAGGGGGCGCCCAGGCGGGGCTGATCGATTGGCAGAAACTGGCCTGTGCCCTGGCCACCCGCAGCGGCTTCAGCATCATCACCGGCGGCCCCGGCACCGGCAAGACCACCACCGTGGTGCGTTTGCTGGCGTTGTTGCAGGCGCCTGCTGTCGAGGCGGGCCGCCCGTTGCGTATCCGTCTTGCGGCACCGACCGGCAAGGCTGCTGCGCGGTTGACCGAGTCCATCGGCCAGCAGGTCGAGCGGCTGGCAGTGGCGCCGGCGGTGCGTGACAACATTCCCAGCGACGTTTCCACCGTGCACCGCCTGCTCGGCAGCCGGCCCGGCTCGCGGCACTTCCGTCACCATGCGGGCAACCCCTTGCCGCTGGACGTGCTGGTGGTCGACGAAGCGTCGATGATCGACCTGGAAATGATGGCCAACCTGTTGGCCGCCATGCCGGAGCATGCGCGGCTGATCCTGCTGGGGGACAAGGACCAGCTGGCGTCGGTGGAAGCAGGCGCGGTGCTCGGTGACTTGTGCCGGGATGCTGAAGACGGCTACTACTCGGCGGACACCCAGGCCTGGCTGGAGCAGGTCAGCGGCGAATCACTGGCGGACAGTGGTTTGCAGGCCGGCGATGCCAGCCGCCATCCACTGGCGCAGCAGGTGGTGATGCTGCGCCACTCGCGGCGCTTTGGCGAAGGCAGCGGCATCGGCCAACTGGCACGCCTGGTCAACCGTCAGGCGGCGCCTGACGCCCGTGCGCTGCTGCAAAAGGGTGACTATGCCGATGTCTATAGCCTGAGCCTGCGCGGTGAGCAGGATAAGGCGCTGGATCGCCTGGTACTCGATGGCCTGGGGCGTGGTGAACAGGGCCCGCAAGGTTACCGCGAATACCTTCAGGTGATCCTCAGACAACGCCCGGCGCTGCTCACGCCGGTCGATGACCCGCAGTGGAACGCCTGGGCATTGCAGGTATTGCAGGCGTTCGAGCGCTTCCAGTTGCTGTGCGCCGTGCGCAAGGGGCCCTGGGGCGTCGAGGGTCTGAACCAGCGGGTCGGCCGTGTGCTGACGGCGGCCAGGTTGATTGATGGCGAGCAGCCCTGGTATGAAGGCCGCCCGGTGCTGATGACCCGCAACGACTATGGCCTGGGCCTGATGAACGGCGATATCGGCATCGCCTTGCGCCTGCCGGACGAACAGGTCCACGACGGCGTGCTGCGGGTGGCGTTCCCGCGTAACGATGGGCGCGGAGGCGTACGCTTTGTCCTGCCTAGCCGGCTCAACGAAGTCGAGACGGTGTACGCCATGACCGTACACAAATCCCAGGGCTCGGAGTTCTCCCACACTGCCCTGGTACTGCCTGACGCGCTGAACCCGGTGCTGACCAAGGAATTGATCTATACCGGTATCACCCGGGCCAAGGATTGCTTCAGCCTGGTCGAGCCGCGTAGCGGGGTGTTCGAGGATGCCGTGCGGCGCAAGGTGAAACGCCTGTCCGGGTTGATGCTGGAGCAAGTCTGACGTCAACGAAACGTCCGACAGACGTGGCCCTACATAGCGTAGGGCCCCTCGCTGGGAAAGCAGGCGATATGCTATCGTGCGCCACTATACGGCGTGGTCTTAAGAGATTTCCTATATGAAGGTCGCCGCCCCTACAACGGGACGTGTCATGCGCTGGAAGCCCATGCTGCTGGCCGCGCTGGTGTTTCTGTTTGCCGACCTGAGCCACGCTGAAACCGCCACTGCCGCCAGCCTTGCCGAGCAGCGCGCCAAGGCGGTCACCCAGGTTGTCTTGGGCATCCTCAGTTATGCCCGCTGGCCGGTCGAGCCGAGCCAATTGCGCCTGTGCCTGATCGGGCCTACCGAATATGCCGATGACCTGGTCAAGGGTACGACCCAGGCCACAGGTCGCCCGGTGCTTGTGCGCCGATTGTTGGCAGGCGATGCGCGCATCGTGGGCGAATGCGACGCGGTGTATATCGGCAAGCTCAGCGCCACCGAGCGCAGCCAGCTGTTTACCGCCCTCAACGGGCACCCGCTGCTGAGCATCAGCGAGGCGGACGACCCGTGCACGGTCGGTAGCCTGTTCTGCCTGCGGGTCAGCGACCAACAGGTGGCTTTTGAGGTCAACCTGGATTCGGTGGCGCGCAGCGGCGTGCGTATTCACCCGAGTGTGCTGCAGTTGTCGCGGCGCCGGGCGGCTCAGCCATGATGCGCTTCCTTCGAAGTAACAGCGAACGACCGACCCTGCGTTCAGCGCTGGGGCGTGGGCACCTGAGCGTGGCATTGCTGGCCGTGGGCCTGGCCGGTGTCTCGCTGACCCTGCTGGGGGTGCTGGCGCTGCGGGTCTACGCCAACCACAACCTGCACCTGATCGCCCGCTCGATCAACTACACCGTCGAAGCTTCGCTGGTGTTCAACGACAGCAGCGCGGCCAACGAGGCCCTGGGCTTGATCGCCTCCACCGAGGAGGTGGCCGACGCCAAGGTCTTCGATGAAGACGGCAACCTGCTGGCGCGCTGGCAGCGTGGCGAGAACGGCATGCTCGACCAGATCGAGTTGAAGCTTGCACGCAGCTTGCTGGAAGAGCCGATCAGCATGCCGGTGATGCACCAGGGGCAACTGGTCGGCAGTATCGAAGTGGTCGGGCAGGGCGGTAGCCTGATGCGCTTCCTGCTCAGCGGGCTGGCGGGGATTTTGCTGTGCACGGTGCTTAGCGCGGTGAGTGCGCTGTACCTGTCGCGGCAGCTGTTCGGCGATATCGTCCGGCCGTTGCGCAACCTTGCCAACGTGGCCCACGCGGCGCGGCGCGAGCGCAGTTTTGACCGGCGCGTACCGCCTACCCAGATCGCCGAGTTGAACGAGTTGGGCAATGACTTCAACGCCCTGCTTGATGAGCTGGAAGCCTGGCAGAGCCACTTGCAGAGCGAGAACGAGAGCCTTGCCCATCAAGCCAGCCACGACAGCCTGACCGGCTTGCCGAACCGGGCGTTCTTCGAGGGCCGGCTCAGCCGCACCCTGCGCAACGCGGCCAAGTATGACGAGCGCATGGCGGTGTTGTTCCTTGATAGCGATCGCTTCAAGGACATCAACGATGAGTATGGGCATGCGGCGGGCGATGAAGTGTTGATCAGCGTGGCCAACCGGGTGCGTGCGCAGTTGCGTGAGAACGACCTGGTGGCGCGTCTGGGCGGCGACGAGTTTGCCGTGCTGTTGTCGCCGCTGCACAAGGTTGAGGATGCCCGCAAGATCGCCGAGAAAATTGCCGCGAGCATGCGCCTGCCAGTGCGCTTGCAGGATGGCCAGTTGCTCAAGACCTCCTTGAGTGTTGGCTTGGCGGTGTACCCCGATGATGCCCAGACCCCGGCGGACCTGCTCAATGCAGCGGACGTCGCGATGTATGAAGCCAAGCGCCTATCGCGCGAAGAGCACAACACAGCAGGCGCGGAGCGTACTGCCAACAGTGTAAAAAACAGGAGTTGAGCCGTGATTCACTTGATCCAGCGTTTGCGAATTTCGTTTGTTGTGCTGGCCTTGGCGCTGATTGCGCTGGGCGGCTGCCAGAGCGTTCCACCCAAGGGCTTGACCCCGGAGCAGATTGCCTTGCTCAAGCATGAAGGTTTTGTCCCGACCGATGAGGGCTGGGAGTTTGGCCTGTCGGGCAAGGTGCTGTTCGGCAGTGACCTGGACGGCTTGAATGCGCCGAGCAAGGCCATCGTCGAGCGGATCGGCAAGGCGTTGCTGTCGGTGGATATCCAGCGTGTGCGGGTGGATGGGCACACCGATGCATCGGGCAAGGCGGCGTACAACCAGCAGCTTTCCGTGCGCCGGGCCGACAGCGTGGCCAAGGTGTTGGTTTCGGTGGGCATGAAGCCGGAGAACGTCCAGGCGCGCGGGCTGGGCAGCACTGTGCCGGTGGCTGGCAACGATACGCCGGCGGGGCGTACGGAGAACCGTCGGGTGTCGATTGTGGTGGCGTCGGACTGACGATTCACACCCGGTCAAGAACCGTGTGGGAGCCGGCCTTGCCGGCGATGGGCTGCAGTGCAGCCCCTTTGGTAAGGCTGCGCCTTACTTCGCCGGCAAGGCCGGCTCCCACAGGATTTGCAGTGCTTTCCTGATTCCATGTAGTTCATTTCCGAAGCATACTGCCGCGCATTGCGCCTGCTGTGATGCGCCTCTAGTCTTCGCGGGTCGTTGCCAATTCAACGACCGGTTTTGACAGGCCGAATCTAACTTAGGCGCAATAGCTGTCGTCATGGCGGCTGTGCGTGGGGCACATTCGTGTGCGCCGGGTTTCTCCTAAGTCCCTGGTCTGTCAACCCGCGTACAGCTGCCACCCATTTGTTTGACAGCAGGTTCGTGGCAGCTCCTATGGCTTAGGAGCTCATCATGAAAAAGCGCGTCCCCGATCCCCCCGTTCTACGTGTCCGTCCCGGCCTCTCGACGGAAGAAGCCTTGATTCATGCCTCTGACCATCTGCTCTGCGCCTTGGCGATCAGCCAGCAAGCCATTGAGAAAGCCCAGCCTGACGGCATGACGCTGGTGCGCTCTGCTGTGCATCAGATTGAGGTTGCCCGTGCGTTGGTCGAAGTGTCGTTGGCCACGCTTCCAGGCCCCTCCCGCTAGCGCCGAGAGCTGGTGTAGCCGCTGCCGTTAGGCTGCGCTGGAGTCCGTAGGGCTCCCAAGAGCGGCGCCTGCGGTGCAGGCGAGCGCAGCCTGACGGCAGCGGCTACAAGCCAATTTCTAAAGATTGCGTATCACTTTCCTGACGCCATGCAGTTCATTGCCCAAGCATACTGTCTCGTATGGCGGCTATACGTGTGGGCACCTCGTGTGCGCCGGGTTCCTATGTCTCCGGTCTGCTAACCCGCGTACAGCTGCCACCCAACTCGTTTAGCAGCGGCAAGTGGCAGCTCCACCGACTAGGAGTTCGTCATGAAAAGGCACGTCCCCGATCCACCTGTTCTTCGGCCTCTCGACGAAAGAAGGCCCCTCCCGCTAGCGCCGAGAGCTGGTGTAGCCGCTGCCGTAAGGCTGCGCTGGAGTCCGTAGGGCTCCCAAGGGCGGCAGCGGCCACAACACGGTTTTGCTGGAGGTTACTCCAAAAACCGCAACGCCCGCGTCTCCCCCAACAGCAACGGCTGGTTCAACTCCGTCACCTGCCGGATGTAATCCCACAACAAGGTAATCCGCTTCAACTTCCTCAGATCCTCCCGGCAATACATCCAGAACTGCCGAGTAATCTCCACTTCCTCAGGCAACACCGGCACCAGCCGTGGATCCTGCGCCGCCAAAAAGCACGGCAAAATCGCCAACCCACGCCCCTGCTGGGCCGCGACAAACTGCGCTATCACACTGGTACTGCGCAAATGCGCCGTGGCCGTCGGCAACAGGTTCGCCAGGTACAGCAACTCCGAACTGAATGCCAAATCATCCACATAACTGATAAACGGATGCTCAGCCAGGTCGCTGGTGCTGCGGATCGGCGGGTGGTTGTCCAGGTAGTCCTGCGTCGCGTACAGGCGCAGGCGGTAGTCGCACAGCTTGCAGCACACATACGGCCCATGCTCCGGGCGCTCCAGGGCAATGACGATGTCCGCCTCGCGCTTGGACAGGCTGATGAAGTGCGGCAACGGCAGGATGTCTACACTGATCGCCGGGTAGTCATCGACAAAACGGCTCAACTGCGGAGTGACAAAGAAACTGCCGAAGCCCTCGGTGCAACCCATGCGCACATGCCCCGACAACGCCACACCCGAGCCGGAAACCTGCTCGCAAGCCATGTGCAAGGTGCTTTCAATCGACTCGGCGGAACTGAGCAAACGCTGCCCCTCGGCCGTCAGCACAAAGCCGCTGGTTCGCGACTTTTCGAACAGCAGCGTGCCCAACGCCAACTCCAGCGAGGCAATGCGCCGCGACACCGTGGTGTAGTCCACACCCAGGCGCTTGGCCGCGCTGCTGGCCTTGCGGGTACGCGCAACTTCGAGAAAAAACTTCAGGTCGTCCCAGTTCAGGGCACCCAATGAGGTGAGGTTTTTTTGCATGTTGGACCGGCTTTAATGTGCGTTCTTATTAGAAGTTTGCACATCTATACTCCAATTCAGCCCAGGACCCAAGCACCGTCGCGGCTGACGCGTCGGCGTTTCTCTCCCTAACAATAATTCAGGAGAACCCTACATGAACGCATCCCTCACGCCCGGCCAAACCAAGGTCGACACGGTAAAGCTGCTGATCAACGGCCAATGGGTCGAGTCAAAAACCACTGAATGGCGCGACGTGGTCAACCCGGCCACCCAAGAGGTGCTGGCGCGCGTACCGTTCGCCACGGTCGAAGAAGTCGACGCCGCCATCAGCGCCGGCCAACGTGCCTTCAAAACCTGGCGCGACACCCCGATCGGCGCACGCATGCGCATCATGCTCAAGCTGCAAGCGCTGATCCGCGAGCACTCCAAACGCATCGCCATCACCCTCAGTGCCGAACAGGGCAAGACCATCGCCGACGCCGAAGGCGACATCTTCCGCGGCCTGGAAGTGGTCGAGCACGCCTGCTCCATCGGCAGCCTGCAGATGGGCGAATTCGCCGAGAACGTCGCCGGTGGCGTCGACACCTACACCCTGCGCCAACCCATCGGCGTATGCGCCGGTATCACCCCGTTCAACTTCCCGGCGATGATCCCGCTGTGGATGTTCCCGATGGCCATCGTCTGCGGCAACACCTTCGTCCTCAAGCCGTCCGAACAGGACCCGCTGTCGACCATGATGCTGGTGGAACTGGCGATTGAAGCCGGCGTACCGGCCGGTGTGCTGAACGTGGTGCACGGCGGCAAGCAGGTGGTGGATGCGCTGTGCACCCATACCGACATCAAGGCGATTTCGTTCGTCGGCTCTACCGAGGTCGGCACCCACGTGTACAACCTCGCCGGCCAACACGGCAAGCGCGTGCAGTCGATGATGGGCGCGAAGAACCACGCCGTGGTACTGCCTGATGCCAACCGTGAACAAACCCTCAATGCCCTGGTCGGTGCCGGTTTCGGCGCGGCCGGTCAACGCTGCATGGCCACCTCCGTGGCGGTGCTGGTCGGCAAGGCGCGTGAGTGGCTGCCGGAGCTCAAGGCACTGGCGGCGAAGCTTACGGTCAACGCCGGCAGCGAGCCAGGCACCGATGTCGGCCCGCTGATTTCCAAGCGTGCCAAGGAGCGTGTACTGGGCCTGATCGAGAGCGGCATTCGCGAAGGTGCCAAGCTCGAACTCGATGGCCGTGAGGTCAGCGTGCCGGGCTACGAGCAAGGCAACTTCGTCGGCCCGACCCTGTTCTCCGGGGTGACCACCGAAATGCAGATCTACACCCAGGAAATCTTCGGCCCGGTGCTGGTAGTGCTGGAAGTCGACACCCTCGACGAAGCCATCGCCCTGGTCAACCGCAACCCCTTTGGCAACGGCACCGGCCTGTTCACCCAGAGCGGCGCGGCGGCGCGCAAGTTCCAGAACGAAATCGACGTCGGCCAGGTTGGCATCAACATCCCGATCCCGGTGCCGGTCCCGTACTTCAGCTTCACCGGCTCGCGTGGCTCCAAGCTCGGTGACCTCGGCCCGTACGGCAAGCAAGTGGTGCAGTTCTACACCCAGACCAAGACGGTCACCAGCCGCTGGTTCGACGACGACAGCGTCAACGATGGTGTGAACACCACCATCAGCCTGCGCTAAGGAGTTCATCATGCGTATCGCATTTATCGGTCTGGGCAACATGGGCGCGCCGATGGCGCGCAACCTGATCAAGGCCGGGCACCAACTGAACCTGTTCGACCTGAACAAGGCCGTGCTGGCTGAACTCGCTGAATTGGGCGGGCAGATCAGCACCTCGCCCAAGGAAGCCGCAGCGGCCAGCGAGTTGGTCATCACCATGCTGCCGGCGGCGGCGCATGTGCGCGGTGTGTACCTGGGCGAAGACGGTGTGTTGGCCGGGGTGAAAGCCGGCACGCCGGTGGTGGATTGCAGCACCATCGACCCACAGACGGCCCGCGAAGTGTCGGCCGCGGCCGCCAAGCAGGGCGTGGACATGGGCGATGCGCCGGTGTCGGGCGGCACCGGCGGGGCGGCGGCGGGGACGCTGACGTTCATGGTCGGGGCCAGTGAAAAACTGTTCGCCAGCTTGCAACCGGTGCTGGCGCAGATGGGTCGCAATATCGTGCACTGCGGTGAAGTGGGCACCGGGCAAATCGCCAAGATCTGCAACAACCTGCTGCTGGGTATCTCGATGATCGGGGTGTCGGAGGCGATGGCGCTGGGCAATGCCCTGGGCATCGACACCAAGGTGCTGGCCGGGATCATCAACAGCTCGACCGGGCGCTGCTGGAGTTCGGACACCTACAACCCATGGCCGGGGATAATCGAGACCGCACCGGCTTCACGCGGGTACACCGGAGGCTTTGGTGCAGACCTGATGCTCAAGGACCTGGGGCTGGCAACTGAAGCGGCGAAGCAGGCGCATCAGCCGGTGATTCTCGGGGCGGTGGCGCAGCAGCTGTATCAGGCAATGAGCTTGCGCGGCGATGGCGGCAAGGACTTCTCGGCGGTGGTCGAGGGGTATCGCAAGCCTGAGTAAGGCTTGAGCCCTATCGCCGGCAAGGCCGGCTCCCACAGAGTATTTGGTGCACACCAAACCACTGTGGGAGCCGGCCTTGCCGGCGATGAGGCCCACACTATTCTGGCGCTCGCAACGCCGCAAGCAACGCCTGCGCCTGCCCCGGCAACGCGCTGAAATCCCGAGAGCACAGCAACAGCCGTCGATCCGCCCACGGCTCGCGCAACGCCACACTGCGCAGTGGCAACACCCCTTGCCAGCGCCGCACCGCCGCCAGCGGCACAATCCCCAGCCCGGCGCCCCGGGCGACCATGCGGATCACCCCGTCAAACCCTTCCGCCCGGACCCGCACCAGCATCCGCCGGCCCTGATGCAGCGCCTGCTCCTCCACATGCAAGGCCAGCGCGCTGTTCGCCGCCAAGCCCACATAACCATGGCTCAAGGTCTGGATGAAATCCGGCTGCTCGACCCGCGCCAGCGGATGCTCCGGGGCCATGATCAGCATCAGCGGATCGTCACGAAACGCCAGGGTCTGCAAGTGATCGGTCGGCACCGCATTGGAGACGATGCCCAGGTCCGCCACCCCCTGGCTCAACGCATGCACGATGCGCAGGCTGGGCAGCTCCTGGATGTCCACGTCGATGCCCGGGTGGCTGGCGAGAAAATCGGCCACTTGCTCCGGCAGGTATTCGGTCAGCGACGAGGTGTTGCACAGCAGCCGTACCTGCCCCTGCAAGCCTTGCGCGTACTGGGCCAGGTCAAACTGCAGGCGTTCGACCTGCTGGCCGATCTGCCGGGCATGGTTGACCAGCGCCTGGCCCGCCGCCGTCGGCTGCACGCCACGCCGGTTACGCTCCAGCAACGGGATGCCAAGCGAGCTTTCCATCGCGCGAATCCGCGCACTGGCCGCCGGCAGCGACAAGTGGCTGCGCTGCGCGCCCGCCGTGATGTTGCCGCACTCCACGGTGTGCAGGAACAGTCGAAGGTCAATCAGGTCGAAATGCATCAGCCTCTGCCTGGGCAATAGTCAGGCTGAGTATATGGCGAATTTTCAGCCCCGCGCAGCTGGCGCAAAATCGGCCCATGAATACATTGATCGGTTTTTATCAGGATATTGGCCCAGCCCTGTCGCTGCTGGTGGTGCTGACGTTTTTGCTGGCCGGGGCGGTGAAGGGGGTGATTGGCCTCGGCTTGCCGACCATCGCCATGGGCCTGCTCGGCCTGGCTATGGCCCCCGCGCAGGCTGCGGCGCTGCTGATCGTGCCGTCAACGCTGACCAACCTCTGGCAACTGGCCGCCGGTGGGCACCTGCTGGCGCTGCTGCGCCGGCTGTGGCCGATGCTTGCGACGATTTTCCTGGGCACCCTGCTCGGCAGTGCCTGGCTTGGCATCAGCAGTGGCGCCTGGGCGGCGCACGCCTTGGGTGGGGCACTGGTGCTGTATGCGCTGTACGGTTTGTGCCTGCCGAGCTTCAAGGTCGCGCCGTCCCGCGAGCGCTGGCTCGGGCCGCTGTGCGGCCTGCTCACGGGGGTGGTCACTGCCGCCACCGGGGTGTTCGTGATCCCGGCGGTGCCCTACCTGCAAACCCTTGGCCTGACCCGCGACGAGATGATCCAGGCGCTGGGCCTGTCGTTCACCGTGTCGACGCTGGCCCTGGCGCTCGGGCTGGCCGGGCAGGGCGCGCTCGGCGGCCAGGCATTGGCGGCATCACTGGTGGTGCTGGCGCCGGCATTGCTCGGCATGCTGCTGGGGCAATGGTTGCGTCAACGCATCAGTGCCGCGCTGTTCAAGCGCTGCTTCTTCATCGGCCTGGCGCTGCTCGGCACGCACCTGCTGATCAACGGCTAGCCGAGGACGCGCTGAGCATCTCGACCCGCTGGATAGCGAAGTCGCGCTCCAGGTAGTCGAAGCGCTGCTCGAAGAACTGCTGCATGTGCGGCAAGGCCGAATGCACATCCAGGGCGGCCTGGCTGGCCCAGATCTCATAGAAGACGAACAGGCTCGGGTCTTCCAGGTCGCGCAGCATGTGGTACTCGATGCAGCCGGGTTCGGCGCGGCTCGGTTCAACGTAGGCACGGAACAACGCTTCGAACGCATCGGCCATGTCCGGGCGGGTCTTGGCTTTGAGAATGAAGCCGTAGGGTTCGCTCATGGGGCACCTCAAGTAAGGAAGGTGCTGATTTTATTTCAACAATAAGTGTTTGATTCGTGCATTTTGGTCAAAAGGCTTTTGCCCCGGGCACGGTTTTTCTCTCGCCCGGCAGGCTCTATTCTGCCGCCATCAAATTGATCCGCTCCGGTTCCGGTATACCCATCGACCTGCAGCGAACCCCCAGATGACGAGGCAAGTGATGAAGAAGATCCTGTTGCTCAACGGCGGTAAAAAGTTCGCCCACTCCGACGGCCGCCTGAACGAAACCCTGCACGATGCCGCCGCCGCGTTTTTTGACCGCGCCGGTTTCGACATCAAGACCACCTACATCGATGGCGGCTACGACAACGCCGAAGAGGTCGAGAAATTCCTCTGGGCCGACGTGATCATCTACCAGATGCCGGGCTGGTGGATGGGGGCCCCCTGGACCGTCAAGCAGTATCTGGACGAAGTGTTCACCGCCGGCCACGGCAGCCTCTATGCCAGCGACGGCCGCACCCGTTCCGATGCTTCGCAAAAATACGGCAGCGGTGGTTTGATCCAGGGCAAGCAGTACATGCTGTCGCTGACCTGGAACGCGCCGCAGCAAGCCTTCGACGACCCGAGCGACTTCTTTGAAGGCAAGGGCGTGGACGCGGTGTACTTCCCGTTCCACAAGGCCAACCAGTTCCTCGGCATGAGCGGCCTGCCCACCTACCTGGCAGTGGACGTGATGAAGCGCCCGAACGTAGAGGCCGCCGTGGCGGCGTACGAGCAGCACCTGGCGCAGGTTTTCCTGCCCCAGGCGTGATCAAGGCTTGCGTCGTTCGTCGCCAGCGGCTATTGATCAGGGCTGTTCGCCAATCCAGGGTAAAACCGTGAAAGCCAGGTCTGATGAGTTGCAGGTGTTTGTCTCGGTGATCGAGTGTGGCTCGATTTCCGCGGCGGCCGAGCAGGGTGGGCAGACGCCTTCGGCGATCAGCCGGACCCTGTCACGGCTGGAGAGCAAGCTCGGCACCACGCTGATCAACCGCACCACGCGGCGCATGGACCTGACCGAGGAAGGCCGGTTTTTCTTCGAACGCTCCAAGGCGATCCTGGCGCAGATGGATGAGCTGGAAGAGCACCTCCTGCAGCATCACCAGACCCCTTCGGGACGCTTGCGGATCAATGCCGCGCTGCCGTTCATGCTGCACGCCATCGTGCCCTGGGTCGGCGAGTTCCGCGCGTTGTACCCGCAGATCCAGCTGGAGCTGCACACCAACGACCTGATCATCGACCTGCTTGAGCAGAGCACCGATGTCGCCATTCGCATCGGCGAGCTGGCCGATTCCAGCCTGCATGCGCGCTCGCTTGGCTGCAGCCCGCTGAGCATCCTGGCCAGCCCGGCGTACCTGGAGAAGCACGGCACGCCACAGCGGGTCGAAGACCTGGCCGAGCATCAGGTGCTCGGCTTCACCCAGACCGAAACCCTCAACTACTGGCCACTGCGCCATGCCGAGGGTGATCGCCTGCTGATCCGCCCAAGCCTCACCGCGTCCAGCGGCGAGACGTTGCGCGAGCTGGCGCTGGCGGGCGAGGGGATTGTCTGCCTGTCGCACTTCATGACCCATGACGATGTGCGCACAGGTCGATTGCAGGCGTTGTTGGTAGAGGCCAACAGCGGCTACCGGCAACCGATCCACGCGGTGTACTACCGCAACTCGCAGCTCGCCCTGCGTATTCAGTGCTTCCTGGATTTCATCCAGCAAAAGCTGGCGGTCTACGCCTGCTGAAACCTGGTGTTTGATAAGTCGTCGGACATAAGCCTTAATGGCTGTTCAACGAAAACAACACCAAGGAAGCAGTCATGCGCGTTGTGATAGTCCGGGCTCTGACCCTGAGTGTGGCGATTGCCGCCAGTTCCTCGGCATTTGCCGTGACCCTCGAAGGCGGCGCGGTTGCCGCACCTGATCAATATGGCGCACAGGTTGCCGCCGATATCCTGAAAAAAGGCGGCAACGCGGTAGACGCCGCCGTCGCCACGGCCTTCACCCTGGCCGTGACCTACCCCGAAGCCGGCAACATCGGTGGCGGCGGGTTCATGACCTTGTACATGGATGGCAAACCCTATTTCCTCGACTACCGCGAGACCGCGCCCAAGGCTGCGAGCCGCAACATGTACCTGGATGAAAAAGGCGAGATCATCGAGAACCTGAGCCTGGTGGGCTCACGCGCAGCCGGTGTACCGGGCACGGTGATGGGCTTGTGGGAAGCCCACCAGAAGTTCGGCAAGCTGCCCTGGGCCGAGCTGCTGACCCCGGCGGTCGGCTACGCGAAAAACGGTTTCAAGATCGCCGCCAAGCAGTACCAGTACCGTGAAGATGCCAACGGCCTGTTCAAGGACAGCACCAACTTCAACGACTACTTTGGCAGCATGAAAGTCGGCGAGACCTTCAAGCAGCCAGAGCTGGCGCAGACCCTGGAGCGTATCGCCGACAAGGGCGTGAGCGAGTTCTACCAGGGCAAGACCGCCGACCTGCTGGTGGCGCAGATGCAGGCCGACAAGGGCCTGATCAGCAAGGACGACCTCAAGGATTACAAGGCGGTCTGGCGTGAGCCGATGGCCATCGACTGGCGTGGCAACGTGGTCTATACCGCGCCGCTGCCAAGCTCGGGTGGCATTGCCCTGGCGCAACTGCTGGGTATCAAGGAAGACCGCGCGGCGGACTTCAAGGGGGTCGAGTTGAACTCGGCGCGCTACATCCACTTGCTCGCCGAGATCGAGAAGCGCGTGTTTGCCGACCGTGCCGATTACCTGGGCGACCCGGCGTTTTCCAAGGTGCCGGTGAAGGAACTGATCGCCAAGGACTACCTGGCCAAGCGTGCGCTGGAGGTCAACCCGACGGCGATTTCCGAAACCGCGAAAGTCCGCCCGGGGCTGGAGCCGCACCAGACCACGCACTTCTCGATTGTCGACAAGCAGGGTAACGCGGTGAGCAACACCTACACCCTGAACTGGGACTATGGCAGCGGTGTGGTGGTGAAGGGCGCGGGCTTCCTGCTCAATGACGAGATGGACGATTTCAGCTCCAAGCCGGGGGTGGCGAATGCCTTTGGCGTGGTGGGTGGTGATGCCAATGCCATCGAGCCGGGCAAGCGCATGCTCTCGTCGATGAGCCCAAGCCTGGTGACCCGCGATGGCCAGGTCACGCTGGTGCTGGGCACGCCGGGGGGCTCGCGGATCTTTACCTCGATCTTCCAGGTGCTGAACAACTTGTATGACTATGGTTTGCCGCTGGAGAAGGCGGTGGCAGCGCAGCGTGTGCATCACCAGTTGCTGCCCAAGGACACCATCTACTTCGACGCGTTTGCACCGTTGACCGGTGAGGTGGCGCAAGAGCTGAAGAAGATGGGCTACACCCTGGAGGATCAGGGTTGGGAGATGGGTGATATCCAGGCGATCCGGGTCAATGGCACGGCGCTGGAAACGGCGTCCGACCCACGTGGGCGTGGGGTAGGGCACGTCGTCAAGTAAGGGGTGAATGCATCGCGGGACCCGCCCGCTCCCACAGGGTTTGAAGGTACCCCTGTGGGAGCGGGCGGGTCCCGCGATGCTTTGAAGGCCCTTAGACCCGGAAGTGGCTGACCATCATCTGCAACTGATTGCCCAGGCGGGCCAGTTCCACACTCGATGCGGCCGTCTCGTCACTGGCTGCCGCCGTCTGCTCCGACACATCGCGCACATTGATGATGCTGCGGCTGATCTGCTCGGCCACCGCGCTCTGCTGCTCGGCTGCCGCGGCAATCTGCTGGTTCATCGACTGGATGTTCGACACCACGCGGGTGATGTTCTCCAGCGAGCTACCGGCCTTGCGCGTCAGCTCGACGCTGCTGTCGGTCAGCGCCCGGCTGCCGAGCATCACGTTGGCCACCTGCTGGGTGCCACTCTGCAAACCGGCTACCAGCACTTCGATCTCTTCGGTGGACTTCTGCGTGCGTTGCGCCAAGCCACGCACCTCGTCCGCCACCACGGCAAAACCACGACCGGCTTCACCGGCACGGGCCGCTTCGATGGCCGCGTTGAGCGCCAGCAGGTTGGTCTGTTCGGCCACCGACTTGATCACGTCCATCACGCTGCCGATCTTCTGGCTTTCCTTCTGCAACTGATCCATGGCTTCGGTCGAACGCTTCACCTCAACCGCCAGGCGCTCGATTTGCGCGATGGCCTGGGCCACCACCTGGTCACCGGCACGGGCCTGGCCGTCAGCATCGGTAGCCGCTTCGGAGGCGTGCTCGGCGTTGCGTGCTACTTCCTGAACAGTCGCGGCCATCTCGTGCATCGCGGTCGCCACCTGGTCGGTCTCGACCTTCTGGCTGTTGACCCCGGCGCTGGTTTCTTCGGTCACTGCCGACAACTCTTCCGCCGCGCTGGCGATCTGCGTGACGCCGTCACGAATGCCGCTGATCAGCTCGCGCAGGGTCGCACCCATGCGCTGGATACCTTGCTGCAAGGCACCCATTTCGTCGCGACGGGTAACGCGCAGTTCGTGGGTCAGGTCGCCTGCGGCGATCTTCTCGACCACAGCCAGGGTTTCGCGCAGTGGGCGGGTGATCTGGCGGGTGATGATCACCGCAGCCAGCACACCGAACAGCAACGCCAGCAGCGTGGTGGAGATTTGCAGGGTACGGGCCTGGGCGCTTTCGCTGTCGCGACGCTCAAGCTGGATCTGGTACAGCGCGTCGCTGCGCTTGACGATGTCGGCGCCCTGCACGGTCATTTCGGCACGCGCCACGCCGATCTCGGCAGTAGCGTCCTTGAACTGACGCACGGCGTCGCGGTAGGCCAGCACGGCGTCTTCGAATTGCTTGATGCGTGCGCCTTCAGCCGGCAGGCGGGTGTTCAGGGTGCGGATCTCGGCCAGGGCGGTGTCGAGCTGGCGCAGCGCGTTCTGTTCGGTTTGCGCAGTCAGGTCGGCGATGTAGCTGCGCACTTCAAGACGCACCTGCATCAGGTGCTCCTTGGCGCTGGTGGCGTACTTGAACTGCTCCAGGCGGCTGGCGTCGCCCTCCGGCAGGGCCAGCACGTCACGGTTGATCGCTTCGATCAGCTCGATGGCGCGGGTGGCGGCGACGTTCATAGCATCGCGGGAGGCGAGGGTGGTGCGGTAGCCGTTGCGCATCTTGCTCAGCGACACTTGATAGTCGCTGATGGTCTGGCCCAGCTCCTGGAGCAACTTGACGTTCTCCGGGCTCTTGAAGGACTTGACCAGCTTCTGCTGCTGTTCGCTGAAGGTGTTGAGCTTGACCTGGACGTTGCCGGCAGCAGCGTCGTCGCCATTGGTCAGCATGTATTGCAGGCGGGTGATGCGCAGGTTGGTCAGGTCACTGTTGAGCTGGGTAATGTCGCTCATCCAGTTGCTGCGGTTGATCAGGCTGCCCATGCTGTTCCAGCCGGTCAGGGCCAGCAGGCTGGTCAGCAGCAGGACCAGGCCAAAGCCCAGGCCGAGTTTAAGGTTGACGCTGAGGTTGGCGAACCAGC
The DNA here is from genome assembly GCF_028656955.1 of Pseudomonas fontis. Taxonomy (GTDB): domain Bacteria; phylum Pseudomonadota; class Gammaproteobacteria; order Pseudomonadales; family Pseudomonadaceae; genus Aquipseudomonas; species Aquipseudomonas fontis. The sequence continues at coordinate 24,086 of NZ_JAMDGY010000030.1, forward strand.
TATTCATGTATCCCTCCAGAGAAGAAGTGCTCACTTGATCATTTATCGCTGGAAGGTTCTTTTTTTTGGAGGCCAGCCGACTTCAGCAGCTTTTATCGGCGGCTTGGCGCAGAGCTGAAACGCTTTTTCGGTATTTCCGACAGAAATGATCAACAAAATGTGTAGCGGCCCGCAGTGCGGGCGCACTGTGGGCCGGCAACTGGCGGGCTAGAGGGCTCGGGCGCTAAAGGTGTCGCATTGGTTGATCTGGCCCTTGGCGAAGCCGGTCTTGAACCAGCGCACGCGTTGCGCGGAGGTGCCATGGGTGAAGGAGTCCGGCACCACGCGGCCCTGGCCTTGCTGCTGCAAGCGGTCGTCGCCGATGGCGTTGGCGGCATTCAGGGCTTCCTCGACGTCACCGGGTTCCAGCCAGTTGTGGCGTTGTTGCGCCTGGTAGGCCCAGACGCCGGCCAGGCAGTCGGCTTGCAGCTCCTGGCGCACCAATAGACCGTTGTCGCCTTCCATGCGCTGGCCGGCCTGACGCGCGGCCTGAACCTTGGCCGAGACGCCCAGCAGGGTCTGCACGTGGTGGCCGATTTCGTGGGCGATCACGTAGGCCTGGGCGAAATCACCGGCAGCGGCGAAGCGTTTTTCCATCTCGGTGAAGAAGCTCATGTCCAGGTACACCTTCTGGTCGGCCGGGCAGTAGAACGGCCCGGTGGCCGAGGTGGCGTAACCGCAGGCCGAGCTGACCTGGCCGCTGAAGAGGATCAGGGTCGGGTCTTTGTAGGTTTTGCCGGCCTGGGCAAAGATGGCTTTCCAGGTGTCTTCGGTGTCGCCGAGGATGCTGCGCACGAACTCGGCCTGCTGGTCGTTGGCCGGCGGCGCCGTGCGGGTTTGCGTTTGTGGCTGGCTGCCGACCTGGGTGCCCTGCTGGCCCATCTGCCCGGCCAGTTGGCCGAGGATCTGCATCGGGTCCTGGCCGGTGAGCAGGCCGATGCCGACGATCAGCACCACGGCGCCCAGGGTCAGGCCCTTGCCGCCGCCAAAGCGCATGCCGCCACCGCCGCCTTCGCCACGGGCATCGACCACGTTGTCGCTGCGCCTGCCTTTTCGCCATTGCATGGGTGTTCTCCTGGGCATTATGGGTGAGGGTTAAGGTTAGCCCACCGGGATTATCCGTGTCGGCTTGTGCGTTATCCATAACCATATGGTTATGCGTAGTGTTGTTCTTTTCAGTGTTCGCGGGTGCCTGGGGCGTGGAGACTGGGCCTTCTGCCTGGTGTGTCCGGGTTCTGCAAACATCCAATAACAAGGAGAACGGCATGTCTGCTACAGACAACAGTCGCTTCGCTATCCGTGATCGGAACTGGCATCCGAAAGCCCTTACGCCTGACTACAAGACCTCCATCGCCCGCTCGCCGCGCCAGGCGCTGGTGAGCATCCCGCAATCGATCAGTGAAAGCACCGGGCCGGACTTTTCACACCTGAAATTCGGCCAGCACGACCACGACCTGCTGTTGAACTTCAACCAGGGCGGCTTGCCGATCGGCGAGCGGATCATCCTCGCCGGGCGCGTGTGCGACCAGTACGGCAAGCCGATCCCGCACACCCTGGTGGAGATCTGGCAGGCCAACGCCGGTGGCCGCTACCGCCACAAGAACGACCGCTACCTGGCACCGCTGGACCCCAACTTCGGCGGCGTCGGCCGGGCCCTGACCGACAGCGAGGGCTACTACAGCTTCCGCACCATCAAGCCGGGCCCGTACCCATGGCGCAACGGCCCGAATGACTGGCGCCCGGCGCATATCCATGTGTCGGTCAGCGGCCCCTCGATTGCCACGCGGCTGATCACCCAGCTGTATTTCGAAGGTGACCCGCTGATCCCGATGTGCCCGATCGTCAAGTCCATCGCCAACCCCGAGGCGGTGCAGAGCCTGATTGCGCGGCTCGACATGAGCAACGCCAACCCGATGGACAGTTTGGCCTATCGCTTTGACATCGTGCTGCGCGGCCAGCGCAAGACTCACTTCGAACACTGCTGAGGAGCTTTCAGATGCCTATCGAACTGCTGCCGGAAACCCCTTCGCAGACGGCCGGCCCGTATGTGCATATCGGCCTGGCGCTGGAAGCGGCCGGCAACCCCGTGCGTGACCAGGAAATCTGGAACCAGATGGCCCGCAGCGATGCGCCGGGTGAGCACATCGTGGTGTTCGGCAATGTGTATGACGGCAATGGCCATCTGGTGCGCGACTCGTTCCTGGAGTTCTGGCAGGCGGACCACGCCGGCGAGTACCACGACGACTACAACCTGGAAAAACCGTTCAACAGCTTCGGGCGCACGGCGACGACTTTCGATGCCGGCGAGTGGACGTTGCACACGGTCAAGCCAGGGGTGGTGAAGAACAGTGCCGGAGTGGCCATGGCGCCGCATATCAACATCAGCCTGTTTGCGCGGGGGATCAATATCCACCTGCACACGCGCTTGTATTTTGCGGATGAAGGCGCGGCCAATGCGGCCTGCCCGGTGCTCAACCTGATCGAGCAGCCGCAACGGCGCGAGACCCTGGTGGCGACGCGTTGCGAGGTCAATGGCCAACTGGCGTACCGCTTTGATATCCGCATCCAGGGGGACGGGGAGACGGTGTTCTTCGACTTCTGAGCCTGGCTTGCGCGCCGCATCGCGGGACCCGCCCGCTCCCACAGGTGCAATACCGGCCTGCGGGAGCGGGCGGGTCCCGCGATGGCGCAATGAAAGTACGCCTATCGAGTTGCCTGTGCTAAACCTGTTGTTTTGCACCGGTCCACGGAGGGCAACATGGCAGCGCAGTTCGATGAGTTGCGGTTGATGGAAGCAACCTGGCCGGGGTTGGCCAACCTGACCCAATCGATTTTTTCCGGGTTGGGCGGGCAGGGCTTCAGGAATGCCTTCCACCTCGACCGCTCCCCCGCCACCTGCCTGCTACTGCTCGACGGGTTGGGCTGGAACCTGCTCAAGGCGCATGCACGGCATGCGCCGTTTCTGGCCTCGCTGATGCAGCCCGACGCGCACTTCAAGGTCGGCTTCCCGGCCACCACGGCATCGAGCCTGGCCACCATCAGCTCCGGCATGGGCAGTGGTGCACACGGGATCGTCGGCTGCAGCTTCGCCCTGGACGAACACACCGAGCTGTCGCCCCTGACCTGGACCTGCGCGCCGTTGCAACCTGCGAGCGAGGCCGGCCCGGTGCCGGACCCGGAGTCGTTCATCGTGCCGCAGACCGCCTGGGCCCAGGCGCGTGAGCAGGGCATCGCGATCAGCACGGTGATGCTCGCACGCTACGCCACCTCGGACTTCACCAAGGCCATCTATCGCGCCTCGCGCATTCTTCCGGCGCCCGCCTATGAGGCCTACCCGGCGTTGGTCAACGACGCCTTGAACGTTGAAGGGCCGGCGTTCTGTTTTGCCTATTTCGGTGACCTGGATTTTGCCGGGCACCTGTTCGGCGCCGGCTCGCCGGCCTGGGTCAAGCAACTGGAAATCGCCGATCAGCTAGCGCGTTCGATTGCCGGGCAGCTCCCGGCGTCGGCAACGCTGATGGTGATCGCCGACCACGGCATGCGCGACCTGGACCGTGACGCCGTGCGTGACTTTGATACCGAGCCGGCGTTGCAGCAGGGTGTGCAGGCCATTGCGGGCGATATCCGCGCGCGCTACCTGTATACCGAAGCCGGCCAGCAGGACCGGGTGCATGAGCGTTGGCAGAACCGTCTTGGCGACGACTACCGGGTATTGAGCAAGACCCAGGCGATTGCCGGCGGGCTGTTTGGTGATGTGATCCTGAGCCAGGCCGAGTCGCGTATTGGCCAGTTGATCGTGATGCCCACCGGCGGCGGGGGGATCATTCGCAGCGAAGGGGAGAAGCATGCCAGCCACTGGCGTGGGCACCATGGGGCGTTGACCGATGATGACCAGGTGGTGCCGTTGTTGATGTGTTCGGGTTTGGCCAGGCGGTGAATTGAAGGGCCTCATCGCCGGCAAGGCCGGCTCCCACAGAAAAGCCAATCACCTGATTTCCTGTGGGCGCCGGCCTTGCCGGGACGCCGGACCGCGGCGATGAAAGCACCAACCATCTAGCGTCGAACCAACAACACCCCACTCTCCATGTGATGCGTATAGGGGAACTGGTCAAACAGGGCGCAGCGCTCGACACGGTGGGTGTCATGCAACTGGGCGATGTTCGCCGCCAGCGTCTCCGGGTTGCAGGAGATGTACAGGATATTGTCGAAGCGCCGGGTCAACTCGCAGGTGTCCGGGTCCATGCCGGCCCGTGGCGGGTCGACGAACACGCTGCCGAAGTCGTAGCTCTTCAGGTCGATGCCTTCCAGGCGACGGAACGGGCGAACCTCGTTCAGCGCCTCGGTCAGCTCTTCCGCCGACAGACGCACCAGGCGCACGTTGTCCACACCGTTGTCATCGAGGTTGTGCAGCGCGGCGTTGACCGAGGTCTTGCTGATCTCGGTGGCCAGCACCTTGCGCACGCGGGTGGCCAGCGGCAGGGTGAAGTTGCCATTGCCGCAATACAGCTCCAGCAAGTCGTCCTGACGTTCGCCCAGCGCCTCGTAGGCCCAGTTGAGCATCTTCTGGTTCACCGTGCCGTTGGGCTGGGTGAACGCGCCTTCCGGCTGGCGATAGCGGAACGAACGCCCGGCCACCTGCAACTCCTCGACCGCGTAATCACGGCCGATTACCAGGCGTTTGCCCTTGGAGCGGCCAATGATGCTCACACCCAGGTCGCTGGCCAGTTTGGTGGCGGCCGCTTCCCAGTGCTCGTCCAGTGGGCGGTGATAGCACAGGGTGATCATGCCGTCGCCGGCCAGGGTGGTGAGGAACTCCACCTGGAACAGCTTGAAACTCAGCGCCGAACTGGCAGTCCAGGCGGCCTTGAGCTTGGGCATCAACTCGTTGATGCGCTGGCTGGCAATCGGGAAGTCTTCGATCAGGATCGGCGTGTGCTTCTCGCCCGGCGCGAACATCGCGTAGAAGCGCTGCTCGTTCTCGCGCCACAGGCGGAACTCGGCGCGCAGGCGGTAATGCTCGCGCGGCGAGTCGAACACGGCCGGCTCCGGCGCCGCGAACGGCGCCAGCAGCTCGCGCAGGCGCTGGACCTTGGCATCCAGCTGCGCGGTGTAGGACGATGGATCGAGGACAGCACTCATGCGTTGAACCAGCCCAACTTGATGACGAACAGGATGGACAGGATCACCAGCGCCGGGTTCAGGTCGCGGTGACGACCGGAAATCAGCTTGATCGCCGTCCAGGAAATGAAGCCGAAGGCGATGCCGTTGGCGATCGAGTAGGTCAGCGGCATGGCCAGTGCGGTGATCACCACCGGTGCGGCTTCGGTGACGTCATCCCAGTTGATTTCCGCCAGGCCCGAGGCCATCAGCACGGCGACGAACAGCAGCGCCGGCGCGGTGGCGAAGGCTGGAACACTGCCGGCCAGTGGCGCGAAGAACAGCGCCAGGAGGAACAGCAGGGCAACCACGATGGCGGTCAGGCCGGTACGCCCGCCCGCGCTCACGCCGGCAGCCGACTCGATGTAGCTGGTGGTGGTCGAGGTGCCCAGCAGGGAACCGGCCATCGCTGCCGTACTGTCGGCGATCAGCGCACGGCCCATTTTCGGCATGTGGCCGTCCTTGCCCATCAGGCCGGCGCGCTTGGCGACGCCGATCAGGGTGCCGGAGTTGTCGAACAGGTCGACGAACAGGAAGGCGAAGATCACGCTGACCAGGCCGATGTCCAGCGCGCCCATGATGTCCAGCTGCAGGAAGGTCGGGGCCAGTGATGGTGGCATCGACATCACCCCGCCAAACGGGGTGAAGCCCAGCCCGATGGAGGTGACGGTGACGGCCAGGATGCCGATCAGCACGGCGCCACGGATTTTCAGTGCTTCCAGTGCGACGATCAGGAAGAAGCCCAGGGTCGCAAGGATCGGTGCGGGTTGTTTCAGATCACCCAGGCCGACCAGGGTGGCTTTGTTGTCGACGACGATGCCGGCGTTGTGCAGGGCGATCAGCGCCAGGAACAGGCCGATACCGGCGGCAATCGCCGAGCGCAGCGGCAGCGGGATGCTGTTCACGATCCATTCGCGGATCTTGAAGATCGACAGCAGGAAGAACAGTACGGCGGAGATGAACACCGCGCCCAGGGCCACCTGCCAGGTGTGGCCCATGTGCAGGACCACGGTGTAGGTGAAGAAGGCGTTCAGGCCCATGCCCGGTGCCAGGGCAATCGGGTAGTTGGCGATCAGGCCCATCACGGTCGAGCCGATGGCGGCTGCCAGGCACGTGGCGACGAAGATCGCCCCCTTGTCCATGCCGGTCTCGCCGAGGATGCTCGGGTTGACGAACAGGATGTAGGCCATGGCCAGGAAGGTAGTGACGCCCGCCAGAATCTCGGTGCGCACATTGGTGTCGTGTGCTTTTAGTTGAAACAGCCTTTCCAGCATGCCCGCTCCCCGTGGCGCGCGGTGGCGCCGTTGTTGTATTCGACCCAATTAGCAAAGCACAGACCATACCGGGTGGCTGTGGATTTTATTTTGGGCCGGAAAAAAGCCGCGCATCATATCAGCATGCTCAACGCAGGGTGAATGATTGCGCGTGATTGGCACCGATCCCTACCGATTTCGCCGTTTTACCTTGGTGAATTAGACTCTAGGTTTACTTTGGCCAAAATGTCCATGCCCCCGCACCTGAGCCCGCTCCGGGACCTGTCGCCTCTGCAACATGCCCAACTTCTCGATATCGAACTGTTGCCTGAACAGCGGATGTTCGCTGGCGATATCGAAAGTGAACTGCATATTCTGCGCGGCAGGTCACACCCCGATGTGTGTGGCCTGGCCCTGCTGGTAGAGGAGGTGCCCAAGGCATTTCTATTGCTTAAACGCGGCGAACTTCTACCGCCCTGGGCCCGCCGCGACGCTGCAACCGTGCATGCGTTGCAGATAGACCGCAGGGCGCAACGCTGTGGCTTGGGTCGGCTTTTGTTGACTGAGTTACCGACGACAGTCAGGGCGCTGTGGCCGCAGGTTCATTGCCTGCAACTGTCGGTGGATGAGCAAAACACTGCCGCATTGGGACTGTATCGGGCACTTGGCTGGACAGTGACCGGTAACGGCTACCGCGCCGCGATTGGCTTCGAGCGCCAACTGACCTTGGCGCTTTGATCCTTGGCGCGCCAATCCGCTCAGCCTGAGTTTTTGCTCTGCAGGTGATCTCGATTGGCCAGGGTCGGGAACAGCTTGATCCATACGCCGGTCACCAGCAGCGTGCCGACCCCGCCCATGACCACGGCGGGCACTGTGCCAAACCAGTGCGCGGTGACCCCGGACTCGAATTCCCCGAGCTGATTTGAGGCACCGATGAACAGCCCGTTCACCGCACTCACCCGCCCGCGCATCTCATCGGGTGTCTCCAACTGCACGAACGCACCGCGAATCACCATGCTGATCATGTCCGCCGCGCCCAGTACCGCCAGCACCGCCAGTGAGAACCAGAACGAGGTGGACAGGCCAAAGGCGATGGTTGCCACGCCAAACACCCCGACTGCGGTGAACATCACCCGCCCGACCTTGCGCTCCACCGGGAAGCGCGCCAGCCACACCGACATCAGCAGCGCGCCCACCGCTGGCGCCGAGCGCAGCAGGCCCAGGCCCCACGGCCCGGTCAACAGGATGTCCTTGGCGAACACCGGCAGCAACGCGGTGGCGCCGCCCAGCAGCACGGCGAACAGGTCCAGCGAAATCGCGCCGAGCACATCCGGCCGGCTGCGGATGAAGCGGACCCCGGCCAGCAGCGACTCCAGGCTGGCACGGCCCTGGTTGGGCGGCGTGCGGCGCGCCGTGAGGTTCAGCGTCAGCACGCAGGCAATCACATACAGGCACACCGTCGGGCCATACACCCAGACACTGCCGAACGCATACAGGAAGCCGCCAGCGGCCGGCGCCACGATGGTCGCCGACTGCATGGCTGAAGCCGAAGCCGCCACGGCGCGCGGGAACAGCCCCGGCGGCACCACATTGGGCAACAGCGCCTGAGTGGCCGGCATCTCGAACGAGCGCGCCGCGCCCAGCAGGAAGGCCAACACGAAGATCATCTCGCGGCTGACGTTGTCGGTGCTGCTGCCAATCACCAGCGCCAGCGCAATCAATGCCTGCAAGGCCTGGCACAACGCGGCGACGCGGCGCCGGTCGTAGCGGTCGGCGACGTGCCCGGTGTGCAGCATGAACAGCACCCGTGGGGCGAACTCGACCAGGCCCACCAACCCCAGGTCCAGCACATTGCCGGTCAGTTGGTAGAGGTGCCAGCCGATGGCCACGGTCAGCATCTGGAAACCGCTGGCGGTAAACACCCGGGCCAGCCAGAACGAAAGGAACGGTCGGTGATGACGGAGCAACAGCGGGGCACTGGCTGACATGGGCGAAACAGAGCCTTGGCAGGGGGGGAGAGGCGAGATTATCACCAGTTTGTAACAACAGGTTGCACAAACCGCTGCCCCTGTGCGTTGAGCGCACCGATTTCATTTACCGACAAGGGGGTGAGGCAACTGGTCACGCGGCAATCGACCACACAACCCGTCCGGCCTTTCAGGACTATCCTTCTTTCAATCGTTGATCTGGATCAATAGTTCCATTTGCAACGATGTGGCCGGAGGGCCGAATTCCCTGCGATTTGAAAGTTTTCAGAACAATTCCAACTTGCCGCACTCAATCAACGTGGGGGCAGTTGGCGCCAAGGCCTGAGCCCTGACGCTGGATTACCTGACAGAGGAAGCACTATGTTCGGCTTAGAGGCCCTAGATCTCGCCCGAATTCAGTTCGCGTTTACCATCTCCTTTCACATCCTGTTCCCGGCCATCACCATCGGCCTGGCGAGCTACCTTGCTGTGCTTGAAGGCTTGTGGCTGAAAACCAACAACAGCGTGTACCGCGATCTCTACCATTTCTGGTCGAAGATCTTCGCCGTCAACTTCGGCATGGGCGTGGTCTCCGGCCTGGTGATGGCTTACCAATTCGGTACCAACTGGAGCAAATTCTCCGACTTCGCCGGGTCTGTCACTGGCCCCTTGCTGACCTATGAAGTGCTGACCGCGTTCTTCCTCGAGGCCGGCTTCCTGGGCGTCATGCTGTTTGGCTGGAACCGTGTCGGGCGCCGCCTGCACTTCTTCGCCACGGTCATGGTGGCGATCGGCACGCTGGTCTCCACGTTCTGGATTCTCGCCTCCAACAGCTGGATGCAGACCCCGCAAGGCTATGAAATCGTCGATGGCCGGATCATTCCGGTGGACTGGTTCGCGGTCATCTTCAACCCGTCGTTCCCCTACCGCCTGGCGCACATGGCGACCGCTGCCTTCGTGGCCACGGCGTTCTTCGTCGGGGCCTCGGCGGCCTGGCACCTGTTGCGTGGCCGCGATAACCCGGCCATCCGCAAGATGCTCTCGATGGCCATGTGGATGGCCTTGATCGTCGCCCCGGTGCAGGCGGTGATCGGCGACTTCCACGGTTTGAACACGCTCAAGCACCAACCGGCGAAGATCGCGGCTATCGAAGGACACTGGGAAAACATCGGCAATGAGCCCACCTCGCTGATCCTGTTCGGCATCCCCGACATGAAGAACGAGACGACTCACTTCAAGTTGGAGATCCCGGCGCTCGGCAGCCTGATCCTGACCCACAGCCTGGACAAGCAGGTGCCGGCGTTGAAGGAGTTCCCGCCTGAAGACCGGCCCAACTCGACCATCGTCTTCTGGTCGTTCCGCATCATGGTCGGCCTGGGCATGCTGATGATCGGCGTTGGCCTGTGGAGCGTCTGGCTGCGCAAGCGCGGCACGCTGTATAGCTCGCGTCCGTTCCTGTACATGACCCTGTGGATGGGGCCATCGGGCCTGATCGCGATCCTAGCGGGCTGGTTCACCACTGAGATCGGCCGTCAGCCGTGGGTGGTGTATGGCCTGATGCGTACCGCCGATGGGGTGTCATCGCACAGCTACACCCAGCTCGGCCTGACCCTGGTGATGTTCGTGGTGGTGTATTTCGCCCTGTTTGGCGCCGGCCTTGGCTACATGATGCGCCTGGTGCGCAAAGGCCCGAAAACCGGCGAAGGCGAAGAAACCAACCCCGGTGGCCCTGGCCAGCACCGCACCCCGGCGCGGCCGCTGTCGGCTGCCGATGACGATCACGATGAAGGCACACGCCTGAGCAAGGGGAACTGAGTCATGGGTATTGATCTTCCGCTGATCTGGGCCGTGATCATCATCTTCGGCATCATGATGTACGTGGTGATGGACGGCTTCGACCTGGGCATCGGCATCCTCTTCCCTTTCGTCAAGGGCGAGCAGGACCGCGATGTGATGATGAACACCGTCGCCCCGGTATGGGACGGCAACGAAACCTGGCTGGTATTGGGCGGCGCGGCGTTGTTCGGCGCCTTCCCGCTGGCCTACGCCGTGGTGCTGTCGGCGCTGTACCTGCCGCTGATGCTGATGCTGGTGGGGCTGATCTTCCGTGGCGTGGCGTTCGAGTTCCGCTTCAAGGCCACTGCTGCCAAGCGCCATCTGTGGGACAAGGCGTTTATCGGCGGTTCGCTGGCGGCGACGTTCTTCCAGGGGGTGGCACTGGGGGCCTTCATTGAAGGCTTCGAGGTGGTCGACCGCAACTTCGTCGGCGGTAGCCTGGACTGGTTGACGCCGTTCAGCCTGTTCTGCGGCTTGGCCCTGATCGTTGCCTACGCCTTGCTGGGGTGCACCTGGCTGATCATGAAAACCGAGGGCAAGCTGCAATTGCAGATGCACGACCTGGCGCGGCCGCTGGCCTATGCGTTGCTGGCCGTGACCGGCATCGTCAGCCTGTGGACGCCGCTGGCGCACCCGGACATCGCCGAGCGCTGGTTCAGCCTGCCGAACCTGTTCTGGTTCCTGCCGGTGCCGGTCCTGGTGCTGGTCACGCTGTATTACCTGCTGCGTGCGGTGGCCCGCAATGCGCATTACACGCCGTTCCTGCTGACGCTGGTGTTGATCTTCCTGGGCTATAGCGGCCTGGGGATCAGCCTGTGGCCGAACATCATCCCGCCGTCGATCTCGATCTGGGATGCCGCGGCGCCGCCGCAGAGCCAGGGCTTCATGCTGGTGGGCACGCTGTTCATCATTCCGTTCATCCTTGGCTACACCTTCTGGAGCTACTACGTGTTCCGCGGCAAGGTGACCCACGAGGACGGCTACCACTAGGAGGGCCTGGCAATGACTGGCAAAGATACCTTCGAGGAAGAGAAAAAGCCGCTGCTGCAGCGTTTGGGCTGGCTGGCGGTGATCTGGACAGGCAGCGTACTCACCCTGGCGGTATTCGCCTGGCTGGTGCGCCTGTTCATGAGTGCGGCGGGCTTGAGTACGCCTGGATAACTGACTTCCCATCCCGCCTTGCGGCGGATTTTATAGCCCTCCCCGGTGCGAGCCGGGGAGGGTTTTTTTTGCCTGCGGGCCTCATCGCCGGCAAGGCCGACTCCCACAGGGGCCGGACAAATGGGTTCTGCACCTGCCCACTGTGGGAGCCGGCCTTGCCGGCGATGAATCCCCCACAAATCGCGCTTACTTGCGCGCCTTGAGCACCACGAACTTTGGCGTCGCCGCCACTTGCTCGACGCCCCGGAACAACCGGGCCAGCTTGCTGTGATAGCCCAGGTGGCGGTTGCCGACGATATACAGTGCACCGCCCACGACCAGCGCTTCGCGCGCCTGCTGGAACATCCGCCAGGCGAGGAAGTCGCCCACCACCTGCTGCTGGTGGAACGGCGGGTTGCACAGCACCACCTCCAGCGACTGCGCCGGCTGCCCGGCCAGGCCATCGTCCGCCTGCACCGTCACCGGCCGCTCACCCAGCGCCGCCCGCCAGTTCTCGGCAGCCGATTGCACGGCCATGTACGACTCATCCACCAAGGTGTATTGCGCCTGCGGGTTCTGCAACGCGCTGGCAATCGCCAACACCCCGTTGCCACAGCCCAGGTCGGCGACCCGCGCACTGCCCAGGTCACGCGGCAGGTGCGGGAGGAAGGCCCGCGTGCCGATATCCAGGCCTTCGCGGCAGAACACGTTGGCGTGGTTGAGCAACTCCAGCGGCGGTTGATCGAGCAGGTAGCGGGTCGGGTAGGGCGACACGGCCTTGGGTTTGTCCTCGGCGGTGGCGATCAGCAGGCGCGCCTTCTTCTGCCCCAGGGACGCCTGCACCGGCCCGATGTATTTCTCCAGCAAATCCCCGGCAGCGCGGGGCAAGTGCTTGATCATCGCCCCGGCAATCACCTGGGCGCCGGGGGCCAACTGGCCTTGCAGGCGGATCAACTGCTCTTCAAGCAGCGCCAGGGTCTTGGGTACCCGCACCAGGACGCGGTCGAACGGGCCCTGGAATGCCTCGCTGGCCGGCACGAAGGGCACTGCATCGAAGGCCAGGTCGTTGCGCCCCAGGTTCTTCTCCAGGCCCAGGCGGGCCAGGTACGAATCGCCACTGCTGAGCACCTGGACGTGGGCCCTAAGGCTGATGGCCAGGGCCCCGAAGCTGTCATTGAGCACCAGCACCCGTGCCGAGGCCGGCAATTGCTGTTCGGCCAGGTAGGCGAGCAGGTACTCGTCGGCGGCATCGAAGGCTTGCAGGGGATCGTTGGCCTGTTCGGGCTGGCGAATCAGGTCGAGTTCGGCGTAGGGGGTGTTCAGCAGGGGCATGGCGTATCGGGGCTCTGGGGCTTGGCGTGCAAAGGCCCGATTCTACAGTGCTTCTGTGCTCAAGGGGGGAGTGGACGATAGGGCGTCAGAGCAGACCGTGTCGCGCGGCGATGGCGACGGCGCTGGTCTTGTTGTTGGTGTCGAGTTTGGTGATGAAGCTGCGGATATGAAAGTTGACCGTGCTTTTCGACAGGCTGAGGATGCAGGCGATATCGTCGGCGGTCTTGCCTTCGGCCGACCATTTGAGCACTTCGATTTCCCGAACGGTAAGGTGAAACTTGTTGGTTGGCTGCTGGAACAACTGATCTGCCATTAAATTGTGCAGTAGGTTGCACAGCCACATCGTCTGCCCGGCCTTGTCATAGAACTCCTCCTGTTCTATCGGCTTTGTGCTGCGCGCCACACTCAGCATGCTTTCATTGCCACGTGCGTCGTGCACCGCCAGGCTCCAGCCATGCTGCAGGCCAAAACGGATCGACGCCTCGCGCAATTGTGGCGTTTCACTGAACAGGTCGTTGCTCCAGAGCACTGGCAGCAAGGAGTTTCGACAGTGCTCCACGGTGGGGTCGATGTCGAAGTAGCCCTCAGCCTGATACTCCTGGTTCCAGGCATCCGGGTAGTTGTTGAACAACAGGGTCTGCGGCTTGAGCGTGACGTGCCGGCTGCGGATGCTGTAGCCCATGTAGTGCATGCCCAACTGTTCCGCCAGGGACAAGGCCGATTCGAACATCTGCTGCTGACTGTCCGCACACTGTAACTGTGCGAGCTGCTCCTGCTTCCAGTAAGGCATTTGTAAGATGCTCCGGGGGATGGATCCAAGTTCCTGGGCGTGGGAGCAGTGTAGGAAATATCCGACGTATTTGTTCGGCTATTTCGCTATTAATTTGTAATGGTTCACACGAAAAGGTTTGATTCCTGGCAGAGTTGACAATTTTTACACATTGCCGGAACGGGTATGTCACTACAAACGCGCGGTTTTTATTCCTGCGGCTTTGCGCGACACTAGTGCCCATCAGTTTCCGGGAGGACAAGATGACTGCCAGCGCGGAAAAGTACACCCGCCAGACCTTGCTCGACGTACAGCCGTTGACGCCCAACCTGTTCAGCCTGCGCACCACGCGTGATGCGGGTTTTCGCTTTCGTGCCGGGCAGTTCGCCCGCCTGGGCGTGACCAAGGCCGACGGCAGTGTGGTGTGGCGTGCCTATTCGATGGTGTCCTCACCGTTTGATGAGCACTTGGACTTCTATTCCATCGTGGTCCCGGGTGGTGAGTTCACCAGCGAGCTGAGCCGCCTGCGCGAAGGCGACAGCCTGCTGATCGACCGCCAGGCGTTCGGCTACCTGACCCTTGATCGCTTCGTCGATGGCCGTGACCTCTGGCTGCTGGCCACTGGCACCGGGATTGCCCCGTTCCTCTCGATCCTGCAGGACTTCGAGGCCTGGGAGCGGTTCGACTCGATCAAGCTGGTGTACTCGGTACGCGAAGCCAAAGAGCTGGCGTACCAGGAACTGATCGCGGGCCTGGAGCTGCGTGACTACCTGGCCGACTACGCCGGCAAGTTGCAGTTCATCCCGGTGGTCACCCGTGAACAGCATCCGGGCGCGCTGAATGGGCGCATCACCACGCTGATCGAGAACGGCGAGCTGGAACGCGCCGCTGGCCTGGCGCTGACGCCGGAGCATTCGCGGGTGATGTTGTGCGGCAACCCGCAGATGATCGACGACACCCGCCAGGTGCTCAAGCAGCGCGACCTGCAACTGAGCCTGAGCCGACGGCCCGGCCAGGTGGCGATCGAAAACTACTGGTAAGAAAAACGGCGCCCGAAGGCGCCGTTTTTACCTGTGCCCGAATCAGGGCTTGTTCTGCGCCTTGAGCAGGTCGCGGATTTCGCCCAGCAGCACTTCCTCTTTGGTTGGCGCCGGTGGCTCGGTCGGGGCCACGGCTTCTTCGCGCTTCAGGCGGTTGATGGCTTTGACGCCCATGAAGATGGCGAAGGCCACGATGATGAAGTCGATCAGGCTCTGGATGAATTTGCCGTAGGCCAGCATCACGGCGGGTACATCGCCCTGGGCTGCCTTGAGGGTGATGGCCAGGTCACTGAAGTCGACACCGCCGATCAGCAGACCGATGGGTGGCATCACCACATCGCCTACAAAGGATGAAACGATTTTGCCGAAGGCGGCGCCGATGATGATACCGACGGCCATATCGACCACGTTGCCTTTGACCGCGAAGGCCTTGAATTCACTGAGCACGCCCATGGTTTATTCCTTGTAACAGATGAGGTTGGTAGTCGCAGTGTAAATCAGCTATGCGCATCATGCTCCGCGTTGCCGGTACAGACCGCGCTTAGACCGAATAGTTTTGTCGCGTTGCCAGCGCCCCTGGGCCTGCCTCGCTCGGCTATCATGGCGACTTTTTCCAGGAGACTGTCCCCATGGCCAAGGCCAAGCGCATGTACGGCTGCACCGAGTGCGGCGCGACCTTCCCCAAGTGGGCCGGCCAATGTGGCGAATGTGGCGCCTGGAACACCCTGGTTGAAACCGTGCTGGAAAGTGGCGCGGCGGCGGCCCCCAGCGGGCGCACCGGCTGGGCCGGGCAGCAGGCGCAGATCAAGACCCTGGCCGAAGTCAGCATCGAGGAGATCCCACGCTTCAGCACGGCCAGTGCCGAGCTGGATCGGGTACTCGGTGGTGGCCTGGTCGATGGCTCCGTGGTGCTGATCGGGGGGGACCCGGGGATCGGCAAGTCGACGATCCTCCTGCAAACCCTGTGCAACATCGCCACGCGCATGCCGGCGCTGTATGTCACCGGCGAAGAGTCGCAGCAGCAGGTGGCCATGCGCGCTCGACGCCTGGGCTTGCCGCAGGACCAACTGCGGGTAATGACTGAAACCTGCATCGAAACCATCATTGCCACGGCACGGCTCGAAAAGCCCAAGGTCATGGTCATCGACTCGATCCAGACCATCTTCACCGAACAGCTGCAATCGGCACCCGGTGGCGTTTCCCAGGTGCGCGAGAGTGCCGCCTTGCTGGTGCGTTACGCCAAGCAGAGTGGCACGGCGATCTTCCTGGTGGGCCATGTCACCAAGGAAGGCGCGCTGGCTGGCCCGCGGGTGCTGGAGCACATGGTGGATACCGTGCTGTATTTCGAAGGTGAGTCGGACGGTCGCCTGCGCCTGCTGCGGGCGGTGAAAAACCGTTTTGGCGCGGTCAACGAGCTGGGTGTATTCGGCATGACCGACCGGGGCCTGAAGGAGGTTTCCAACCCTTCGGCAATTTTCCTTACGCGAGCCCAGGAAGAAGTCCCGGGCAGCGTGGTGATGGCGACGTGGGAAGGCACCCGACCGATGCTGGTGGAAGTGCAGGCGCTGGTCGATGACAGCCACCTGGCCAACCCGCGCCGGGTCACCCTGGGCCTGGACCAGAACCGCCTGGCCATGTTGCTGGCGGTGTTGCATCGCCATGGCGGCATTCCGACCCATGACCAGGACGTGTTCCTCAACGTGGTCGGCGGGGTCAAGGTACTGGAGACTGCCTCGGACCTTGCGCTGATGGCGGCGGTGATGTCGAGCCTGCGCAACAAGCCTTTGTCACACGGCTTGCTGGTGTTCGGCGAGATCGGCCTGTCCGGTGAAGTACGCCCGGTGCCAAGCGGCCAGGAACGCCTCAAAGAGGCGGCCAAACACGGCTTCAAACGCGCCATTGTGCCCAAGGGCAATGCGCCGAAGGAGTCCCCGCCAGGCTTGCAGGTGATTGCGGTAACACGTCTGGAACAGGCGTTGGATGCATTGTTTGAAGAGTAATCAGACTTCTTGCAACTGATTCTCAACAACGAGTAGCATACGGCCTCTCATCCGACCGTACCCCAGGAGTTCGCGTGGCGGAGTCCGACCTCAAGCGCTTGTTCCTCAAGCACGCGAAAACCTTGCAGGGCCTGCTCACGCGCAAGGTGCGCGACCCGCAGTTGGCTGCCGACCTGGTGCAGGAAAGTTTCCTGCGCCTAGCCGAGCAACAAGGCCGTGAGCACATCGACAACACCCCGGCCTATCTCTATCGTACTGCGCACAACCTGATGATCGACCATGTGCGCCAGCAACAGCGCCGCAAGACCGACTCCGTGCCCCATGAGGCCCTGGAAGGCATCGTCGAAGACAGCCCGGGCCTTGAAGAAACCACCGCCGCCGAGCAGCACATGCGCCGCTTGCGCCAGGCACTGGCACAGCTGCCGCCACGCACCCAGGAAGTCTTCCGGCTCAATCGCCTGGAGGGTTTCACCCACGCCGAGGTGGCGCGCGAACTGAACATCTCCGACAGCTCCGTGCAAAAGCATCTGGCCAAGGCCCTGGCGTATGTGATGCAGTGCCTGCAGGAAAATAGATGACGAACGGTTTACTGGGAAATGCGCCTTCAGACGTCAGCACTTACATAACCAGAAATCGAGAGAACCGTGTGACCAGCCAGATCCCGCCAGAGCAAGCAATTCGCGAGCAGGCCGCCGAGTGGGCGGTGCTGCGCAGCGCCGGGCGTCTGAGCCCGGCGCAGGAACAGGCGCTGGCGCTGTGGTGCGACAGTGACCCCCGGCATGCCGAGGCGCTGGCCTTCGCGGAAGCGACCTGGGCCGAGCTGGGGCTTATCGGCCAGATGCCTCAGGCGCTGCCGCGCGCGGCAGCAATCCCGGCTACGTCGCCAGCGGCAGGCGGGCGACGCCGACGGTCGCGCTTGCGCTGGGCGGCGAGCACGGCGGCAGCCCTGCTGGTGGCAATTTTGGGGGTGGAGCAGGCGCCGCAGGTGCTGCTGTCGCTGCGCGCCGACTTCGCTACTGGCAAGGGCGAGATCCGCCAGGTGACTTTGCCCGATGGCAGCCGGGTCGATCTGGACAGCCAGAGCGGCATTGCCGTGGCGTTCACCAGCAGCGAGCGCCGCGTGCGTTTGCTGGCCGGTGATGCGGTGTTCGATGTGGCGCCCACCAGCGATGACGAGCGCCGACCGTTCGTGGTCGACTACGCCGGGGCCAGCAGCAAGGCCCTGGGCACGCGGTTTGTGGTGGGGGCAGCGGGTGAGGGTGGCTGGGTCGGCATGCTGGAGCACAGCGTCGCGGTCAGTTTGCAGGCGCCACCCCGTGAAGGCCCACGCCAGCAAGTCGTGGAGCAGGGCCACAGCCTGCGTTACGACCAGGCCCATGGCGTGCGCCCCTGGCCGGAGCAGGACCCGCGCCGCGCCACCGCCTGGCAACGTGGGTTGCTGGTATTCGAGCGTGAACCCCTGGGCGCAGTCGCCGCCCAGCTCAATCGTTATCGCCCGGGCCGGGTGATGATCACCGATGCGGCGTTGGCGCGCCGTGAAGTCAGCGGCATGTTCCGCCTCGACAACCTCGACCAGGCCCTCGGCATGCTCACCGACGAGCTCAAGGTCAGCCGCCTGGACATGGCCGGCATCACCCTGATTTATTGAGCCTGAGGCGTCTGCCTCGGGCTTGATGAAACTTTTCTGAAAATAAATTTACTGACTTTTCCAGCCCCGTTCGTCTGCATTGTTGAGATTGATTTTCATTACTAGAAAATGCCAACACAGCGAGCGATGGACGTGACTCAGCCACAACAAAAACGCCGTAACCGCCCGATCCGCCAGGTTGCCCTGACTGGCAGCCTGATGTTCGGCGCCTGTGCACTGACGATGGGGATCGCCAGCGTGCAAGCCGCCGAAACCGCCCAGCGTTCAGCGCTGATCCGTTTCGAGATTCCTGCCCAGTCCCTGGACAGCGCCGTGCTGGCCTATGCCGAACAGGCCGGGGTGCAGGTGTTCTTCGACAGCCGCAAGCTGGCGGGCCTGCGCAGCGAAGGGCTGAAAGGGCAGTTCTCTGCCGAGGAAGGCCTGGGCAAGTTGCTGCGTGGCACCCCGGTGCGCTACCAGTTCACCGGCAATGACCGGGTTGGCCTGGAGCGTTTGAGCGACAGCGGCGAAGCGCTTGAGCTGAGCAACACGCACATTGAATCCAATCAAGACGCCGGCTGGGTCTACCAGGCCCCGCGTTCGGTCAGCGTGATTACCCGCGAGCAGATCGACAAGCGTCCGCCGCGTCACGCAGCAGACATGCTTGAACAGACCGCTGGCGTATACACCGCTGTCAACCAGCGTGACCAGGGCCTGTCGGTGAACATTCGTGGCGTGCAGGACTACGGTCGCGTCAACATGAACATCGACGGCATGCGCCAGAACTTCAACGTCAACGGCCACCAGCAGCGCAACGGCGTGATGTTCGTCGACCCGGAATTCATCAGCAGCATCGAGATCGAAAAAGGCACCCAGGCCGGCATGGGCGGCGCCGGTGTGCTCGGCGGCATTGCCTCGTTCAATACCGTGCAGGCCAACGAGTTCCTCGGCCCAGACAAAGAGTTTGGCGGCCGCCTGCGCGCTGGCCACGGTATTGGTGAACTGGGCAATGGCACCAACTTCAATGGCAGCGGCTTGTTTGCCTTCGGCAACGAGAAGGGTGATCTGCTGCT
Source organism: Pseudomonas fontis (assembly GCF_028656955.1). Taxonomy (GTDB): domain Bacteria; phylum Pseudomonadota; class Gammaproteobacteria; order Pseudomonadales; family Pseudomonadaceae; genus Aquipseudomonas; species Aquipseudomonas fontis. The sequence goes on from NZ_JAMDGY010000030.1 coordinate 43,319, forward strand.
GGGGATGAGTGAACGGCATTTCGGCGACTATCGCGCCGGCACCCAGAATGCTGACAACCTTGGCACCGAGATCCGCCTCAAGTCATCGCACCGCGACGCCTGGAAGGGCTGGCTCAACGATGAAGTCGGCGACACCGGTAGCGTCACCCGCTCCAACCTGGTCAAGCTGGGTGTGAACCTGCCGCACGATCAGCGGGTGCAACTGAACTACATCGCGACCGATACTGACAGCAAGGAAGCCTGGACCTACATGGACCCGGTGGAAAGCGCCTTCTATTACAAACGCACAGGCAAAAGCGACGTCACCGCGCAGAACGCCTCGGTGGACTACAGCTACAGCCCCGACAACAACCTGGTCGACCTCAAGGCCAAGCTGTATTACGTCAGCACCCGAGAAGATCGCTGGACTGCACCCAGCGAATCGAGCCTGAGCAGTGGCAACTTCGTGCCAGGCTACGACGACAGCTATCGCACGGACACCTGGGGCCTGCAGTTGCAGAACACCTCGCGCTTTTACCTGAGTGATGCCGACAAGCTGAGCTTCAACTACGGCACCGAGCTGTTTCAGGACAGCTTCAAGCCCGACACCGAACGCCAGGCTGCACGCAACGAATCGGCACTGCCCTATGTGGAAGGCATGACCCCCAAGGGCAAGCGGGCAATGGCCAGCCTGTTCGGCGACCTGAAGTACGAGCATGGCGACTGGCTGGAACTCGATGCTGGCCTGCGCTACGACCGCTATCGGTTGTCGGGTGATACCGGCGTGACCGCCTGGATGTATCCCAAGGGCGTCACCGAGCCCAACCTGACCCGCGTAGCGACGCACATGGTCTTCGACGACGAGCGCGAGGAAGGGCGTTTTTCGCCGACCTTCGGCGTCGCCGTCAAGCCGGGTGTGGATTGGCTGCAGCTCTACACTCGCTGGGGCCGTGGCTGGCGTCCGCCGTCAGTCACTGAAGTATTCATGAGCGGCCGCCCGCATGGTGGCGGTGCGGAGATGGTCTATCCCAACCCGTTCCTCAAGGCGGAGGAGTCGCATAACTGGGAACTGGGCTTCAACATCTTCAAGGAATCGCTGCTGCGTGAAGGCGATCGCTTCGGTGCGAAGATCGCCTACTTCGACACCCGTATCGACAACTTCTCGTTCCTCGACACCAACGCCGACCTACCGGGCGCCAGCGCCCTGGGCATCTCGATGGGGCGTTCGGCGTACCAGAACAACCTGGAGCAGACCCGTTTTCGCGGCCTCGAATACAGCCTCGACTACGACGCTGGCGGCTACTACGCCCAGGCCAGCTACACCCACATGATCGGCAAGAACGACTTCTGTTCGAACCAGGTGTACATGGGCGGCGCCCAGCGCCTGGTCAACGTCGGCACCGAGTTGCGCCCGGTGAAGGTAGGCAACCGCGTCATCATGCTGCCGGTTCGTGTCTCGCGAGCCGAAGATGCCCCAGACCTCGACCAGAAGGTTTCCTGTGGCCACGTGATGGGCAATGCCACCTACATGCCGGCCGACCGCGGCGCACTGACCGTCGGTATGCGCTTCTTCGACCGTACCCTGGATGTCGGTGCCCGTGTGCGCTACAGCGAAGGCAATGGCGAGAACCTCAACAGCCACGGCTACAACTTCATGGATCAGGCGCTGTGGCCGCAATACACCGTCTACGACCTGTACGCCAGCTACTGGATGACGCCGCAACTGAACCTGGCGCTGTCGTTGGAAAACGCCACCGACGAAGCCTACTTCGTGGCCATGGGCGACTCCAACAACCTGTCCCTGGCGCGCGGGCGAACCTTGAGCGGAATGCTCGAATACAAATTCTGATTCACACCGAGTTTGCCCATGTCGGGCGACACGAAGGCAAGGAACACGCCTTCGCATAAATAGTGCAATGCAACGAGGAACCGTTATGACTCTTTCCGTTACTTACGATGCAGCCTTCTCCTCCGCCACCATCGATGACTACCTGGCGTTCTGGACAGCTGGCTTCGTGACCGCCGGTCATGGCTACAGCAACACTGGCGGCTTCAGCAACGGCACCTACGATGGCGACCAATACGGCACGCATGGTCGTAACAACTCCGACTACGCCTTCATCGCCGACAGCAACGCCGCCAATGGCCTGCACTATGTCTTCAACCCGGCGCTGCCGGCGAGCAACAACCAGAACCACTACCTGTACGGCCAACTGGACAACGTCTCCCTGGGTGAAGTCCTCACCGGCGGTAGCGGTGCTGATTTCGGCCTGACCAACTACGTGGTCAGCTTCAATGGTCTGGACCTGGATTCGGTGCTGGGCGCTGGTCGCACTGGCAACGACGTGCACAACGTGATCTTCGGCCTGATGCAAGGCAACACCAAGCCACTGGAAGCTGTACTGGACACCCTGCTGGCCAGCTACGGCGTGTCTTCGGACAGCACCTTCGACGCCGTCTCCGCTGCCCTGGCCGCTGGCCCGCACAGCGTTGCCGCTGCTGTTGGCGTACAGGCTCTGCCTGAGGATCTGGCCCTGGCTGCCTGATTACGCGCGAAAAAAAGCGAATGGGAGGTTGCCCTGCCATTCGCTCTGTTGTTGCAAGTTACCCCGCAGCCCGTGTCTTTGCCGGGCCCAGGCTGCGGTGGTTCGAATTCTGTGGTGCTGGCGACGTGAGGTCAATCACATTGCCAGTGCTGCGTCAGAGGTCCTCGATGATGCCTACCCGTCCCGCCGCCAACGAAGTGCTCCAGGCGCTCAACGCCTGCCGTGCCGGCTTTGCCAACATCGGCATCTTCACGGCGGTGATCAACCTGCTGATGCTGGCGCCGGCCCTGTACATGCTGCAGGTCTACGACCGGGTACTGTCCTCGGGCAACGAGATGACCCTGCTGATGCTCAGTGCGATGATCATCGGCATGTTCGCCTTCATGGGCGTGCTGGAATGGGTGCGCAGCCTGGTGGTGATCCGCCTGGGCACGCAGATGGACCTGCGCTTGAACCCACGGGTGTTCGACGCCGCCTTCGAAGCCAGCCTGGCCAGCAACAAAGGTGCGGCTGGGCAGGTGCTGGCCGATCTCACCAACCTGCGCCAGTTCGCCACCGGCCAGGCACTCTTTGCCTTTTTCGATGCGCCATGGTTCCCGGTGTATCTGCTGGTGATGTTCCTGTTCAGCCCCTGGCTGGGCCTGATGGCGTTGGTCGGCGCGGTGCTGCTGATCGCCCTGGCCTGGCTCAACGAGCGCATGACCCAGGCGCCCTTCGCCGAAGCCGGGCTGCTGGCGCAACAGGCCAATCAGCAAGCCGGCGCCAACCTGCGCAATGCCGAAGTGGTCGAGGCCATGGGCATGCTGGGGTCGATTCGCCAGCGCTGGGCGGCGTTGCACCATGGTTTCCTCGCCCAGCAGAACCTGGGCAGTGAACGCACTGCTGCGGTCACCGCCGTGTCGAAAACCGTGCGCCTGACATTGCAGTCCTTGGTGCTGGGGCTCGGCGCCTGGCTGGCCATCGAGCAGTTGATCACCCCTGGGATGATGATCGCCGGTTCCATCCTCATGGGGCGCGTGCTGGCGCCCATCGACCAGTTGATTGCCGTGTGGCGGCAATGGACCTCGGCGCGCCAGGCCTATGACCGGCTGTGCGTCCTGTTGCAGGAGCAACCCGCGCGCGAAGCCGGCATGCCGTTGCCGGCGCCCAAAGGGCGACTGGCAGTCGAGCAGCTCAATGCGTTGCAGCCGGGCAGTCGCAAGCTGTGCCTGAACAACCTCGGCTTCGAGCTGGACCCTGGCGATTCGCTGGGCATCATCGGTGCATCCGGCTCGGGCAAGTCGACCCTGGCGCGGCTGCTGGTCGGCGCGGCCTTGCCCGCTGCCGGCAAGGTGCGGCTCGACGGCGCGGAGCTCAGGCTCTGGGACAAGACCGCGCTGGGCCTGCATGTCGGCTACCTGCCCCAGGACGTACAGTTGTTCGCCGGCAGCATCGCGGACAACATCGCCCGGCTCGGCCCGGTGGACTCCCAACTGGTCATCGCGGCGGCAGAGCTGGCAGGCGTGCACGAGATGATCCTGAAATTCCCCGCCGGTTACGACACCGTGCTGGGCGAGGGTGGCGCCGGGCTTTCCGGCGGCCAGCGCCAGCGCATCGGCCTGGCCCGTGCGCTGTACGGCCTGCCGGCGCTGATCGTGCTCGACGAGCCCAACTCCAACCTCGACGAAGCCGGTGAGCAGGCCTTGCTCGCCGCCATCGCCAAGGTCCGCGAACACAAGCGCACGCTGATCCTGATTACCCACAAGTCCAGCCTGCTGGCCAGTGTGGACAAACTGCTGATGCTCCAGGGCGGCCAGATGCAGGCCTTCGGCCCGACTGCGCGGGTGCTCCAGGACCTGCAGCGCAGTGCCCGCCCGGCACCGGTCGCTGCGCCCGCAGCGCGCCCTACCCCGACTGTAAGTATCAGCTACGGCACTTCGAGAACCTGATCGCATGAGCGCGCATACCCCACTTGCTGCACCTGCCGAGCCCTCAACGGCGCCGAACAATGTCCTGCAATTCGACGAGCGTCGCTACGCGCGTTTCGGGCGCTGGCTGGTCATCGCCGGTTTCGGCGGTTTTATGGCCTGGGCGGCATTTGCGCCGCTGGACAAAGGCGTGCCGGTCACCGGCAACGTGGTCGTCGCCGGCAGCCGCCAGGCGGTGCAGCACCCCACCGGCGGAGTGATCGAACAGTTGCGCGTACGCGACGGTGAAAAAGTCACTGCCGGCCAGGTCCTGGTGCAGATGGACGCGACGCAGGCACGCTCCCAGCATGACTCGTTGCAGGTGCAGTACTTCAATGCCCGCGCCAGCGAAGCCCGGTTGATTGCCGAGCGCGATGGCCAGGCGAGCATCGCCTTTGCCCCGGAGTTGACCGCGCATGCCGCTACGCCGTGGATTGCCACGGCGCTGGAGTCCCAACGGCAATTGCGCACCAGCCGTGCGCAAGCATTGGCGATGGAACTGGCGGGCCTGCGCGAGAGCATTGCCGGTTCGCAGTCGATGCTGGAAGGGGTCCAGGGCTCGATGGCGCACAAGCAGGAGCAGCGCGCCTCGCTTCAGGAGCAACTGGGCGACCTGCGCGAGCTGGCGCGCGAAGGCTATATCCCGCGTAACCGCCTGCTGGACACCGAGCGCCTGTATGCGCAGATCAACGGCGCCATTTCCGAAGACCTCGGTACGATTGGCCGCAACCGCCGTCAGGTCCAGGAACTCAAGTTGCGCATCAACCAGCGCCAACAGGAATTCCAGCGCGAGGTGCGCCAGCAGTTGAGCGAAATCCAGTCCAGCGCCGAAGACCTCGGCAACCGCCTGCGCAGCGCCGAGTACGAACTGGCCAACGCCCAGTTGCGCGCGCCGGTGGCCGGCACGGTGGTGGGCCTGAGCGTGTTCACCAATGGCGGCGTGGTCGCCCGTGGTCAGCAATTGATGGAGATCGTGCCGCAGGATGCGCCGCTGCTGGTGGATGCACGGGCGCCGGTGGAACTGATCGACAAGCTGCACCCGGGCTTGCCGGTGGAGCTGATGTTTGTCGCCTTCAACCAGAGCAGCACGCCACGGGTAGAAGGCGAGGTGACCCTGGTGTCGGCCGACCGCCTGGTGGATGAGAAAACCCAGCAGCCGTACTACCAGATTCGCGCCAAGGTCAGTGATGAGGGCCTGCGCCAGCTGGCCGGCCATGACATCCGCCCGGGCATGCCGGTGCAGGCGTTCGTGCGCACGGGGGAACGTTCGATGCTCAATTACCTGTTCAAGCCGCTGACTGACCGGGTACACGTTGCCCTGTCCGAGGAATGATGCCGATGCGCCTGTTGTCCTGTGCCCTGTTGTTGGGCCTGAGCCTGCCGGCCAGCGCCCTGGACCTGGGTGATGCCTATGCGCTGGCCTTGCGCAATGATCCGACCTTCCATGCCGCCATCGCCGAGCGCGATGCGGGCCTCGAAAACCGCGCCATTGGCCGTGCGGGGCTGCTACCGAACCTGTCGTACCGCTACAACAGCGCGCGCAATGATTCCGAGGTGACCCAGACCAATCAGTTCGGCGACAACACCAGCCAGCGCGACTACCGCAGTTATTCGTCGACGTTGACCTTGCAGCAGCCGCTGTTCGACTGGGCGGCCTGGGCCGACTACCGCCAGGGTGTGGCCAAGGCGCTGTTGGCCGACGAGCGTTTTCGCGGGCAAAGCCAGGCCTTGGCCGTGCGCTTGTTCGGGGCCTACAGCGACGCGCTGTTTGCCAATGAACAGATCGCCTTGGCCCAGGCCCAGCGGCGAGCCTACGCCGAGCAACTGAAACTCAATGAGCGCTTGATCAAGGGCGGCGAAGGCACGCGCACCGATGTGCTGGAAACCCGCGCCCGCTATGAGTTGGCCCAGGCCCAGGAGATCGAGGCCAGTGACAACCTCGATGCGGCCTTGCGCAGTTTGCAGTCGATCATCGGCGAGCCGCTGGAGGTGGCCGATCTTGCACCACTGGCCGGGCACTTCCGCGTGCAGCCATTGCAGCCGGCGCGCTTCGACGCCTGGCGCGACCTGGCGGTGGCCAACAACGCCGAACTCGCCAGCCAGCGCCATGCCCTGGACGCAGCCGATCAGGCCATTGAACGCCAGCGCGCCGGGCACCTGCCCAGCCTGAGCGCGTATGCCAGCAAGGGGCGCTCCAGCTCCAGCTCCGAGAGCAGCTACAACCAGCGCTATGACACCGACACCATCGGCATCCAGCTGAGCATGCCGCTGTTCGCCGGGGGGGGCGTATCAGCTTCGACCCGCCAGGCCACGGCGCAGCGTGACAACGTGCGCTATCAACTGGACGGCCAGATCGCCGAGACCCTCAATGAGCTGCGCAAGCAGTTCAACCTGTGCACCAGCAGCACGGCGAAGGTGCGTGCCTATGAGCTGGCCGTGGATTCGGCCAGCGAGCTGATCACCGCCACCCGCAAGAGCGTGGCTGGCGGGGAGCGGGTCAACCTGGATGTGCTCAACGCCGAGCAGCAGCTGTACAGCGCGCGCCGCGACCTGGCCCAGGCCCGCTATGACTACATGCGGGCCTGGTTGCAGGTGCGGTATTTGGCGGGGACGCTGGAGGCCAGTGACCTGCAGCAATTGAACAACTACTTCGTCAGCCGTGGCGACCTGGCCAGCAACGCTGCCCGATAGCCTGGCAAGGGCCACTGCCAGCGCGCCGGGCGTGCCGGTTGCAGGCGCTCGCGAACCAGCCAGAGCATGCACACGAACATCACCAGGCCATGGCCCTGTTCCACCAGGCTGGGCAGCAACATGGCCGGCCAGCAAGCCGCAATGCACCAGGCGCCATTGCTCAAGCCGTAGCGCAGGCTGTCGCGTGCCATCGGCCAGCCGAACACCGAGAGGTTCGGTGGGTAATGGCAGCGGTTGAGGCTTTTCTGCTTGGCCGGTGACGCTTGCCAGAGCAGGGCAGCCAGCACCGCCCAGAGCACTGCGCCATTGCCTGCCAGCACCTTGAGGGTGATGGAGGCCAGCGTCAGTAGGGCGCCGGCCAGGGTCCAGACGGCGACATAGGCCAGCACGAACAAGGCAATGGCCACACTGCGATGACGCGGCAGGTTGCGCCGCCACAGCAGCAATAGCGGTGCGCCGAGCAGTAGCGGCATCATCGCCAACAGCATCAGCCACCAGGCCAGCAGCGGCCCGAGAGGGTCGAGCGCGAGGGTCAGCGAGACCCCCGACCAGACCCCTTCGGAGAGCATGCCGGCCACCGAACCGCAGAACGCCGGGATCGCCATCTGTGCCGAAGCACCGCTCAACGCCACCCAGCCGGTGAGGCTGGCGAGCGCGAGCCAGGGCCAGGGGCCCTGACGCAGCGCCCGAGGCGAAAGCGCTGAGGACATCAGCGCTCGCCTTTGCGGTACAGGCTGATGCGGCCGATGGTAATCCCGTCTTCGGCGGTCAGCGGCTGCGTCGGCACGATGCTGACCTTGAGCTGGTCAAGGTCCTGCGGATCGTTCAGGTGCAACTGATCGACGATGTCGGTGATTTCCAGCGCAGCGCCCACGCCTCGGCCGCCGTGGGTCGAATCGACCTGGCTGGCCTGTTTGAGTCCGAACAGCGCCACGGAGCCTGCACGCAGTTCCGGGTGCTGGTCAGCCTTGGCACCGGCGGGCAGGTTGATGTAGACGTCCAGGGTTGCCCCGGCCACATCGCCGCGTACGTTCTCAAGCTTGACGAAGACCCGCTCGTGGGCGGCTGGCGAGGTGCTTGGGGCAGCCGCCAGCAGGCGACGCGATTTGAGGTTGCCCGCCACTTTGGCGGTGCCGGCCTTGTCGAGGCGCACCGGGGTTTCGACTTGGTCGCCGATCACCTTGAGCGAGGTATTGTTGGCGCCCAGCAGTTCGGTCACGGGTGGTTTCACGCTGAAACTCCTTGCCGCGGCAGCCAGGGCCGGTTTTGCCGCAGCGGCCTGTTTGAGCCCTGGCTCCGTGAGGCTCTCGTAGGTATAGCCCAGCTTCTCAAGGCTGAGCACTTCGCCGACCTTCCAGATTTTTGGCTCGCCGTCGACCTGGGGCAGCACGAAGTCGCGCTCATCGCTGGGCGGGCCATCGATGAACTCTTCTTCGCGGGGGTTGTGGTGCGCCGGGTCACGGTTCAGCCAGACCTGCCACAGGCGATCGATGTTGGCATGGTGCAGCCAGAACACCGGGTCGAGTGCCGCCTTGTCCGGGTCGTACATCAGGCCGACGTGTTGCAGTGCGCCGTTCTTGCCGTTGGTGCCGCCCACCTCCAGGTGCACCTGGTTATGCGGCTGGTTTTCCAACTGGCCGAAGGTGCCGTCGTCATGGTTGAAACCGGTGGTCAGGCCGCCAAAGCCTGGAATGGCTGATTCTTCGCCGGTGTACTCAGGGTCGGAAAGGGCTTTGCTGGGGTCCATCTTGTTGGTTTGCAGGTGGATTTCACCCGTCTGCTGGACGCCATAGCGCAGCCGGACCGGCAGGGCCAAGGGGTTGGGCGTGCCGTCCGGCAGGGTCTTGTCGTAGAACTCTGGCGGCAGGGTCAGCACCTGGGGGCGTTGCTTGAAGTCGCAATAGTCCCAGTACGGCAGGGCCCAGTCGGACGGGCCGCCGAGCTTGACCACGGCAGCCCGGACAATCTCCTCGAACGACAGCGCGTATGGCCGGTGCCAGGGCAGGAAGAACCAGGTTGAGTGCTGGCACTGGTCCCAGTAAATGCCGCGTTCTTCGGAAGAGGGCAGGGTTTCACCAGGCTTGAGGTAGCCGTCGACTTCCCAGCTGAGCTTGTTGAAACCGTGGATGCCGGCCAGGAAGCGCCAGCTGGTGCAGTCGGTGATGGGGCGTTGTTGCAGCACCTGGATAGCCTTGGCGTACCACAGCAGGGTGGGGTGCCATTTTTTCTCTTCGGCCAGCTTCCATAGATCGCGGCGAATGTAGGTCACGATAACGCTCCTTCCCTGAGGTCATGCCGGATTGGCCCATACACGATAGATCAGGCTAGGCAATGTGCCACTACCCTGTGTCGGGTATTCGTTGGCCCTCCTGGCAGCGTTGAAATTATCTCGTCCTCTTGTTGGGAAATTGCCTACTCCAGGCAGGGACTCGTCTGACATCGCTCCCGCGTTCAATCCGTTAACTATCTGTGCTCTTGCTGACAGGGATAGTTGATGAGATCGCACATTCAAAATTTGCCGTGCAGTGGTGGGCGCCCATGAGCCTGCCCTGGCTGGACAAGATGCTCGACACGTTGAAGGGCGGCGGGCGCTGGCTGCGCGACCTGATCTATGGCGAGTTCGTTGAAGAGCGGCCGCTGAGCGTGGTCATCGCCGACATGCTGGTGGCGTTCGTGCCGGGGGTGGTGATCCTGCTCAGCGCACGCGATCTGGCGGCGGTAAGTTTGCGCCTCGGGCGCCGCTACACGGATGCCTCCGTCGGGAGGGGTGAACAGCATCCCGAGTGGCAGGAATGGGCGTTGCTCACGGTCTGCCTGTTCACCCTGATTGCCCCGGTGATCGGCGTCGCCATCGGCTCGGCGGGGTTGGCAGCCGGGGCCGCCGTGGGAGCGCTTGCGGGCACGCAGGCTTCGGCAATTCTGCGGGCGTTGGGGCTGTTGCTGATGCGTGAAAGCGCGGTGGCGCTCAGTACCTTGATCAACTTCCTGGGGCGCTTCACCCGTGCCGACATTCTGGCCCTGTTGCGGCAGGTGAAGTTTGGCGAGTACGCACCGCAGCTGATCAGCACGCTCGATGATTTTCTTGGCAATGCCATCGCGGCCATTCAGCGCCTGAGCCATTCGATCAGCGGCACGCCGTGGGTCAGCCAGCTTGAGCGCTCGAAGGAAGTGCTCAACCGCCTGAGGGTCATGGAGCAGCGCTTCTACGCCGTGCAGCGGCATGCGTTTACGCAGATCCCGCACGCATTGCAGCAGCTTGATGGGCGTTTGGCGCGGGCGTTGGAGCAGGTGCTGGAGATGCCGCCGCACTACGCCATGGCCGGTGTGCGGACCGAGAAGCCGGTGGTCATGAGCATGGAGGGCGGGAAGGTGAGCTCGGGCATCGGTATGCCTCCGCTGTTTCTCGAGCGCCCGGCTGGGGGACATGGGCCGCCGCAACCGCAACGGCTGGGAGCGGAGCCGATTACGGGGGCCAACATCCATACGATCAACCCGACGACGCTGGGCAGCAAAGGGAAGGGTATCTACGGGGAAATCGTCAGCGACAACTACATGCGCAGCAAAGGGCACGAGAACCTGGTGCCGCACTCAAGGCCGCCACGCAACCTGGAGGACATCCCGATAGGGCGGGGGATCGATGGGGTGTACAAAAATGGCAAGCCGCCACCGCCGTATATCGTGACGGAGACCAAGTACCGGACCGGGGGGCAGTTTTCGGCGGGGAGTTTGCCGACGACGAAAGGGAGTGCGGGTTATTCTGCAGCGAAACAGATGAGCGATGACTGGATTCGGCCCAGGTTGCCAGATGTCTTAGATGAAGAATTGGCGATCAAAGTTCGTAAAGACGGATATGAGCGTTGGTTAATTGTGGTAGACGAAAGCGGTAGCATCGCGAGCACCACAAAGCTTGATGGGTATGCCAATGTAATTCCTCAAGAAGCGAGAGCACTAAAATGAGAGACTTCAACAGTTCCAAGCGAGAACCTTTGCTTGCAGAAGCTGCTTACCATAGTTCAGTTAAAATAAAGCAAGACAACTATGTAAACGTGACATTTGATGCTGTGCGTGCAGAACAGCAACGCACGGCTGAGCATGAAAGAGGCTTGAGCTTTGACTGGGCATTTGGAAATCTTGAGCTGTTGATTCAGTTGTATTCTGGCGGAGAACCACTAGAAAACTTGCTAGCTGCGGCCAATCGCACCTTTGATGAATTCGAACGGCATAAAAAAAACTTCCCAGACTTTTACCTTCTGCCTTGGGAGCCTGACGCTTACCAGTACACACTTTGGTTGCTCTCCCTGTCTGTTCTTTTTGACCTGCCCGAACGTGCAAAAATGATAGCAACCTATGTAGGCTCAACCCTTGAGGACGGTCAGGATTCTTTGCTCCGACAATTATATTCCCGGGTTGGTGTCTCCTTTCCGGGAGATAACCTCATCCACGTTAAACCCTACGCGGAGCTCCAATCGGCACTCAATGCCTGTGGAGATGAACAGCAGCAGTTGATGGCCCGCTACCTTAAACATTGGTACCAAAACATGAAAAAGTGCTACTGGTATGGGCGTGATAAACGACCCGCCGCAGGCTTCTTCGGCTACTGGGCATTTGAAGCAGGAATGGTAACCGTCCTATGGGACATTGACGATACTGTTTATCGCGATCTCCCTTACTACCCAAAAGACTTGGTGGACTATGCTCGCGCCAAGCATGTTGCTGACCATTTCCCCCGAGGCCGCCTAATTGGCACCCCGGGAATGACCGCCAAGTCGGGAGAAGAGTGCCCCTGCACAGGTGTTTGGATATGTGACGACTGGGCTGTAGGCCCACAAACCTTTAGCCGGGGAATAACCTTGCCTACAGACAGCGGTCGCCAAGTTACATGGCGACTGACAAAGGTAATTTAACCGGCGCGCATTCGAAGCCGCCACGTAGTCTGGAAAGAATGCCAAGCCGCCACCGCCGTATATCGTGACGGAGACCAAGTACCGGACCGGGGGGTAGTTTCGGCGGGGAGTTTGCCGACGACGAAGGGGAGTGCGGGGTACCCGGCTTCCAGGCAAATGAGTGATGGGTGGATCCGACCTAGATTACGAGGCATTCACGATAAAAATACAGCCTATAAGGTTCGAATAGAGGGATACGAGCGCTGGGTGATAACTATCGATGAGGGTGGAAGTGTAACTAAAGTTATAAAGGCCGATGAAGGCGCAAAGGAAATTATATGAACAGGTACTCCAATGACTGATTTTGACAAAACAAAGCGGGAACCACTTTTAGTGGAGTCTGATTATCTGGACTCTTTACAGTTCAAGCAGGAGCACTATATAAATCAAGACTTAGCGCACATACTCTCGTCTCGTGAGCGTACCTACTCACACGAGAAAGGGCTTAGCTGGGATTGGGCGTTTGAGTCTTTTGAGCTTTTAATGCTTCGATACTCTGGCGGCGACCCTGTTGCAGATTTATTGGCTTGCGCAAATCATGCATTTGACCAATTTGTGCGCCACAAACTAGAGCACCCTGAATTCTCCTTGTCACCTTGGGAGCCAGACGCCTACCAATATATATTATGGTTAATTTCCTTGGCTGTTCTGCTTGACATGAATGAGCGTGCGCCTCAGATAGCCAACTTTATTAATGTTTCTCCAGGTGATGGCTTGGATTCGCTGCTGTGCGCTATTTTTTCTCGAGTTGGTGTTGAACTACCTATAGGTGAGCGCACTATCAAAAAGCCATTCAATGAGCTTCAGGCTGCACTGAATAGTTCTGGAGACGAGCAGCAACAGCTTATGTCTCGCTACCTTAGGCATTGGTACCCCAATATGAAAAATTGTTATTGGCATGGGCGGGACAAGGTCCTTGATTCAGGCTTCTTCGGCTACTGGGCATTTGAAGCGGCTATGGTGACCATCCTATGGGACATTGACGATACTGTTTATCGCGATCTCCCTTACTACCCAAAAGACTTGGTGGACTATGCCCGCGCCAAGCATGTAGCTGACCATTTCCCCCAAGGCCGCCTAATTGGCGCTCCGGGAATGACCGCCAAGTCGGGAGAAGAGTGCCCCTGCACAGGTGTTTGGACGTGTGACGACTGGGCTGTAGGGCCACAAACCTTTAGCCGGGGAATAACCTTGCCCACAGACAGCGGTCGCCAAGTTACATGGCGGCTGACAAAGGTAATTTAACCGGTTCCCACTCAAGGTCGCCACATAGCCTGGAGAATATCCCAATAGGGCAAGGGGTTGATGGGGTGTACAAGAATAGTAAGCCACCACCATATATCGTGACGGACACGAGTATTGGTTGTTAGTGGCGGATGAAAATTGGCCTATGGCAAGTATTGGTACCCTTGATGAGCACGCGAGTACAGTTTCCTGCAGGAGCACGCTGTGAATAAGTTTGAAACTATAAAAAGAGAACCTCTGCTGTCGGAAGAAAACTACAATAGCTCCCTTGCCTCAAAGATAAAAAACTATATAAATATAAGTCTAAGCGATATTCTTGCAGAGACACCACGCTCACGCGCCCATGAAGAAAGTATTAGCTGGTCGTGGTCATACAAGTCTCTGGAGCACTTAATTCAAAGGTACTCCGGAGGTGAAGACTTCGAGTCGTTGAGCGCATACGCAGAAACCGCATTCCATGAGTTTCACCGCCACAAAACCGATTTTCCTGAATTCTCTCTAAAGCTATGGGAGCCAGATGCATATCAGTACGTAATGTGGCTACTTTCTCTTGCTGTCCTTTTCGATATGCCCATACGGGTCGAGCAAATTGCCGACTATATAAGTCTCGATCCTGACGATGGCCAGGACTCATTGATTCGCCAGTTATTCGTTAGAGTTGGTGTCAACCTACCAGGCGAAGAGCTTATTCACTTGAAGCCCTATGCGGAACTCCAGGCGGCGCTGGCTACGTCGGGAGACGAACAGCATCAACTGATGGGCCGATATTTGAAGCACTGGTATCGTAATATGAAAGGCTGCTATTGGCATGAACGTGATAAACGACCCGACGCAGGCTTCTTCGGCTACTGGGCATTTGAAGCGGCTATGGTGACCGTCCTGTGGAACATTGACGATACTGTTTATCGCGATCTCCCTTACTACCCAAAAGACTTGGTGGACTATGCTCGCGCCAAGCATGTAGCTGACCACTTCCCCCAAGGCCGCCCAATTGGCGCCCCGGGAATGACCGCCAAATCGGGAGAAGAGTGCCCCTGCACAGGCGTTTGGACGTGTGACGACTGGGCTGTAGGGCCACAAACCTTTAGCCGGGGAATAACCTTGCCCACAGACAGCGGTCGCCAAGTTACCTGGCGCCTGACAAAGGCTATCTGAAGCGCCCGCATTTTTATCCGCTGTACGCCCTGAGCACCGCCACCGGCCAATAAAAAAGGGCCGGCGATGCGCGCCGGCCCTTCTGTCTACTCAGTCGCGGTCAATGCTCCGCGACTGCGTTTCGTCGAGGCGCAGTACCACCCTGCTCCTGCGACTCCACCACCGGCACTTCCTTGCCCTCGGCATCGAACAGCTTGCCGTCCTCGAAGTAGTCGCCGTCACGCAGCGACGAGATGTCGTGGTAGTTCAAGGTGCGCTCGGAGGCCGCCACGAACACCGACTGCTGGTCCGAGTTGCCGGCAGTGAAGTGGTTGAAGGCCAGGTTCAGCAGGATCGCCATGATCGCCGCCGAGCTGATGCCCGAGTGGAAGATGGTCTCGAACCAGCTCGGGAAGTGGTCGTAGAAGTTCGGTGCAGCAATCGGGATCATGCCGAAGCCCAGCGAGGCGGCAACGATGATCAGGTTCATGTTGTTGCGGTATTCCACCTTGGACAAGGTCCGAATGCCGCTGGCCGCCACCGTACCGAACAGCACGATACCGGCGCCGCCAAGTACCGAGGTCGGCACCGCTGCAATCACCCGGCCCATGATCGGCAGCAAGCCGAGCACCACCAGGATCACCCCGCCGGTTGCCACCACATAGCGGCTCTTGACGCCAGTCACGGCAACCAGGCCGACGTTCTGGGCAAACGCGCTCTGGGTGAAGGAGCCGAAGATCGGCGCCAGGATGCTCGAGGCCATGTCCGCACGCAGGCCATTGCCCAAGCGCTTGGAGTCAACCTTGGTGTCGATGATCTCACCGACCGCGAGGATGTCCGCCGAGGTCTCGACCAGGGTCACCATGATCACGATGCACATCGACAGGATCGCGGCGACGTGGAAGGTCGGCATGCCGAAGTGGAATGGCGTCGGCATCGCTACCAGCGGGCCTTCGAGCACCTTGCTGAAGTCGGCCATGCCCAGCGACCAGGCGATCAGGGTACCGATCACCATCGCCAGCAGGATCGACAGGCGCGAGATGGTCGCGCTGCCCAGCTTGCTCAGTACCAGCACGATCAGGAAGGTCAACCCGGCCAGGCCGATGGTGGCCATGCTGCCGAAGTCCGGCGCCTTGCTGTTGCCACCCATCACCCAGCGTGCCGCAACCGGCATCAGGGTCAGGCCGATGGTGGTGATGACGATGCCGGTCACCAGGGGCGGGAAGAACTTGGTGATGCGCGAGAACACCGGGGTAATCAGAAAGCCGATCAACGATGCCGCCATGACCGCCCCGAGGACACCGGGCAAGCCACCGCCACCTTCGCTGCTGAGGATCGCACCCATGGTCGCGACACCGGCGAACGATACGCCTTGCACCAGCGGCAGCTGGCAACCGAACCAGGGCAGGCCCAGGGTCTGCAGCAACGTGGCCAGGCCACCGGCAAACAGCGATGCGGCAATCAACAGGCCGATATCGCCCGGGCCAAGGCCTGCGGCCTGCCCCAAGATCAGGGGGACGGCAACGATACCGCCGTACATCGTCAGGACGTGTTGCAGACCATAAGCCAGGTTGGCGCCTAGGCCCAGGTTCTCGTCTTCGGGACGTGGAGCTGAAGACGTGCTAGGGGAGGACGTATTCATGGAACGGCTCTCTGTTTTATTGTTGTGGCGCTACTGTAGACAAGTCCTACACATGATTGCCAGAACAATTGTATACAATTTTTAGATTTGCGTAGGAACAGTCCTACCCGTTGGTTGCATCGGACGGCGGATGCAGTTTCTGTTCCAAAACGTATACGCGCGCTGCCACGGGGCTCTGCGAGAGCCTCGGGGTAGCGTGGGAAGAAAAGGGGGAGGGGATGATCAGGCGGGTTGAGCGGGTTTGGATAGCAGGCTAAAGGCTTTCAAATTTCGATGAGTTGGCGCAGCTCGCGGTGCAGTTCGTCGTCATCGCCCAGGTTCAGCTCGATCAGCCGGCGCAGGTGGGTGATGGAGTCGATGTCGATATAGAGGCAGGCAAACCCGACCTGGTGGCCCGGCTCTTCGTGGCGCAACTCGACCTCCATCTTGATCACGGTGTGGTCATCCAGGTGGACGCGGGCATTGAACACGGCAGTAGGGTCGGCGTCCCACGGCTTGGGGCATTCGATCAACAGCCCCTTGAGCGACAGATCGAGCAGTTTTACCGTCCAGAGCTGCTCGCCCTGCACCAGTTCCGTGCGTGCCTTGAAGGCAATGCGCCTGAAACACCGACGTTCATGATGGTCGATCATGGGCAGTTTCTCCGAGGTTCGTCTGAACTATAGACCAGCACTTGCAAGGCACCCCGCTCGGGTGCATAACAGACCATGGGTTTCCCCACGGGAGGCTCTAGACCAAAGCAAGTATGGCAATGCGCGATGACTCGCCCTAGACTCGATGGGCGGTCCTTCTTATCCACTAGCTGGAAGCAAACCATGAACAACAATAATAGCCTGCTACGCCACATTCCGTGGCTGGTGCTGGCAGTCCTGGGAGCCTGTGCGCTGGGTGTGGTCGCCCTGCGCCGGGGCGAGGCCATCAACGCCTTGTGGATTGTAGTTGCCTCGGTGGCGCTGTATCTGGTCGCCTACCGTTACTACAGTCTGTTCATCGCCACCAAGGTGATGCAACTTGATCCACGTCGGGCCACCCCGGCGGTACTCAACAATGACGGTCTGGACTACGTTCCGACCAACAAGCACATCCTCTTCGGTCACCACTTTGCCGCCATTGCCGGCGCCGGCCCGCTGGTCGGCCCTGTGCTCGCGGCGCAGATGGGCTATTTGCCGGGCACGCTCTGGCTGATTGCCGGCGTGGTGCTGGCGGGTGCGGTGCAGGACTTCATGGTCCTGTTCCTGTCCACTCGTCGCAACGGCCGCTCCCTGGGCGACATGGTCCGTGAAGAAATGGGCCGGATCCCGGGCACGATTGCCCTGTTTGGCTGCTTCCTGATCATGATCATCATCCTCGCGGTGCTGGCGCTGATCGTGGTCAAGGCCCTGGCCGAGAGCCCGTGGGGCATCTTCACGGTCATGGCGACCATCCCGATCGCGATGTTCATGGGCGTCTACATGCGCTACATCCGTCCGGGGCGCATTGGCGAGATCTCGCTGATCGGCGTGGTCCTGCTGCTGCTGTCGATCTGGCTGGGGGGCCAGGTGGCAGCGGACCCGGTCTGGGGCAAGGCGTTCACCTTCACCGGTATCCAGATCACCTGGATGCTCGTCGGTTATGGCTTCGTTGCGGCGGTACTGCCGGTCTGGCTGGTGCTGGCACCGCGTGACTACCTCTCCACCTTCCTCAAGATCGGTACCATCGTGGCCCTGGCCATCGGCATCCTGGTGTTGGCGCCCGAGCTGAAAATGCCGGCCCTGACCCAGTTCACCGACGGTACCGGCCCGGTCTGGAAGGGCACCCTGTTCCCGTTCCTGTTCATCACCATCGCCTGTGGCGCGGTGTCGGGCTTCCATGCGTTGATCTCCTCGGGCACCACGCCCAAGCTGCTCGACAATGAAGTCAACGCCCGCTACATCGGCTACGGCGGCATGCTGATGGAGTCGTTCGTCGCCATCATGGCCATGGTTGCCGCGTCGGTGATCGAGCCTGGCGTGTACTTCGCCATGAACAGCCCACCTGCGGTGGTCGGCACCGACGTTGTCACGGTGGCGCAAACTGTCAGCAGCTGGGGCTTTGCCATTACCCCAGACCAGCTGGAAGCGGTCGCCCGGGATATCGGCGAGCACACCATCCTGGCCCGCGCCGGCGGTGCGCCGACCCTGGCGGTCGGTATCGCGCAGATCCTGCACCAGGTGTTGCCAGGTGAAAACACCATGGCCTTCTGGTACCACTTCGCGATCCTGTTCGAGGCGTTGTTCATCCTCACTGCGGTGGACGCCGGTACCCGTGCCGGGCGTTTCATGCTGCAAGACCTGCTCGGCTCCTTCGTGCCTGCGCTGAAACGCACCGAATCGTGGCCGGCCAACCTGATCGCGACTGCCGGTTGTGTGGCGATGTGGGGTTACCTGCTGTATCAAGGCGTGATCGACCCGTTGGGTGGCATCAACACCTTGTGGCCGCTGTTCGGCATCTCCAACCAGATGCTTGCCGGTATTGCGCTGATGCTCGGCACCGTGGTGCTGATCAAGATGAAGCGCCAGCAGTACATCTGGGTCACCTTGCTGCCAGCGGTATGGCTGCTGATCTGCACCACCACCGCGGGCTTCATCAAGCTGTTCGACCCTAACCCGGCCGTTGGCTTCCTGGCCCTGGCCGACAAGTACCGCGCGGCGCTGGAAGCCGGCCAGGTGTTGGCCCCGGCCAAGGACTTCAGCCAGATGCAGCATGTGATCTTCAACGCGTACACCAACGCGACGTTGACCGCGCTGTTCCTGTTCGTGGTGTTCAGCATCCTGTTCTTTGCCGTGAAGGTTGGTTATCGCGCGCTGAGCAAGACCGAGCGCACCGACAAGGAAACTCCGTTCCAGGCACTGCCGGACGCGTAAACCAAGAGGAATGCAGTCATGTTCAACGATCTCGGTCGACTGGGTAAGTACCTGGGGCAGGCAGCCCGCCTGATGGTCGGCATGCCCGACTACGACAATTACGTCGAGCATATGCAGACCAAGCACCCGGACAAGCCGGTGATGAGCTACGAGGCGTTCTTCCGGGAGCGCCAGGAGGCCCGTTACGGTGGCGGCAAGGGCAGCCCCCGTTGTTGCTGAGTCCGCAGTAGTACCCACGCGCCACGCTAGTCGTGGCGCGTTTCATTTCGGGAGTCCCATGACCCATCTCAGCCCCATTCCCGTCACTGTGCTCAGTGGCTTTCTCGGTGCAGGCAAGACCACCTTGCTGCGCCATATCCTCAAGGCCGAGCACGGCCTGAAGATCGCGGTGATCGAAAACGAATTCAGCGATGCCGGTATCGACAGCCAGTTGCTGGGTGACGAGCCGGTGCAGGTGATGACGCTGGCCAATGGCTGCGTTTGCTGCAGCATCCACACTGACCTGACCAAGGCGCTGTTCCTGTTGCTGGAGCGGCGCGACAGTGGCGAGATCGCCTTCGACCGCCTGGTGATCGAGTGCACCGGGCTGGCGGACCCGGCACCGGTGGCGCAGACCTTCTTTATCGAGGAGGAGTTGCGTGACCGCTACATTCTGGACGGCATCATCACCCTGGTGGATGCCGCGCATGCCGATGTGCACCTGACCCAGGCGATTGCCCAGGCGCAGGTCGGCTTTGCCGACCGCCTGCTGGTGAGCAAGACCGACCTGGTCGATACGGCGAGTTTCCAGGCTCTCAGTGAGCGGCTGACGCGGATCAACCGCCGAGCGCCGATACGGGTGGTGGACCACGGCCGTATCGATCTGGCAGAGCTGCTGGATGTGCGCGGGTTCAACCTCAATGCCGACCTGGGAGGTGGCTTCAGCCTGCGTCCGCTAAGCAAGGCCACCACGGCGGACCGGATTGCCAGCTTGGTGCTGCGCACTGAAGTGCCGCTGGATATTGATCGGCTCAGTGAGTTCATGAACGAATTGCTGGAGGCCCATGGCAAGCAGTTGCTGCGCTACAAGGGCGTGCTGAGCATTGCCGGCGAATCGCGGCGGCTGGTGTTCCAGGGGGTGTTGAAGCTGTATGGCTTCGACTGGGACACCGAGTGGGCCGAGGGCGAGGCGCGCGAAAGCGTGATGGTGTTCATTGCTGATGAGCTGCCAGAGGCGAAGATCCGTGCGGGGTTTGCGGCGCTGTCGCAGCCGGCGCCTTGAGCACGACCCTTGTAGCCGCTGCCGTCAGGCTGCGCTCGCCTGCAACGCAGGCGCAGCTGTTGGGAGCCCTTGCGGACTCCAGCGCAGCCTGACGGCAGCGGCTACAAGGTCATCACTTCGAGCAGGGCAGGCATAAAAAAGCCCGGCTCATGAGCCGGGCTTTTTCACATCACTCAACTGACAATCAGTTGCCGTAGACCGGCAGCTTCTTGCAGATGGCTTTGACCTTCTCACGCACGGCGTCGATTACCGCCTGGTTGTTCAGGTCGGCCAGGATGTCGCAGATCCAGCCTGCCAGTTCCTGGCACTCTGCTTCCTTGAAGCCACGGGTGGTCACAGCCGGGGTGCCGAAACGCAGGCCGGAGGTGACGAACGGGGAACGTGGGTCGTTCGGTACGGAGTTCTTGTTCACGGTGATGAAGGCGGCGCCCAGGGCGGCGTCGGCATCTTTACCGGAGATGTCCTGCTTGATCAGCGACAGCAGGAACAGGTGGTTCTCGGTACCGCCGGAAACCACGTCGAAACCACGCTCGATGAACACGCTGGCCATGGCCTGGGCGTTCTTCACGACCTGTTGCTGGTAAGTCTTGAACTCAGGCTGCAGCGCTTCCTTGAAGCAGATCGCCTTGGCCGCGATAACGTGCTCCAGCGGGCCACCCTGGGCACCCGGGAAGACGGCGGAGTTCAGCTTCTTCTCGATCTCGGCGTTGGCGCGGGCCAGGATCAGGCCGCCACGTGGACCGCGCAGGGTCTTGTGCGTGGTGGTGGTGACGACGTCGGCGAACGGCACCGGGTTCGGGTACACGCCTGCAGCGACCAGACCGGCAACGTGAGCCATGTCGACGAACAGGTAGGCACCGACCTTGTCAGCGATTTCGCGGAAGCGCGGGAAGTCGAGGATCTGCGAGTAAGCCGAGAAACCGGCAACGATCATTTTTGGCTTGTGCTCGACCGCCAGGCGCTCGACTTCGTCGTAGTCGATCAGGCCGTTGGCATCGATACCGTATTGAACGGCGTTGTACAGCTTGCCCGAGGAGCTGACGCTGGCGCCGTGGGTCAGGTGACCGCCGTGGGCCAGGCTCATGCCCAGGATGGTGTCGCCGCCTTGCAGCAGGGCCAGGTAGACCGCAGCGTTGGCTTGGGAGCCGGCGTGTGGCTGGACGTTGGCGTAGTCGGCACCGAACAGCTCTTTGGCGCGGTCGATGGCCAGTTGCTCAACCACGTCGACGAATTCGCAGCCGCCGTAGTAACGCTTGCCTGGGTAGCCTTCGGCGTACTTGTTGGTCAGAACCGAGCCTTGGGCTTCCATGACGGCCGGGCTGGTGTAGTTTTCCGAAGCAATCAGCTCGATGTGCTCTTCCTGGCGCTGGGCTTCTTGCTCCATGGCGGCAAAGAGATCGGCGTCGTACTTGGCAATGGTCAAATCACGGCTGAACATGGCGGTCCTCAAGGATCGTGCTGAAATAGGGGGGCATTCTACCCCATCGGCTTTTGTCTGGCATATGAAAGGGCGTCATGTCGCAGACAAGCGGGGTTCATTTGCGGGATTTATCGGGCGGGGATGCTGGTGAGCGCGCCGAGATCACTGTGGGAGCCGGCCTTGCCGGCGATTGCACTGGCCTCATCGCCGGCAAGGCTG
>NZ_JAMDGY010000031.1 GCF_028656955.1 Pseudomonas fontis
CACACTATTCCGAATAGCCTCTTTTCCACAAAGCAAGTGGTGTAGAGCGGCTGGATGACACGGAAAAGGCTGAGTATGTGAGTCTCTGGGAGTCGGATGAAGATAGGTGGGTGTATTACCCAGAGTTCTGGGAAGCCGAACCTAAAGACTCAGATCAGTCCTCCCAGTACGTCCCCCTGGTACCTCCGCCGGAGCCAAGCCTGCGTCTAGCTCGAGACGGCATTGTGATTCACAAAATCCAAGGAGTCTGCTTCAGCACCGAGACCGACCCAGTCCGCTATGTTCCTTGGTCGAAGGACAGGAAATACCATGGGTTTCGATAGCGTGGCTGCTATCTAACGAGAGAGAGCGGATCTTGTTTCAGATCTCTAAGCCCATTGGAGTTTGGGCACCCATTACAGCCGTACCGTTCATCGGCAAAGCCTATATGTTGGGTTAAGCACATATTGAAAGCACTACATATTGGGCTAGATGTGCTTGAGAGCCTATATCTGGTGTTATGCCATGAAAGAAGCCCATTTCGAGAAAGCAGCGACCGACCTGCTCATGCAGATTTACCGTGATCGCCGGTACCTGTGGCCGGATCAAGATACTCCGCCGATGATGATGATGCGCAGCCCCAAGATCGCTGCCATGGTCTGCGGCTACGACTATCATGAGCATCCCACCCTGGGGGATACCCAGTTCAACCGGCATAACACCGGTACTCGCATCGCAGGCCTGATTGATCGTCAATCGAGTAAGATCGCAGTCGCAACGGAATTTGGTGACAAAGTCCAATTGTTCACTGGTGCCCATGAAATCGGTCACCTCGTGCTGTATGAGGACACCGTCATGCATCGCGACCGCGCGTTTGATGGCAGCCCGCTGCAAACACCGCGTGCGCCAGCAGAGCGGCAAGCAGATCGCTTCGCGGCCTGCTTCCTGATGCCTCAGAAGCTGCTGAGGGAAAGGTTCGAGTTCATGTTCTGCTGCAAGGGGCAATTGCGCTTCAGCGACGTGATCGCGTATCACCTCGATCCCATTAATCCTGATCGGCTGCTTTACGCGTCGAAAGATTCCGGTGAGCGCGAGCTGGCGCTGGCGCGGTGCACCCGGTTCAACAACCAGAACCTAGTGTCACTGGCCCAGCAATTCGGTGTCTCGGATTCGGCCATGGCGATCAGGATCAAAGAACTGGACTTGGTGCGCTGGCCTTAGAGCGGGCAGGGCTTCGGTACGGTTCGTGTCGATGGTTTGCGAGGCGCTAGGGGGCATTCATCGATCATCTAGACCTCAAAAAAAGGGGCCATCACGAGGGCCCCGTTTCTTTGAATCAGGAGGATTTACTGAGCTAACCAGCTCTCGACTTCCTCGGAGCCATACTGGCTTTTCCACTCTTTTAGGGTCTTGTGATTACCACCCTTGGTCTCCACGAGTTCTCCCGAATGAGGGTTTTTGTAAACCTTGAGCTGGCGCGGCTTGCGGGTACTCTTTTCAGCTGCAACGGCTGGAGCACGTCGGGTAGCAGCTTGTGGGTCAAGAATGGCCACGATATTGCGCAGGCTGTAACCGTACTCATTGAGTAGATCACGAAGCTTTCTTTCAAACTCGATTTCACGCTTCAGACCATCATCGTTTTTGAGGGACTCAAGTTCGGCGAGCTGAGCAGCTAGTTGTTGCTCAAGGGCACGGAATTCTGCGAGTCTGGACATTTGACACTCCTGTATGTGGTGCGTTGAGTATAGGGGCTGGAGTCCACGCCATCACTACAATTCGTACCCCACCTCAACGCGATTCTGAGCAATTTCATCCTCAGCAGTCGCAGCACGAATTGCTGCAACTCCAACCAACCCTGGTGGTGCGCCAGGATGAGCCGTCTCGACTCAATCGTGACAATGAACGATTGCAGGGAGGGGCAAGGCAGAACAACTAGCTTTACACTGGACTCCCTGGAGGCGCCTGAAAGGTTATCTGGGCATCGCAAATATGGCTGCCACCTAGGCTGAGAACGCGAAGGAAACGTCCCAAGAGCACCTGGTAGCCACCCGGAGAGAGTCGGAGATCGCGAATGCCCAGGTCAGCCATTTGCATCGGATTTGACCAGCGCACGGGTTCGTCTTGACCAGCAGGTATCGTCCGAAAGCAGACACCTTCCAACACTCAGCTGTCAGCTCCAGCGCCGCCAGCCGGAGGCCCCAACATCTAGCGATCGCCGTGGGTCGATTGCTGTCCCTGACAATAGAATTGATAGGTGGGAGCATAGTGCTCAAGCCAATCCGTGATGCAGACGTCCAGCCCTAAGGCAGCTATCGACCCACGGCAGACGCCGGTTTCGTGAGCGCGACGCGCACTCTGTGGGAGCGGTTTACCCGCGAAGCATGCGCCGAGGTGGATGGCACCAGCTGTGCCGGTGTTCGCGGGTAAACCCGCTCCCACAAAGATTGCTGTTCGGCTCACCGGCAGCAACGGGTAGAAATCAGACGGTCATGACTGACCGAAATCGACCCTTTGCAGTCGTTAGATAAGTCTACAAAACAAGGGGCGATTCAGACCTAATCGATGAGGCTAGCCTACGGCCGGCTAACTCGAAATTTCGCTCTGTCGGCTGCTTCAGCCAAATTCGATGACGGAGGAATCGCCGCCATCCTCAGGTTTTGAGGTCGTCCGGGTAGTCCTCGACTGGCAACTCCCCAACCGGGCCCTCAGTCTGATGCTGCGATTCCTCAAAATGCATTGCCAGGCACAGATAGATAAGCGCCGCCCTGGACAGCTTAAGCATCAATAGGCTCTTCGCGTAGAGGTCATCCCTATCGAGTACAAATGCCAAGTGATCACTCCAGAGCCCAGAATGCTCGCCAATCCAATGGCAAGAATCCACGATTTTGGCGTACTTGTGCTCAAGGTGGTTTCTCAATTCATCAAGCGCCTGAGCATCAGGTCGAGCCACATCCTTTAACTCCTTGGAGTAGATGTCCTGGGATACCCAATACAGCGCGCGAAGCGGAAGATTCCGCGTGGATATGAATTCATCACGCACCACCCGCGGCTGGAGCAGGCGGCCATTTCTGTCCGATTTGAGCCATACAGTCCGGAAGCCTACCGCCTTCTCGGGTATGCCCAGCTTCCAGTAGGCGTTGATAAAGTAGGCAAGCTTATCCAGCAACGAATAGGCGCTGCGATAGGCAGTCTTGATCTGCTCTAGGCCCATGCCATAGAGCGCGTAATCGCAATTGAAGGCGAGTGACATGCCCCTGTCCGCCACATGACCGGCTTTGGCGTGATCCCCCAAATAGAGACAATGACGAGCGAACCCGTACTCCTGCTTCAGTTGGTTGTAAAAGCCGAGGTAAGTGATTCCGGCCTTGGCATCATGCCCGGGTAACGTTAGGACGTCTTGAGCGGCGGCGGGGAACGCTCCTAGGTCGTTCATGGGATTGAGGAACAACTGTTCCTCAAGGCACCATCGCCGGTAACGTCTTTCCTCCTTCGAGGAGCCAAGGCTGTGCTCAAACAGCTCTGCGTTACCATCGTCGTCGACGGACTCGACCAGCCTGTCGTGATGCCTTTTGAAAAACTCTATCGCTTCAGGATAGGTCGCGCCATCACGGCCCACGCCACCCTCGATGGCTGATGCCAGCTTGCGCTGGGCATGCACAAGGAGCCAATAGGTGTGATTAGGGTCGTAAAGCGCACTGCCGTATTGAGCCAAGCCAATGCCAAGGTTGCCCAGCGCCATACCCAGGATCGGATTGTCTTCCAAGGCATTGCGCCATTCCCTGAGCGCCTCAATCCAACGTCCACACGCCCTGAGCGCATTGCCTAGATTGCAATGGATTCTCGAGCGAAGCATTGGTGCCAGCTCTTTAAATCCTGAGTGCTGTACAGAGGCGCGCAGGAAATAAAGCTGTTTGAGCAGAGCAGGGTGGTCTAGGGTATCGTCTTCCCATGACTGCACCTCCAGCTTCCTCAGCTCGGCCCATGCATTGGAACATGAGTAGTAAACGAGGCATCCGTTCTCCGGCTCGACGCGCGAAGCCACTAAGTCCGCTAGCTGCGTCGCATGCCGCAAGATGCCTTCATCGGCGCCATCACCTGCAGCATCGATCACTGAGTCATAGAGACGTCGAAGACGAGGAGCGTCACTTGGGCTGCCGAGCTGTTCAATCAATGCCTTCAGAAGGTGAGCGCGGTCGTCGGCGTGGGGTTCATAACCCTGCTGAGAAAAACGGCTGGCGAAATCGTCCATGGGCAATCACCGCGATGAGGAGCTGATTATCTTAGCGGCCTTAGCCGACCGTCTAGTAAGTCAAACCCGCGTAGCTCCCTTATTGGTCGGCTATGAGGCACTCAACAGCTTTTCAAGCTGCGCATGCTCCCAAGTGCTCAATAACTCTACAGGGTCAGTGCTGTAAGACTGCGAGGAATTGAAAACGTACGCGCGGCCATCAGGGCTGTAGCAGCTGTCGCAGTAATCGAGGGCGTCGCAATCGTTGTAGAACGTGAACACCCAGCCATCGCTCTCAATGGTCATCTGGCCACAGTAGATCTCAGACCAAGACTGTGCGCCCAAGCGGCGCATGGTACGAACCCCAAGGGAGATGTCGCGCAGGACTTGATAAACCTCGCGGGCGGTTAGTGGTTTTGCTGCCAAACGAAAGGTACCTGGCTGGGATGTTTGGGCTGGCCGTGCCCGGATTAGATCGCATGGTAAATGAAACTTGGCCTCCTGGGCGTGTTACCCCGACATCTATTTGATAGCCTTCGGCCTTTTTGGAGGACGCTCATGACAGCCCACTCAAAACTCACCGCACGCTACGGCACGCCTGACATTTCGCCGCTCACTCAATGCAATGTGATCATCGAGCAGCTCCTTGATCACCGGAGCGTCCGGGCCTTCACTGACCGACCTCTGCCTGAGGGTACCATCGAGACTTTAATCGCAGCCGCTCAGTCTGCGTCTACGTCCTCAAACCTGCAGGTCTGGAGTGTCCTCGCCGTTCAAAATGTCGATCGTAAAAAGCGCCTGTCC
Source organism: Pseudomonas fontis (assembly GCF_028656955.1). Lineage (GTDB taxonomy): Bacteria > Pseudomonadota > Gammaproteobacteria > Pseudomonadales > Pseudomonadaceae > Aquipseudomonas > Aquipseudomonas fontis. The sequence goes on from NZ_JAMDGY010000031.1 coordinate 5,012, forward strand.
GCCCTGGCCGGTAATCAGGCCTACATCCATCAAGCGCCGCTCTTTCTTGTCTGGCTTGCAGACCTGTCCCGTGTGTCTCGCATCGCGGAGCAACAGGCGGTTGAGCTGGAAGCACTGCCTTACCTGGAAAGCTTGCTGCTCGGCACCATCGATGCAGCACTGGCGGCGCAAAACGCCGTCGTTGCACTGGAATCGCTGGGGCTTGGGAGCGTGTACATCGGTGGCATTCGCAACGACATCGAAAGCGTTGCCAAGGAGCTGGCGCTGCCGCCCCAGGTATATCCCGTCTTCGGCTTGTGCGTCGGCTATCCATCCCCTGACCGGCCTACGAAGGTAAAGCCGCGACTGCCCCAGCAGGCAGTGCTGCACCACGAAACCTACTCGGCGACCGGCGAGGAGGGCGTTCTTGCGGACTACGATGAGCGCTTGGGCGCGTTCTATCAGCGCGAGGGAATGAAGGCTTCGGGCTGGTCAGAGCAAGTGGTCAGCAGGCTGCGGAGTGTTTCGAGCCTGCATGGGCGTGAAGAGCTACTTGGTGAGCTCGCGCGGATGGGATTCGGGCTGCGCTGATACTCGTAGATTTGTTGAGCTCTTCAGCTGTGGCGCCGCTCGCTAGGATTGGCGAAATTTCAGTTGCGTAGGGTATTAGACCCTCACGCCCCGGCGCTGTGACGCTGGCTTGATCAATTCGGAGAGCAAAGGAAGGGGCGTGGGCAGAACGCTCGAGCAGGGGTGGAATAAAGCAGAGTAGGGCAGCTCAGTTTCCGGCTCCTACCGTGGAGACGCTTGAGCGACCAGGTGCGCAGCACGAGGCTGACGTTGTTAACGTTTGAGCGGCCGACTGGGGCAATCACCTGCCGACAACTGTTTATCCATACACTATTTTATTTCATCCCCGCACATGACCACCTGACCGACCTTTTCGACGAGAATTTCTAGCTGAACGCCCATCCCTGAAGAATGGCTACAGGCCCTGCGACGCCTGGCATTGGGCCGGATGAGAATGATTGAGAGCTGACCATGGTGCTCCTCGAGCAGGCTGGCTCTCATTTTCCGTGAGATTTCAACAGTGCTGTATGCACATACAGTTATTGAGAGTGGGGAGTAACACCCTTTCTACTCGTGGCTGGTTCCACGGGCGCGCCAAATGGTACGGTGACCAATCCACCACTAGTGTTTCGAGTAACCAGATTGGGACATTTGGAGACCGGCTTATGAGAAGGAATGGACGCCGACAACGTGCGCGACTTGGCATCGCACGGATGATTGCCAGGATTGAAAGACTTGAGAGGATTGGCAGAGCAGCAAAGCAAAGCCTGCGGCAACGTCTGCGGGATAGCTTGGCGGGATTGCTCCGCGGCTTCACTGGAGCCAGGCACTAATGACCTGCAGGAGCAAAGCGAAGCGATGAGGGTAGACGACGCAGATTTCATTTTCCCGGTAGGCAATGCGCCCTGAGCAATCAATCCAGTCGTATGCTCAGGGCGCTACAGCGCTTCTTAGATTTTGGCGAGTGTAGACATCGGAGTCTTACGGCGTTTCATGAGCCAGTAATAAGCGACTGCAGGGAAGATAAGACCTACAGCCCAAGCCAGATCGATGCCCTCCAGCTGTTGAGCTACCGGCCCTACGTAGAGCGAGGTACTCATGAAGGGTATTTCGAGGATGATGGTTGTGAGGAACACCGTGATGGCTATCCAATTCACCTTCCCATAGACGCCATTCGGCTCAAAGATATCTGCGATCTGGTAGACGCCTTTGCGTAGGGCGTAGTAGTCCACAAGGTTGATTGCTGTCCAAGGGATGAGGAAATAGCTCATGAAGAAGATGAAGTTGAGGAAGAACTGAAGGAAGTCATCCTGGGCGAGAGTGCATAGTCCTGTCGCTGCCGCACAAATGACCAGCATGAAGCCGGCGCGTACCCCAGGCGTCACCTTCAATCTTGAGTAGGGCTCTACTACCGTCACGGTCGACATGAAGGCCCCGTACAGGTTGAAAACGTTAATCGCGATTTGACCGTACAGTACGAACGCAAAGGTGAGAATAGTGCCACCCCCCAGTACGCCAACCAGATTCAAGCCCACGTTATCCGAAAAGCCAGCCATGCTCTTTGCAAGCACCGCTCCCAAAATCATCATCCAGCTCCCGCCAATCACCGTTCCGAGGTAGCTGTACCAGAAAACTTGCTGGCTAGATGTCTGCGTGGGCAAGTAGCGCGAGTAATCGGCCACATAGGGGGCGTACGACAGTTGCCAAGTCACTGAAATGCTCACCGACGCTAGGAAGCTTACCCAGCTAAAACCTTGCAGTGTCCACTGTCCAGGTTCAATTGCCATGGTGAGAGCGTAGTAACTGGCGATGCCAAAAACTACTATCGATACCAATGACAGGATCTTTTGGAATCGATGGATCAATTGGTAGCCAAATAAAGCCACGAGGAAGCAAACCGCACCTAGCAGCGCGATATTGGTCTCATTGCTCAATGGGCTCGCGTTTACGATGGCCTGAGCGGCGAGCAGCGTATTACTGACAAAGAAACCGAGATAAATCATCATGACGAAAAGCAATGGTACGATTGCACCAAAGACGCCGAATTGTGCCCGGCTCTGGATCATTTGAGGAATGCCCAATCTTGGCCCCTGCGCGGAGTGCGAAGCCATGAAGATTGCGCCAATCATTGACCCCACCAGAATAGAGATGACGCGCCAAAAGAGGTTAAGCCCTAGACTGATTGGCAATACGCCGGCCGCAACGGTCGTGATATTGGCATTCGCACCAAACCACACAAAAAACAACGAGCGAGGCTTGCCGTAGCGCTCATTTTCGGGAACGAAATCAATACTTCTATTTTCTACTTTCATTTTGACTCTCCAATCAGATCTCTTTGACAAGGCTCTTTTCAAGGCGCTGTATAGCCTCTACAAACGCCTCAGGCTGGAACGCAAGGTGATCAGGCTCAGCAGTCAACAATGAGGTCGCTGGCTCACTGCGTAAGCGCCGTATCAACTGCTCCGTAGAAAAGATCTCAAGCCCGTAGACCCAGTTGGAAAGAATGAACAAAGCCGAATAATGAGCGGCTAATGTGGTGGCGGTACAAGCGTCATTGACAATGGTTATGTTGAAATCGTGTTGGTACGCGTCGAAAACAGTGGTCATTACACAGACATCAGTCAAGACGCCTATTACAACGAGATTTTTGATCCCCCTGCGGTGAAGCATTTGAGCCAACCTAGTTCCGTGAAATGCACTGTAACGGTGCTTATCGATTACTACATCGCCCTCGATTGGAGCAAGCGCATCGAGAATCTCAATTGCATAAGTGCCGTCGAGGTAGGTAGTTGGTTGGCCATGACCGTCCACGGGCTCACCAAGCATCAGGTCATCACCTAGGGCTTCATTAACATGGCGGGTATAGAATAGAGGGATTCCGAGATTTCGGGCGGTGTCTATCAACGCGGCTGCGTTCTCGACCACCTGGTCAAAGCGCTCAAGAGAAAAGCCGTCTTCTTTTTGTAAATCGATAACCAATAAGGCTGTATCGTTGCTCATCACGTTTCTTCCGAGTGCAGAACTCCGCAGTAAGCGCCTTGGCGGGCATACCGGAGGATTATCAGGAAATGGGTTGAGTGATGCGGGATCACTCCTAACCGCGAGGTGGATGCTCGCGGAAGGGATTTACCTGACTATCTGCCAGAAACCGTTTTGCTTTGCTGCCACACAGGCAGGCATTCGTCTTAGCTCCACCTGGGATGGCGAAAAGGTTCGACGAAGGTAGGCCCTCATAGCTCCAGACGGCAATGCATTGCCACAGCTAGCGCTGCGGACTCTTGCATTGATCTGAACAGCTTTGAGGTTGAACATTGAAAAATGCTCTACGAAGGGATGCCTTAGCAAAGCAAAAATCAAGCCAACACATACACACCGTCTGGCCTGCAGCTTACGAGGAGAGGGGGATAGTCGCTCGTTACCTTTGGTATTCGGTATGCCGTAATACTGTGGTACCAAACGTAACGAGGGTGTCACTAGATACTTCCCCCTGATGCTACGTCGTGCCTGACGGAGCAGTCTCACAGCGCTACATTCCGTCTCAAAGCACCACGATCTCGTCCGCCTTCAACCAGCCGGCCTTGATGACGCTCGCCTTGGCAACCTCTGGCTCAGCGGTGTAGACCACGATTGCCAGGCTTTCCTCAGCGCGGCTGCAGGTGACATACAGAAGTCGTCGTGTTCGAGAGAGAGAATCGTCCTTACCAGCGAGCTGGTTTTTCACGTCGTTTGCAGACGCAGGCACTACGCCTAGCAGCTTTTCATAGCTGAACAGAAATCCGCGTGCTTCATCATCGTTAAGCACGACCATTACCCGCGGGAACTCCAGCCCCTTGACGCCCTGGTGGGTGTCAAGCGGCGACAGCCCATTTGCATAACCCGCAAATGCTGCCATCTCCGAATAGGGGCGACCCAGCACAACCCGATACGCATGAACCTCAAGCGCATCATGATCTGTAGTATCCGGCGCGTCGTCCGTCGTTGCGCCCTGATCCAAGGCTTCCACGAAACGTTCCGGCAGCTCGAGTAGGCCAGTCTGCAGAAGGATCTGGGATACTTCCTCTATCGACGGATCGTTGTCCCTGAGCAGCTCACACAGGGTAGCTGTAGCTTTACCAACCGACTCCAACAAGTCGAGCTGATCAGATACCGACTGCAGGTGCTTGGGATCAAGAAGTGGAGAGCGTAGACGCACCGCCTCCATCAACGCGAAGTCATCTGCTTGCGCAGCTTCAAGGATAGGGCCGACTTGTTCGAAGAAAAGCTTAAGTATGGGTAACGTTCCGTCCAGCAATCCGGTACCAAGGTGCTCAACCTCGTACAGCGGCGAGAATACCCCCTCAAATCCCATGCGCCGTCCAGCCATTTTGTGCTCCAAGATGAGCGTCTTGCGGCCTTTCGTGCCAGCTGCCCACTGCGCATCTCCAGTGACTTTTGCCATCTGCTTTGCGATTTGGTCTTCCAAGCTAAAGTCCAGACTTGCAACCTGTCGAGTGCAGAACATACGCACAGTGCCTTGCGCGGCGCCTGGCTTAGGTATCTGCTCATGATCATCTACGCTGGCGCGGATCACGTTGATCAGTTCAACAACTCGCGTCGGGCAACGGCGGTTCATGCGCTTCTCAGGCTTGGCCCAATCCGGCGGGATCGCATCATCCAGCCCAACCTTTCCATCGTTGTAGATCCGCTGCATCGTGTCGCCCAGCAATCCCAGACAGAGACGTTTGGGAGCTGCGGCTTGAGCTTGTAAAAATGCATCCATCAGAGGGCCATTCGTATCTTGGCTTTCATCGATCAGCAGCACCGGATGCCGATCCGCCATGACGTCAAGCAACGGCGGCTTGGGAATGAACGCCGCGGCCATCTGGATGACCTCACTATGGTTCAACGACTGCCTGCTTCGGTTGTCACCGGTAGGGCTATATGTGAAGGCAGTTATGTTGTCCAGGTTGGCCAGGCGGCGCGCTTTGCTGTCCCGACTAGCCTGGTTCGCCAGAAAGGTTTTGTTAACCCCCCGGGCGCGACTGAGCTTGTCATCAAGCTCCTCGATATCTTCGGCAAGCTTGATGCGCAACCAATCACGTATGTCGTCGTTGAAGCCCTTGATCATTCGCCAAGAAAACGCATGGATTGTAGAGACCTCAACCAAGGGGTCGTGCTCGAGGCGGCGAGCGATTTCCTCACAGGCTGCATTGGTGTAGGTAATGATCGCGATTTGGCGCCCCTCAAAGGTCAGGCGTTCGCGTTCACGATCCTTGAGCGATTTCACGGCCATCACAAGCGAATGAGTCTTGCCTGAGCCGGCACCTGCGTACAGGAAAAAGCTGCGTGGATGTTCAAGGTTAAGGCACTCCTGGATAACATCGTCCGCGTTCCGCTTCGGGTCAGCAGGTACCTCAGTCACGATGCTCATTGCTCTGTCACCTCGATACTGGCCGTTGGAACAATCAGCAGCTCCTTGCTCTTCTTCTTGAGCTTTTCCTCTAACCAGACGAGCCCTTCTCGGATGTATTCTGGAACCGTCAACTTCGCAAAATCCGGGTCACCCAAAACCTGGAGGGCGAACTTCGCTTTGTCACCCTCCCTAAGCGCGTCGAACAATGCTCTGCCAAGAGCATCTGCGGTCTCCGACTCACGCAGCGCCGCCGCAAAGGGTTTGGTCAGACCTTGGCCTTTTTTCTGTTTAAAGTGCTGCACATTGCTCAACACCAGGCTGTCCTCGAAGGTATTGGGGAGCGCTTCGGCTTCGTTCTCAGTGCTGGGCAATCGGATCTTGATGGGCGTCTGATATGCGATTCGGATCGCAAACAGGTCGTCTATCTGTTGAGCCTTGTGCTCATCATCCAGATCCAGGAGCGTGTCGACATCGTGTCCAACCTGCTGCGCCGTCACCCAGTTACGCAGGGTAGGGTTATTGGTCGCCTGTGATGCTTTGCGCTTCACGGGTACAGCTGATTTCTTGTGCCCTGCGTCGAGATCCGTGATCACCAGCGTCACAATACCAAGCGCATCAACTAGGGGCCTGAGGCGATGCGCATGGCTGCCCCCGATATCCAGAATGGTGATGTAGCACCGATCTAGGAAAGGGAAGTGGCTGCGCAGGAAATGCGGCAGCATCATTCTTTCCGCCGCACCTTCAACCAAAATGACTGCGTCGGCAAAGAAGAGATCAGCATGTTGGGCCCTGAGGTAGCGGGTTACGAATTCTTTCGTTTGCTTGTGACGGTTCTTATCGCCAAACACCGTGCTCAGATTGGAGACGGTCGATACCGGTACCGGCACACCGGCCATTCCTGCCGGCAGCCGCCGGAAGTATCGTAGATTCGCGTACTCCGTCTCATGAGCAACGTGGCTCGAGTGAGAGCTGACGACCATCTGGGTGTTGAGCTTCGGATACTTCTTCAGCAGCGGGTCATTACTCAGGACGTGATACGCATGCTTGATGAAAGCTTGCTGCACCTGGACATGCAGGTGGGCTTCAGGCTCCTCAATGAGCACGAGGTGGATTGGCTCGACCCCTGCGTCGGTTCGCTCCTCCGAATCCTTGTACTTTTTTAGCCAGTCGTCCCGGAACGCCATCAATTGGAAAATCATGGAGATCAGGTTCTGGTAACCCAACCCGTTAGAGGTTTCGGGCAACCGCATGGGAGGTGCGCCAGGCGCACCGGCGACTGAATCCAGCTCGAACAGCACCGCTGCTTCGTGGTTCATACCATCAGTAGGAGACAACCGGGTCTCCACTTTAATAGCGGGATCAGAATGGTTGGGATAGCCCAAGCCAGCGACTTCTAAAAGAGCTGGCGCAAAGCTCGAGGTGAGCCGAGAATCGAACGCAGTCTGGGCAGCCTGGATAGCTGTCAACGCTTCTAAATCTGATATGTCTGGGCTGTCACCTGGATCCAGATGCCGGTTGTAGTAGGCGCGTAGTTGCTCTGTCAGTCTTTTCCCCGACCCCCCTCTGCCCTCAGTGACAGATTCTTCTGCACTGTCTCCGAAGCCACGCTGGGCGTTGATTTCATGAACGCGTATCAGGTCAGTGAGCGGATTGGCATCCAGCGCCGTAGCGGTCGAAGATAGCGGTTGCAGATTGGCATGGCGCGTTTTGGGATCTGGCGCCTGAAGCTGAGTAGGGTCGAGGCGATACCAGCGAACGACGAACATGGTACCTAGCCGCCGATTCAGGTAGTCGTGAAGACTTTGTGGCCAGAGGGGCAGGGTGGGTGGCGTTTTCCCTTCCGCGGTCTGCTTCACGATCTCTTGCTGCAGCTTTTTTACGCGGGCTCGCTCTTTCCGGTAATCGGTAAAGAGCTTGGCCATGTCTTTGGGCTCAAGCCTGAAGCGCATCCCTACATGACCGCCTTTCCAGGCGAAATTGGGGATTAGGTCTCTAATGTGGTGCAGCTCCCCCTGCGAAGCTTCCACCCACAGATCCAGCGTGGGCAACCAATTCGCCCACTCGTTAGCCTTAGGGGTCTCAAGGGTTTCGTCAGCAGACTCCCAATCGGCACCAGTGGCATCAATCGTTGCAAGGTGGGAAAGGGTCAAATCCTGCAGTCTGAACGCGGTCGCTTTCGACAGCAGGAACTTGCGCAGGGCCAACATCGCGGAGGACTTACCGCTGTTGTTGGCGCCGACCAGTAGGGTGGTGGTGCTTGCCAGGTCGATTCGAACGGACAGGAGCTTGCGGAAATTCGCAATCTCCAAGTACTGGATCTGCATAGCCTCTTCCTTGTGACGACTCACGGCGGGTTGCCGCGGTGGTGGATTCCGAGACTCTAGCCCAGCGTCTGCAGGACTCCAATAGCCACAGTGGCGTTTTGCAAATGCGCCCAGAGAGCCCAACAACAATCGCTAAGTTTCGGTTCTCGAAACGCATCCGGGGGCAGTCCGTTTCTGCTCAGCCGTGCTAGAGAAGTGCCTGATCGCCTACCTGCAGGGTCTACCTAGTAGCCGGCAGGCCACCTGATAGGCGTTTTTCCGCGGTGCCATAGGGCCTATGCTTGCCTAAGCTGGCCGCGGGCTAGAAAATGCTAGCCTGGCTTGGCATCACAACGAACGCAGACGGAGTTTACCCATGAGCACTTTGCCTCCTGATCAACACGTTCGCTATTTGGAAGTCCTCGAGGCAGCAAAGCGCTTGTATGGCGGCGATGCCGATGCAGCCCTGCACTGGATGTCACGGCCGGTCAAGGCGTTTTGCGGCAAAGCTCCTGCCAGCATGATCACGACCCGGCAGGAAACTGACACGGTTATCGAGTTTGTCAGGCGCTTAGAGCATGGGTTTGTTGTGTGAGTGAGGCAGGGCAGCGCCCTACATCCCGCAATGTGGCGATCGGGGTGCGGCAGCCGCCTCCGAGCGTTACGTTCCGACGCTCAAAGCGGGCTGTTCTACCGTCGATGGGTTGGCCCCAAGGCGATGGCCGACTACCCGGCATTCAACCTCGCTCCATTCTTGTACTCAACAGCGTTAGCGTCCGGCAAACTCACCCTCACATCTGAGCATTTGGAGTGAGGGCGCCTCTATCAAACCAGGGTAGCTAGTGCCCGATACCAGGGTTATGAGAGGAGGTTTGCTGAACGCAGACGAGTAGTGCGGCTTTAGGCGTTTGTATCAAGCCAGACAGCACCGTAACGGGTGTAAGGCTTCGGAATTTCGATTTGCTCCTTCAAATCATCGGCGGCGGAGCGAACCCAGAACGGATCCCTTAGCATCTGGCGCCCCACGAAGACCAAGTCAGCGCGACCGTTCTGCAAAATCTCCTCTGCTTGCCGACCGCTCTGGATCAGCCCTACTGCACTTGTGGCAATAGCCAGTTCCTTACGCAGCAGCTCGGACGCCGGTACCTGGTAATTTGGGTAGGTGTTCACCTTGATCATTTTGATGCCGCCCGAGCTACAGTCGATCAGGTCTACGCCTTGTTCTTTCATCCAGCGGCCGTACTCCAAGAACGACTCTGGCGTGTTACCGCCTTCGGCATAGTCGGTGCTCGAGATGCGCACGAAGAGCGGGCGATCCCCCCACACTACCTTCACTTCATCAATGATTTCCCGAACGATCCGGTAACGGCGTTCGGCATCGTCCGAAAGCCCTGAAGATTGGGATAGAATTGCGCCTATTTGGGTGTAGGGATCGTGTATGTTTTTGGAATGGACGCCATCCAGGCTAGGGCGCTTGCTGACTAGATCAGCCAAATGGCGTCTGCTTGTCGAGAGCGATCGTCTTGTTGTGGCTGTCGGTGAGCGGCAATACCACATAGCCCCTGAAACGCTCGCGAGCTTTGAAATCAAACGCCGCTTGCTATGGTCGGAACTCGTGTGGCCTGCAAACGCGGGTGTGCGCTTTGGTGGTCTCTCGAACCTACGAGCTCCGGCTCTGCACCGGGCGGTGGATGATCTCCTCAAACGATTCCGCTGCCAGCGCTTCGATTCCTACTATGCCAAGCTCTCCCAGTGGCTCGCAGATGTTGACCACGCTTTGGCAACAGCTGATCAAAAGCACCGCTGGTTTACCCATGAAAATCAACAAGCATTACTGGGTAGCAAACCAACCCTAGAGTTGAGCGTGGTGGCCCTGAGAGAGCTGCTCGAAACCCCGGAGGTGAGGGCTCATCTAAAGAATGGGTATGCCCAAGCAGAGCTTGATATTGAACGCTGGACGTCTGATTGGGCGGGCGCATGGGAGCAGCGCAACAAGCTGCACACAGAGCGAGAGCTTCGTGACTGCCGGGAGCTTTTCGACAAGGTAGAAAGCAAGCCTTTAACTGACGAGCAGGCGGAGGCAGTGGTGTGCTTTGACAACCGCGTGCAAGTTGTCGCATCGGCTGGCTCCGGCAAGACCTCCACGATGGTGGCCAAGGCCATCTATGCCATGCAGCGGGGGATTGTCAGTCCCAAATCTATCGTCATGCTAGCTTACAACAAGGATGCGGCTGCAGAGCTTCAAGCACGGGCCAATGCCTCCCTTGAACGCCTTGGCAAGCCTAGCGTCGAGATCGCAGCCATGACGTTCCATTCTTTAGGGCTGAAAATCATCGGTTCGGCCACCGGAAGCACGCCGCACGTACCCGCTTGGGCACGTAAAGAGCGTCTTGCGTTGGCCAAGCTAGCCGAGATTGTTGATGACCTCAAAGATAAGTCTCCGGCGTTCCGTACGCGCTGGGATATTTTCCGCTTGGTGTTTGGTCGACACCTACCACTTTCACGTAATGACACGCTCTTCGATACGACAAACTCGGAAGGCGAGGGGAAACTGGTCACCCTAAAAGGCGAGGAGGTGGCCAGCCAGGAGGAGTGCATCATTGCCAACTGGCTTTTTTACAACGGGGTCGAGTACCAGTACGAACGTGAGTATGAGCACCCGACCGCGACGGCGGAACATCGTCAGTACTTCCCGGACTTTTTCTACCCAGGTCTAAATCTCTACCATGAGCATTTTGCTCTGGACGCAGAGGGCCATCCCCCCGAGCAGTTCAAGAAATATCTGGACGGGGTGGCTTGGAAACGTCAGATCCACAAGCAGAAGGGAACGCACCTGATCGAAACGCTTTCTCACCAAGTCCGCAGTGGGGAAGCGTTCACCCATCTGGCTAAAGAGCTCACCGACAGGGGCATCAAGCTCGATCCCAACCCTGATCGGCCGATCCCATTTAATGGTTTGGAACCCATCAAACAAGCCGACCTGCTTGGCCTGATCCGTACGTTCATCAACCATTTCAAAAGCAACTGCTATACGGAACAGGAATTGAAAGCTCGCTTGGCCGAGATGGACAGCGGCGCTTTCAAGTACCGGTTCAACATGTTCGTAGACCTGCTGATCCCGGTAGTCAAGGAATGGAACAAAGCCTTGGCCGCAGAGAACGGAATCGACTTCGAAGACATGATCAACAAGGCTGCAGAGTATTTGGAGGCCGGGCACCGGTCGCCATATGACCTGGTTATGGCTGATGAGTACCAGGATGCATCGCGTGCCCGGGCGCGGCTTTGCAAGGCCCTCGTTCGGCAGCCCAATCGGTTTCTATTCGCCGTCGGGGACGACTGGCAATCGATCAACCGATTCGCGGGCGCTGACGTTTCCGTAATGACAGGTTTCAAACCCTGGTACGGCCATGGCCAGGTTCTTCGGCTAGAAACGACATTTAGATGCCCTCAGGCCATTTGTGACGTCTCCAGTCGATTTGTGTCGAAGAACCCAGCCCAATTCAAGAAGAACGTGAACTCTGTGACGGCGCCAATCGGGCCGGCCTTCCAGGCTATACAGGTCGAGCACCGAAATAAGGTAGCCCAAGCGGTTGATAAATATGTCGAGCGCCTCTATCAGCAGATCTGCGAGGGGAAAGTGCCTTTGCGGCGGGGCGGCAAAGTGAACGTCTTCGTGCTGGGGCGCTACAAGCTTGATGCCAAATTCCTGAGTCACGATTGGCAGCAACGTTTTGGCGATCGTATGGCGTTCAGGTTCAAGACCGTGCATACCTCAAAGGGTGATGAGGCCGACTATGTGATTCTTCCGGGCATGGTCATGCGTGGGTTTCCAAGCGTAAAAGTAGACGATCCACTGTTCTCCATGGTTATGCCGCAGGGCGATACCTTTCCATCCAGTGAGGAGCGCAGGCTGTTCTACGTCGCACTCACAAGGGCAAGGCGCAGCGTTGCCATGTTCACAGTCGCAGGGCGCCGCTCATCTTTCCTGCAGGAGTTGATCGACGAAGGTGTCGTAGCTCCCTGTGATGACAACGGCCGGGCCATAACACAGCCGGCGGCAGTTGAACGCAAGTCCGATAGCGCCGCTGCCGGGTCAGCCGCTGCGCAAGCTCCCGCCAAGGCCAGGGGGCCTGTCTGTCCAGGCTGTAAGGTTGGTGAGCTAATATGGCGACGAGGGCCGTACGGAGAATTCCAATCCTGCTCAACCTATCCCAGGTGTAAATACAAGCCGCCGAAGAAAACGCCGTTCAAGGCGTCAGTGCCTAGTAGCGGTCGTAAGCCTATGAAATGAGCTCCCGGGGACGGATAGCGCGTATTCGGGATGAGAGGCTCTCGAACGCTAAACGTCCGACGGCTGATCTAGGTTGCTGAACGACAGGCCAACAGCTGGGCGAAGCTACTACCGGGTGAATAAAGCGTTCGCGGGCAAAGATGGCCGTGAGCTATCATTCCAACCCTCGTATTAGGCTCACCGGAAGTTCACCTTCCCGCTCAGACCCAAGATCGATCATTCAGTCTTCGGCAGATGAATGCCTGGTAGCCGCCAGCCTGCTTGGAGACACGGATGTTCATTCGCTTGCGCGCCATCTTTCGCCGGGCATTAGATGCCTATAACGCCTGGAGCAATGAGACTCGCTGCAAGCTAGCCGCCTTGAAGAGATACCCACGCGCGGCCGTCAGTGCTTATGAGGCCGCACATGCGTTCTTGGCCGCGCCCACTCATGAAAACCTGTTTGAGCCGCTAACCCCTGTACTCATTGAACCTGGGAAGATCCAGCGCTATGAACGCGAGTTACTAAACGGTCTGAGGAACGATCAGGTCAGGAACATCGCGATCACTGGTGAGTACGGAGCAGGGAAGAGCAGCGTGCTTCGAACCTTCGTCCATCGCCACCCTGAGTTCGTCTACGCGTTTGTTTCACTGGCAACGTTCGGCAAGGACACTGAGATCGCTGGGGCGTATGAGCTTGTTACCGATACCGACCTGGCCTCGGAGTCTCCGCGCTCAACCGAGTCCTCTGCCAAGGCAGGGCAGGAATCTAAATCCGAGGAAAACAAGGCTGAATCCGATCTCGTTGCTCGGATCGAGGAGACGATCGTCCAGCAGCTACTTTACTCCGTCCCTGCAAAGACGCTTCCCAAGACCCGCCTTAAGAGGATCGACCAGGCCTCAGGCCTGAAGATCTGGTGGAAAACGCTGTGCTATGGCTCCCTCATTCTGGCAGCGCTGAGACTGTACGTTCCCGTCGCAGAAAAGCTACCTAAGATCGAGCCGACTTGGCTTCTGGACTGGCTGCTTTGGATCCCGAGTCCACTTGCCGTCGGAGTTGCCGCGGTGGGGTGCATACACCTGCTGCACACATGCCTGAAGCTGGGCTCGCTATTCAGTATCGATGGTTTGACGCTCAAAGGCGGCAAACTGGAGACCACCCACCATGGATCCGTCCTGCACAAAAATATCGATGAGATCATTTACTGCTTTGAGCGCAGGAGCATTGACGTGGTGATCATTGAGGATCTCGACCGGTTCGGCATTCATGACGTGTTCACCCGACTGCGAGAAATCAATTTCATCATCAAGCAGTCACCCCAGGTGAGCCGACCTGTCTATTTCGTCTATGCGCTACGCGATGAAATGTTCGTCGTTGGCGAAAAAACCAAGTTTTTTGACCTCATCGTTCCAGTGATCCCGGTCATCAATTCAGAAAACTCCCAAGAAAAAATGATGGAGCTTCTGAACCTTCGAACCTTCCAATCAAAGCCCTTGGGCGAACACCTCGACCGTCGACTGGTGGAGACGGTCTGCTACTACATCGATGACCTCCGGCTGGTGAAAAATATCGTCAATGAATTCGATATGTTCTCAAATATCCTTGCCAGCGGCTTACGCCTAGAGCCAGACAAGCTGTTTGCGATTGTCGCCATTCGAAATCTGCATCCCGGCGCGTATGCCGACCTGGTCAAACGGCGGGGAGCGATCTATACGATCATCAAGGGCCTCGATGCTTGGAAAACCCAGCAGAACAGCGCCTTCGCCAGGCGGCTTGATGAATTGCGACGTGAGCGGGATGACCGAGTCTCCGAACTGGCCAACAATGTTATTGAGCTGAGGGCCTACGTCTGGTTCACGCTTCTTCGACTGGCCGAAATGGACACGGCAACCCATGTCCAAATCACTGGTACCCAGTACACGCAGAAGCAGTTCGTGACCGACGAGGTGTTCGACGTATTAATGAATCAAGCCGGGCCACTCTCAATGGCTGCCTTGGATCACTACGGGCGCGCCAGAAACTCATCTCGAAATGTCTCGAAGGCTGAGCTGCTCACCGCTACATCCTATGAGCGGCGCCATGCTTTGCTTGGGCGGCGACTTAGCACCATCGCGGACGAAATCGCAGAGGTGCAGAGACAATCGGATCAGGTCATCAGGATGTCGTTCAAGACCGCGGTCAAGAAAGGTTATGGAGACGTCGTAAGACACAATCTTCCGGGCTTGGACGTCGTGAGCTATCTAATGCAGCATGGCTTTCTCGATGCCGACTACACCGACTACCTAGGCTACTTCTATCAGGGATCGCTGACCCCTGGTGACAAAGATCTGATCCTGTCGCTGAGACGTGGCGTGCTGCCCGAGGTAGCCACACCTGTCGACAGCCCGAGTACCGTGCTGGAGAAGCTTAAGAGCGACGAGCTCGACGAGGGAAGGGGGATCATCGTCGATTTGATCGCTTGTCTCAGCGCCCGCCCGACCTCGCTCGCAACTGCCTCAGCAGACGTCCAGCTAAGCCATGTACTGAGGAGCGGCCTTAACGAACACACCGAACGAATGGCCATCGCAGTGCGCGAGCTTTTGAGCCGAACAGAAGCGGATGGATTTGTTCACGCCGTGTACCGACTTGAACCCAAACTTTTCCGTAGGCTTTTCGACGCTAAGGACACTGAGGGCGCGGGCAGTGTGTTTGAAGGAAGCGAGGCCCGTCAGTCCCTCGTCAAAGCAATCGTCGACAACCTGTCGGAATCCGACTTCAAGACCCTGGCCGATGATGCCTCGACGGATCTGGTGCCCACAATCGACGGGCTGGAAGACGCTTCACGACTGATGCCAGGATTAGAGAGCAATGTGGGAGCCTGGGCGTGGTTGAGGGCTTATCCAGTCCAGTTTGCCTCACTGGGCCATGCGATGAGTCTCGCAGAACTCGAAAGGCTGATCGACTGGGGTTGTATCAAGATCAACCTGCCAATGCTGTCGCTGATATGCGCGAAGTCGGAAGCCGGGCAGGATTCTAAAGACGCCAAATCCGAACCAGCAGATTTGGGCATCGTGTCCTTGCGTAGGCTGCAGGCTTTGGGCATCAATGGACTCGCTGATTATCTGCTATCTCACGCCGATGAGCTCGTCACCGCATTGCTGGATCAGTCTGCTGCCTTGGACGAGTCAAGCGAGACATTGGCGAGTCTGCTGGCAGAAGTGGACACAGATCACGACCTGACAGATAAACTGTTCGATCACACGACATGTGACCTACAAGCACTCACTGACGCCCCGAAGCACCTTTGGGCAAAAGCACTTGAGAGTGATCGCGTGGCGGCAGAAGCAGAGGCCGTATGGACTTATTTCGACGAGATCATTGCACCGGACGGCCACGTTTCGGGCGAAGAAAGTGGGTCGGAATCCACATCGGTGTTCACCGGTTTCATCGTTCGGAACGCATCGTCTCTCAAAGGCAAGCTGTGGCAGTCAACAAGCGCCGACTGGGCGCTGCAACAGTATCTTCTGAGCTCCACCAGCCTCAGTAATAACGTGCTCAAGGTACTGCTAGATGGCGTCGTGCTCCAAGACCTATCAATAATCAAAGCAGCGTTACCTGAGGGGCGCTGGATCATGCTCGTGGCCTCAACATTCCTTCCATACAGCTCGGAAGTCAGGGGCATCGTATTGAGTACTTTCCCACATCTCGAAGGCCAGTACCTGGCTGAACGGTGGGATCTAGCAAAGGCAGAGATCGATATCGGCGCACTCCAGCTCGACTCGATGCTCACGCTGAGCAGAAGCAAAGCGTTGCCACTCACACAGAAAATTCAGATGTGGTCAGGGCTTAGCCTAGAGACCATTGAAAGCAGACCCGAAGCGGTTCCTGAGCTAGGCCGTGTATCTACGCTTGCCAACCAAGCTGGCGAAAGGTTTGCTGACTCGCTGATGCCTGTGCTGCGACATCTGGTTCGCAACGCAAGCCTCACCCCGGAGCATCGCTCTGAAATGCTGACACAGTGTCTTCCAGGGATGAAGTGGCCGGACGTTTCACCAGCTCTAGCGTTGCTTGATGACGAGGACTTCAAAACAGTGAGCGCGAAGGTCAAGAAGATCAAGGTAAGGAACACTCAGTCAAATCTGAGGTTGGTCGGTGCGATGAAAGCTGAGGGGTACCTGGCAACGGTGACCCCAGAGGACGATGTCATCATCGCGACCACCAGGCCCTCGTCAATGACTGAGGAGGGATGGCTCTAGCCTGATCATTGAAGGAAGCTGCTCACGCGAAACAAGCATCCACCGCTTCGATGGCCTGCTCAGTGAATGTGACCATCCGTGCTGGCTTCCCGTGACTGGTAGCCGATCATTGCCTGATTGGCCCCTTCGGGAAGAGGCGATTGGAGACTATCCCGTGTACCCTGATCATTAGGGCTGACTCCCTAAGCGAAAAGTGCTGCTGGCAGTTTGGGTTCTTGATCGGCCGTTGAGCTAATGGAGTAGGGGATACGATGCGCTTGTTACCGCACACTAAGTGTTTCGCCACGAAACCCAGTCTCGCCTTACCTTGCACCCTCAGTACCTGCTCGGTGTCTGTGCTCAACAAGGGGCTAGCCCAACTCACTGTGACCCATCATCGCGACGTTCAGCCCCGTATTTTTGGTTTTGCATCAGGCAAGGCGGACTTGCCATTTTTGACTTATCGAGAAGGAAGTACTCATGAGTAAGCCTTTCAAAGACCGCATTCACGCCATGAATCAGATGTATAAGCTACCGATCAACAGCGCTCCCACGCTTCTGGCCGATCCAGCGGACAAGCTCAGGAAGTTCAAAGCCACACTGATGGCTGAAGTTCATGAGATCGATGAAATTGTCGAGAAGATCGAGAAAGGTGAAGCCGAAATCGATATCAAGGTTGCCATTGCCGATCTGCTGGGTGACGTGATTGTTTACTGCCGGTCTGAGGCCCTGAAATATGGGTTGCCGCTGGAGGACGTCCTGGACGTCATCATGGACAGCAACGAAAGCAAACTGGGAGCGGACGGAAAACCGATCTACGACGAGAACGGGAAGTTCCTCAAAGGCCCGAATTACTGGAAGCCAGAGCCCAAGATCAAAACCTTGCTTCTTGGCGCTGAGGACAAAGCGGACGCTTGATCGGAGAAAAGGCTTGAAACCTATCAAACTCGGTAAAACGCGTACGCTCAAAGACATCGAAGCGGCCATTCGTAAGATCTGCGACAGCCCAGGTGAGAGGTTTCTCATTCCGGCAGACATGCTCAGCGCGCGTCATGGTGCTATGCATGATGCCGCACGCCTGCAACTAATCGTTACCCTAGCCAGACAGCAGTTGCAGAGCGACTACCTGGATTTCAACCCGCAGGCCGATGCTCAAGCGCTGCAGCGCAACCTCGCTAACTGTTCGCCAGGTATTGCAGCCTTGCGCCTTTCCAAGGGTATCCGGCTCGGTGAGCAGACATTCAATCGCCGAGAGGTCTTTCAGGAGTCGGTGGAAAGAATGCAGGCCATGGACGCCGGTATATACAAGGACGTCGTCAACGGCCGAGTCGTCGATCTAATCTGTGTGGCAGGATCGAAGGTTCAGCACCTGCGACCGCTTTTTAGCGCTGAAGGCAAAGTGAAGCCTGCGTCCGAGATGACAACTGAAATGCGCAGACTCATTGACTTCGTCAACAAGCAGAGCGGGCGCACCGGTGTTCCAGATTCTCTCCTCGAAAGCTTGGGCCTGCTCTGTACTGAGCTTGTATCCAACACCCAGGAACACGCGACCTCAGACCATTTGGGCCACCCATATCTCGCCCATGTTGAGGGGGTCATGGTCGGCTGGAAGCGACTTGAGGATGAGGTTTTCGCTGAAGACTTCGACGGCAGTGAGGACTTGCGCCGTTACTGGCAGCGAGAGTCATCCACCACCGACAACGACAAGACCAGCCTACGCGCATTGCACATCAGCTTCTTTGACTCAGGCCCGGGATTTGCCCCCAGGTTTAGCGGCAGGCCGGTGCAAGAGATGTCGCTCGAGGAAGAGCGAGACTACCTGCTCAAATGTCTGCAACCACGCCAATCCAGCAAGACTTTGGACGCTGCGGGCATCGGCCTGCCTGCGATCCTGAACGAGCTTCGCAAAGTGGGTGGATTGATCCGTATCCGCTCCGGTCGGCTATGCATCTACAACCAGTTCGAAGAAAACGATTTGCACCGCATTGATGACGATTTCAGGGATTGGGACACCACCGATTTGGCGCCTGTTGCAGGGGCTGTTGTCACCATCATGATTCCGTTGAGGGGCTTGTAATGGAGCGTTTCTATCAATGGATGTCTGCTGTCAGCGACTCCACTGGCAGTCATGAAGCCTTGGTCGTCTGCTACAACGATTCCGAGCTCTCGGTTCAGCATGTTTTCACTGATATCGAGGAAGCGCTGAAGGCCCAACGGCATCTACCTGACTGCGTCTACATCCTCGGGACGTCTGACCAGTTATCCGTATTCAAGAGCGGTTGGGCTGACGAGCAAGACCGCCTGGCCAACCTCCTGAAGCGTGGCGAGAAAAACGCGCGCGTATGTGTCCATGAATACGTGTTCCTGGAATGGAATGGCGCAAGCTTTAACCCTCATGTGCTGGGCGGCAAAGAGCTTGTCTACCGTCATGATCCGAGCGCTCTCTTGAGGGATGGTTTGAGAACGCTGATCGAGAAGAACAACGTCATCCATGCAGCGCCATCCGCGCATTCCTTCAAGCACCCCTCCGGCACACTAAACAACGTGTTCATCCAGACCAGGGAACTGGCGAACGATGAGGCCGAGGTGTGTGTGGTCGGTTATGCAATTGCACTTGAGTACGGTGCCAGGCTGCGCCAGGCTGGCAAGGTCTACATCGACACCATGGGCATCTATCCATTCGTGAAAAATGCGCTCGCTCGCTTGGATAGCAAGGCCGAAGTCATGAGCTTTCACTCCTACGAGCGGCTCAAGACCATCTACCCGCCGGCAGGTGAGTATTTCTGTGTGGTATCAGCCTCCACATCTGGCGGCATGGCCAAGCAGATGGGGGAGCAGGGTTTCACAGGTGAATGCGTGGCCACACTGATCGATCGCACGGCGGATGGAAGATTCGGTGGCGTGCTGGTTGCCCTGGACGACGTTGACTACCCGCTGCCGGTCAAGGCGGAGGAAGGCTGCACGCTGATTGAGATCATAGGGGAGAACTTCTCGGCTAAATCCAAGCCACCCAAGTCGATCACGATATCCTTGAAGCATGACCCGAAGCGGCTGGCCAAATTCCACAAGTACTTCGGTATGGGTGGAATTGATGGATTCAACAGGTCGAGCAAGCTGTTGACGCTCAATCCGGATCTGCTGCTGGCAGACCCTGCCTTCAGGAAATGGCTGGCCGCTGAGATCGACTGGTCAGTCTCTATGGCGACCAACCTGATCGTCTACGCCGACGATGACGGGTCGAAGAAACTCGGCGAAGTGGCCCATGAGATGCTCAGCGAGAAATGGGGGGCTTCCAAGTCAATCCGATGCGTGCCTTACAGCGAGCTTGATCAAGTCGATTTTGAAACTGTCTCCGGGGTGCTGGTCGCGACAGTGGTTGCGCGTGATGGCGGTATTCTGAGGGAGATTAGTCGTGATCTGCGAGCCTACATGGACGCGACCGTGCCACGCAGGTTCCTTGCACCGATTGGAATTCCACAGAGCGCGAGAGCCTGGACGCTCCTCAAGACTTTCCTGATGAAGAACCCCACGCCCCGGGAGTATGGCTTCTCTAACTGGCTGTGCTTACCCATCGGTGATGATGGGAAAGAGAACGCATGGAATCGGTTGGCCAAGGTTGTCTCTGCCGGGCAGGTCGATGACGTCGGCTTCACGCCTGCAGTAGCGGACAAGGTTCGTCATCAGGCTCTTGATGAGGCCACTGAGCTGATTGAGGAGCACAAGCACAGCTTCCTGCCAAAACATGATGGCAACGCGCTTGCCTTATCCGACGGTTTTCTGTTCTTCGACGCCACAAGCGATGTGGGCAAGGATTGTGAAAACGTACCGCAGAGCACGGTGTTCTTTACGATTGCTGCCGTCCTGCAGTTCGCTCGGGAACACGAAGATCATGAGCTGCGCCTGCAACCGACGGGGTATGAGTCCGTGGTTTTATCACCGGAGTGCTTCCTCCGGTTTAACGACAACGTCCTACAAGCGTCATTCCTCCGGGCGTGCCTCCCTTCGGAGCTTGATTACTCAGCAAGCCCGGAGCTGAGCAAGCTGATGAAAGAGTTCATCGCCAAGGTATTTGCCCGGTGGGAACGGACTTACGGCGATGCCGCCCTGGAGTTTGCCGCCGCCCTGGCCACCGGTACGCTGAAGCTTACGCAGGAAGACACCCGGGCACTGCTCGAGGAGGCTATCGACAATCGTAAGGACAAGGCCTCCAGCCTCCTAGGGTTGCTCCTGCTCACCCAACGGACGCTGTTCCCTGCTTCTGAAAGGTAGCTAAAAGGGTGTAAACCGATTTTCAATACTGTTAACCGTCGTAGTTTACAGTGCAAAAAGTTGGTTTACACCTATCCGTATGACCGCAGTGACGGAAACACTCCCCAAAAAACTAAGGTTTTCCTTAGTTTTTGGGGATTTTTGGGCTGTCGGCTTGAATATCTAAGCTATTACTTAGTTTTTTCCTAGCATTACGCAGGCTCGAGCAGTGATCGAAAGGGTGATCACCTGGAACCAGCAAATTCCCGGTCATCAGCTTGTTCGACCGAGGCTTGAACGCTCAAGAGAGTAGGGGACACGTATCGTTAAAGCGCCTTGTCGCAGGTAACTGAGCAAGTGATCTAGCGTGCCGCTCCTTCAAGCCCCGGCGATCCAACGCTCCATCTTCCCTTGAAACCCATCCGCGCAAAACTCCAGATTTGGCCAATAGTTTTGGTACACCTCATAGTCGAGCGCCGCTGCGATCCCGCGGTTCTCGGCGTTCAAAACGCTCCATGCTCGATACATCCGGTGCTGCCAGTCGGTCTCTGTCACTAACCGGTTCGATGTGTTCCATGACCAACCATCCTTCATAAGCGTTGTAACGAAGAACTCTGCAGCTGCATTCGCACAGCCGGCGTCGTGGGCAATCATTCTGTCCAGGATCGAATAGGAAATGCCAATTGCCTGGAAAATCGATACCACTTGGCTGTCCAGTTTCTCACTAGATTGCGGAGCGTCTGAGGCGCTAGTCAGCTGCGGGATGAAGGCGTAAACGTTAGCGATTGGAGAGGTCATTGGTGCGGCCTTACATCGCATGATGTCTACCCAGGCACTCCGAAGTGAAGTCATGAGGCAAGCGGAGCGCGCAAGCACGAGGATGGAAGCCCGGAGGGCCAAGACCCAGACGCAGTCGGGGCTTGGTTCACGACAGCCGTGCCGCAGGCCGTGCCCAGCCCACAGGAGTTCATGCGACTGGTTTCACCGCGGTACGTGATCGCGAACAAAGCGCCCCACCTGCATCCTTGCCCTAGGGTTTGTCTGAAAAGTAAGGCCGCAAGCACTTCTCGATGCAAGCCAGCGTGACCATGGCTTTGAAGCTACTCGCCAGTTTGTCGTATCGGGTACAGATCCGACGTTTTTCCTTGAGCCAACTGAATAGCCGTTCGACCACGTTGCGCTTTTTATACTGCGGCCTGTCGAAGGGGTGATGCCGAGATAAGGGAAAATTAGGACATTTGTTCTATAATGGACTGATATATATTGATTTTTATGACCTGTCGGCTCCACGAAGAGTCAAGGCGAAGCTTTTTTACTTACCTTGTAATAGCTGGTCAGATGGCTCTGGCATGTGTGCCGGTTCATGCGCCACATGCACCATCGCTGTTCGCAAGCGGTGCTAGTAGCTTCAGCCGTTCAGTCGCTTCGACCAAGCGTGCCTCCAGGTTCTGCGCTTGCTGCGCCTGGGTCGCGGAAATCTCGCCCAGTCGGGACACCTCATCCTGCAAAGTGCGACAACGCTGCTCAAGGGTTTCATTCAAGCGCTCGGCACCGGCCAGCGAGATCTGCAAGGCCTCAAGGGCCTGAACTTTCTGTGCCAGTAGCTGTTGCTGCGCATGTTGCTCTTTTTGCAACTGCCACGCCTCGGTGAGCAGGCGTGCATTGTCGCGGTTTAGCTGTGTCAGCTCGTCCTGTTTAATTATCAAGGTCTGTT
>NZ_JAMDGY010000032.1 GCF_028656955.1 Pseudomonas fontis
GCAGTTGGGGTTTTGTCTTTTGGCGCGAAAAACATCCACACGTCATATCCCCCTGTGGGAGCCGGCGTTGCCGGCGAAAAGCCCTAACACCATGCTAAGGTTCCCCCAACCGCACGCACTATCGCTAACAGCAGGGGACGTGAGCGCATGGAGTCTATCTGGATCGCAGTAGCTGTCTTCATCTGCCTGCTCGCGGCAGCCCTGTTGATGATGCACCTGTACCCCAAGCTCTCTGCCCGGCACAGGGATGACGAGACCAACACCGTGGTGCGCCTGGTCGCGAACATCTTCGTGGTCATGACCTCCCTGGTGTTCGGCTTGCTGATCAACTCGGCCAAGAACACCTACGAAGGCGTCGATGCCAACTATCACGCTTACGCCACCAGCCTGATCATCTTCGACCGCACCCTCAAGACATACGGCGCCGACGCCCTCGGCACCCGTGAACATCTACTGGTCTACCTAAAGCACGCAATTGATACCCCCTACACCGGCGACCAGGCACTGCAGCATCAGAAAAGCGCAGCCGTTCAATACCTGGACAGCATCGGTGGCGCATTGGCTGCGATTTCACCGCCTGACCGTTTTCACGAAACCATGCTGTCGGATCTGCGTCAGCAGTATCACTCGATCATTGAGCAGCGTTGGAGGATCGTCGAGCAATCGGAAGGGGCAATTCCGGGGCTGCTGATCGGAATGCTGGTCGCCTGGATGACGCTTATTTTCGCCAGCTTTGGCTACCGAGCGCCGCGAAACTCAATGGTTGTCGGGATGTTCACCGTGTCAGCGTTGCTGTTGGCTGCGTCGGTGTTTTTGGTGCTCGACATGGATATGCCGTTCTCCGGCGTTATCCAGATTTCCGACCTCCCGCTGGAAAGGGCGCTGGCGGAAATGCAGCTTTAGAGCCGACTTGAGCTGAGCGGCGCTGGGAGTATTGCCTAACCCCCTGCAACCGGAAAGGCTGCGCTCGGGATCTCCCTTTCCTTCGAGTAGGAATTTTCGCGCACTACCTACGGACGTGGCTGACTGTTGGACTTGCCGACGAATTCGCTTTACTGGCGTTCCTCCAAGAACAACAAGAAGGACGCCAGCATGCCTACGCAACCCACTCCCGTCAGCCCGGTGCGCATCGCGGTCATCCAGTTCGACCCGCAGGTCGGGCTTGAGCAGTGCGACAACAACCTGTGCAAAGGCCTTGAGCTTGCCGAGCAAGCCGTCCGCGAAGGTGCGAACCTGATCGTGCTGCCTGAGTTGTGCAACACCGGCTACACCTTCACCACGCGTGTAGAAGCCTATGCCCATGCCGAGAGCCTCGAGGATGGCCCAAGCCTTCGTACCTGGGCGGCATTCGCCAGGGAGCACCAGGTCTACCTGGCGGCAGGTTTCGCTGAGCGTGATGGCCTGAAACTCTACGACAGTGCAGTACTGTTTGGCCCGGACGGCCTGCTTGGCCACTACCGCAAGGCGCATCTATGGGATCAGGAAAAGCTCTGGTTCACGCCAGGCAACCTGGGCTTCCCCGTGTTTGAAACCCCCATTGGCCGTATCGGCCTGCTGATCTGCTGGGACATCTGGTTCCCTGAAGTGCCACGGCTACTGGCCCAGCAAGGTGCGGACATCATTTGCAGCCTGAACAACTGGGTGTGGACGCCACCTCCGCTGTTCGACGCTAGCGGCAAGTGCATGGCGTCCTACCTGACCATCACGGCAGCCCACGTCAACAACGTCTACATCGCTGCCGCAAACCGTATTGGCAGCGAGCGAGGCGGGCGCTTTCTTGGTTGCTCGCTGATTGCCGGCACCAATGGCTGGCCGCTTGGCGATGTCGCGGGGCCAGAGAGCGAGTGCATCGTCTACGCCGATGTTGATCTCAGCAGCGCCCGTAGCGCACCCATCTGGAACAGCCTGAACGATCTGCCACGTGACCGACGTACTGACCTGTACGACGCAATGCTGGGCTACCACCTGCATCCTGCGTTGCCGCGCTGAGGGCGTTTGTCATGGATAAAACAATTGAACACCGCCGAGACAGTGCTGTACCGCTGCTGCTTATGTGCTTAAGCACTTCACTGCTTATCAGTGTGCTGATCGAAGTTATCAGCGGCCGCGCAGCAGGCTGGATCGGCCCTTGGCCAGACTACGCGCACATGCTCGCTCACCTGGAGGAGCCCATCGCGCGGTTACGCTGGATCATCGGCGATATCAGTGAAGTAGCCTTCTACAAGCATGAGCTACCGGCTTTAGGGTTGCTCGCAGGGGCAGGCCTGGCTCATTGGGCCAACCGAAACGGCATGCGCTGGCAGGGCTTTGCGATCTGCTATGGCACCGGCTTGTGGCCTTGGCTGGTCATCAGCTCGTGCTTGGGGCTGATGTTCAGCCACCTTTTGTGGGGCTGGACACTGGGCAACGGCACCTGGCAGCCCACTTTCGTCGCCTTTGTGTCGCTGCCTGCAGCGACCGTGCTGCTGTTTGGCGCGGGCTGGAAGGTGGCGATCAATGGGGCGCTCCTGGGCGCGCTGTTGGTGACACCGGCAAGCCTGCTGCTGGTCAATTACCTGTGTTACCCACTGCACTTGCCAGTTGTGATCGGCAATGTTGGGGGAATGGCGATTGCCAGTGTGCTGGCCTTCACGTTGTACCGCTTGACCCCGGGGCTGGTCCGCTCCGTGCCACCGTCCACTGCACCGCTGCCGGCACCTTGTGTCAGTGCGGCTGCGGATTACGGCGTCGTGTGGACCTTGCGTCGCGTACTGGCTGATTTCAGCGAGGCACCCTTCTTTGGTAACGAGTTGGCCAGTGCCGGCTTGTTGCTAGGGGCTTTGTTGGCTTATGCGATTTCACCCAGCGGGCCTGCTTATGGTTCACAACTGCTCCTGGAGATGGTCTCAGGTCAGGCGCTGGCATCGTTGATCGGCGTGTTGGTGTGGCGCAGGCAGTGGATGTGCCTTGGCTGGTATCCCACCTACATTCCGATTGTGTCCATCGTGCCGGCAGCCGTGCTGACATTGGGTGGCAGTTGGCAGGTTGTGTTGCTCAGTGCCACGCTCGGTGCGCTGACGGCACCGCCCTTGGCCGTGTTCATCAGCAACCGGCTGCCGAGCCATATGCACGGCTACATAGGCAATGTGCTGTCCATGGCGATTTGCACCTTGGTGCTGTTACCGCTGATTGGCCTGCTATGTGGAGGCGCCTGATGATCACGCCTGTTGCTATGCCGCGTCTGGCCTTTGGCGCGCTAGGCGGTACTGTCAGCATGCAGTCCGGGGACACGGAACCGGGCGTCACACCGGTGTTGTCTGGCGAAACGCTGTTGGTCGCTTTACCTCAGCTTGGAAGAATGGCGCAGATCCACGTCGAGACGTTGTGCCTGGTGCCCAGTGCGTCGCTGACGTTCATCCAACTGCTTGAGGTGCTCCGATGGGCAAAATCCCAGGTGGAGTCGGGCGCCGTGGCGGTTGTGCTCACACAGGGGACGGACACCCTGGAGGAGGTCGCGTATTTCCTTGGTTTGCTCTGGCCCTACGATGCACCGCTGATACTCACCGGGGCGATGCGTGCTGCAAGCCAGCCTGGTGCGGATGGCCCGGCCAATGTGCTCGCCGCGGTTCAGGTGACATTGGCGCAAAGCAGTCGAGGTCGCGGGGTGCAGGTGGTGATCACTGACCAGATCCATGCAGCCGAGCATGTGCGCAAGACTGACAGCCTGGCGATGGCTGCCTTCAGCTCGGCGCAGGTTGGGGTCAATGGCCTGGTGGTTGAGGGCCAACCTTGCTACGTGAGGCCTGTTGTGGCGCGTACCTTATTGCCTGAGCCCACGCGGTGGGACCACCGCGTGGCGCTGCTTGAGGCCAGCCTCGATGCCGACACGTTATTGCTGGAGCAGGTGGCCTGCGCTGGTTACGAGGGCTTGGTGATTGCGGGTTTTGGTGCCGGGCATGTGTCGCAGGCGTGGGCGCAATGGGTGCAAACCCTTGCCAGGGAAATGGCCGTCGTTATCGCCTCTCGGGCCGGCGCCGGCCCAACGGCTCTGCAAACCTATGGCTTTGCCGGCGGCGAAATCGACTTGCAGGGGAAGGGGGCGACAATGGCGGGTTTTCTCTGTCCGCGTAAGTGCCGCGTGCTGCTGTGGTTGCTGATTGGTAGCGGCATGCAACGTGAACTTAGGCATTTTTTGCAGCCAATTGCATGAATCCACTCTAAATGTAACCTGCCAAGGCGGCTGCTTGAGCTAAGGTGTCAGGAACGAAGCTGATTCGGGACGACGCCATGCACCACGTATTTCTGCAGCCTTTGAGTGAAAAGGAGATGGGCCGGCTGGACGACCTGCTGCTCAAATATGGTAACGAAAGGGCCATCCGTACCTTATCGGAACTGGATGGCTTCTTCGTTGCGCTGATCAGCTCTGCCGAGTACATCGACCCGGATGAGTGGTTGCACGAAGTGGGCGGCAGGGTGCAGAAGCTCAGGAGAGAGGCGGAGGAGGAGGCCTTCCATGCCTTGCTGATGCGCTACATGAACAGTGTCGCCAATGATCTGTTCGAGGCCTGTGAAGAGTTCGAGCCTTTGTTCGTTGCCAGCCCAACGTCGGGCGAGCCGGTGTTCGTCGTCGAGGACTGGTGTCAGGGCTATATGCGCGGCGTGTCGTTGGCCCAGTGGACCGGATTGCCGGCACCTTATTCCAAGCACCTCTCGCTCATCGCGCTGCATGGTCTGGAAAGCAACTACGCCAAGGTCCAGGCCATGAGTCCAGATGAGCACAGGGACTCTATAGACGGCGTTACGTATGCGATGCGAGCGCTGTATCGGCATTCACTGGCGCTGCGTACGGCTTAGCGTCAGCATTGTTCGCTGTTGGCGGCAACGCATTGATGATGGGGCGTTGACGAGCGCGTAGCCGGTGCGAACAATGAGTGCAATAGGCCGTTTATAGGCTTGCCAGCGAATGGGCTGGCACAGACCGCTACGCGCTCAATCGCCGGCAAGGCCGGCTCCCACAATGGTCCGGAGCATGAGTACCACTGAGGGAGCCGGCCTGGCCGGCGATGGGGCCAGAATATGTATCACCGCTCTACGCCAGGAAGCAGGCTGCCGTGCGCAACGCAGACACCCATGGAAATCGTCATGTCACCTAACAAAGCCTGTCCGGTAGTCCTTTCACACTCATCTGCACCTCGTATCCTCTTGTTCCGCCATCCGCAGGCTGGCGTGCAGCTTGTCAAAGGCACCATCGAGGCAGGTGAAGCACCGGCCCTGGCAGCCCTGCGTGAGTTGCGAGAAGAATCAGGTATCGAAACCGCCACCGTTGTCAGTGACCTGGGTTGCTGGAATGCCGAGCACCTTGATCAGGTCTGGTCATTTCACTTGTGCGAGGTAGATATACCGCTACCTGAACAATGGACCCACCAAACCCTCGATGATCACGGGCATGCGTTCGCGTTCTTCTGGGCACCTCTCGATGATTTGCCACTGGCAGAGTGTCATCCGGTCTTTCGTCGTGCACTGAAATACCTGGTGGCCGCTACGCGCCCAATCGCCGGCAAGGCCGGCTCCCACAATGGTTAGGAGTAATTAGTACTGTGGGAGCCGGCCTTGCCGGCGATTGGGCCGGTGCAGCCCTCAGATTAAATCCCGAGCAGTCGCGCAGCAGTCTGACGCCACGAGGCTGATCGCCTTTCTCGCCCCGGCGGCTTACTCAACAACTGCGGCATATCCCTAAGCCGAATCCACGGCTCGCTTTGCCAGTGCAGCA
Source organism: Pseudomonas fontis (assembly GCF_028656955.1). GTDB lineage: Bacteria > Pseudomonadota > Gammaproteobacteria > Pseudomonadales > Pseudomonadaceae > Aquipseudomonas > Aquipseudomonas fontis. The sequence continues at coordinate 5,750 of NZ_JAMDGY010000032.1, forward strand.
AGGCCAGTGATCGACCGGACCAATTGAGCCGGTCGACATGCGGTGCAACAGCTTTTGCCCCATCCCGACGGTCCCTCAACACTGCGACCACATCATGGGTAAGCCAATGTCGCAGCACGCGGTTTTCCGGGATGTAGTGGTGGGCCAGCACGGTGTAGGCCCCAGACTCACTGATCATCATGGTTTCCCGGTATTCGCCATAGCGCAGCAGCGTGAGAACGCGATGCTGATCCGCGTCGAGCCTGCGGATGATCTGCTCATCAAGATAACGGCCAATCAGACGGCCTAGCTCACGTGCGCAGAACCAGGCTTGGGATTCGAGCCAAAGGGCGTGAAGAGGGCGGTTGTGGCGAGTGAATAGTAGGGGGTCGTAGAGGTCAGTCATGGCTGACCTCCAAGCGGGAGTGATTAGCTAGGCGAGCCGCGTCTGCGAAAGGCCTGCGAGCGTGAGCGTCGGTAGGCATTTCTATTACCTCTATTGATGACAGTTCTCTTAGGACTGGGTGTCGGGAGCTAAGAAACCCCTCACGGAGGGCCGGACATATTCCCCTTTCGGGTCTTGTATTAGTCCACTCCCGACATAACAGAGAGTTTTGTGCGCAGAAGTAGACTACAGGCACAAAATGCCGCATCTGTCGGGAGCGGGCTCGACCGCCGTGAGAGGCGTTTCTTAGGCGCCAGAAATAAAGCTACAGGGGTTGTAACTAAGGATCAATAGTTCCCCTGTAGGCCGTTTCTGAAATTCACTCTGTCAGAGGTGCGCCCCATCATAAAAAACGGCTTGTAATTGGAGGTTAGATGGACGATATGATTTTTTGCAAGAGCGTTAAATTCTACTCGGCAAGCCGTAACGCAACCGTGATGTGCACCAACGACGCCATCGTTACTTGTGAGCTCAACTACTGTCGAACTATTTAAAGTAAAAAAATGGCCACTAATATTTTAGTGGCCATAATTAAATCAATCCCAGCTCAACGCCCCACCCGTCTGATACTCAATAACCCGCGTCTCGAAGAAGTTCTTCTCTTTCTTCAAGTCCATGATCTCGCTCATCCATGGGAACGGGTTGGTCGTACCTGGGTACTCTTCCTTCAGGCCGATCTGCGACAGGCGACGGTTGGCGATGAACTTCAGGTAGTCTTCCATCATCGCGGCGTTCATGCCCAATACACCACGTGGCATGGTGTCACGTGCGTATTCGATCTCCAGCTGAGTACCCTGCAGAATCATCTGCGAGGCCTCTTCCTTCATCTCGGCATCCCACAGGTGCGGGTTCTCGATCTTGATCTGGTTGATCACGTCGATACCGAAGTTCAAGTGCATCGACTCGTCACGCAGGATGTACTGGAACTGCTCAGCTACACCGGTCATCTTGTTGCGACGACCCATCGACAGGATCTGGGTGAAGCCGCAGTAGAAGAAGATGCCTTCCAGAACGCAGTAGTAGGCGATCAGGTTGCGCAGCAGCTCTTTGTCCGTTTCGACGGTACCGGTGTTGAACTCCGGGTCGGAGATCGCACGGGTGTAGCTCAGGCCCCAGGCGGCTTTCTTGGCGACCGATGGAATCTCGTGGTACATGTTGAAGATCTCGCCTTCATCCATGCCCAACGATTCAATGCAGTACTGGTAAGCGTGAGTGTGGATCGCCTCTTCGAAGGCCTGGCGCAGGATGTACTGGCGGCACTCCGGGTTGGTGATCAAACGGTACACGGCCAGCGCCAGGTTGTTGGCAACCAGCGAGTCAGCCGTAGAGAAGAAGCCCAGGTTGCGCATGACGATGCGACGCTCGTCATCGGTCAGGCCGTCCTGGTCTTTCCACAGGGCGATGTCCGCGGTCATGTTGACCTCTTGCGGCATCCAGTGGTTGGCACAGCCATCCAGGTACTTCTGCCACGCCCAGTCGTACTTGAACGGCACCAGCTGGTTCAAGTCGGCACGGCAGTTGATCATGCGCTTTTCGTCAACGGCAACACGGGCCGCCGAACCTTCCAGCTCAGCCAGGCCTTCAGCGATGTCGAGCTTGTCCAGGGCAGCCTTGGCGCGGATCACCGCCGCCGAGTCAGTCGAGGTCACGGCACGGGCTTCCAGCGCCGCAGCACCACCGGCGCTGTCGAGCTTGTCGATGCCGGCAGCAGCGGCTTGAGTGGCGGTGACGCCTTTGGCAGCTTCTTCGCCGTCGTCGTTTTCGAATTCGTCCCAGCTCAGCATGATAGTGAGGCTCCTGCTTGAGGGTCGCCCGCAGGCAACCGCTTGGATTTTAAAAAAGGTGATGCCTTTACTTCGCACGACCCAGAGGCAATACGGCAGCTCGGAAGACTCGCCTCCGAGACATCTTGAAGTTGTTCATTTTGCGCGTCGGGCCAATCCTGGAACCAGGGGCCGCGAACGTTGAAAACTCACCAAAACAGGCATGGCTTACGGCCTTTTTTTGGGGGGTCGGAGTATACCGGAATCATTGCCGGCCGGGGGACTCGCAACCCTCGAAAATACGTATTTTTGACCAGATATTGCTGGAGTCGTTCACGCCTTGTCGCTTGCGTTTACGGTGTGGGAGTTTAGACGAAAAATCCTACATATGGTGTAGTGCTTGTGAAAAAAACACTGCATATGGGTGTTTGTGCCCGAAGTCGTGCGCCAGATCACGCTATGGGTTTTTTCCGGCAAGGCGTTAAAACACAGGGTAGAGCGGGGGCGTGGGGCAGGGTAGCGCCGGTCGTCGATTGAGCCGCCGGCGCTGGGGTTTCACTTGGACTTTTTCAGCGTCTCGACGATGTGGGTCCGTGGGTGCTTGCGCGCCTTTTCAACGCTGGTGAAACGACCGCTTTCGGCATCGCGGCCAATCTTCCTGGTGGTGGGTTTTTTGCTCATCAGGTGTCTCCGTGGCTGGGTGAACTGCAGAACCTACAAGCTCCTCCAGCACGCCGACAGCGGATGGCATTTCCTCCACACAAACAAAGGCCGGGAATAATCCCGGCCCTTGTTCATCCAGCGCTCAGATCAAGCGCCGCTTATCACTTACTGGCAGGCTTCGCAGTCCGGCTCGTCGATCGCACAGGCTTTTGGTACCGGTGCTGGAGCGGGGGCTGCTGCTGGCGCGGCCTGCTGCGGGGCGTTGTCGCCACCGCTGGAGACGGCGTTGAGCTTGCCGGTGTTGATGGTCGACTTCTCGGTGCTGGTTGCAGCCAGGGCACGGAGGTAGTAGGTGGTTTTCAGACCACGGTACCAGGCCATGCGGTAGGTCACGTCCAGCTTCTTGCCCGAAGCGCCGGCGATGTACAGGTTCAGCGACTGCGCCTGGTCGATCCACTTCTGGCGACGGCTGGCAGCGTCAACGATCCACTTGGTGTCAACTTCGAACGCAGTGGCGTACAGGTCTTTCAGCTCTTGCGGGATACGCTCGATCTGCTGCACGGAACCGTCGTAGTACTTCAGGTCGTTGATCATGACCGAGTCCCACAGGCCACGGGCCTTCAGGTCGTGGACCAGGTACGGGTTGATCACGGTGAACTCGCCCGACAGGTTCGATTTCACGTACAGGTTCTGGTAAGTCGGCTCGATCGACTGCGATACGCCAGTGATGTTGGCGATGGTTGCGGTCGGCGCGATGGCCATGATGTTCGAGTTGCGAATGCCTTTCTGTACACGGGCACGTACTGGCGCCCAGTCCAGGGATTCGTTCAGGTCGACATCGATGTACTTCTGGCCACGGGCTTCGATCAGGATCTGTTGCGAGTCCAGCGGCAGGATGCCCTTGGACCACAGCGAACCCTGGAAGGTCTCGTAGGCGCCACGCTCGTCGGCCAGGTCACAGGAAGCCTGGATGGCGAAGTAGCTGACCGCTTCCATCGATTTGTCGGCGAACTCGACCGCAGCGTCCGAACCGTACGGGATGTGCTGCAGGTACAGCGCGTCCTGGAAGCCCATGATGCCCAGGCCGACCGGGCGGTGCTTGAGGTTCGAGTTGCGCGCTTGCGGCACCGAGTAGTAGTTGATGTCGATCACGTTGTCGAGCATGCGCACGGCGGTGTTCACGGTGCGTTGCAGCTTGGTGGTGTCCAGCTTGCCATCGACGATGTGGTTCGGCAGGTTGATCGAGCCCAGGTTGCAGACCGCGATCTCGTCCTTGTTGGTGTTCAGGGTGATCTCGGTGCACAGGTTCGAGCTGTGGACCACGCCCACGTGCTGCTGCGGGCTACGCAGGTTGCACGGGTCCTTGAAGGTCAACCATGGGTGGCCGGTTTCGAACAGCATCGAAAGCATCTTGCGCCACAGGTCTTTGGCCTGGACGGTCTTGAATACCTTGATCTTGTTGTACTCGGTCAGGGCTTCGTAGTACTCGTAACGCTCTTCGAAGGCCTTGCCGGTCAGGTCGTGCAGGTCTGGCACTTCCGATGGCGAGAACAGGGTCCACTTGCCGTCATCGAAGACACGCTTCATGAACAGGTCAGGGATCCAGTTGGCAGTGTTCATGTCGTGGGTACGACGACGGTCATCACCGGTGTTCTTGCGCAGCTCGATGAATTCTTCGATGTCCAGGTGCCAGGTTTCCAGGTAGGCACAGACCGCGCCTTTGCGCTTGCCACCCTGGTTGACCGCAACGGCGGTGTCGTTGACCACTTTGAGGAACGGAACCACGCCCTGGGACTTGCCGTTGGTGCCCTTGATGTAGGAGCCCAGTGCACGTACAGGGGTCCAGTCGTTGCCCAGGCCGCCAGCGAATTTGGACAACATGGCGTTGTCGTGAATCGCGTGGTAGATGCCCGACAGGTCATCCGGCACGGTGGTCAGGTAGCAGCTCGACAGCTGTGGACGCAGGGTACCGGCGTTGAACAGGGTCGGGGTCGACGACATGTAGTCGAAGGACGACAGCAGGTTGTAGAACTCGATCGCGCGAGCTTCCTTGTCCTGCTCTTCCAGCGCCAGGCCCATGGCCACACGCATGAAGAACACCTGCGGCAGCTCGAAACGCACGCCATCCTTGTGGATGAAGTAACGGTCGTAGAGGGTCTGCAGGCCCAGGTAGGTGAACTGCTGGTCGCGCTCGTGGTTGATCGCCTGGCCCAGACGCTCCAGGTCGAAGGCCGCCAGGGCCGGGTTCAGCAGCTCGAACTCAACGCCTTTGGCGATGTAGGCCGGCAGGGCCTTGGCGTACAGCTCAGCCATCTCGTGGTGGGTGGCGCTGTCGGCCACGCCGAGGAAGCCCAGGCCTTCGGCACGCAGGGTGTCCATCAGCAGGCGGGCGGTAACGAACGAGTAGTTCGGCTCACGCTCGACCAGGGTACGGGCGGTCATCACCAGGGCGGTGTTGACGTCCTTCATGGCGACGCCGTCGTAGAGGTTCTTCAGGGTTTCGCGCTGGATCAGCTCGCCATCGACTTCGGCCAGGCCTTCGCAGGCTTCGCTGATGATGGTGTTCAGGCGGTTCATGTCCAGCGGCGTCAGGCTGCCGTCGGCCAGGGTGATGCGGATGCTTGGGTGCGGTTGCACGGCGTCATCGGCCGGGGCGCGGGTGGCACGCTCCTTGGCACGCTGGTCACGGTAGATCACGTAGTCGCGAGCAACCTTCTGCTCGCCGGCACGCATCAGGGCCAGTTCGACCTGGTCCTGGATTTCTTCGATATGGATGGTGCCACCGGACGGCATGCGACGCTTGAAGGTCGCGGTGACCTGCTCGGTCAGGCGGGCAACGGTGTCGTGGATGCGCGACGAGGCGGCAGCGGTGCCGCCCTCAACTGCGAGGAACGCCTTGGTGATGGCTACGGTGATCTTGTCGTCGGTGTAGGCGACGACAGTGCCATTGCGCTTGATCACGCGCAGTTGGCCAGGGGCGGTAGCAGCCAGATCCTGATTCGAATCGGCGGCCTGCGGCGCCTTGGCCTGCGGGTTCTCGCGAGTTGTGTCGGTTTGCATGGGTGTCTCCACGTTCTCTAAGTTTGTTGAGGCGCCTGGTGGGCGCCAACCGTTCCGTCCGAAAGCTCGACAACCATCCCGGGGGCACGGAACACCACAAGGGCTCGTGCGCCGACCGGGTCGGGCATACCTACTTCGGGACAGTTCAGGAGTAAGGGGCAATCGCTTGCCGCTCCCTGGCCGAAGTCAAAGGCTCCAGGCCCCCAGGCCTGAAACTGTTGCGGTACCGTGTGCGGCATTTGCCTGCAACACCCGTACCCGAAACAAGGCCCACTCAGGGCTTGCAACGTTCGCCTCCGCAGGAGCGGTTTGGCTGCTGAATTCTTCTAAAGTTCAAGCAAAAAAAGCACCGTCTGAGGGCTTGAGTTTGATGCTTGACTTGTGCTTGGGTTTTTGATGAAACCCCAACATGTAGTGTTTTGCTGCGATGGGGATACAAGATAATGCGGTATTGGGGCTATTGCAAGATGGCGCTCTGTGGATAACTTGTGGGTAGTTTGTGTGTGTTTTGCCTGCAGCCCTTGTAGGCCGCGTCCCACCGCCATTTATGCTTTTTTGTGTCCGAAAATCCCCTTCGGCAGATTTTTGCGGGCGCGAACCCTATCACAAAAAAACCTGATCTCCGAACCGAATCTGGCCTGCGCTTTTCCATCCCCGGCAGCGGTTGGCAGGGCGGGGTGCGCGTCGTAGTATCCGGGGCCGATGTTGCCCTTTGGTGAAAGGGTGACACTGGCCTTTCATCTATACACAACAACAGGCCCAGCCGAGGTGATCCGTGGAACAGCAGCGCAGTCAGGTTTTGATCGTCGAGGATGACGAGCGGCTCGCCGAGCTGACCCGCGAGTACCTGCAAGCCAATGGCTTTGATGTGGCGGTGGAGGGCGACGGCGCCAAGGCCGCCGCGCGGATCATCGGCGAGCAGCCGGACCTGGTGATCCTCGACCTGATGTTGCCCGGTGAAGACGGCCTGAGCATCTGTCGCAAGGTGCGCAACGACTACCCCGGGCCGATCCTCATGCTCACCGCGCGCAGCGACGACCTCGACCAGGTGCAGGGCCTGGACATGGGCGCCGATGATTACGTGTGCAAGCCGGTACGCCCGCGCCTGTTGCTGGCGCGGATCAACGCCTTGCTGCGCCGTAGCGATGCCCCGGTGCTCGGCAATGAGCGCCAGAGCCTGCAATTTGGCCCGCTGCGGGTCGACAACACCTTGCGTGAGGCCTGGCTGGGCGAGCAGGGCATCGAGCTGACCAGCGCTGAATTCGACCTGCTCTGGCTGCTGGTCAGCAATGCCGGGCGGGTGCTGTCCCGCGAGGAGATCTTCACCTCGCTGCGTGGCGTGGGCTACGACGGCCAGGACCGCTCCATCGACGTGCGCATTTCGCGCATCCGCCCCAAAATAGGCGACGACCCGATCCACCCGCGCATGATCAAGACCCTGCGCAGCAAGGGCTACCTGTTCGTTCGCGAGGCCGCCGAGGCCCTGGGCCAGCCTGAATGAATTCGATCTTCCTGCGTATCTATGGCGGCATGCTCGCCGCGCTAGTGCTGGTGGCCGTGCTCGGCGTGCTCAGCCTGCACCTGCTCAACGAAGTGCGCGCCGGCCAGTACCGCGAACGGCTGGCCCACGGCACCTTTACCTTGATGGCTGACAACCTGGCGCTGATGAATGGCGTGGAGCGCACCCGTGCGCTGGCGATCTGGGAGCGCCTGCTGGGCATTCCGCTGGACCTGCAGCCCATCGAGCAGGCCGCACTCGATGGCAGCCAGCGCAGCCAGTTGCAGCGTGGCCAGGTGTTGGTCGAGCGCACTGGCCCGCATGCCGCGAAGGTCATGCGTCAGGTGCGCGGGCAGAGCCTGCTGCTGACCGGCGAGGTGCAGCAGATCAGCGAGCAGTTGGCACGCGCGACCATCTACCTGCTGGTGGATGAGTTGGTGCGCTACCCGGTCGGCGAGCAACCCAGGCGCCTTGAGGCGTTGAAGCAGGACAAGGGCTTCGGCTTCGAGCTGCGCCTGCTCGGCCTGGGCGAGACCGACATGGACGATGACCAGCGCCGTCGGGTCGATGAGGGCGACACGGTGATGGCCCTGGGCAAGGACGGTGACTCGATCCGCGTGTTTGCCGGCATGGTCGGCACGCCGTGGGTGCTCGAGGTCGGCCCGCTGTACCAGATGAACCCTTATCCGCCACAGATGCTGGTGCTGATCGCCGCGCTCGGGTTGTGCCTGATCGGTTTGATTGTCTACCTGCTGGTGCGCCAACTGGAGTGGCGTTTGTCCGGCCTTGAAGCGGCCGCCACACAGATCGCCCAGGGCAGCCTGGACACCCGAGTGGAGGCGGACGACGCCGACTCGGTCGGGCGCCTGGCTGAGGCCTTCAACGGCATGGCCGAGCACTTGCAGCGCTCCCTGACCATCCAGCGCGAACTGGTGCGGGCGGTGTCCCACGAGCTGCGCACGCCGGTGGCGCGTTTGCGCTTCGGGCTGGAGATGATCGCCAGCGCCAGCAGCGAGCCGGCCCGCGAGAAATACCTGGCCGGCATGGACAACGACATCCAGGACCTCGACAAACTGGTCGACGAGATGCTGACTTACGCTCGCCTGGAGCAGGGCGCACCGGCCTTGCACTTCGAACGGGTCGACCTGGACGCCTTGCTCGACCAGGTGATCGAGGAACTCTCGCCCCTGCGCCGCGAAGTGCGGGTGGTGCGCGGGCCCTGCCAGGGCAGCGAGTTGGGGGCGTGGGTCGAGGCCGAGCCGCGCTACCTGCATCGGGCCCTGCAAAACCTGGTCAGCAACGCCATGCGTCATGCCGAGGGACAGGTTGCGCTGAGCTATCACCTGGGGCAGGAACGTTGCCGCATTGACGTCGAGGACGATGGCCCGGGAATTCCGGAAACCGAATGGGGGCGGATCTTCACGCCCTTCACCCGCCTGGACAACAGCCGCACCCGCGCCTCGGGTGGGCATGGCCTGGGGCTGTCGATCGTGCGGCGGATCATCTATTGGCACGAGGGCCGGGCCCTGGTGGGCAAGAGCGAGCGCCTGGGCGGTGCCTGTTTCAGCCTGAGCTGGCCGCGGGAGCAAGAGCAGGAGCAGGCCGGGTCATGACCCTGGACGAGTTGTTGCAGCCGGCGCGCTTTCAGCCATTGCTGCTGGCGCTGTACGGGCCTGAGCTGATGCCGGCGCAGTTGCCGGTGCTGGTCTCGCAATGGTCCAAGTATTACTTCGCTATGCTCTGGCAGGCAGCCTCGGCCGGGCAGGTGCCGGCCCGCTTTGATGCTGTGACGGTCGAGCTGGATGCGCGTGGCCTGCCGGTCACGTTCATGGCGGCGCAGGCGCCGTACTGCGCTTCGTTCAGCGATGTGCTGGAGCAGCATGTGCGGCCGCTGATAGCGCGGCTGGCGCTGCTGGGGCAATTACCGGCAGCCGTGCTGTGGGGCAATGCCGGCGACTATCTGGAGCAGCAACTGAAGGATGACCCGCAGGCGCGCGCCTTGCTCACATCGGCGCACAGCCCGCTGTTTGAAGCCGTGCGCTATGAGGCTGAGGGTCGTCGACGGCGACGCACCTGCTGCCTGAGCTACAAGGTGGCGTGGGTGGGGTACTGCGAGCACTGCCCGTTGCTGTCAGGTACTGACCAGGCTCAATAGCTGGTCGCCGTTGAGCACGAACTGGCCTTCCAGCTCCCGGCCGTGTTGCCAGTCGGCGGACAGGTCGGTGAGCAGGCGCAGGCGCGCGTGGCCATCGGCGGACCACTCCAGCAATTCGGCGTGCTCGAAGTAGAAGCGCTGGCGCACGAGGGGGAACAGCGCTTTGAACAGGCTCTCTTTCAGCGAGAAGGTCAAGGTTACCGTCAGCCCGACCTGGGCGGGGTCCATGCGTTGTAGTTCGGCTGCGGTGAGGATCTCCCGCGCCAGGCGCTCGGCGCGTTCATCCGTGAGCAGGCTTTCCTGATCGATGCCGATGCCCTGGCAATCGCTGCTGTGGGCGACCACGGCGGCGGCCCAGCCTTTGCCGTGGGTGATCGAGCCGCTGATGCCGGTGGGCCAGACGGGCGCACGTTCGTCGTCGGTGCCGGGTACGTAGATGCGCCCGTCCAGGCGCTGCAAGGCGGCGCGGGCGCAGACGCGGCCAGCGAGGTATTCGGCCTGGCGCTTGGCGACGGAGCGTTGCAGGCTGGCGGTCTGCTCGATGGCGGCGCGTTGGAAGTCGTCGGCGGCGAGGGCGGCGGGGTCGAACGGGCAACTGACCAGCACCGCACCGGGAATTGGGCGGGGCAGGGGCCAGTGGTGCTGGAGCGGGGCGCAGCAGGCAGGGTGTTGGTTCATGGGCGCTATTGTGCCGTGGATAGCCGGCCGTTTGAAAGGCTTGCCGGCGATCGCTCGGGTCGCCGCAACGCTGCTGCCATGTAGCCGCTGCCGTAAGGCTGCGCTCGCCTGCATGGCAGGCGTAGCCTTTGGGAGCCCTCACGGGCTCCAGCGCAGCCTGTCGGCAGCGGCTACAAAATAGGTGTGCGATGCAGCGCCCTATTGGGCAAACACCTTCTTCAGAAACGCCTGCATATCCGCCCACGAACTCTCGTCTGCCGCCTTGTTGTAGCCAATATCCGGCCCGCCATGTTCGCCATGGCTCAGGCGGTCGGCGTCCGGGTTGGTGAAGCTGTGCTTGGCCCCTTGGATGGTGACGAACTCGTACGACGCCCCGGCCGCATCCATCTCCTGCTTGAACGCCTGCACCTGATCGGGCGTCACCACGCTGTCGCTGGCGCCATGCTCCACCAGGATCCGGGTTTTCACGCTACCTGGTGTCGCCGGATTATTGGTCACCAGCGGACCATGGAAGCTCACCACCCCGGCCAGCTCCTTGCCCCGCCGGGCTGCATCCAGCACCACTTTGCCGCCGAAACAGTAGCCAATTGCGGCGATGCGCTGGTCATCGGTCTGTGGTTGCTCCCTGAGCATCTTCACGCCCCGGTCGAAGCGGCGCTTGGCGGTCTTCGGGTCCTGCAGCGCCGCCTTCATGTAGCCCATTGCATCCTCAGGGTGCTCGGTATTCTTGCCATCGCCATACATGTCGATGGCAAAGGCCGCATAGCCCAACGCCGCCAAGTCCCGGGCACGGCGCTTGGCGTAGTCGTTCAGGCCCCAGAACTCATGCACCACGACCACCCCGGGTCGCTCGCCGGAAAGCGCATCGTCGTAGGCGTAGTAGCCGACCATGCGCTGGCCTTCGGACTCATAGACGATCTCGCGCGTCTGTACTGCCGCCTGTGCAAGGCCGGCAGCCATCATCAACAGCAAAGACAGCAATAAACGCATGGTCGGTACTCCTGTGTGCGAGGCGATGCATTCGTTCAGCCCAGGTTCAGCCGGGGTTCAGCGGCGGTTCAGGGCGGCCTGCTTACTCTAGCTGCCAGACAAACACCGTGCCTCAAACTGGAGTACACACTGATGAAAAGCCTCAAACCCCTCCTGCTGGCCATTACCGTGTTCGGCGCAAGCTCCCTGGCCATGGCGGACGACGGCACGTTCGCCGGCCTGACGTATGGTCAGACCAGCGACAAAGTGAAAAAGTCCGGCCTGCTCAGCAGCAACCCCGACCACGCGACCGGCAACACCAACAGCATCATCAACAAGGACGGCACCTGGGGCGTACGCCTTGGTCAGTACAACGATCAGGGCCGCTACTACCTCACCTACGACAACGTCTCCAACAGCCACAACGGCCTGAAGCTGCGCCAGGAAAACCTGCTCGGCAGCTATGACCTGTTCTACCCGGTCGGCAGCAGCACCAAGCTGTTCGGTGGCGCCAGCGCCGGTATCACCAAGCTCAGCCAGGAATCCTCCGGCTACAGCCGCGACACCGATGTCGGCTACGCCGTCGGCCTGCAGGCCGGGGTGCTGCAGAAAGTCACCGACAACACCTCGGTCGAGCTGGGCTACCGTTACCTGCGTACCAACGCGGCCACCGAATTGGCTGAACACGGCGGCGACAAACTCGGTACCCTGCGCCTGAGCAGCAGCGCGCAGACGTACCTCTCCGCCAACTACACGTTCTGACGTTAGCGACGTACGCAGGGCCGGCCGTGTTTGCGGCCGGTTCGCTATTATTCTGCCCAGGCCACCGAAGGCCCGGGCGCAGTGAAGGGAGGAGCCTATGAAGCTGTTGGTGGTCGAGGATGAAGCGCTGTTGCGCCACCATCTGAAAACACGCCTGACCGAAACCGGCCACGTGGTCGAGGCCGTCGCCGACGCCGAGGAGGCCCTTTACCAGGTCGGGCAATTCAACTTCGACCTGGCGGTGGTCGACCTCGGCCTGCCGGGCATGGGCGGGCTGGACCTGATCCGCCAACTGCGCAGCATCGACAAGACTTTCCCGATCCTCATCCTGACCGCCCGTGGCAACTGGCAGGACAAGGTCGAAGGCCTGGCCACCGGCGCCGACGACTATGTGGTCAAGCCGTTCCAGTTCGAAGAGCTGGAGGCACGGCTGAATGCCTTGCTGCGCCGCTCCAGCGGCTTCACCCAGTCGACCATCATTGCCGGCCCGCTGGTACTGGACATCAACCGCAAGCAGGCCACGCTCGACGAGCAGCCGCTGGCGCTGACTGCCTACGAATACCGCATCCTCGAGTACCTCATGCGTCATCACCAGCAGGTGGTGGCCAAGGACCGCTTGATGGAGCAACTCTACCCTGACGATGACGAGCGCGATCCGAACGTGATTGAAGTGCTGGTCGGTCGCCTGCGGCGCAAGCTGGAGGGCGACAACGGCTTCAAGCCGATCGACACCGTGCGTGGCCTGGGCTACCTGTTCACCGAGCGCTGCCGATGATCCGCTCCCTGCGGGTGCGCCTGATGCTCGCCGCCTTTGTGCTGGCGCTGCTGTTCATGCTGGCGCTGCTGCCGGCCTTGCAGAAGGCCTTCAGCCTGGCCTTGCAGGAATCGATCGAAAAGCGCCTGGCCTCGGACGTGACCACGCTGATTTCCGCGGCGCGCATCGAGAACAATCGCCTGGAAATGCCCGAGCTGCTGCCGGACGAGAAATTCAACCTGCCCGACAGCCGCTTGCTCGGCTACATCTATGACCGTGAAGGCAACCTGGTGTGGCGCTCGCGGGCGACCGCCGAAGAGAACATCAACTACACCCCGCGCTACGACGGGCGTGGCAGCGAGTTCGCGCGCATCCACCAGGGCAACGGCGAGGAGTTCTTCGTCTATGACGTCGAGGTCAAGCTGCTGGGTGGCAAGAGCGCGGCGTTCAGCATTGTCGCGCTGCAACCGGTACGCGAATACAAGCAGACCCTCGATGGCCTGCGCGAAAAGCTCTACCTGGGCTTCAGCGCCGCCTTGCTGGTGTTGCTGCTGTTGCTCTGGGCCGGGTTGACCTGGAGCCTGCGTTCGTTGCGCCAGTTGAGCGTGGAGCTGGACGATGTCGAGTCGGGTGCCCGCGATGGCCTGAGCGGCGAGCACCCGCGTGAGCTGCTGCGCCTGACCCATTCGTTGAACCGCCTGCTGCGCAGCGAGCGCGAGCAGCGTGGACGTTATCGCGACTCCCTCGATGACCTGGCGCACAGCCTGAAAACCCCCTTGGCGGTGCTGCAAGGGGTCAGCGAAAGCATGGCCCAGCGTCGTGAAGACCGCGAACAGGCGCGGGTGCTGCAAGCGCAGATCGAGCGCATGAGCCAGCAGATCGATTACCAGCTGCAACGCGCCAGCCTGCGCAAGAGCGGCCTGGTGCGCCACCGGGTGCAACTGCAACCCTTGCTCGACAGCCTGTGCAGCACCCTGGCCAAGGTTTATCGCGACAAGACCGTGCACGTCAGCTTTGCCGTACCGGCTGGCGCCGTAGTGCCGATGGAGCAGGGCGCGCTGCTCGAACTGCTCGGCAACCTGCTGGAGAACGCCTATCGGTTGTGCCTGGCACAGGTGCGCATCAGCCTGCTGACCCACAACGGCTCGCTGGAGCTGTGCATCGAGGACGACGGCCCGGGCGTTCCGCCCGACCAGCGCGAGCGCATCCTGCAACGCGGCGAGCGCCTGGACCGGCAATACCCGGGGCAGGGCATCGGCCTGGCGGTGGTCAAGGACATCATCGACAGCTACGACGCCACCCTCACCCTCGACGACTCCCCCCTGGGCGGTGCGGCGTTCCGCATCCGCTTCCCCTTCGAGTAACCGCGCCGCTGCCCGGCGGCCCTACATCGGCTCCAATCAAGTAGGCGGATTACCGCCAACACCGTAGGAATTATTACGGTGTTGGGCGGAAATCCGCCATTTGTCCTTGGGGCTGTGCCATGTATTCGTGCATTCCTACCCCGTAAACAGGCGAGTCGCACAAGAAAAGCGCACGTTGGCATCGGGCTTGCTATTGACCTTGCAGAGTCCTGCCAGGCAGCTCGACACAACAAATCCCTCCAAATGCAGGAGGGTTCGCGCTTTAGGCACCCGACACTCCTAGGAAGGAGATGGCACGGTGCACTTGAGGAATAAGCCATGACGACGCGTCAGCCACTGTACAAAACGCTGTATTTCCAGGTAATCGTCGCGATTACCATCGGTATTCTGCTGGGTCACTACTACCCTGAAACCGGCCAGGCCTTGAAGCCGCTGGGTGACGGGTTCGTCAAACTGATCAAGATGGTCATCGCCCCGATCATCTTCTGTACCGTGGTCAGCGGTATCGCCGGCATGCAGAACATGAAGTCGGTCGGCAAGACCGGCGGCTACGCGTTGCTGTACTTCGAAATCGTTTCCACCCTGGCACTGATCATCGGCCTGGTCGTGGTCAACGTGGTTGAACCGGGCGTCGGCATGCACATCGACGTCAGCACCCTGAACGCCAACAGCGTGGCTGCCTATGCCGCCGCTGGCGCGCAGCAGACCACCATCGGCTTCCTGCTCAACATCATCCCGAACACCGTGGTCGGTGCCTTCGCCAACGGCGACATCCTGCAAGTGCTGATGTTCTCGGTGGTCTTCGGCTTCGCCCTGCACCGCCTGGGTGCCTACGGCAAGCCGCTGCTGGACCTGATCGACCGCTTCGCCCATGTCATGTTCAACATCATCAACATGATCATGAAGCTGGCGCCAATCGGTGCGTTCGGTGCAATGGCCTTCACCATCGGCCAATACGGCGTGGGTTCGCTGGTGCAACTGGGCCAGCTGATGATCTGCTTCTACGTGACCTGCCTGGTGTTCATCCTGGTGGTGCTCGGTGGTATCGCCCGCGCCCACGGTTTCAGCGTGCTGAAGCTGATCCGCTACATCCGTGAAGAGCTGATGATCGTGCTGGGCACCTCGTCTTCCGAGTCGGCGCTGCCGCGCATGCTGGTGAAGATGGAGCGCCTGGGTGCGAAGAAATCGGTAGTGGGTCTGGTGATCCCGACCGGTTACTCGTTCAACCTCGACGGTACTTCGATCTACCTGACCATGGCTGCCGTGTTCATCGCCCAGGCGACTGACACCACCATGGACATCACCCACCAGATCACCCTGTTGCTGGTGCTGCTGGTTGCCTCCAAAGGCGCTGCGGGCGTGACCGGTAGTGGCTTCATCGTGCTGGCGGCAACCCTGTCGGCGGTAGGTCACCTGCCGGTGGCGGGCCTGGCGCTGATCCTTGGTATCGACCGCTTCATGTCCGAAGCTCGTGCGCTGACCAACCTGGTCGGTAACGCCGTGGCTACCGTGGTAGTGGCCAAGTGGGTCAAGGAACTGGACGAAGACAAGTTGCACAGCGAGTTGAACTCCGGTGGTTCGCCGCTGCTGGACACCCGTCCGACCGACGACCTGGGCGTGGCGGAAGGTCCTGCCCGCTAAGCGTTGCTTGAGTTCAAAGAGGCCCCACCGGGCCTGCGATATCCTCACCGTCCCTGGCCCTCGCGGCCTCGGACGGTGATCCGCCTACACCCCCCGCCGCCCGTCCATCGCACCACTTCCTGAACATAACGCCGCCAGTGCGCTTCTCTGCACAAAGAAACTGCAGGTTTCTGCGTGACGGATTCTGCTCAAGCCCGATACAGTCAGTACTTCGCCCCAGGATGCCAGGAGGCCCTGATGTCGTGCCCGCAAGTCTGTACCGGCGCTACCTTGCAATGCAGTTTTGGCGCTGCGCCGTCGGTGTTGAATGTCTTGCCGCTCAATCGGGTAATGACCAGCAATATGCCGGCGGCCACCATCATGGACCATATTCCACTGCTCAATATCCTGCCTTTTGGCGTGTGCATGAGCACCGCCAACCCGATGGTCATCGCCGCCACTGCGGCAGCACTTGGGGTGTTGACGCCGATGCCGTGCATTCCGGCGACCGCGGCGCCGTGGATTGCCGGTGGCGCGCCGACGGTATTGCTCGGCAGCATGCCGGCGCTGGATGCCAACAGTACGTTGATGTGTAGCTGGGCCGGCGTGATCAAGGTCGGTATGCCAGGTCAGGTGCAGACACTGATCCCCTAGGCTCAGGTGTTACCTGGCGAGGCCGCGTTCATCCACCACCAGCGTAGCTTCGACAGTGGCTTGCCGTCGCTGTCCAGGGGGCGACCATCGTTGGCGAACTGCTGGCCCTGGTCCAGCCGTTGGCCGTTCAGGTATTGCGCCTTGTGGGCCAGCTTGCCATTGCCGTGGAAGCGTTGATAAACGCCGTCGCGCACCCCGTTGCGGTAACTTTCCAGTTCGGCCAGTTGGCCATCGGGGTAATAGGTCGCGGCCTCGCCATGCAGCAGCCCCTGACGATAACCGGCCTTGCGCTGCAGCTGGCCCTCGGGCGAGTAGAAACTGGCCTGGCCGTCGAGTTTGTCGGCCTTGTAGGGCAGCTGCGCCGAGACCCTGCCATTGGCATGGTAGGTCTGGCTCATGCCGTTGAGCTGGCCGCTGCTGTAGTTCAGGTTCGCCAGCGGCCGACGGTTTTCCTCGATCCGCAACGGGCCCTCCAGCTGGCCGGCGTGCAGTTGCCCGCTGAGGTGCGCGTCCCCGCTGTGCAGATTGACGGCTTGGTTTTTCGCCATGCTGGCTGACCTCAGTTGATTTTTACCAAGCCGCCCTTGAGGGTCAGCATGCCACCACCGTCCACGGTTTGTTCGGCGCCGCCCTTGTTGGTCAGGCTGATGCCGGCATCATTGGTCAGGGTGGTGCCTGCTTTGTTTTCCAGCGAGGTTCCGGCTTTGTTGGTCAATGAAGTCCCGGCTTTCTGGCTGATCGCAGTGCTGGCCTGGACCGCCAGGTCGGCACCGCTCTTGATGGTGAAGCTGGCACCGCTTTGCAGGGTGATGGCGCCGCTGACCTTGATGGTCAGGTCGCCGTCCACGGTCAGGCTGTAGTTGCCCGTGACCTTGTCGGTGAAGTTGCCGCCGGTACTGTGGCTCTGGTCCCCGCCCACGCTGACCTTGCGCGTGTCCTTGACCTCGAGGGTATCGCTACCGGTCTGGATGGCGACGCTACGCTTGCCTTTCTCCAGGGTGACGCTCTCGTCGCCCTCCTTGACCGTGCGCGTACGCGCATTTTGTACGGTCAGGGTTTCATCGTGGCCGATGGTCACCTTGGCGTCGTTGAGCACATTGCTGGTGAAGTCTTTCTGCGCCTGGAGGAAGACTTCCTCGGCGTCTTTCTTGTCTTCGAAGCGCAACTCGTTGAAACCCTCACCGCCTTTTGAGGACTGCGTCTTCAGGCCTGATTGCGTCTGGTTGGCGGGGAGGGCGTAGGGCAGGGGGTTATCGCCGTTGTATACGCAACCGCTGACTAGCGGGCGGTCTGGATCGCCGTCGATAAACGTGATGATCACTTCCTGGCCGATCCTGGGCACGAACTGCATGCCGAAACCCTTGCCACTCCATGGCAGCACCACGCGGACCCAGCAGGAGCTGGTTTCATCGTTCTTGCCGTCGCGGTCCCAGGGGAACTGGATCTTGATCCGGCCGTACTCGTCGGTCCAGATTTCCTCGCCAGCCTTGCCGACCACCTTTGCGGTCTGGGTGTGCATGTGCGGCTTGGGCGTCGTCCGTGCCGGGCGATAGGGCGTCGCCTTGGGGATGGCTTCGAAGCGGTTGCGGTAGCTGTCGTGGCTGGCCTGGTGGGTGACTGACGTCAGCACCCAGTCAATGTTCAGGCTGTCATCGTCATGGCCGCTGAGGCTGAAGTAGTGCCCGGGCACCAGCCAGCGGCAGTCGCTTTCACCGACGAAGCGTCTTTCCTGGCTGCGCAGGCCGTCAATGCGCTGTTTGGTCAGCGCATCGCCACGCGCCTTGGTCAGGTAGCCACCGGGATGTTCGTACTGCGACAGCGGCCCGGCCTTGGCTTGGGCCTGGCTGTAGAGCGAGGTGGTGGGAGTGGCGAAGGCATGGTCGGTGGCCGAATAGACGCCTGCGACCGCCTGCAGCACCAGTTGCCCGGAGCGAACGCCATGCAGTTCGCGGCTGCCCGGCTGCTGGCCGAAGTACTTCACTGCCGGCCCGTTGGGGATGGCCGGGAAGGCGTCGTTGCTGTCGGCCAGTACCAGCGTGTGTTTGCCGGCTGCATGGGTGAAGAACCAGAAGATGCCTTCTTCTTCCAGCAGGCGGCAGACGAAGGCAAAGTCGGACTCGCCGTACTGCACACAATATTCGCGTGGTGTGTAGCTGGCGCTGAGTGACAGCTTGTAGTCGCTGAAACCGTGGCTACTGAAGATCTTGCTGACGATGTCCGAGGTCGTGAGGTTCTGGAACACCCGGTTGTTGCTGGCCAGGGTCAGCCACCACAGCCAGGGTCGCAGCAGGACCTGGTAGCGCTCGGCCGTGGCATCGGCGGGCAGTTGGCGGATTTCGGCTACCAGCGCATCCAGCGGGCGTTGCTGGGCATCGTTGTGCAGGGTGATGGTGAGGTGGCTGGCGATGGCCGAGCCGAGCGTCAGCGCTGTATCACTCAACCCGTTGACGAGGTGCAGGCCCAGGGCATTGAGCGCTTCGTCAGCGCTGATCGACTCGGGGTAAAGGTCCGCAAGGGCGGTGCCGGTCAGCGACAGGCTGGTCGTGGTGTCGGTCGAGCGGGGCATCAAAGGGCCTCGAGGCGGTGCAATGAGGGCGTGGCCTGTTCAGGCCCGTACGGTCCCTGCCGTCAGGTGTATTTCACCAGTTTTGATACCAACTGATTGCCTTGGCGGTGCAGGTTGAATACCGCAAGGCGAATGATGTACTCACTGCCATTGTTGTGTTTCAACACGTAGCCCTCCTTGTAGCGGATTTTTACGGTCAGGTGTAAAGCGGGTACATGAGTGACGCCGGTCATAGTGCTGACCGTGTGAATGTATTGAGTACTGCGTACATTGCTGTGGCCGCTGAAGCGCGATATCAAAGTTGGGTCTTTCATGTCGGTAAAGCTCATCAACTGGCCGGCACTCATGCCATGGCCCTGCGCGCCCGGCTGCGGCGGGCTGGCTTTGCTGTTGGCCACTACATGGGGGGTATATTTCATTATCAGTGAACACAGCTGTGCGCCCCCTACGCGCTCCAGATCGTCGATGGTCAGGCCAATGCCTCGTGAGCTTAGGGGCCAGAGGTTGTTCGCATTGACGATCGACATATCGATCACCAGACGGTCACCGGGCCTTGGCAGTTCGCCTCGTTCGCCTGTCAGCTGGTTGGCGGCCTCGCTGATCATCGAGTTGACCACGCTGTGTTTATCCTGGTTTGTGCTTTTGACCTGGACGGACTTGGAGGTCAGGTCAGTCGGTTCGCCAACCGAGACGTCGGCGTAGCCGCCATAAATTGCCCGTCCCTTCACTGTGCGGTGCTTGTACATTTCCTGAAATTCGCTGGCATAGCCGCTGGAGACGCCGTGAATCTTGTTGGTCCACTCGGTTATTTTGCCCAGGTAAAACGTATCGACCGGGTTGGTTGGTTGTGCCAGCGACAGCGCGTCATGGCTTTCAAGCAACTTTTCTATCAGGTCTTTAAGTTCGCCGAGGCGGGTCCTGGTGCTCATGGTTCGTCCCTGTCGTAGTCGATTGATCGCCTTTGCATCACACAGACCAGCAATCCCCAGTCTTATTCCAGCGCCCACTGCGCCAGTGTTCCGGTGACCTGTTTCATCAACACATTCTCGATATCCCGTGCCCCGGCGCCGCTGCATTTGCCGAGCACGGCCTTGACGATGGCGCGGTCGAACTCGAACTGCTTGCCGGTCGCCGCCTTGTAGCGCTCGCGCAGTTTTTCCAGTTTGCTCAGCACGATCGCTTCCAGGGTCGCGGCGTCCAGCGGTTGGTAGGGCACCACCGTCATACGTGCCAGAAAGGCCGGGCGGAAGGCTTGCAGCAAGACCTTGTGCAGCCGCTCATTGAAGGCGTCACCGCCCAGTTCAGCCGTCGGTGTATCAAGGATCAGTTCGGCGCCGACATTGCTGGTGGCGAGCATCACGGTGTTCTTGAAATCCACCAGCAGGCCACTGCCGTCCTCCATCACGCCCTTGTCGAAGACGTTGTAGAACGCTTCGAGCACATCCGGGTGGGCTTTTTCAATCTCGTCCAGCAGCACCACCGAATAGGGTTTGCGCCGCACCGCTTCAGTGAGCACGCCACCGGTGCCGTAGCCGACATAACCGGGCGGGGCTCCCTTGAGCTGGCTGACCGTATGGGCTTCCTGGTACTCGGAAAGGTTGATGCTGATCAGGTTGCGTTCGCCGCCGTACAGCGCGTCAGCCAGGGCATAGGCGGTTTCGGTTTTGCCGACCCCGGTGGGGCCGGGCAGGAGGAACACCCCGACCGGCTTCTGCGGGTCGGTGAGGCCGGCTCGGTAGGCTTGCAGGCGCTGGGCAATGGTCTCGAGCGCGGCCTTCTGGCCCATCACCCGCTGGCTCATGCGTTGGCCCAGGGTGCGCACGGCATGGGCTTCGTCGGCCAGCATCTTGCCCACCGGGATGCCGGTCCAGCCGGCGATCACCGCCGCGACGATCTTCGAGTCGACGTGCTCCGGTACCAACGGATCGTCCTGGCGGATAGCGTCCAGCCCGGCCTCCAGGCGCACCAGTTCGGCAGCCAGGTAGTCAATGCGGCTGTCGGTGTCGGGCTCGGGTTTTTGCGGGTCCGCGGCGGTATCGGCGCGCTCGCTCAAGGCCAGCAGCTCACGGCGGGTATCCAGCAATTCGCGCACCGCTTCACGCTCCTCGCCCCAGCGCTCTTCCAGTTGCCGAATGGCCTGCAGGTTGACCGTGGACTCACTCTCCAGTCGCGTGATGCGCTCGCGGTGGTCCAGCCCGGTAGTCTGTTCGCGGCGTAGCCGTTCGACTTCTTCGTTGAGGCTGTGCTGGCGATGGCGCAGGCTTTCCAGCGGCGGCGGCACGTCGTGCTGGCCCAGGGCGACCCGAGCACAGGCGGTATCGAGGATGCTGATAGCCTTGTCCGGCAATTGTCGCCCGGAGATATAGCGATGGGAGAGTTTCACCGCATCCTGGATGGCCGCGTCCAGCACCTGCACTCCGTGATGCTGCTCCAGCTTGGTGGCGATGCCACGGAGCATTTCCACGCAGGTGGCCTCGTTCGGTTCCTCTACCTGTACCAGCTGGAAACGTCGGGCCAAGGCGGGGTCTTTCTCGAAGTACTTCTTGTATTCCAGCCAGGTGGTCGCGGCCAGGGTGCGCAGTTCGCCACGCGCCAGGGCCGGCTTGAGCAGGTTGGCGGCGTCGCTGCCGCCTTCGGCGCCGCCAGCACCGATCAGGGTGTGGGCTTCGTCGATGAACATGATGGTGGGTGTGGGGGCGTTGCGCACGGCGTCAATCACGCCCTTGAGGCGCTGCTCGAACTCGCCCTTGACCCCGGCACCGGCCTGCAACAGGCCCAGGTCGAGCACTCGCAGGCAGACATTCTGCAGGGCAGGGGGCACATCGCCGGCAGCGATGCGCAGCGCCAGGCCCTCGACCAACGCGGTTTTGCCGACTCCCGGCGCGCCGACCAGGATCGGGTTGTTCTGCCGGCGGCGCAGGAGGATGTCGATGCATTGGCGGATCTCGCCTTCGCGACCGATGATCGGGTCGATGCGTCCAGCATGCGCGTCGGCAGTCAGGTCCTGGGTGTACTGCTCCAGGAGCGCGGCATCAGCAGGTTTCGCTGCAGCGTTGCCGCGCTTGCCCGGTGCCGCGCTGGTGGTCTGCTCGCGGGAGGCCAGGGTCCACTCCTGAAGGTTGCTGCGCAGTGCTTCGCAGGGGATCCTGAGCAACGATGCGGCGCTGTTGAGCAACAGGCTGCGGCGCTCTTCGCGGTCGAGCAGCGCCAACAGCAACAACCCCGAGCGGATGCTCTGCTGGCCGCGCACACTGGCCTGCACCACGGTGTCTTCGAGCAGGCCGACGGTCTGCGCCGACAATGATGGCGTGCGGGTATTGCCTGATTTGAACAGCTCCAGCGCCCGGTTGATCTCGGCAGCCAGGGTATCGCGCTCAAGGCCGAAGCGCGGCAGCAGGCAGGCCAGGTCACCGCCCTCGATATCCAGCAGCTCCAGCACGAAGTGTTCAATTTCCACGAAGTAGTGGCCGCGTTGCAGGCAGCGCTGCGCGGCACGCTCCAGAGCATTGCGGGTGTCGCTGTTCAACCACGCGATCAGGCTGCCAAGTTCCATGTTCAGATCCTTTGCGACTGAAGCAGTCGGGTATTGATACGCTGTTGATGATGTGGCGTGTCCTGACGATGCAGGCCGGTGTTCCAATTCAGCTGTACCGGCTTGTTGCGCTTCAGGCGCAGTGGCTGCGCACCATTGATGATCAAGGTCAGCATGCAGTCCAGGTCCGGGCCGAAGTACAGTGCGGCGAGGTCGGCCAGTTGTTGGTGGCGGTCGCTTCCGGGCAGCAGCGATGTTGCCTGTGCGCCAGTGAGTGGGCCGAGGGTCAGGCGGACCCCGGCATGCTCGTCCCAGACCCGTGTACCGGCAATGGCATCGCGGCCCAGCGTCAGGTTGCGCCCACCGGGCTTGAGCACGCTGCGACTGGCACGCGGGATCTCGCACCAGGCGCCTTCATAGGGGCTGGTTTGCACCGCCAGCCCGAAGTGGTGGCGCACGATCGAACTGAACCCGGCCAGCGAGCGCCGTCCTCCTGCGAGCAGTGCACTGCGCCCCAGCAGTACGGCATCGGGCAGGCCCTGGCGTCCCTGCAAGCCCTTGGGCAGCAAGCCGGTCAATGCGCGCAGTTGCGCCTGAACCGGGGTGTTGTCGGGGGCATCGAAGCCCAAGGCGACACGGTGTTTGCGCAAGACCCGATAGAGCAGGCTGAGCAGGCGATGCTGGAACAGGTCGAGAAATTCGGCTGGGGCATGGTCCTTGGCCAGGGCCCTTTGTTGCAGCCACTCCTGGAACGCATAGGGCAATGGCCCGTCGGGCCCGCCAAGGCCGAACACCGAGGTGCTGAGTACCGGGCGCTGCTGCTCTTCGTCGGTCAACCGGTCGATCTGGCTGGCAGGAAACACCGGCGTCAAGGGGCCGCGCAGGCGCACTGCCTCGTGTTGCGGCACGCTGCCCTGGCCCAGTGGCGTGGCCTGGGGGTTTTCGTGTTCGAGGATCAGCAACGCCTGCAACAGCTCGAAGCCGTGGGGCTGCTGGCGCAGTGTCTCGCTCAGAGGCACAGGGGCATGCCGGCTTGCGGGCTCCATGCTTTGACCTCCTTGGTGGCATCGTCGGCATCCACCAGCACCGTGCTGACGTAACGGTTGGCGGTGGCATAGAGCGAGAAAAACTGCGCCAGCACTGCCGAGAACAGCACCGTGCTATGGCCGACGAAATTGCCTGGCGCCAATTGCACCCGGACCTCAAGACCCTTGCGCCAACCGCGCCAGGCATCATTGCCGACATGCGCGACCTTGCGCTCGCACCTGAGACTTTTCAGTCCGTCGATCTGGCGTCGAGCGCTGGCCTCGTTGCGCAGGTTGTGCAGGCTGAGCATTTCACGCAGTGCATCGAGAGCCTCGGGACCCTCGACCAGCGACAGGTGATTGAGGGTCAGTTGCGACACCAGCCGCCAGCGCGATTCGCCCGTAAGGGCTGGCTGGCTTTGTGCACTGGGCGGGTTGATCAGGCAGGCGCTGGCCGGTGCGCCGGGGCGTTCGAAGTTCAGGGTCGTACCGGCGCCGAGGCTCTGTGCCAAATGACGATTGGTGCACATCAGCTCGGCAGTCAGGTTGTAGTCCCAGGTGTTGTGGCGGGGGTTGAAGTCGGGGTCTACCAGGCTGAGCATCATGTCGCTGCCGACCCGGTTTGGCGTCAGGCCGTTGATACGGCGGGCGTGCCAGTACAGGGGGTGGTCGCCCGTGCTGTGCTGGTTGCCGTAGTAAGGTGCCAGCGGGCGTACAATGCCGTCGGCCGACAGGCTGCGGATGCCCCGGATGCTGTGGATTTCCACGCTGTTCTCACGGTGGCTGTCGGCAACCAGGCGGTACTCGCTGTGCTTGCCATCCGGGCGCAAGGGCTCGGAGGTACGTCGAAACAGGTTGATCGCCGGTGCACAGCCCAGGGCGATATCGCTGGCCTGCAAGTGCAAGTGGCTGGGTAGCGCGCAGTCGAAGACGATATACAGGTGCAGGCTGTTGCCATCGACATCAATGCCGGGCGCATCAAGCGGGACATCGAAGAAATTGAATTTCTCGGGGAACGCAAAGTACTCGGCGAGCAGGCGCAAGCCAGGGTGGACGCCATCTTCCTCGGGCAGCAGGGCCTCATCGTCGGCGAAACCGACGATCTGCGGCAGGCCTTCCTGCACTTGCACGGTGCCCTCTGGCGTGGAGCTGAGGACGCCGATGGCATGGGCCGCGAGCAAATCGTAGAGTGCCGCGTTGACCACCGGTGAGGCATCCAGGTGCAGGCGCAGTTGCTGCAGGCTTAGCGTCGACCAGGTTGCCTTGCCCTCGCATTCGATGCGCAGGCGCAGCGCCGAGCCTGCCTTGGCAACGCCGGTCAGGCCCCTGGCCTCATTGGTATCGAGCAGTAGTGCCTCGCTGATTTTCAGGGGCCACAGGGTGACGTCGGCACCGGTGCGAAAGTAGATGCTCTCGCCCTTGGTGGTGGTGACGAACAGTGGGGTATCTCGCGCTAGCTCATAGCCGGCCTCAAGGTTGCCCTTGGTCGGGTCTGGCGTGAAACGGACGATGCTGCACGAAGGCAGCGGCCTGATGGCCAGGGGGTACAGCTGTTCCAGCAGGGCGTCACTGAATTCGGCGTAATCGTCATCCAGGCGTCGCTGCAGGCGCGCCGAGAGCAGCGCAAAACCTTCAAGCAAACGCTCGACGTGCGGGTCCTGGCTTTCCCCCGGTGACAGCTCCAGGCGCCGTGCCACCTTGGGGTAGCTGCTGGCGAACTGGCTACCGGCATTGCGCAGCCAGGTCAGTTCGCGCTGGTAGTAGTCCAGCAGGTGCGGGTCAATCGAGTCGCTCATGACTGACCTCCAGGCCCGCGTCGGTTTTCTCCACAACGAATGCCACTGGCCATTGCTGTTTTTCGTGACGGATGTAGCCCTCCAGCAGGATGCTCAGGCTTCTGGGCTGGCCAGGTACCTGACGGACGTCGACCCGGCTGACCTCAAGGCGTGGTTCGAAGTGTTTCACCGCCGCGCTGACTTCCCGGCCGATGCGCCTGCGGTCATCACTGTTGCTGGCTTGCAGCGCGCTCCAGTCGGCGATGCCGTAGTCGAGCAGGGTTGGCGGCGTGCTTTGCAATGGGCCGCCACGACGGCTGTTGAGCAGCCGCAGCAGTTCCTCGCGGACCGAGTCGGCCAGCGCGTAGCGGTCCAGATACGGCGACTCGTCGGCGCTGCTGGCCAGGCGATCGAACAACAGCGGGCGTTGGCCGGATGCGGGCATGATCGGCTACCGGGCTTAGCTGGCTTTCTTGTTGGCGGCCAAGTCCCAGCTGGTGCCAGCCACGCCTTCCTTGGTGCCATCGTCTTTTTGCGCGGTGAGTTCCCACTTGATCTTGGTGAAGTTCAACGAAATGGTTTCCACGGGCTTGCCACCGGTACCGCCGCTGACGCTGACGTTGGACAGCACGACGTTGTCCAGGGTGTAGGTGATGAACGCCATGATCTGCCCGCTGCCTTCGGCGGCGTTACGGCCAATGACGATCTTGGCCAGGGGGATCGGCTTGCCGGAGCAGCAGGTGAGGTTCAAGGTCGGAGTGGAGCTGTCGACGAACTTGGTCAGGGTGAACTCGCCAATATGCGGTTTACCTGAGGTCCGCTCGGAGTTGCTGACGTCGTTGGTCACCTGCATGGCGACGTTGTGGCTGAAAGACATGACCTCGATCTTGTCCTTGTAGCCTTCGAGCAGACAGTCACCTTTGATCTCGTCGCCCAGGTCCAGAATGATCGCATCCATCGCATGAAGCTCCTGCAACTAGAAATATGAATGAAGGGGGGCTCCTGTGGTTGTACCCACAGGAGCAGGGGTCAAGCGGCCACGGGTGGCGGTAGGGTGGCAACCAGGCGAATCGACGCAGTCAGCTCTTCCAACTGGAAGTGCGGGCGCAGGAACACCGTTGCCCGATAGGCGCCTGGCTTGCCGGGAATCTCGGTCACATCGACACGCGCTTCGCGCAGCGGGTACTGGGCCTTGATTTCCTGCGGGGCGTTATCGTTGATCAGTACGTAGTCGGCGATCCAGTTGTTGAGGTGGGTCTGCACGTTGTCGCGGGTCATGAAGCCGCCGACCTTGTCGCGCATGATCACCTTCAGGTAATGGGCAAAGCGCGAGGACGCCAGGACATAGGGCAACATCCCGGAAATCCGGGCGTTGGCATTGGCTTCATTGGTGTTGTAGGTGCGCGGCTTGTTGGTGGTCTGGCCGCCGAAGAACACTGCGGTGCCGGTGTTCTTCTTGTGGCACAGGGAGATGAAGCCAAGGTCGTTGAGCTCTTTCTCGCGCCGATCGGTGATCGCCACTTCGGTCGGGCACTTGAGTGAAATGTCACCCGATGCTGTCTTGAAGGTATGTTGCGGCAGGTTGGCAACCGCGCCGCCACTCTCGGCGCCACGAATGGCCGCGCCCCAGCCGTACTTGGCGTAGGCATCGGTGATGCGCTGGGCCAGTGCCCAGGCGGCGTTGCCCCACAGGTATTTACTGGCGTCCGGGCCGCTGACATCCTCGGTAAAGTCCATGCCGTCGACTGGCAAGGTGTCTTCGCCGTATGGCAGGCGCAGCAGGAAGCGTGGCAGTACCAGCGAGACATAGCGCGAGTCTTCGGTTGCGCGGAAATCGCGCCACGAGCCCATTTCCAGGCTTTCAAAGATCTTCGACAGGTCCTTGGGCACCGCCAGGTCGGTGAACTGTTTCATATCGAACAGCAGCGGGCTGGCAGCAGCAATGAACGGCGCATGGGCCGCCGCGGCAACACCGGAGAGTTGCTTGAGCAGGGCGACATCCGGTGAACGTCGGCCAAAGTAGTAGTCGCCGATCAACACGCTGAACGGGAAGCCGCCGAACGTGCCGTACTCTTCCTCGTAGATCTTCTTGAACAGGACGGTCTGGTCAAAGTCCACGGACTTGGTCAGGTCGTTGGCCAGTTCCTGTTTCGACACGTTGAGCAGGCGCAGTTTCAGGCGGGTACTGGTCTCGGTATTGCAGACCAGCATGTGCAGGCCACGCCAGGACGCTTCAAGTTCCTGGAAGCCTTTGTCATGCATGATTTCGTTGAGCTGGTCACTGATCAGTTTGTCGAGCTGGCCTATCCGCTGGTTGATCAGTGCTCGGGTGTCGGGGTCCTGGCCCTGACTGACCACCAGGGCCTTGTCGAGCACTTGGGTGGCGAACTCGGCGATCAGGTCCTGGGCGTAGACTTTCTGGCTGTCGTCGTGCGCAATCTGGCCATCCTTGATGATTTTCTCAAGCAGGGTCAGGGTCTGGGTACTGCCTTCACCGGATTGATTCTCGGTGCTGGATGAGGCGGGCATGGTTAATCCTCCGGAACAGATAGATGGATCAGCGAGGCGCTGGAAAAGTTAGACGGGCACGTTAGTTGGTAACTAGTCGTTCTTTTCTTTTGGCGTTACAGCGTCTACTTCCGAAGGCGTAAGTTTATTTTCGGTGGGCGTTCCATCAACTTTTATAGTGTCGCTGGTGCCAGTTGAACGTGCGGCCTTGAGCGCTTCGAGATCTTTTTCGGTACTGGAGAGAACTTCTTTCAGGAATTCGTCGAGTTTGTCGTTGCCATCAAGTTTGGTTTGCAGGTCACGCAGGCGTTCACGGGCATCGAAGAGCACTTTTAGCGCCTCGACTTTTTTGACCACATTGATCGGATCAAAGTCTTCGATTTTGTTGAAGCTGAGGGTGGTGGAAAGCCTTTTGTCGTCGTTGCTGATGGTGTTGATGACGTCGACGCTAATGCTCGGTGCGATGGACTCAAGCACCTTGTCGAAGTTCTCGCTATCGATCTCGACAAAGCGACGTTCGCTTAGCTTTGCCTGGTTTTCCTTAGGTTTGCCCGATAGATCGGCGAGGATGCCAACCACCAGAGGCAATTCCTTTTTTTCGATGGCATTACCGATTTCTACGTCATAGGTGATCTGCACGCGGGGCGGGCGAACCCTGTCCAGCTTGTGCTGAGTACTTTCTTCCATAGTGGCTGACTCCGTTGCAATAGTCGGGCGCAATGCAACGGTTTCCCACTGATCGCATTCCCTTGCTAGATCACAGAGCAGACACACTCTAGTTGAGGTTGCTGTTCCGTAATCACCTCAATTCGTCGTGGTGGCGAATTGACATGGATGCTATAACAGGCATGCCGAAATGCAAGATAAACTTTTTCTGGACTGTCATGCCAATAAGAAAGTTCATATATATCAGGCTGTTGACTTTAATAATGACAGCCCTGTTACCGGCCGGCTGTTCACTGTTCGGGCCCCGGGTCGACATTGATAGCCTGTCGCTCGATGTTGCGCCCCGGGCAAATGATGATTCGCCCATTGCGGTGGACTTTGTCGCCGCCAATGACAGCGAGCTGCTGGCACGGTTGTCCGAGCTGACTGCACGGCAATGGTTCGCCACGCGAGAACAGTATCAACGTGATTTTCGCCAGCACCTGTATGTCTGGGGGCTGGAGCTGGTGCCGGGGCAGTTGATCGAATCCACGGACTTTCCGCTCGAGGGCAAGCCTGCGGTTGGTTTGCTGGTCTTTGCCAATTTCCAGAGCCCGGGCGCGCATCGTCTGCGGCTTGAGGAGCAACGCACGATCCGGCTGAAATTCGACAACCGGGAAATGACCTCGCTCGAACCGAACCCGCGCTGAACCGCTAGCGTTTAGCCTTACGCCAACAGGATGTTGAGAGAACTTATGAGCGTGCGACCTGATGTGGTTTGCTGGTACGAAGGCATGCAATTGCTACCCCAGCATTTTCAGTTGCAAGGGTTGCGGGCCGAGGCGTTGGCGGCGCACCTGGCCCAGGCCGGCAACCCCTGGTACTGGGGGGTTACACAGCTTGAGCTGGACCCGGCCGAGCTGGTCGCCGGCACGCTGCGCATCCTCAGGCTGGAGGCGACGATGCCCGATGGCCTGGCACTGGGCATTCGCGACGGCGAGGGGCCGCGGGTCGAGCTGAAGATTGCCGAGGCCGTCGCCAATGCCCCGGATGCCTGCGTAACGGTTTACCTGGCACTGGACCGGCTATGGCGCGGCAACAAGCTGCTGGGGCTAAACGGGCGGATGCACTCGGTCAAGGATCAGGCGTTTCCCAACCTGGTGACCGGCCTTGACGATGAGCTGGTTGAACTGTGGAAGCCCTGCCCGCGTCTGGTCACCGAGGCGGACAAGGGCGATGCGGTGTGCTTGCCGTTGCTACGGGTGCAGAAGAAGGACGGCGGTTTTGAATGCGTGGGCGATTACGTCGCGCCTACGCCGCGCATCGTCCCGGAATCGCCGTTGGGCAAGCGGGTTGCGCGGCTATGCGCCGACGTCCGTGAGGCAGGCAAGGCGCTGGCCAATCAGTTGCGCCCCGAACAAATGGCCAGCGACCCGTTGCGCGCAACACACGCCTTTCGCCAGTCGGCAGCGCTGTGGGCACGTTTGCCAGAGGTGGAAGGCGCCCTGAAAAGCCGCATCGCCAGCCCGCAGAAGCTGCATGGGCTGTTGCTGGGGATGGCCGGCAGTTGGTCGGTGCTGAGCGCCAACCACAGCGTGCCGGCCTTTGCCCCGCTGGATTTCCTGGCGTTGTATCAGGGCTTCGACGAAGTCCTCGACTGGTTGGAGCAGTGCCTCAGTCTGCTGCGGGTGGGGTATCGCAGCCTGCCGTTCGAGAAGACCGCCAACGGTTTTGGCATTCAACTGCCAACGCTCGAAGCGGGGGCTACGCTGGTGATTGGCTTGCGCATGCGTGCCGGCTCATTGGAGCAGGACGCCAGTCTCTGGCTGGCGCAGACCACCATCGGTGCGCTCGAGCATGTCGACGAGATGATCCGCCAGCGCGCACGCGGCCTGGTGCCAGTGCCCATGGCCCGTGAGGCCCAGGGGGTGTTTGCTGCGGGTGAGCAGACCTATCTGTTTGAAATCGACACCGCCTCGCCGTCGTTCGTTGCGACCAAGCCGTTGCGCATCGTCGCGCCAGCGTCCAGTGAGCTAACCGGGCCGTGGCAAATCGTTCTGCTGGTTCCCGACAATCAATGAGTCGCTCGCGTACAAAGGAATCGTATGACTGAAGGGATTGCCGTTTCGCGCTTTTACGGCCTGCGCGAAGCACCGTTGAGCGCTGCCTTTGGCCAAGCCTGGCAGGCGTGGCTGACGGCCTGGAGCGAGATCGACAAAAGCGGCGAGAGCACGCCGTTGCTCGATGCGGTGGTCGAGTTTTCCGTTCGCACCACGCGCAGGCTGTGGCGAGATGCCTTCGCCACGGTTGGCGACTCCGCGCCGTTGCAGATCAAGGCCACGGTCTACGCCTTTGTCGCGTTGGTGGACGAAACCCTGCTGTACAGCGACTGGTCCGGGCAAGCGGCTTGGCAGGAGCGCCCGCTTGAACTGCGCTTGTATTCCAGTCGCCAAGCCGGTGAGCGGGTGCCAGTGGAGATCAAGCGCCTGCTTGATGAGCAGGCACCAACCAGCCGCGACCTGGCGAATGTCTACCTGCAATGCCTGATCCTCGGTTTCTACGGCCGCCTGCGGGGGCCGCGTGGCGAGGCTCTGCACTGCAAGTGGCGGCATGCGCTGTTCACCTTCACCCGTCAGCGCGAGCCGGACTACGCCAACGTCAGTGCGCTGCTGGCCGAGCCGTCCAGCGCCCCAGCGCAGCAATTGCCACTGCGCGAATCAATGCCCGACGGGATGCGCCTGGGGCTTCTGGCGCTGGCTGCGGTGCTGGTGCTGATTGGCATCGGTCATCTGTTCTGGCGCGATATCGGCGAGGAACTGTCACCCGTACTGCACCTGGCCACGCCGTATCAGGTGCTGGAGTCGACCTCATGAGCCTGTCATGGCTGGCCTGGGTGATCGGCATTGTGCTGGTGCTGTTGGTAGTGCTGCTGTGCCTGTGGTGGCTGCGCAATCGCAACGGCGTGGCCATCCGCAGTTTCTACTACGCCGTGCGGCAGATGGAGCACGACCAGGGCGTACGCAACCGTTATCAGGCGCCGTGGGTACTGATGGTCGGTGACGAGGTGCAAGGGGCACGGCTGTGCGCCAGCTGGAACCTGCGCGGTATCGACAAGCCGGCCTGGTTCGGCCGCTGGTGGTCTGACCCCAATGGCGCGGTGTTGGTGGTGCCGCAGTCGCTGTTCATGCCTGGCGAGGGCATGCAGGCGCAGAGCAGCGGTTGGTGGAACCTGCTCGGGCTGTTCCTGCGCATACGCGCGCGGCGCCCGTTGGATGCAGTGATCTGGACCATCGCTGCAGCCGACCTGCTTGATACCGAGAAGGCTGCAACCCTTGGCCTGGAAGCGCGCCGGCGTTTCATCGACCTGCTGCAGCGCCTGGGTATCCGCCTGCCGGTGTATGTGGTGGTGACCGGGATGGACCAGCTGCCGGGCTTCCAGGAGCTGATCAGTGTGCTGCCGCAGGAGGATCGCCAGCAGGTCCTGGGCTGGTCTGCACCCTTTGCCCCGGACGTGGCATGGCAGTCACAGTGGAGCGACAGGGCGCTGGACGAGATCATCCAGGCGTTGTCCGAAGCGATCATCCAGGTTGGCACGCTGAATGGTCAGCTGCCTGCCGAACTGGGCTTTTTGCCTCAGCGTCTAGACGGCCTGCGGCGCAACCTGCAATTGCTTCTGTGGCCGGTGTTCCAGGGCAATACCCACGGTGAAGCGCCAGCGTTCCGTGGCCTGTATTTCACCGCAAGCCATGCTGGCCAGGCCGATGCCGAGGCCCTTTCGGCACTCGACTCGCCGCTGGCGCAGGAGGCTTTTGCCCAGCAGCTCTGGCAGCAGCGGATCAACGCCGAGCGCGGCCTGGCGCAACCGATTCCGCGCCTGTTGCAGTTGCGACAACGCTGGCAGCGCATGACTGCGTTGGGCCTGCTGGTGGTGGGTGTGTGCTGGATGGTGGCGATGATCTGGGTCTGGCAGCGTTCGGTGCGTGATGCCGGCGAATTGTCGCGGTTGTTGCAGAACGCCCAGAGCGAATACGTAGTGATCAGCGACGACAATCACCGCCAGGAGCTGACCCGGCACAACGTCAAGGCATTCTGGACGGTGCTGGAACATGCACCGCGCTGGCATTTCGCCTCGCTGGTATACCCCAGTTCATGGTTCTCGTCGCTGGACGATCGCCTGGACAAAGTCCTGCAACACACCTCCATGAGCCACATGCACCAGCCGATCCATGACTTGCTGCAAGCGCAGCTCAGGGCGTTGCTGGCGATCAACGACACCGCGCGCCGTGGTGCTCCGGAAGGCAGCGACCCGGCGCAGTGGCCAAGCTACCTGAAGGCCCGGGAGCTGGTGCAAAAGGTCACCCACCTGGAGCAGATCAGCCAGCTTTATGCCCAGGCACTGAGCAACCAGAAAACCCCGCTGGATGAACTGATCCCGCTGAGCAACCTGGCGCTGGACCTGAACCTCAACGCCGGCACCCTGCCGCGCGCGGCGTATTACAACCGGCTGCTGGTCGAGAAGGGCCCTTCGCCGCTCAAACCGCTGGATCTCTCGATGTACCGCAGCGCAATTTCAGCAAATTTCAATGCCCTGATGGCGAACTGGCTGGGGCATTATTTTCGCACCGAGAATTTTGTCAGCTCGGCCGGCTACCTGAAACTCTACCTGGACCGTATCGAAAACGGTCAGCCACAGACCCTCAAGGAACTTGAACACCTGGATTCGCTGGTCGAAGACTTGCAGGCCTCTATCGACCTGACCAACGCGACCTGGGGCCGTGGCAAGGGCCAGGACCTGGTCGCGGGCTATACCGAGCTGATGGAAAAGGTCCGCCAGAGCAAGGTGCTCGGCCCGGCGCAGGCGCTGGAAGTCGAACGCTTGGCCGAGCAGATGCAATACCGCTTCAAGGACCAGTGGATCGCCCAGAGCGCATCGAGCAAGAACCTGATGATCCAGAGCGGTAGCGGGCAGTTGGCCTTTCAGGAGCGCATCACCCAGTTGCAAAGCGCCATCAACCTGTTGCTCAAGCGCGACTTTGTCGCCCGCTCACTGCGCGAAGAGGGCGCCAACGCACCGGAGCAGTTGAGCAACGTTGACAGTGACGGCCTGCGGCTGGCGCTGAACTACTACGACAGCTACAAACTGTATGCCCATGAGTCGTTGCCCGGGATTCCACCGGTGTACCGCAACGCACTGCTGAAAACCGCCGAAAACACCGCAGCAGACGCCATGTGGCTGAGCCTGAACCGTCACTCGGCCCAGGACGAACTGGAGCGCCCGCCGATGTTCGAGGTCAGGGCCGACCAGGCGTTGTCCTTGCACAAGGCGTTTATCCAGCTGCAGCGTCCGGACCTTGCCAGCAGCTTGCAGAGCTACCTGAACCAGAGCGCGCTCACCGACATCACGCAGGGGTTGGACAGCGTATTCGAGCAACCATTGTTCAGCGACCGGGCCAATATCGGCCAATGGGACGGCAGCAAGGATCTGGGCCTGCGGTTGTTTCGTGCAGTGGACGTCCAGGACCTGAAGGGCAGCCTTGAGCAGCAGTTCACGGTCATCGCGAAAATCACCGAGCTGCACACCCCGGCGATGGAATGGCTGATGACCCAGCAATCGAGCCTGACCCTGGCCGATGCCGCAGTGGTGACCCGCTTTCACTCCCTGAGTGAGGAAATGAGCAAGTACAAGGCGCAGAACCCGTCGAGTTCGCCAGCGCTGATTGCGCAACTGATCGTGCGCGATTTCAACGAAATGGACGACGCCAGTTGCCAGAAAATCCTCCTCTCGGCTACGGCGCCACACGCTACCGGGCAACTGGCCCAGCGTTGGGTCAGCTTGCAGCAGACGGCATTGCAGCGTTGCCAGGTTTTGCAGCGGCAAGCCGTTTCCAGTGCCTGGAACACGCTCGCGGGCTACTTCAACCAGTATCTGGCCGGACGCTTTCCGTTCAGCAACGACCTGCGCGCTGCCGATGCCGACCCGGCGCGGGTGCAGTACTTGCTGAGCCTGATCGACAGCCACCTACCCCTGGCACAAGACGGCCTGCGCCAGTTGACCTCTGCTGAGCGGGGCCCCGCACAGGCCTTTCTCGAGCGTCTGGCCCAGGCCCGTCCGTGGCTGGGGGCGATGTTGATGCGTGACCCGGCCGGGTTGTCGGGGGTCGACCTGGAAGTCCGCTGGCGCACCGACCGCGACAGCGAGCGCGGTGCCGACCAGGTGATCAGTTGGACCCTGGGCGCTGGCAACCGCGAAATCGCCCACCCCGGCGAAGACCAGGTGCTGCACTGGAATGTCGGGCAGCCGGTCAACCTGCGCCTGCGCTGGGCCAAGGACGGTACCCAGCGGCCAGTGAACGACCCGTTGCAGCAGCAGTTGCACGTCAGCGGAGTGGAAGCCGAATGGTACTACCGGGGGCCCTGGGCCTTGCTGCGGCTGATGAATGCCCACGGTTCGAGGGTGCGCCAGCCGAACCTGAACTACACCGAGTTCCCCTTGAGCCTGGAGGTGCCTGTGCATGCACAGCCCACTGAAGTGAACCAGACATTGATGTTCCTGCGCCTGTCGCTGATGAGCCAGGGTGGCAAGGCCCCGCTGGCCATTCACCCACTGCCGGAGCAGGCGCCGCTGTCACCGTTCGGCTACGAACCACGTTCGCTGGCAGACAGCGGAGAGCAGCCATGACCGCGTCATCATCAGGTTTTTCCCCGCGGGTCAGCCCTTTGCTCGAGCCCATCGACGCCGACCCGCCCTGCGGCGTGAGCATGCGCTACGACGCTGCCTTCGACCGGCTGCGCGAGCTGCGCAGGGAAGACGATACCAGCCTGCCCACGGGTATCTGGTCCTCCGACCCCAAGCGCGCGGACTGGGGCGAACTCCAGCGTCTGGCCACGCAGATTCTGCGTGAGCGCAGCAAAGAGCTGATGGTCGCCGTGTGGCTGGGCGAGGCCTGGCTGCACAAGGACGGCCTGGCAAGCATCGTTGACGCCCTGGCGCTGGTGGGCGGGCTGTGCGAGCGCTACCCCGACGACGTGCATCCGCTGCCCGAAGACGGCGATCTGGAGTGGCGAGCGGCGCCGCTTGAGTCGATGGTGCGGTGCTATGAGCCGCTATTGCTGGCACGCCTGGCGTTGTTCCCGGTGTCGGCGCACGAGCAGGAGCCTTTCACCCTGCATGACTGGCAACAGATGAAGTTGCGCCAGGTGCTGATCAATGAGAGCAAGCCGGCCAAGGTCGCCGCGCAAGAGGCGCAGAGCCTGCAACAAAAGGTCAATGAACGGGTTCGCAACACGCCTCTGGCCTGGTGGCTGCAAGGGGCCGCGGCAGTCCGACTGGGGCTTGCCCAACTGGTGTTGCTCGAAGGCTGGTGCGATCGCTACCTGCTCGATTGCGCGCCGAATTTTGCGCCGCTGCGCAAGGTCATGCAGACCTTGGAGGGGTTGCTCAAGGACTTCATTGCCCTGCACCCGCCACAGGACTTTCCCGAGCCAACCCAACCGCTGGAAACGGAGGCAGAGATGGAGGTGCCCGCATCGCAACCCAGGCAACCCTTTGCCGAACCACGCAACCGCGAGGAAGCGTATCGGCAGTTGCTGGTGATTGCCGACTACCTGGCCCGCAGCGAACCGCACAGCCCGGTGCCGTACCTGATCCGGCGTGGTGTGGAGTGGGGCAACAAGCCGTTGCGCGAACTGCTCGCCGAGCTGATTGCCTCGGATGCCGAGGCGCGGCGCTTGTGGACCTTGATGGGGGTGCTTTGAGCCTTTGACGGCGCGACCTGATCTGCACCCCAAGCAACACTCACCGACAAGGATGCGCGACCATGTACAAGCAAGCGGCCAATGCACATCAACCTGATATCTGCCTGTCACTGACTTCAGAGTGGCTGGTGCACATGATGACCAGCCCGGACGCTGGCTTGGAGTGGTGCCGAAAGGCTTCGCGTGAGCAGGAACACAGTGCTTTCTATACCCGGCACCTGCGTGAACAGGCCGAGTTGACCAGCATGGTCGTCATCGATGATGCCAGAGCGAAGCAGGTACAGCGTGAAAAGCTCGAGGAAGAGATGAGGCTGAAGCAAAAAGACGTCCTCCAGCGATTTGAGGACTACCAGCGGTTGCCGGTAGACGAGCAGGACGCCGCCACACTTGAAGGTATCCGGCGAGATGTGACCGTCTTCAAGACGACGTTCCAAACTGTGCTGGCCCAGGAACTGTCAGTGGTGGAAAGTACGTCGCTGATCACGCAGTCCTTGCTGAACAAGACCACCGATAAGGTCAAGCTACTGGAGATGCGTCGTCTGGAGGTGCTGGCAGTCAAGGAACCGGCGAGCCTCAAGACGTTGGGTGAGGAGCTTCAACGCGTGGAAGACACGCCGCGTTATTACCTGATCAGTGTAAAGGCCAGGGCCGATGCTTCCCATGTGCTGGGGCTGGTCAGTACCAAGAGCCCCTGGCTTTTTGGTACCAATGGCATGGTTTACTACTACGACTCAAACTTGAAGGCGATGCTCCTCAGCAATGGGCGGGCGGAGATGATCAAGACCCTGAACAAATTGCTGGATGGCGATTACCAGGGCATCAACCACATCTGGGAAATACGTAAGGTCTAGGCCTGAATCGCGGGGCCAGCGGATCGCCGCAGCCCCGCACCATTAGGCTGCTTCGGGGTGATTGGCGGGAGACTTCTGCGGCGGCTTGATCGAGCCGATATACACCGCCCCCAGCGTCAACAGTGCCCCGGCAATCTGCATCAGCGAGCTGGCCTTGCCGAGGAACACCACATCGATGGCATAGGTGATCACCGGCTCCAGCAGCAGGATCAACCCGGCCAGCCCCAGGCTGATCGCGCCGATCGAGCGGTTGACCAGCAACCAGCCGACGAACTGCACCAGCACCCCGTAGATCACCAGCATCAACAGCGTCTGCCCATCGACGATCACCAGGCTTTCGCCGTTGGCCAGGGCATACCCCAGCAGCACCAGGGCCGCCCAGACACTGAGGTTGAGCATCTGCGCGAGGGTATCGCCGCCCGATTCCGGCTGGGCGCTGTTGAGCTTCATGAAGTACACGCACACCGCATACGCCAGGCCCGACAGCACGCCATAGGCCACGCCCTTGGCGCCGGCAGTGCTGCTCATTTCCGGAATCAGCAACAGGTACAGCCCGGCAAAGGCGAGCACGATCGACACCACGAAGTACACCGTCGGGCGCTCCTTGAGCAGCGCCAGCCCCAGCAGGGTCATGAAGAACACCTGGCAGTTGGTCAGGATCGAGCCGATGCCCGGGCCGACGATGTAGATGCTCTGGTGCCAGAGAATCAGGTCGATGGCCAGGAACACGCCGGCCAGGGCGGTGAGCAGCCGGGCCCTGGGATTTTTCAGTGCTGCGGGCACCTTGCGTACCCTCAGCGCGATATAGAACAGCAACGAGGCGATCAGCATGCGGTAGAAGCCCGCGCCCCCGGCACCGATGTTGGCGAAGGCGACGGCCAGTGCAGAGAGGCTCAGCATCAGGCCGCCGATGGTCAGTTCTGCAATTGCGCGGTTGGGTGACATGAACGGCGTCTCGACTTGTTTGACGGAAGAAGTGAGTGCTAATTTTGCCGAGCCGCCATGCCGGCGTATTGGACGAAACTGGACAGGTCATGATGGACACGCGCCACGACACGGATTTCACCCGCTTCCAGCGCATTGCCCAAGGGCATTGCGAGCTGCTGAGCGCGCGCTTCAGCACCCAGTCGTTCGGCCGCCATGCCCATGAGCGCTATGCCGTGGGGGCCATCAGTGGCGGGGTTGAAAAGCTCTATTACCGCGGCGCCGGCTACCTGGGCAGTGCCGGCAGCGTGGTGACCATC
Source organism: Pseudomonas fontis (assembly GCF_028656955.1). GTDB lineage: Bacteria > Pseudomonadota > Gammaproteobacteria > Pseudomonadales > Pseudomonadaceae > Aquipseudomonas > Aquipseudomonas fontis. The sequence goes on from NZ_JAMDGY010000032.1 coordinate 44,015, forward strand.
AGCCCCGGCGAGATCCACGACGGGCTGCCAGGCAGCGCTGAGGGCTGGAGGTACCGCATGCTCTACATCGACCCGCAGTGGCTCAACCGGGTAGTGCTGCAGGGGCGCTGCGCGGAGGATCACATCCATTTGTTCCAGCATGCCTTCAGCCGCGATGAAGTGTTTGCCCAGGTGTTTTTGCAGCACCATCAACTGATCGAGGCATCAGCCTCGGAGCTTGAACGCGACAGCCTGTTGCTGACGCTGTTGGCGGCGTTGTTCCAGCGCTGCGGGGCAGTGGGGGAGTGCAGGGTGGCGAGCGAGCGCGAGGCGGTGCGGCGGATTCGCAGCCGGCTGGATGACGATGTGGCCGGGGCGGTCAGCCTGGATGAACTGGCGGGGCTGGTCGGCATGGACCCGCTGTACATGATCCGGGTGTTCAAGAAGAGCGTCGGGGTGTCACCGCACAGCTACCAGATCCAGAAGCGCGTGGCCCATGTGCAGCAGCTTTTGCGCGCAGGCATGGGCATTGCCGATGCGGCGTTTTGCGCCGGGTTCTTTGACCAGAGCCATATGGCGCGGGCATTCAGGAAGGTGGTCGGGGTGACGCCGGGGCGTTTCAAGGATTGTGGCTAAGCATTCAGTGGCTAGACATCAACCTGTGGGAGCCGGCCTTGCCGGCGATGCCCTTCACTCCACCCGACTTTCCCCGGTAAACACCAGGGTCTGCCGACACCGCCGACACAAATACCGCCGCCCCTGACGCACCAACCCATGGCGCTGCGCCGAAAACGCAAAATCACTGCCCGCACACGGGCACTTGTAGATATAGCGGGTCACCGTGCGGCGCTTCACCGCATAGTTGTGGCAGCGGTCCGGTGGCAACTCGTACACCCCGCGCATGATCAGCTGCCATTCCTCGCCATGGGGCTGGATACGCTCGCCAAACAACTGGTGCGCGACCAGGTGGGCCACTTCATGGGCCACCGTCTGCTTTAAAAAGTGTTCGGCATTTTCACGATACAGCTGCAGATTGAAGCGCAGCAGGTTCTCATGCAGGTGGGCCACACCGGCTTTCTGCCCGCGCAGCTTGAAGCTGACCTCGGGACGGGGGAAGGATCGTTTGAAGAAGTCTTCGGCTTGCTGATAACAGCGTTCGACACGGGAATTGAGCAACTCTGGCATATAGGGTACGCACTCCTGGCCGGCGATTATGCCGCAAGCGGGGCGGCGCTGCCGAGACCGCTGGTCTGCACACAGCATCAGGCCGCCTTGCGGCGGCCTGAGGGTACTACTGCACCTATGTTGGCGTATTTTCTGATTCTAGTTGGTGTAGACGGGCCCCACGCCCAGTCCCCAGACGATCACCGTAAAGGCCATGATGGCGACCAGCACCACCAGGCCCACCGCCAGCACCGAACTCGAGAACAGGAAGCCTTCATCGGAAGGGATGTTCATGAAAGTCGGCAAACCGACGTACAGCAGGAAGACGGTGTAGCAAATGGCTGCCGTGCCGATGATCATCCCCAGCCACAGGTGGGGGTAAAGCGCCGCCAGGCCGCCGAGGAACAGCGGGGTGGCGGTGTAGGTAGCAAAGGCGATGCATTGGGCAAGGCTTGGATTGGCATCGTAGGTGCGCGCCATCCAGTGGATGAAGGCACCCATCACGGCCACGCCGCCGAGCATGGCCAGGTACGACATGACGGTCATCCACACCGCGCTTTCGACGGTCAGCATGACCGGTTCGCGGCCGCCAATAACCCAGCCGACCTGGGTGGTGCCGATAAATGCCGAAACGGCGGGGATAGCCGCCAATACCAAGGTGTGTGTCAGGTACATGTGGCTGATGGTTTCTTCTTCGCCACGAATCTCTCGCCATTCCTGATCGGGATGGGTGAACAGCCCCAGAACGTGATGGATCATGCCAGTCACTCCTTCATCGTTGCCATCGCCCCCCAGCGGAGCGTCTGCAGGCCTCCACGGTGAGGCCTGACATGAGGTCACAGGTACTGCGGCCCTATGTCGCAGTATAGGAAGGTGTTCACCGCATAAAACCGGTTTTTTAGAGCAAATCGCGCTCTAAGGGCCCCCCTTGATTCCCTTGCAGTCTTTATCGGAGGGGTCTTCGCCCCGCCGGGGTTTATGCGTAAAATGTGCGGCTTTTGTCATACCTCGCGGATTCCAAGCGCTATGGGCACCCTTTCGGTCAACCAGAACAAACTGCAAAAACGCCTGCGTCGTCTCGCCGGCGAAGCCGTCGCCGACTTCAACATGATTGAAGAGGGCGACAAGGTCATGGTCTGCCTGTCCGGCGGCAAAGACAGCTACACCATGCTCGATGTTCTGCTGCACCTGCAGAAAGTGGCGCCGATCAAGTTCGAGATCGTCGCGGTGAACATGGACCAGAAACAACCGGGTTTCCCCGAGCACGTGCTGCCGGCCTACCTGGAAACCCTGGGCGTCGAGTACCACATCGTCGAGAAAGACACCTACTCGGTGGTCAAGGAACTGATCCCGGAAGGCAAGACCACCTGCTCGCTGTGCTCGCGCCTGCGCCGGGGCACCCTGTACACCTTCGCCGACGAAATCGGCGCGACCAAGATGGCCCTGGGGCATCACCGCGACGACATCGTCGAGACCTTCTTCCTCAACATGTTCTTCAACGGCACGCTCAAGGCCATGCCGCCGAAGCTGCGCGCCGACGACGGGCGCAACGTGGTGATCCGCCCGCTGGCGTACTGCAACGAGAAGGACATCCAGGCCTACTCGGACATGAAGGAATTCCCGATCATCCCGTGCAACCTCTGCGGCTCGCAGGAGAACCTGCAGCGCCAGGTGGTCAAGGACATGCTGGTGGAGTGGGAGCGCAAGACCCCGGGCCGTACCGAGAGCATCTTCCGTGGCTTGCAGAACGTGGTGCCGTCGCAGCTGGCCGACCGCAACCTGTTCGACTTCACCAACCTGCGCATTGACGAGAGCGCTGCCTCGCGCTTCGTCAACGTGCTGAATATCTGACCCGGCATGCGCGACTATCAGTGGCTGCATGAGTACTGCCTGAACCGCTTCGGCTCGGTGGCGGCGCTTGAAGCGCACCTGCCGCAGCCCAAGTCAGCGGCTCAGTTGCGAGCGATTAGTGATGACCGCTACCTGTCGACCCTGGCCTTGCGGGTGTTCCGTGCCGGGCTCAAGCACAGCCTGGTGGACGCCAAGTGGCCGGCGTTCGAGCAGGTGTTCTTCGGCTTCGAGCCGCACAAGGTGGTGCTGATGGGCGCCGAGCACCTGGAGCGGCTGATGCAGGACACGCGCATCATTCGCCACTTGGGCAAGCTCAAGAGCGTGCCGCGCAATGCGCAGATGATTCTCGATGTGGCGCAGGAGAAGGGCAGTTTCGGCGCGTTTATCGCCGACTGGCCGGTGAGCGATATCGTCGGGTTGTGGAAGTACCTGGCCAAGCATGGTAACCAGATGGGCGGGTTGTCGGCGCCACGCTTCTTGCGCATGGTCGGCAAGGATACCTTCATCCCGACGGATGACATGGTTGCGGCGCTGGTGGCCCAGGGCATCATCGACAAGCAGCCGACCAGCCAGCGCGACCTGGCGCTGGTGCAGCAGGCGTTCAACCAGTGGCAGGGGGAGAGCGGGCGGCCGTTGTGCCAGCTGTCGTTGATGCTGGCGTATACCGTCAATCATTGAGTGCTGTGTTGCCCGCATCGCCGGCAAGGCCGGCTCCCACAAGGGGCGGCGTGGATACTGAACCCTGTGGGAGCCGGCCTTGCCGGCGATAGCCGCACCCCTAGACCAAGCCTTCCCCGGCCACCCGCCGCTCATACTGGAAGCGCCAGCGCACATACAGCAGCGCACTGACAAACAGCAGCAGGCTGACCGCCACTTCCACCCAGCCAAACAACGCTCGCGCCGGGTCGAACGCTGCCAGCACGCCCTTGATGAAGTACACATTCACCACAAAGCAGGTCCAGGCATGTGCCCGGGCGCTGCCCATCAGCATGCCCGGCAACAACAGCAGCAACGGCACCAGCTCGATCGCCAGGATCACCCCGGGCCGGGCCCCGTGCAGGTCGGCAAACAGCAGGTTGTTGACCGTCAGCAAGGCAATCAGCCCGAAGAATCCGGCCAGGCTCAAGGCCCGGCTCAGGCGCAAACGTGGCGCCAGCCACTCCATTGACGGGAGGATCTTCGGCTTCTTAGCCACGGCCGTTCTCCAGCAGTTTGGCGGTGCTCGCCAGGCGCTGACCCAGCGCACGGCACAAGGCGATTTCGTCGCTGTCCAGGTCACGCTTGCCGTCGGCACCGGCATGGTGGCTGGCGCCATACGGCGTGCCGCCGCCACGGGTTTCCAGCAGCGCCGACTCGCTGTACGGCAAGCCCATGATCAGCATGCCGTGGTGCATCAGCGGCAACAGCATCGACAACAGGGTCGACTCCTGCCCACCGTGCAGGCTGGCAGTGGAGGTGAACACCGCCGCCGGCTTGCCGACCAGGCCACCGCTCAACCACAGGCTGCTGGTGCCGTCGATGAAGTACTTGAGCGGCGCCGCCATGTTGCCAAAACGCGTCGGGCTGCCCAGGGCCAGGCCCGAGCAATGGCGCAAATCGTCGAGGCTGGCGTACAGCGCGCCAGTTTCCGGGATGTCCGGGGCGACAGCCTCGCACTCGGCGGAAATCGCCGGTACGGTGCGCAGGCGTGCTTCAAAGCCGGCCATTTCGACGCCACGGGCAATCTGCCGGGCCATCTCGCTGGTCGAGCCGTGGCGGCTGTAGAACAGAATCAGGATGTACGGCGCACTCACAAGACCAGCTCCAGGACGTTTTCCGGTGGCCGGCCAATCACCGCCTTGTCGCCAGCAACCAGGATCGGCCGCTCGATCAGCTTCGGATGAGCAACCATGGCGGCGATCAGCTGTTCGTCGCTGAGGGCCAGGTTGGCCAGTTCGAGGCTTTTGTACTCGTCTTCACCAGTGCGCAGCAGGGCGCGGGCGCTGATGCCCAGTTTGCCGAGGATGGCCTTGAGGGTGGCGGCATCTGGCGGGGTTTCCAGGTAGCGGACCACGCTAGGGGTCAGGCCGCGGGCTTGCAGAAGTTCCAGGGCGCTGCGCGATTTCGAGCAACCTGGATTGTGGTACAGGGTCATATCGGTCATGTAAGGGTCGCATCCAGCAGGGGGTGGCAGCTATTCTAACCGCAGCGAATTGGCATTTTGCCTGAATCTTGAAGAAGGATTGACCCATGACAAGGCGATTGGCAGCAGCCCTGGCCATTACCGCGAGCCTGTTGCTCGCAGGTTGCGGTGCGGACTACGGCCTGGACCAGAACGGCAGCACGGTGAAGGCCGAGCAACTCGACGGCAAATGGGTAGTGCTCAACTACTGGGCAGAATGGTGTGGCCCGTGCCGTACCGAGATACCGGAATTGAATGCGGCCGCCAAAGATTGGCAGGCGCAGGGTGTGACCGTGGTCGGGGTGAACTTCGACGGTTTGCAGGGCGATGAGCTGAAGAAGGCCAGTGATGCGCTGGGGATCAGCTTCACCGTTCTGGCCGATGACCCGGCCGAGCGGTATGACCTGCCACGCAGCGAAGCCTTGCCGGTGACCTACATCATCGATGACAAGGGCAAGGTGCGTGAGCAACTGATGGGCGAGCAAACGGCAGAAGGTTTGCACGAGAAGATCAAGGCACTGAAAGGCGCTTGATTCTGTTGGGGCCATCGCCGGCAAGGCCGGCTCCCACAGTGGTCGGTGTGATACTGAACCCTGTGGGAGCCGGCCTGGCCGGCGATAGCTTCACTGCAAGGCTTCAGCCTTCCTCAGGCCAGAAGCGCAGCGGCTTGCCCTGCTCAGGCCAGAAACGCACCTGCTCGATGGGCGAAACATCCCAGCGTTGCACGGTTTCCAGTGCCTTCAGGAAGTGTTTTTCCTGCTCCATCAGCGCTGGCGCACACAGCTTGCGGGTTTTGCCCACGGCGCCAAAGCTGAGTTTGTCACCCTGCAGGGTGTACGGCGCGAACCAGTGGTTGCAGCCCGCATTGCCATACGCCCGGCCATCTTCGGCCAGGGTCAGGGTCAAATGGCTGTAGTCGATCAGCGGACGTTCGCCGATCCACTCCAGCACATAGCTGCGTTCCTGCTCCAGTTTCATCGGTTCGGCGGCGCACCCCACCAACGCGGCGGCGATCAGGCCGCTGACCAGCAAGGCTTTCACTTTGCCGCCTCCTGGCATTTCGGGCACTGATGCTTCTCGCCCTGACTGCGCCAGCCCAGCTCGGCAATCCGCGCTACCGCCGCCGGCTTCTGCGCCTTGTGGCCCAGCTTGGCATCGACCGCGAACTCGAAGTCCAGGGTGGCCTCGCAGCTGTCGCAGTTGACCTGCCAGCTGTGGATCGCCAACTCGCCGAATACCGGGCCACTGGCCACGGCAACCCACTGGCCGGTCGGGTTGATCAGGTGACGCACCGACTCCACCAACAAGCGCATGGACAGGGTCTTGCTGCCTTTGAGGCTGACCAGCAGGACGTCGCCTTTCTGGATCGAGCCACCGTTGCCGGTGACTTGATAACGCCCCGGCACCAGCGAACGGCATTCGATCAAGGTGTGTTGCGGGTTAAACAGGGTGTAGCGGAAATCGTGTTCGACCATGGGTCCTCCAAATCTGCCGCGTATCCTAGCATCAACCCTCGACCAGATTCTGCGGATTACCTGCCGTCCAGCGGGCAATGTTGTCCAGGGTGGTCGCGGCGATGGCCGCCAGCGCCTCACGGGTGAGGAAGGCCTGGTGCGCGGTGACGATCACATTGGGGAAGGTCAGCAGGCGGGCCAGCACATCGTCCTGCAAGGGCAGGTCGGAGCGGTCTTCGAAGAAGATCTGCGCTTCCTCTTCATAAACATCCAGCCCCAGGTAGCCGAGCTGGCCGCTCTTCAGCGCCTCGATCAGCGCCGGGGTATCGACCAGCGCGCCACGCCCGGTGTTGATCAGCATCGCGCCCGGTTGCAGGGTCGCCAGGCTCTGCTGGTTGATCAGGTAGCGGGTGTGCTCGGTGAGCGGGCAATGCAGGCTGATGATCTGCGCTTCGCGCAGCAGCTCCGGCAAGGCCAGGTAACGTGCGCCCAGGGCTTCGAGTTGCGGGTTGGGGTAGGGGTCGTAGGCCAGCAGCTGGCAGCCGAAACCGGCCATGATCCGCGCGAAGGCCAGGCCGATCTGCCCGGTGCCGACCACGCCGACGGTCTTGCCATGCAGGTCGAAGCCGGTCAGGCCATGCAGGCTGAAATCGCCCTCGCGGGTGCGGTTGTAGGCGCGGTGCAGGCGCCGGTTGAGCGCCAGGATCAACGCCACCGCGTGTTCGGCAACCGCATGCGGCGAATAGGCCGGCACCCGCACCACGGTCAGCCCCAGGCGCTTGGCCGCCGGCAGGTCGACATGGTTGTAGCCCGCCGAGCGCAGCGCGATCAACCGCGTGCCGGCGGCCGCCAGGCGTTCCAGCACCGGGGCCGACAAATCATCGTTGATGAACGCGCAGACCACCTCGTGGCCCTCGGCCAGCGGCGCGGTGTCTTCGCTCAGCCGCGCGGGCTGGAAGTGCAACTCCAGGCCCGGCACGGCCGGCGCCTGGTTGAAACTGTCCTGGTCATAGGGCTGGCTGCTGTAGAACAAGGCGCGCATGGTGTACTTCCCGAAGTCGATTGCCGCCAGTGTAGCCAGGCGGCGGGCCGTGGGGTTTGCCTCAGGTCAGGCGCTCAGGCGCGCCTCGCTACTGAGGCGGTCGATGGCCTGCTCCAGCTCATCCAGGGCCTGCTGGGCATCCGGGTCATCCTGCTTGAGCAGGGTTTCGCTGCGTTGGCAGGCGGCCCGCAACTGCGGCACGCCGCAATAACGGGTGGCGCCATTGAGGCGGTGGACGCGCTCGATGGTCGCGCTGCGGTCTTCGGCCAGGCGCGCAGCACGAATCGCCTCGCGGTCGGCCTCCAGCGAGGCCAGCAACATGGCCAACATGTCGGCGGCCAGGTCCGGTTTGCCCGCCGCCAGGCGCAAGCCTTCTTCCGGGTCGAGCACCTTGAGCAGTTGGCTGCCCTCGGCCCGCTCGCTGCTGCGCTCGGTGCGCGGCTTGCCCAGTTGCAGCCCGGTCCATTTCAACACCACCTGGGCCAGCTGGCGCTCGCTGATCGGCTTGGTCAGGTAGTCGTCCATGCCGCTGTGCAGCAAGGCGCGTTTTTCGTTGGCCATGGCGTGCGCGGTCAGCGCCACGATGGGCAGCGCGGCACCGCTTTGGCCGGTTTCCCAGCGGCGGATCTGCTCGGTGCACTCGCGCCCGTCCATGCCGGGCATCTGCACGTCCATCAGTACCAGGTCGAAAGCGTCGTCCTGTACCGCCTTGATTGCCGCAAGGCCGGTGTCCACGGCCAGCACTTCGGCGCCGAGGTCTTCGAGCAGGGTCTGCACCAGCAGCAGGTTGGCCGGGTTGTCGTCGACGCACAGCACTTTGGGCAAGCGCTGCCCGGTCGGGATGCGCACTTCGCCCGAGCTGCTGCGCCGTGGTTGCACCAGGTCGACCAGCGCCCGGCGCAACTTGCGCGTGCACGGCGGCTTGGCGTGCAGTTGGCCGTGGGCGTTAGGCAGGTAGGGGTGGTACAGCGCCTGCTCGGTGGTGGGGCAGAGCACCAGTGCCTGGCAGGCGAAGTGCTCAAGGTGCTGGATATGCAAGCCCAGGCGTTCCGGCGAGAGGTCGTGCAGGTTGACCCCGAGCACCGCCAGTTCGAAGGGCTGGCCACCCAGGCCGGCGGCTTCGACGCCAGTGAGCAGTTGGTCGATGCTGGCGAAGGTAGTTACCGCCAGGCCGCAGTCTTCAAGCTGGTGTTCCAGTGCCTGGCAGGACAGCGCATGGCCGTCGACGATGGCCACCCGGCGGCCTTGCAGCGGTTGCAGCGGAAGGTCTTCGGCATCGTCGCGGGCCTTGGGCAGGCTCAGGCTGATCCAGAACTGCGAGCCTTCGCCCGGTACGCTGTCGACGCCGATCTCGCCGCCCATCTGCTCGATCAGGCGCTTGGAAATCACCAGGCCCAGGCCGGTCCCGCCGGGCTGGCGAGACAATGAATTGTCGGCCTGGCTGAAAGCCTGGAACAACGCGCGTACATCCTGCGAGGACAGGCCGATCCCGGTGTCCTGCACGCAGATGCGCAGTTGCACGCTGTCTTCGTGTTCTTCTTCAAGCATCGCGCGAGCAACGATGGTGCCTTCACGGGTGAACTTGATGGCATTGCTGACCAGGTTGGTGAGGATCTGCTTGAGCCGCAGCGGGTCACCGACCAGCGACAGCGGCGTGTCGCGGTAGACCAGGCTGACCAGTTCCAACTGCTTGGCGTGGGCGGCCGGGGCGAGGATGGTCAGGGTGTCCTGGATCAGGTCGCGCAGGTTGAACGGAATGCTGTCGAGCACCAGCTTGCCGGCCTCGATCTTGGAGAAGTCGAGGATCTCGTTGATGATCCCGAGCAGGCTGTCGGCGGACTTCTCGATGGTGCCCAGGTAGTCGAGCTGGCGCGGGGTCAGCTCGCTTTTCTGCAACAAGTGAGTGAAACCGAGGATGCCGTTGAGCGGGGTACGGATCTCGTGGCTCATGTTGGCGAGGAACTCGGACTTGATCCGGCTGGCCTCCAGGGCCTCCTTGCGCGCCATGTCCAGCTCGATGTTCTGGATCTCGATGGTCTCCAGGTTCTGGCGCACGTCCTCGGTGGCCTGGTCGATGCTGTGCTGCAGCTCTTCATGGGCGTTGTGCAGGGTCTCGGCCATGCGGTTGATGCCCGAGGCCAGCTCGTCCAGCTCATAGCTGCCCATGGCAGGCAGGCGTTGCTCGAGGTTGCCGTCCTTGAGCTGGTTGACCGCGTATTTGATCTGCCCGATCGGGCCGTTGATCGTGCGGCTCATGCGCAGGGCCAGCAGGGCGGTGGCCGCCAGGCAGAAGAAGATCAGCAGCAGGCTGGTGAACAGGCTGCGGTAGCCGCGCAGCAGGGTGCCGTCGTGGGACACCTCGATCTCGACCCAGCCAAGCAGGCGATCACTTTCACCGGGGATCAACTCGCCGGCCAGGTCGCGGTGGTGGCCAAACACCGGCAGCAGGTAGCGCGTGGCGTCATTGCCGGTGCGTTGCAGCATTTGCGTGCCGCCGCCCGCCGGGGCCTGGTTGAGCATGCTCGGGCCGGCGTGGGCGAGGCTGCTGCGGTCGGGGGCGAGGAAGGCCACGGCGCGCACGTCGGTCTGCTCCAGGGCCTGGGCGGCAATCCGCTCAAGCTGCGCCGGCTCGTGGCGCGCCAGTACCGGGGCCACCAGTGGCGCCAGCTGTTCGGCGATCATCTTGCCGCGCTGCAACAGCTGGGTTTGCAATTCGCTCTGTTGCAACCAGGTGAAGTAGCCACCCAGCACCAGTGCCATCATCCCGGCAGGCAACAGGGCGAGCAGCAGCACGCGACTTCTGATTCCCAAACGATTCAGCACGCCCACTCTCCTGTGTACGGCAATTCTGTAGGACGTTTATCAGACGTAACTGACAAACCAATCCGGAAAATTACCGCGCCTGCCGATTCAATGCACTCATTTGTATCTGCTTTTGTAGATTTGCAGGACGGATCTAATTCTTTTGTAGGCTTAAGTTGCCTGCTAGGGAGGGAATGCTCAATAATCGTGCAATTGAGAATTGATAGCACCCGCCAATGACTCCCGTCGCTATGCAGCCTTCAAACATACTCGCCATCGAGGACGACCCGGTCCTGGGTGCCTATTTGCACGAGCAGCTGCAGCGCAGCGGCTTTCAGGTGACCTGGTGCCGCAATGGTCGCGAGGGCTTGGAAACCGCGCGCACCGGCCGTTTCGACGTGGTGCTGATGGATATCCTGCTGCCCGGCATGACCGGGCTGGATGCGTTGGAGCAACTGCGCCGACAGAGTTCGATCCCGGTGATCATGATGTCGGCGCTGGGCGCCGAGGCGGACCGCATCAGCGGGTTCCAGCGTGGTGCGGACGATTACCTGCCCAAGCCGTTCAGCATGGTCGAGCTGGAAGTGCGCATTGCAGCGATCCTGCGTCGGGTGGCACTGGAGCGGCGTTTCCAGCCGGTGCAGGAACCCGATGCGAGCGCGTTGCAGTTTGACGACGAAGCCTGCGATGTCACCTTCAAAGGGCAGCCGGCCGGCTTCACCCCCAGCGAGTACCGCCTGCTCGACACCTTGCAGCGCAGCCATGAAGAGGTGCTGAGCAAGGCCTTCCTTTATCAGCATGTCCTGCAACGTGGTTATGCCCGGCATGACCGCAGCCTGGACATGCATGTCAGCCAGATCCGCCGCAAGCTCAAGGCCATCGGCTACACCGAGCGTGAAGTGCGCACGGTGTGGGGCAAAGGTTACGTACTGAGCGCCAGTGAGGTCAGCTAGGGTGCCCAACCGTCATTCGCTGTTCTGGAGGCTGGCGATCCTCATGGTGGGCTTCTGCCTGCTGATGATCGGCCTGAGCTGGTCGTGGGGCCAGCACATGGAGGTGCAGAACGGTTTCCTTTCGCCGCAGGCGCGGGCGACCTTGCACCACTATGCCGAGGAGGCCGAGAGCGCGTTGCGCCGTGACGGACGCCCGGGCGTGGATGCCTGGCTGGCGCAGATGCGCGAGCGTGAGCCGGGCTTTGTCGGGGTGATCGGTAGCGACCTGCAAAGCCTGGCCAGCGAGCCGCTGAGCGATGTGCAGATGCAGCACCTGACCTTCCTGCGCGGGCCCGACTGGCCGATGAGCCGCAACTCCAAGCGCATACCCTGGATGAAAGTACCGTTCCCGCAGGACCCGAGCCTGGGCAGCCTGGTGATCGAGCTGCCGCAACGGTTGCTGCCGGACCGCTGGACCCTGCTGTTCTGGAAGATGGTCACCAATGGCCTGATTCCCGGGCTGCTGGCCTTGCTGTTCTGTGTCGGCCTGTACCGCATGCTGATCCGCCCGCTGCACCAGTTGCGCGAGCAGGCCAACGCCTGGCGCGCCGAACAACTGACGGCGCGGGTGGACAGTGCAACCACGCGTCGGCAGGACGAGTTCGGTGAGTTGGGGCGGGCGTTCGACCATATGGCTGAGCGCTTGCAGGGCACGGTGGCCTTGCAGCAGCAAATGCTGCGCGATTTGTCGCATGAACTGCGCACGCCGCTGAGCCGGCTGAAGGTGGCCTGTGAGGGCGAGCAGAATGCCGATTGCCTGCGCGAACGCTTGCACCGCGAGATCGACTGCATGCAGCGTTTGGTCGAAGACAGCCTGCAACTGGCCTGGCTGGATGCCGAGCGGGCGCCGTTGTCGCGCGAGCCGATTCAGGTCCAGGCGTTATGGGAGATGCTGTGCGAGGACGCCTGCTATGAAAGTGGCTGGTCGCCGCAGCGCCTGCATTGTGGCCTGGGTGCCGAGTGCTGGGTGCAGGGCAACCTCAACAGCCTGGCGCAGGCGCTGGAGAACATTTTGCGCAACGCCATCCGCCATTCGCCGGCGGACGGGGTGATTCGTCTGGAGGGGCGGCGCCAGGGGGACTACTGGTTGCTGTGGCTGGAAGATGAGGGCGGTGGTGTGGCTGAAGAAGAGCTGGAGCGGATTTTCGCGCCGTTTGCCCGGCTCGACGATTCGCGGCCTGGCGATGGCGGCTTCGGCCTGGGCTTGAGTATTGCGCGCAATGCCTTGCAGCGTCAGGCCGGGCAGTTGTGGGCACAGAACAGTGGGCGGGGGTTGCGGCTGAACATGCGGCTGCTGGCAGTGGCTGACTGATCGCGGTGACTTCATCGCCGGCAAGGCCGGCTCCCACAGGGGCTGAGACTGTGGGAGCCGGCCTTGCCGGCGATAGGGCCCGCGAGCACACCATAGGGCTTATATCCCAAAGCTATAACCCCCACACATTGCGTGATATGGGCCAAAGCCGTTTGCCGGTATGATACTCACCCCCGGCAGTCTGGATTGCGAATACGCCATGACCTTGCAGTACCCTACCATCGCCGATTGCGTCGGCAACACGCCTCTGGTTCGCCTGCAACGTATGGCCGGCGACTCCAGCAATACCCTCCTGCTCAAGCTTGAAGGCAACAACCCGGCAGGTTCGGTCAAGGACCGTCCGGCGTTGTCGATGATCACCCGCGCCGAACTGCGCGGGCAGATCAAGCCAGGCGCCACGCTGATCGAGGCGACCTCCGGCAACACCGGTATTGCCCTGGCGATGGCAGCGGCGATCAAGGGCTACCAGATGATCCTGATCATGCCCGACAACTCCAGCGCCGAGCGCAAGGCGGCGATGACCGCCTATGGTGCCGAGCTGATCCTGGTCAGCAAGGAAGAAGGCATGGAGGGCGCCCGCGACCTCGCCGAGCGCCTGCAGGCCGAAGGCCGTGGGCAGATGCTCGACCAGTTCGGCAACGCCGACAACCCCGAGGCCCACTACGCCAGTACCGGCCCGGAAATCTGGCAGCAGACCGCCGGCAGCATCACCCATTTCGTCAGTTCCATGGGCACCACCGGTACCATCATGGGCTGCTCGCGCTACCTCAAGGAACAGAACCCCGAGGTGCAGATCGTCGGCCTGCAACCAATGGAAGGCTCGGCCATCCCGGGCATCCGCCGCTGGCCGCACGAGTACCTGCCGAAGATCTTCGACGCCTCGCGCGTCGACCGCGTGGTCGACATGTCCCAGGTCGAAGCCGAGGAGACCACCCGGCGCCTAGCCCGCGAAGAGGGCATTTTCTGTGGTGTGTCCTCCGGTGGTGCAGTGGCAGCCATGCTGCGCCTGTCCCGCGAAGTGGAAAACGCCGTCATCGTGGCAATCATCTGTGACCGTGGCGACCGTTACCTGTCGACCGGCATTTTCAACGCGGATCACTGATGTCCAAGACCAAACGTAACACCGGCCTGCGCTTCCAGCCGACCGGTGGCAGCCGCGCGCCGCAGATCCCCACCGGCAAGAAGCAGCGCCTGAGCATCGAGCGCCTGGCCGGTGACGGCCGTGGCATCGCCTTCCTTGAAGGCCGCACCTGGTTCGTCAGCGGTGCGCTGGCGGGTGAGGAGGTCGAGGCGCGGGTACTCAATACCCACGGCAAGGTCGTGGAGGCGCGCCTGGAGCGAGTCTTCAGCGCCAACCCGATGCGCCGCGCCGCGCCGTGCAAACACTTCGACCGCTGCGGCGGCTGCAACCTGCAGCACCTGCCGCATGCCGATCAGCTTGAATTGAAACAGCGCCTGCTCGCCGAACAGCTGCAACGTGTTGCCGGCGTGGTGCCGGAGCAGTGGGCCGCGCCGTTGAGCGGCCCGGAATTCGGCTACCGGCGCCGCGCCCGGGTGGCTGTGCGCTGGGACCAGAAAGCGAAAAAGCTGAAGGTGGGCTTTCGCGCCGAAGCCAGCCAGGACATCGTCGCCATCGACGATTGCCCGGTACTGGTACAACCCTTGCAGTCGATCATGCGCCACCTGCCGGTGTTACTGCACAGCCTGAGCAAGCCGCAGGTGGTTGGGCACGTCGAATTGTTCAGTGGCACGGCGCTGGCCTTGCTGCTGCGTCATACCGGCCCACTGGGCGAGGGTGACCTGGCCCGGCTGCAAGCGTTTTGCAGCGAAGCAAACGTACAACTCTGGTTACAGGGTGAGGGTGAACCGGCGCCTGTTGAAGCCGGTCAGAGCCTGGGCTTTGTGCTGGAACCCTGGAACCTCGAACTGGCGTATCGCCCGGGCGACTTCGTCCAGGTCAATGCCCAGGTCAATACCGCGATGATCGAGCAGGCCATGGCCTGGTTGGCACCGCAAGCCGATGAGCGTGTGCTCGACCTGTTCTGCGGCCTGGGCAACTTTGCCCTGCCGCTGGCCGGCAAGGCCCGCGAAGTGGTGGCGGTGGAAGGGGTGCAGGCGATGGTCGAGCGGGCCGCCGCCAATGCCCGTAGCAACAATCTGCATAATGCGGCGTTTTTTCAGGCCGATTTATCCCAGCCTCTGGCGAGTTCAAGCTGGGCGGCCGGGGGCTTTTCTGCGGTACTCTTGGATCCACCACGTGATGGTGCATTCGAGGTGGTACGCAACATCGGCGCCCTGGGTGCCAAACGATTGGTCTATGTATCGTGCAACCCGGCAACCCTGGCCCGCGATACGCTTGAGTTGGTCAAGCAGGGTTACCGGTTAAAATGTGCCGGGATCCTCGACATGTTTCCGCAGACCGCGCATGTCGAGGCCATGGCGTTATTCGAGGTGGGCTAGCGCAGCTGGCCCTCCCGGTGTCGCCCCTACGAGCAGGCAGGGCGGCACCTGAGTTTTCAAGCGCATCGCGTATGCGCTGTAGGGAAAGGTAAATAAAGATGGTACAGGTGAGAGTGCACCAGCCGGTCAACAATGACGGCAGTATCAATCTCGAAGCATGGCTGGATCATGTGCTCAGCGTCGACATGGCGCTGGACAGGGAAGCCCTCAAGGTCGCCTGCGAGTTCGCCCAGGAGATCGAGAAAAAGGGCAACCCGGACAAGCATTCCTGGGCCGACGGCACCCCGAGTTTCCAGGCGGGCCTGGAAATCGCCGAGATCCTCGCCGACCTCAAGCTCGACCAGGATTCGCTGGTGGCGGCGATCATTTACCGTGGCGTGCGTGAAGGCAAGGTGACCCTGGCTGAAGTCGGCCAGCGTTTCGGCCCGGTCGTGGCCAAGCTGATCGACGGCGTGCTGCGCATGGCCGCCATCAGTGCCAGCCTCAGCCCGCGCCAGTCGCTGGTGCTCGGCTCGCAGGCGCAGGTCGAGAACCTGCGCAAGATGCTCGTGGCGATGGTCGATGACGTTCGCGTCGCCCTGATCAAGCTGGCCGAACGTACCTGCGCGATCCGCGCGCTGAAAAACGCCGACGAAGAAAAGCGTGATCGCGTCGCGCGCGAAGTATTTGATATCTATGCGCCGCTGGCGCACCGCCTGGGCATCGGCCACATCAAGTGGGAACTTGAAGACCTGTCGTTCCGCTACCTGGAGCCGGAGCAGTACAAGCAGATCGCCAAGTTGCTGCACGAGCGCCGGCTGGACCGCGAGCGCTTCATCAGCGAAGTGATGGGCCAGTTACAGAACGAACTGCTGGCCACCGGGGTCAAGGCCGACATCAGTGGCCGGGCCAAGCACATCTATTCGATCTGGCGCAAAATGCAGCGCAAGGGCCTGGAGTTCAGCCAGATCTACGACGTGCGTGCCGTGCGCGTGCTGGTGCCGGAGATGCGCGACTGCTACACCGCGCTGGGCATCGTGCACACCCTGTGGCGGCACATCCCCAAGGAATTCGACGACTACATCGCCAACCCCAAGGAAAACGGCTACCGCTCGCTGCACACAGCGGTGATCGGCCCCGAGGGCAAGGTGCTGGAAGTACAGATCCGTACCCACGCCATGCACGAAGAGGCCGAACTCGGCGTCTGTGCGCACTGGCGCTACAAGGGCACGGACGTCAAATCCGGTTCCAACCATTACGAAGAGAAAATCTCCTGGCTGCGTCAGGTGCTGGAATGGCACGAAGAGCTGGGCGATATCGGTGGCCTGGCCGAGCAGCTGCGCGTTGATATCGAGCCGGACCGGGTCTACGTGTTCACCCCTGATGGCCACGCCATCGACCTGCCCAAGGGCTCGACGCCGCTGGACTTCGCCTACCGGGTGCACACCGAGATCGGTCACAACTGCCGTGGCGCCAAGATCAATGGGCGTATCGTGCCGCTCAACTACAGCCTGCAGACCGGTGAGCAGGTCGAGATCATCACCAGCAAGCACGGCAACCCGAGCCGCGACTGGCTGAACTCGAACCTGGGCTATGTCACCACCTCGCGGGCGCGGGCGAAGATCGTCCACTGGTTCAAGTTGCAGGCGCGCGACCAGAACGTGGCGGCGGGCAAGACCTTGCTCGAGCGCGAGCTCAATCGCCTGGGCTTGCCGCAGGTCGATTTCGAGCGTCTGGCCGAGAAGGCCAACCTCAAGGCGGCCGAGGACATGTTCGCCTCGCTGGGTGCCGGCGACTTGCGCCTGGCGCACCTGGTGAACGCGGCGCAGCAACTGGTAGAGCCTGAGCGCAGCGACCATATCGAACTGGTGCCGCGCAAGGCCACTGGCTACAAGCCGGGCAAGCGTGGCGATATCCAGATCCAGGGGGTCGGCAACCTGCTGACGCAGATGGCTGGTTGCTGCCAGCCGCTGCCGGGCGATGCGATCGTCGGCTACATCACCCAGGGCCGTGGCGTGACCATCCACCGTCAGGACTGTGCCTCGGTGCTGCAACTGGCCGGGCGCGAGCCGGAGCGGATCATCCAGGTCAGCTGGGGCCCGGTGCCGGTACAGACCTACCCGGTGGACATCGTCATCCGTGCCTACGACCGGCCGGGGTTGCTGCGCGACGTTTCGCAGGTGCTGCTCAACGAGCGCATCAACGTGCTGGCGGTCAACACCCGTTCGAACAAGGAAGACAACACCGCAGTGATGTCGCTGACCATCGAGATCCCTGGCCTGGATGCCCTGGGGCGCCTGCTGGGGCGGATTTCGCAGTTGCCGAACATCATCGAGACGCGGCGTAACCGGACGCCTTGAGGGCGCTATCGCCGGCAACGCCGGCTCCCACAGAGTTGCAGAGTGCTACTGAATCTGTGGGAGCTGGCCTTGCCAGCGATGGGGCCAGCAATGCCAACAGAGAATCCAAGATGTACAACCTCGAAGACCTGCTCCACCTCATGGCCCGCCTGCGCGACCCGCAATACGGCTGCCCATGGGACCTCAAGCAGACCTACGCGAGCATCGTCCCGCATACCCTTGAAGAAGCCTACGAAGTGGCCGACGCCATCGAGCAGGGCGATTTCGAGCACTTGCAGGGCGAGCTGGGCGACCTGCTGTTCCAGGTGGTCTACTACAGCCAGCTGGCACTGGAAGAAGGCCGTTTCGAGTTTGCCGGGGTGATCGACAGCATCACCCGCAAGCTGATCCGTCGTCACCCCCATGTATTCCCCACCGGTGAGCTGTATGCGCCGCTGGACGCGCCGCGCCTGAGCGAAGAGCAGGTCAAGCAGCGCTGGGAAGAGATCAAGGCCCAGGAGCGCGCTGAAAAGAGCGTGCCTGAGCAACTGTCGCTGCTCGACGATGTGCCGGCCGCGTTGCCGGCCCTGTCGCGCGCGGCCAAGCTGCAAAAGCGCGCGGCCCAAGTCGGTTTCGACTGGCCCGATGCGTTGCCGGTGCTGGACAAGGTGCGCGAAGAGCTCGATGAAGTGCTCCAGGCCATGGCCGATAACGACCCGCAGGCCCTGGCCGACGAGGTCGGTGATCTGCTGTTTGCCACCGTCAACCTGGCCCGGCACCTCAAGCTCGACCCGGAAAACGCCCTGCGTGGCGCCAATGGCAAGTTCGAACGACGTTTCCGATTTATCGAACAGGCATTGCGCGATGTAGGTCGTCCGATTGAAGATTGCACCCTCGAAGACTTGGACGCGCTCTGGGGCGAAGCCAAACGTCAGGAAAAGAACCTGCCCAGCTGCGGCTGAGCTGTTGCATAAGTGAGTGAACACCAATGAGCCTTTCCCTTCGCGACCAGTTGCTCAAGGCCGGTCTGGTCAACCAGAAGCAGGTCAAGCAGGTCACCAAAGATCAAAAGAAACAAAAACGCCTGGAGCACAAAGGCCAGGTTGAAGTCGATGACACCCAGCAGCGCCTGGCCAAGGACGCGCAGGCCGAGAAGGCCAAGCGTGACCAGGAGCTGAACCGCCAGCAGCAGGAGAAGGCCGAGCAGAAGGCCCGTGCCGCCCAGGTCAAGCAATTGATCGAAGTGTCGCGCCTGCCCAAGCTGACCACCGAGGACTACTACAACTTCGTCGACGACAAGAAGGTCAAGCGTATCTCGGTCAACACCCTGGTGCGCAGCAAGCTGAGCAGCGGCTCGCTGGCGATTGTCGCCCATGGTGGCGGCTACGAGATCATCCCGCGTGAAGCGGCGGTGAAGATCCAGGAACGCGACCCGCAGCGCATCATCCTGCTCAACACCCAGGTGGACGAGCCGGATGCAGACGATCCGTATGCCGCGTATGTCATCCCTGATGACCTGATGTGGTAAACACGAAAAACCCCGCCTAGGCGGGGTTTTTTGTTACTGGGGCAGTGTTCAGTGCTGCTGGGCTTGCTGGCTCTCGAGGTACTCGAGCTCCATGCGGTAATTGTGGGCTTCATGCTCCTGGTGGAACATCCCGACCAGTTGGTCCTGTTGGTGCACATCCCAGATGCGTACGCCCGCGGCGAGGCCTTCATAGGACATTTTCGAATCGTCGCGCTCAGTTACTTTGACAGTCATCTGTTAACTCCAAATTCCAGTGAACTGCGGCACCGTGTCGCAGGACTCTTTTATAGAATTTGTTAGCTGGCTAAGTAAATGCTTGGCGCATGAAACATGTTTCATGGTTACAAGCATCGCGGGACGAGCCCGCTCCCACAGGGGGTGCACTACTGTCTCGGAGGGGCAGCCAATAAAAAGCCCCGCACTAGGCGGGGCTTGGGGTGTAGCGTCATGTCGGCTCAGTTGCCTTTGACCGACTTGCCGTCAACGGTACCGTCCTGCAGCACGATGACGTATTCCTTGCCATCGGTCTCGACCTGGCGCAATTGCACCAGCAGGTAGTCCCAGTCCTTGGCGAACCACAACTCGGTGATGCGCTTGTTCTGGCTCGGGTCACGGACACGCTCGACCTTGATGGCATTGACCGCGCCAGTCTTGGTGGTGACCTTCTCGGAACCCAGTACACGGAAGTCGTAGGTGTCGATCTCGTCACCGTCGACCACCTGGTAGGTCATGCTCTTCTTGCCAGCCGCGACATCGTGTTGCAGGGCCAGCTGATAAGACGACTTGTCCAGCACGCCAGCATTGAGCGGCAGGTTGACCGGGTCACCACGGTCGGTGCCGGTGATCTTCTTGCTGCTCCAGTCGAAGTCCAGGTCGACTTTCTTCGCTTTACCCAGGCCACCGCGTTCGAAGTGGTAGGTCTGCGGCAGCAGGGTGTCCTTCTCCTGGCGCAGGGTGCTTTGCTCGGTCAGGCTGGCGATCATCATCGACGCCTTGAAGTTCAGGCTCCAGGTGCCGTTGGCGTTCTTTGCCAGGCTGCGTTCAGCGGTGCCACTCATGGGCAGTTGCTTCCAGTCGGCGGTGTAGCTGGCCGAGAACGGCTTCAGGTCTGCTGCCTGCAGTGGCAACGCGATCACGGCAAGAGCAAAGAGCAGGGCGCGACGCATAAAATCTCCTAGGGTCGAATCAAGTGGCCGCTGGCCGCCAGGGGCTGACCATCCAGTAGAGCACCGTGCTCGCCAAGGCGCAAACGGCCTTCGGCAAACCAGCGCACTGCCAGCGGATAAATCTGATGTTCCTGTTGGTGAACCCGTTGTGCCAGGCGTTCCGGCGTGTCGTCCACTTCTACCGGGATGACTGCCTGTACGACCAGCGGGCCGCCATCGAGTTCCTCGGTTACGAAGTGCACGCTGCAGCCGTGCTCGCTATCGCCCGCTTCCAGCGCCCGTTGATGGGTGTGCAGGCCCTTGTACTTGGGTAGCAGGGAAGGGTGGATATTGAGCAGGCGGCCCTGATAGTGCCGCACGAAGCCGGCACTGAGGATACGCATGAAACCGGCCAGCACCACCAACTGCGGCTGGAAGCTGTCGATCAGCTCGACCAGCGCCGTGTCGAACGCTTCACGGCCGTCGAAGGCCTTGTGGTCGAGCACAGCGGTGTCGATGCCCGCAGCGCTGGCGCGTTGCAGGCCGTAGGCATCGGCGCGGTTGGCGATGACGGCGCGGATCCGCACCGGGGAATCCCCGGCACGGACGCTGTCGATCAGGGCTTGCAGGTTGCTGCCGGTGCCAGACAGCAGCACCACTACATCACAAGGCTTACTCGGCATCAGTGCGCCTTGAGGTTCTTCAGCTCGACCTGGGCAGCGCCTTCGGCAGCCACACCGATCTGGCCGATGACCCATGGCTGCTCGCCGGCGTCGGTCAGGGTTTTCAGGGTGATTTCAACCTGGTCCTGAGCGACGCAGATGACCATGCCCACGCCGCAGTTCAGCACGCGGTGCATTTCGTTCTCGTCGACGTTGCCTTGCGCTTGCAGCCAGTCGAACACCGCAGGGCGGTTCCAGCTTGCCACGTCAACCACGGCCTGGGCGCCTTTTGGCAGCACGCGCGGGATGTTGTCGAGCAGGCCGCCACCGGTGATGTGGGCCATGGCCTTGACGGCGCCGGTGTCCTTGATCAGCTTGAGCAGCGGCTTGACGTAGATGCGGGTCGGGGCCATCAGCAGTTCGGTCAGCGGCTTGCCGTCGAGCTGGATGGTTTCGATGTCGACACCGGACACTTCGATGATCTTGCGGATCAGCGAGTAGCCGTTGGAGTGCGGGCCGGACGATGGCAGGGCGATCAGCGCGTCACCGGTGGCCACTTTGGAGCCGTCGATGATCTCGGCTTTTTCCACCACGCCGACGCAGAAGCCGGCCAGATCGTAGTCTTCGCCTTCGTACATGCCAGGCATTTCAGCGGTTTCGCCGCCAACCAGCGAGCAGCCGGCCAGTTCGCAACCCGCGCCGATACCGGTCACCACGGTGGCCGCGATGTCGACGTTGAGCTTGCCGGTGGCGTAGTAGTCGAGGAAGAACAGTGGCTCGGCGCCGCAGACGATCAGGTCGTTGACGCACATGGCGACCAGGTCCTGGCCGATGCTGTCATGCTTGTTCAGGTTCAGTGCCAGACGCAGTTTGGTGCCGACGCCGTCGGTGCCGGAGACCAGGACCGGCTGCTTGTAGCCCGCCGGGATCTCGCAGAGGGCGCCAAAACCGCCCAGGCCGCCCATGACTTCCGGGCGCGCCGTGCGCTTGGCAACGCCTTTGATGCGTTCGACCAATGCTTCACCGGCGTCGATGTCTACACCGGCGTCCTTGTAGCTCAGGGAGGGTTGCTTGCTCATGATCCAGGCCTTTAGGGGGGAGGGATTCAGGGGAATCGACCGAGAACTGCAAGGCAAGGCGGAGGGAAATCCGGCTGCCTGACCGTCGGCGGTCTGCGAAGGCGCGCGATTTTATCAGGGTTACCCTTGAGCGGCCATCCTCAGGCCGACGGGCAGGGCCTGATTTGATGGAAAAACTGCGATTGCAGGCCTGCGGCTGGTTGCCGCGTCGTGGGCTGTATAAGGTATAGGGTATGAATTTCGCCGGCGCAGCTGAATGTTTTGCCGTCGGCGGTGGTCTGAACTTCACTTTTCACAGGCCATGCCTCTTCTTTTTATCTGGACGGGAATCCTCCATGCGTTTGCCTTCATACCTGGTCGTTGGCTGTCTTGCCCTGTTTGGCCTGGGTGCCCAGGCCGAAACCCTGCACAGCCTGTATCAAGTGCGCGAACCGGCCAGTGGGCAAAGCGCTGAAGCGCGCACTGAGGCCACCAACAAGGCGCTGGATACCTTGATCCTGCGCCTGACCGGCGACCCCAAGGCGTTGCAGAGCCCAGGCCTGGCGGCCTTGCGCAAAGACCCGCAGCAGATCATCAGCCAATACGGCTTTGAAGCAGGCCCGCCAGAAGTGCTGCTGGTCGAGTTCGACCCGGGCAGTACCGAGCGCGCCTTGCGCCAGGCCGGCCTGGCCCTGTGGGGCAGCAATCGGCCATCGCTGCTTGGCTGGTGGCTGAACGACAGCCCGGAAGGTTCCAGCCTGGTCGGCGATGGCCAAGGCAGCGCCGAGCCCCTGCGTCGCGCGGCGCAGCACCGTGGTTTGCCGTTGCGCCTGCCGCTGGGCGACTTGCAGGAGCAGTTGGTGGCCAACGCCAAGAACCTCGAAGGCACTGACCTGGCACCGCTGAAGGAGGCCTCTGAGCGTTATGGCGCCGATGCGATCCTGGCGGTGCATGCGACTGAGGCCGAGGGCAAGTGGCAAGGCACCTGGCGCCTGTGGTTGGGCGATCAGCGCGAGCAGGGGACGGTTGAGGGCGCGGACCAGGCGGCCCTGGCCGATGCGGTGATGTTGGCGGTGAACAACCGTCTGGCGCCGCGCTTTGCCACCAAGCCTGGGGCGAGCAGCGAGCAGCAGATCCAGGTCCAGGGCATGAACCTGGCGCGTTATGCCGAGCTGGGTCGCGTGTTGGAACCGTATGGCGGACGTCTGCAGCACGTGGACGGCGATACCCTGGTGTACAAGGTCTCTGGCAACAGCGATCAGTTGCGTGCCCAGTTGTCGTTGTCCAAATTGCAGGAGCTGCCGGCTGAGGCGCCTGTCGCGGCTCCTGTCGCGAGCCCTGCAAGCACTGCTCCGGCAACGCCAGAGGCGGCGCCGGTTGCTGCACCGCAGCCGTTCAACGGCCTGCGTTTTCGCTGGTAAGAGGAATTGTTGATGACCGATATGCGCCGCTGGATGTGGCTGGGCGTGGCGTTGCTGATCGGCGCGCTGCTGTATTTTTTGCACGGCATTCTTTCGCCGTTCCTGGTCGGCATTCTGCTGGCCTATCTGGCCGACCCGCTGGTGGATCGACTGGAGCGCCTGGGGTTGTCGCGCACCTGGGGCGTGGTGGTGGTGTTCAGCCTGTTCACCCTGGTGTTCATGGCGATGCTGCTGGTGTTGATTCCGATGCTGGCCAAGCAGTTGATCCGCCTGTATGAGCTGGCGCCGCAGATGCTCGACTGGCTGCAGCATGTGGCTTTGCCGTGGGTGCAGACACGCCTGGGGCTGGTGGATGGTTTCTGGAAGTTCGACAAGATCAAGTCGGCCATTGGCGAGCACATGGGCCAGACCACCGACATTGTCGGTTTCGTGCTGTCCCAGGCAACGGCGTCGGGCCTGGCGCTGATCGGCTGGTTGGCGAACCTGGTGCTGATTCCGGTGGTGGGCTTCTACCTGCTGCGTGACTGGGACCTGATGATGGCCAAGCTGCGCAGCCTATTGCCGCGCCAGCGTGAAGAGCAGGTGGTGGGGCTGGCCGGCGAGTGCCATGAAGTGCTTGGCGCCTTCGTGCGCGGGCAGTTGCTGGTGATGCTGGCGTTGGGCGTGATCTATGCCGCAGGCTTGAGCCTGGTGGGGCTGGAGCTGGGGCTGTTGATCGGCGTGCTGGCGGGGCTGGCGGCCATCGTGCCGTATATGGGCTTCATTATTGGTATTGGCGCGGCACTGGTGGCCGGGCTGTTCCAGTTTGGCGGCGACTTGTACCCGATGCTGGGGATCGTCGCGGTGTTCATGATCGGCCAGGCGCTGGAAGGCATGGTGCTGACGCCGATGCTGGTGGGCGACCGTATTGGCTTGCACCCGGTGGCGGTGATCTTCGCGATCCTCGCCGGGGGCGAGTTGTTCGGCTTCACCGGCGTGTTGCTGGCATTGCCGGTGGCGGCGGTGATCATGGTGCTGCTGCGGCATATGCATGACCTCTATAAAGAGTCGGATGCCTATGGGGGGCAGATTGATCCTGATCTGTAGGGCAGCGTGGGCCGGGCCCCGCGATACTTTTGGGGAACGTATGCAAGCCTTTGATTTTCCTAACGCATTGTGCGAGCGGCGCCACGGGTATAAACTTTGCAGACTTTTCACTAAAGGCCCCTTGCGGTTCTTCGGGACTGCCCAGCCAGCATGAAACCGATCCAGTTGCCCCTGGGTGTGCGTCTGCGTGATGACGCCACCTTCATCAACTACTATCCGGGTGCCAACGCCGCAGCATTGGGC
Organism: Pseudomonas fontis; assembly: GCF_028656955.1. Classification (GTDB taxonomy): domain Bacteria; phylum Pseudomonadota; class Gammaproteobacteria; order Pseudomonadales; family Pseudomonadaceae; genus Aquipseudomonas; species Aquipseudomonas fontis. The sequence continues at coordinate 68,693 of NZ_JAMDGY010000032.1, forward strand.
TACGTCGAGCGTCTCTGCGAAGCCGACGCCGGCTGGACTGAAAGCCTGATCTACCTCTGGGGCAAACAAGGCGTCGGGCGTACCCACCTGCTTCAGGCCGCCTGCCTGCGCTTCGAGCAAATGGGCGAGCCTGCGGTGTACCTGCCCCTGGCGCAATTGCTCGACCGTGGCATCGAACTGCTGGACAACCTCGAGCAGTACGAGCTGGTGTGCCTTGACGACCTGCACGTGATTGCCGGCAAGCCCGAGTGGGAAGAGGCGATGTTCCACCTGTTCAACCGCCTGCGCGACAGCGGCCGTCGCCTGTTGCTTGCCGCCTCCAGCTCCCCGCGTGAACTGCCGATCAAGCTGGCCGACCTCAAGTCACGGCTGACCCTGGCACTGATCTTCCAGATGCGTGCACTGTCTGACGAAGACAAGCTGCGTGCCTTGCAACTGCGCGCTTCACGCCGTGGCCTGCACCTCACCGACGAAGTCGGGCATTTCATCCTTACCCGTGGCACGCGGAGCATGAGCGCCTTGTTCGACCTGCTCGAGCGCCTCGACCAGGCTTCCTTGCAGGCCCAGCGCAAGCTGACCATCCCGTTTTTGAAGGAAACTTTGGGCTGGTAGTGACGTGATAGAGGCGGGCTAGAGCCTCGGCACATAAAAGTCACATTTTTTTCGATTGAATTTGCAAATCGATGCGATAGAAGGCATAGTCTCGACTTCTTTAAATTCCAGACACGGTCGTGCCCATGCTAAATCGCTTCGCACCCCTCGTGCCCCTCGCACTCGTGACCCTGCTTTTTGGCTGCGCGGCCCATGGCCCTTCTTCGCAGCAGCAGGTTGCACAATCCATCACTGCCCAGGCTGCCGCCAAATCGTCCACCCAAGCATCGGTGTTCGAAGAAGAGCTGGCTACCGAGCAGGACCTGGAAGCCTTCTCCAGCAGCAAGCCTTACCAACTGCCAGCATTGGCCGACAACATCCTCGAACGTGGCATGGCCCTGATCGGTACCCGTTACCGTTTCGGTGGCACCTCCGAGGCGTCCGGCTTTGATTGCAGTGGTTTCATCGGCTACCTGTTCCGCGAAGAAGCCGGCATGAACCTGCCGCGCTCCACCCGCGAAATGATCAACGTGAAGGCCCCCCTGGTGGCTCGCAACAACCTCAAGCCGGGTGATCTGCTGTTCTTCAGCACCAATGGCCGCGGTCGCGTCAGCCACGCCGGCATCTACCTGGGTGATGACCAGTTCATCCACTCCAGCAGCCGCCGCAGCGGTGGTGTGCGTATCGACAGCCTGGGCGATCGCTACTGGAGCAAGACCTTCATCGAAGCCAAGCGCGCGCTGGCAATGGCACCGACCACACTCTCGCGCAACTGAGTCTTCCGGTTTTTCCGACGTACGGCGGCATAGCTTAAAAGCTTGCCGCCGTACGTGTTTACAGAAAGCGTCTAATCTAATTTCTCACTATTTCCGGACAAAGTACCGGGCGACTTCAGACAGGATGTTCTGACCATGTCGACGATGGCGCGCATTGCACTTCTTTCCCTGGCGGCACTGCTCGGTGCCTGCTCCAGTCATGCCCCGCGATCACCCCAGGTGGTCACGCCACGGGCCGTGGCGCCTCAAGCTGTTTACTCGCCTGCTGCGGACGACGTGCTGATCCAGGCCATCGGCCTGGTCGGGACGCCGTATCGCTGGGGCGGCAATACCCCGGATTCCGGTTTTGATTGCAGTGGGCTGATCGGTTACGTGTACCGTGACTCGGCCGGCATTGCCTTGCCGCGTACCACCCGGGAAATGATCGTGATGCGCGCGCCGGACATCGGCCGCGATGCCTTGCAGTCGGGCGACCTGGTGTTCTTCGCCACCAATGGCGGCGGGCAGGTGAGCCATGCCGGCATCTATGTCGGTGAAGGGCGCTTTGTGCATGCGCCGTCCAGCGGTGGAACGGTGCGCCTGGACTACCTGTCCAACAGCTATTGGCAGAAAGCCTACCTGAACGCCAAGCGCGTGCTGCAGCCGGGACAGGCCGCCCACCTGGCGCGCAACCCCTGATCTGCGCGAGGTACAGCGATGACTGGCCGTACGCTTTACCTCGATGACTCCCTTTATGACTACCTACAACGGGTCTCCCTGCGAGAGACGCCGTTGCTGGCGCGTTTGCGCGAGGAAACCCAGGCCTTGCCCGAGGCGCGCTGGCAGGTGGCGCCGGAGCAGGGGCAGTTGCTCGCCTGGCTGGTGAGCCTGATCGGGGCGCGGCGGGTGATCGAAGTGGGCACCTTTACCGGTTACAGCGCGCTGTGCATGGCCCAGGCAATGCCTGAGGGGCGATTGACCTGTTGCGACCTGGCAGGCGATTACCACGCCATTGCGCGGCGCTATTGGCAGGAGGCGGGTGTGGAGCAGCGGATCGAGCTGCGTCTGGGGCCTGCGCTGGAGACCCTAGCGACGCTGGAGGCGGGGGTGTTTGACCTGGTCTTCATCGATGCTGACAAGGCCAATTATCCGTTGTACCTGGAGCAGGCATTGGTGTTGCTGCGCCAAGGTGGCGTGCTGGTGTTCGACAATACCTTGTGGAGTGGCCGGGTGTTGCAGGCGGCACCGGACAGCGCGGATACGCGAGCGATTCAGCAGCTCAATGCAGCGCTTGGGGTGGATGAGCGGGTGGCGCTGTCGATGCTGCCGCTGGGGGATGGCATGACGCTGTGCCACAAGCGCTGAATTTGGCCCCTGTGGGAGCCGGCC